>JALFLB010000056.1 GCA_022775045.1 Agathobacter sp. | reverse complement strand
AACTCACTGTCTTTCCTTTTTTCTTTGCAAAATATATCTTGCCATCCATTAGGAACCAGTTGCTATCGGCTTGCAATGGCTTAGATTTTGCTATTACTTCTTTTTTTGTCTTTTGATTCATATTGATTGAAACAAGGGAATCCGTAAAATTTCTATCATTTCCTTCATAGAAGATTTTGTCTCGATAAAATATATGTTCCATATATTCATCATAAAAATGACACCCATAAAAATGTGAATCTTTGAATGGTTCTAGTATAGTATAAAAATTATGTAGCACAATGGGCTATAATGGCTCAGTTGTCAAGACAAAAATTTAATATTTTTATAATGAACTGATATGTTGACGAGTTACATGGAAAATGTGTGAAGCATCTCCCGGATTTTTATATTATGCGGCTGCTCTGGCTGCATCCAGAAGCATTACCGGATAGTATACCTCGGCAGGCCGTTTGTTCCCAATGGACTGATGGCATCTTTCAAAGTTATAGGTGTAGATATACCTTCCAATGGCTTCTCTCGCTTCCTTGAGATTAGCATACTCCGTGAGGTATGCTTCCTCATACTTGAAACTGCGAAACCAGCGTTCAATCATCATATTATCTGCCCATCGGCTTTTGCCATCCATGCTTTGCCGAATTCCATTATCTCGAATAAATTCGATGTATTTGTCACTGGTAAACTGGCTTCCTTGATCCGAGTTGATGATTAACGGCTTAGCTACTTTAAATGCTTTTTTACAGGCGTTGATGACCATGGTGGTATCCAGAGTATCATCAACATCCCAGCCAACGATACAACGGCTGTACCAGTCGATAATGGCTGTCAGGTAAAGAAAGCCATGCTTCATTGGAAGGTATGTAATGTCAATCGACCATGCCTGATTGGGACGGTCCATGACTGCATTACGAAGCAGATACGGACAGACTTTTGCCTGCTTCATGCGCTTAGACAGATTCATCTTTGGATAAATCGGTGTAATATCCATTTCACGCATATATCTGCCTGCTTTACGGCGTCCAACCTGATATCCGCGCAGTTTAAGTTGCGCAGACATCTGACGGGCTCCCCAAGTAGGATTATCCGTATGCAGATGGTCAATGATAGATTTGCATTCCAGTTCTTCCTCTGAAACGGGGATGCCGCTATAATATACGCTGGTACGATTGATTCCAAGCAACTTTGCACCGGTAGAAACTGGCAATTCTTTAGTCGTCGAAAGGTTTCGGACTAAATTTACTCTCGTAGTCAGGTCCGACAACTTCTTCAGATTTTTTTTTGAGCCAGTCAACCTGCATAGTTAACTGACCAACCTTTTTGGCATACTCCGCTTTCTCTTTTCGCTCTTCGGCAAGCTTTTCTTTGAGATTCTCCTCACGCTTGTCGTCGAACACAACAGCCGCATTGCTTAGGAATTCCTTTTTCCAGTTGCGGAGCAGATTGGGTTGGATGTTATTTTCAGTTGCAAGAGTATTAAGATCTTTCTCTCCTTTTAGCAACTCGATTACAAGGTCTGATTTAAATTTTGCACTAAAATTTCTTCTTTGTCTGGACATGATAATGAATCCTTTCTCTCATACTGGTTTAAGTATATCAGATTCATTAAAATCTGTCCGAAAAAGTGTCTTAATTTATGAGACCATTATACATTACCTTTCTTACACCTAGCATACAAAAATGGCCACGAATCATTTATTGCAGGAAGCTCCACAAGTTTTTCCACCTCAAAATACTGACTCAACTTATCCTTTAATGTGATTTTATCATATTGTCTAAAATGTTCCGGCAGATGTGCACCTATATTATTAGGTGTTGTTAAGCAAACATGACCATTTTCCCCCAATACCGAATCAACTGCCTTCAAAAACACATCAACATCTATAACATGCTCCACTATTTCTCCCGCAAAAATGAAATCAAATTTTTCTTTCAACTCCATTTTTTCAAAAATTCCAGTCAAATACTCTATTTTACCTTGTTTTGTATATTTACCAATATCACTTGTTTTTAAGTAATCAGAAATCGAAAACATATCAACACCCAAATAATTTGAGAATTTCCAGTCGAAATGCCTCATAAAAAATCCATCATTACACCCTATATCTAACATTTTATTCTCCGCTTTATTAACATCCTGCATATCATCAAAAACAAATTGCATTCTATACAAGTCCGCTTTATTTTTATTTTCTACACTATTAATATAACGTTCATTAGGATATAGTAAATTGGGTTGTTGCATTTCATAGTATTCTAATTCGTTCATTTGTTTCCTCCATACCATTCTAATAACACATCAACAATTCTCTTTGCTGCATTACCATCTCCATAAGGATTATTAGCTTTGCTCATTCTTTCGTACTCCCCCTTATCCTCCAAAAGACGTTTTGCTTCCATATATACCCTGTCTTCCTGTGTTCCAATCACTTTTAAGACTCCCGCCTTTACCCCTTCTGGGCGCTCGGTCGTATCTCGTAATACCAAAACAGGTTTCTCTAACGAAGGTGCCTCCTCTTGTACTCCCCCACTATCTGTCATCACAAAATATGCTTTATTCATATAATTATGAAAAGCCACAACATCCAAAGGTTCTATCAATCGAATATTTTCCGTTTTCCCAAATTCCTCCAATACCATTCTCCTAATTGCAGGATTTTTGTGAACAGGAAATATTATTTTTACTTCTCTATTTTCCTTCAAAATACGTCTACACGCTTTAAATACATTTCTCATTGGCATTCCAAGATTTTCACGCCTATGCATGGTCAACAAAATCATCTTCGAATTCCTCGACCACTCCAAATTTTCATCTATATATTTTTCATCAATAGTATTTTTTAATGCATCAATTACAGTATTTCCTGTCACATAAATATTCTTTTCAATTTTGCCCTCTTGAATTAAATTTCTTTTTGCCTCTTGTGTCGGTGCAAAATAAAAATCCGAAAATATATCAATTGCTTGTCGATTGAATTCCTCTGGATATGGCGAACAGATATTGTATGTTCTAAGCCCCGCTTCAACATGACCAACAGGAATTTTCATATAAAACCCCGCAAGTCCCGCGACAAAGGATGTTGTAGTATCTCCATGCACAAGTATTATATCAGGACACTCTTTTTCTAAAACTGACTTTAGCCTTTCCAAAATATCTATTGTAATTGAAAATAAATCTTGTTTTTCTTTCATAATGTCCAAATTATAATCCGGAGTTATATGAAATGCCTCCAGAACCTGCTGCAACATTTCTCGATGTTGCCCAGTTAAGCAAATGACACTTTCAACTATATCATATTTTTCCAGTTCTTTTATAACAGGTCCCATCTTTATTGCCTCTGGTCGCGTCCCAAAAATTGATATAATTTTCATAATTTTAAATCTCTCTTTTCCAGTTCAAGTTTATTAACGGTATTTAATAGCAACTCCATTACTTTTCCAGCGTACTTAAATTTTGAATCAAATTCGTGTGTTTTTCTAATTATTATCTTATTGTATTTCCACACATCATCAAATAATTTTTCTTCACACACCTCTGCAATTTCTACTTCCGCTACTTCTTTTATTATATTTTGTACATTTATTGGTCGAACTCCTTTTCGCCATATTTGAAACTCCCCATTTACAATTGTTAAATTCCATTGATGAAATCCTGTATATTTTTCATGCTCCGCCTCATTGTCGTTGTGTCTTAAAATAATCTTTCCACCAACTTTTACAACTGTTAATAGTTGATATATGCCCTCTAAAGGATCAAAACAATGATCTAAGGCGTTTGACATATGTACTATATCATAATAATTATTCGGTAGCATCATTCCCAAACATTCTACAATACCGGTTTTAGGTTTTATCGGAAAACAATATCCATATCTTTCTTCTAACTGATTATATGCATACGCCAACGGGTCAATCAGTGTAATATCCAATTTTTCTTCGCCATGTACAAAACCTAAATTTGAATATGGTCCACTTCCAACATCTAAAATTTTACTATTAGCGTTTTCCAAATCATCCCATAAACAAAACGGGCAATTCGGATTCATTCTATACTCAAATATCTGAGTATTTCCTCCTCTTTTTCCTTTTGATTCAAATAGATTATCCCAAAATTTGATTTCATTTGAAATTCCTTCCAACCATGTATAAAAATATTTTTCAAAGTTTATAATATTCATTTAATTCAACCCCTTTAGAATATAAATATCTTTCAAAACCCGCTTCCAACGATCCTGATACTTATGTTCCCTCAAAAAATGTTCATAACCAGCTTTTCTAATTTTTTCTCTTTCTGCTTCATGTGCTAAATAATATTGAACAAGCTCAATTAACTCATCTTCATTTTTATAACACACAAGCTCTTCCCCTATTTTGAAATAATCCTCTAATTCTTCCATATATGATGTAATTACAAACTGATTACATGCCATAGCCTCAAATAAACCAACTTTAACATTCTCAAACCCAGCCATAGTTCGCGAAAAACTTAAATACATCTTTCCCGAATTAATTGCAGCCACCTGTTTTTCCCCGCTAACCAAACCTAATCCATTCTTCCAACCATCTCCATATAATCCAACATTACAAATTTCAGTTAACTTTGATACAGTTTTCCGTCTTTCCGATCTAGCATGTCCTACAATCACCAAATCATATTTTTTATGCACTTCGGGCATATAATAATGGTGTGAAACGGATGCCGCAAATGGAAGTAACTTAATGTTCACATCTTCTCTTTTGTATTGATTAAAATAAGAATATTTTGAATTAGTATAAAATAACGAAAAATCGGCAGCATATTTTGCTCCATTATAAGGATATACATCAGGATCAGACAAAGAGATTCCTATAAGATCTATCTTTTGGTTGTTTAATACATTGCGCAACTTTTTTTCTACACACAGCCCTCCAGAATTCAAAATTATTGCATCTGGATTATATTTTTGAATATCTTGAATAACTTTTTCTGAATCTAAAATACAAACAGTTCCATTTGGTGTTGGCTCTATACTCTTTATTCTTTGATCTGGCATTTCCGAATACGCCTTCAGGTCAATTATTATTGCCTCACATTCTTTTTTTAAATCATCAGCCATAACCTTTACGACATCATTCTCCCCCATCCAATAGGAGCCATAATAAATTACTTTCAAGGGCATCAGCGCCTTTGCAATACAATATTTAATGTTTTCCATTTGTATTTTCAAAATCTTATTAGCGTTTTCTGTATACTTTATCTCTCTTTCCCTTATACTCTCTATATTATCTTTTGCCTTCTGAATCAAATCGTCTATCTTATCAATCTCAGAAATTTTTACACAATACTCCTCCAAACCACACTCTTGCAACAAAGCCCGTATTTTAGGGCATATATCAATTGCAACAAATGGTATACCTCTCTGAATTGCTGCTACTATTCCATGATATCTTCCCGATATTACAAAACCACTGTTTTCCATTAACGACAATATATCATATTCATTTGACTGAAAATCATTTTTTCTAATCGTTGAAAAATTGTATCCGATACGTTTGACCCACTCTTGATATGTATCTTCATATTGTATATACGCATTAAATTTCCTATTTTTTAGCAATTCATGCCCATCTCTCCAAACAAAGAATACGGAATCTAAATCCACTTTTTCTCTCGGTAATATGTCTAATGGTTTTAGAAACGTCACATCATACGAAGTATTTTCTTCTGCTAAATGCATACAATCAATTGAATATTTATCTCTCACATAAAAAAAATCTGCTTTATCGGCTAATCTTTTAGCCAAATTTGATTCATGTTCAAACTCAGCCCCCATTCCTATAATTCCAAATGGAACATTTATGTCAATCTGATCAAATGGTGATATCACATCGTAAATAAATAGACCACCCCCACCACACACTATATAATTGTACTCGCTAAAATTTGTCTCGCTTGTCGGTACAAACTCCGCATCAGGGAAATAGCTTTCTAATATGTGTCGTATCCAATTATCTCCCAAATTATTACCTTGCCACCATCCCCAAACACCTATTTTCTTTTTCATTTTGTCACCCCAATTTTATTCTTTTATTATCACAATAAAACCACTGAAAATCATCCGTTAATTCAATTTCATCTCTATTCCAAAATCCTGTCTCTACGTACGCATATTTTTTGCTTAATTGATATGCTATTATACCTGTCTCATACTCTTCGCATCCATCAACAGCAACGTCTGTCTCTGAGCCTATATTTCTCATCTTTTGAATAACAGGCACTACATATACGACTTTATCTGAAATATCCGCGATATGAGAAATCAGCACTTCTCTTTCTTTAGGTTTTAAGCACTGAATTAATCCCGTCGAATAAGCCATATCATGAAATTTACATTCCTCCATAATATCGTAATTATTCAATTCTATATCACCATATACATTTTTAAATTTGTTCACTACATCTTGATATGCTTTTTTTCTAATTTCCGTCCCCGACACGTTTACTCCAATGTCCTTCAAAAAAGCCATATAATGTCCAGATCCAAACCCCACTTCATAAGCGCTCTCTGTTTCAACATCTAAATGCTTCAAAATCAAGTCTGCTATTTTCTGATCCACGCTTCTCCAATAATTTCCAAATATTTTTTTATATCGATTCGTTGGATTAATCATGCTATTTTCCCTCTAAAAGTTTTTCTAATTCACAAAAATATTTTGTACCCCAAGAATTCATTTCTACATGAATATGTCTATCCAAGTTTCCACTTGAATCCGCATATTGAAATAATCCCCCGGCTTCATTATTTGACTGTACCACTCTTCCATAGTTTCTTATTTTCTTTGCATATTCTAAGTAACCAGTTTTATACAAAATAATTCCTAACTGCATGGTTCCTGATACATACGCATATGGTAATGACTGAGTATAAGAAATATATCCATTATCACAGATTCTTTCAATAATATTTGTTTCAATTATTTTTTTTAATGTATCTTGCTTATTGACTGCAAGCAGCCCTTCCATCCAATACGCTAAAGGATGCGTATATTCTATAAATTTTGCATTTTCATAAAATGAAACTGCTAATTTTGCTGATTCCCTATACATCTTATCCTGCGTAATTTCATATAAACTCAAAAGACTTTCTACAACTTTACACATTAAACCCGAATATGGACCATTCCACATTGTATATGTTTCATCTCTGATAACCCATGCGTCTACTTTTTTATTATAAATTGGTTTAAATGCACCATTAAGTTCCTGCGAATTAATAATAAACTTTCCAGCCCTTTGAGCCGCTTCAAAAAACCTCTCATCATGTGTTCTTTTATATACGGAGCAAAAGCCATTTAAAATCTGAGCCGTATCAAAAACATATAAAATATTATCGTTATCAAATGAAGGAAAACCTCCCCTAACGTAATCTTGTTTCTTTAGTAAGAACTCTGACGCATCACTAATATTTTTCGGAATATCTTTATTATTATCATAAAAATATTTAATTACATATCCGGTCACTTCAGGATATGGTTTTACATATGTCTTTGATTCAACATTCCAAGAATGTGCAAGTCCATTAAAAACACAATTTTTTAAAAATTTTTCTCCTCTTTCGATATATTTATTCATTTCTTATCCCTCAAATCGTTTTGACTTCACTACAACAAGTTTTCTATAAATTCTAACAAGCTATATTCCCCTTCCTGGACAACTCTTCCACTTAAATATAGTCCATTCAACTTTGGTGTTGTTTCAGAAATAAGATCTACTGTTTCAAACTTATTCAATTTGTAATCATACATAAACAAGAAGTTTGATTGATATTTCCATATAACCACTTTACCATCACAAATTACAGGATTTCCCCATGGCAACATAGTATCATTTACTTTTTGTAATCTAATTTTTTGTAATTCTTCCCATTTATTTTTAATATCTATGCTTAATATAGTGTCCTCTTTTGCTACTGGAAAATAAACTACACCCTCATCATTGACTACTCCTCCTGCAAACGGCCACTCTTCACTTGCCATTTCCACATCTAGCTTATACACAATAGCATTTTCAATCAAACTATATATGCTTACATTATGTTCTTTACACGAATTAAGAAGTAGATACTCCCCCCATCTTACTATTCCAGCAAATCCCCAATTTTTCTTTTCATCTAAAGTTATTTTTTTTATATACGGAGCATAAATATTCAATTCCCATATAACATTTTCTTCTCGACAAACAGCATATATTTTTTCACCACTATTCATACATGCCAAAAAAAATTTACCACTATTATCGCAATCAACATTGCACAGAAATTTTCTTATACACTTCTCCTTTATATTTACATGCCAAATCCCCTCTACATTATACCCAAATAAAAATAGTTCTTCTCCACATATGCACCCACACTTAAAAGTAACCTCTTCTTTCTGCAATTCTTCTGGTAATTTTATGCTTTCTGTTGTTTTTGTATTTAAATAATATAATCCAATTGTTTTCGCGCTATGTGGCACACAGCACAGGACATCGTTTCCTACCACAATATCCGTATATAACTCCTTTTTACGACATGGTTCATCATCAAATTGAGCTACACATATGGATCTTTTCTCTTTCATATTAAATCTGAATAATGCGTTTGTATACAAGTCAGTAAAATATATATTATCTCCAACCACTGCACTTGCACTCGGTATATATCTTATTAATTCTCTTTCCATCTATTTTTCTAATATTAAAAATATCTTTCCCTTCCCCCGTATTTACAATACAGTTCTTTCCTCCATCCAATAAACATTTTGCATCATAATAGGCTTCCCAGTTTTCATATATAGTTCTACAACGCTACTTTTATCGCCATAATATGCATCACTCAACACAATTGCTCGATCCACATCTGGAGAATCGTCATAAATCCCCCAGTTTTCCTCCTGATATGTTTTCTTTATTTTTTCATATTCATCATATAAATGTGGGCGCATTGAAACTAATGTGCTTTCAATTAACGGGTGAGGGCGCCAAAGTAATACCACATCATTTTGCTGTTCGTAAAAAAATTTAAATACATTCCTTATTTTTCTAAGCATCTGCTCATCATAATGTAATAAAGATGATAATCCTGTATTGTAAAATACGATTTTTTTCCAACTTCCGTCCGATTTTTGTATAATCTTCATCCACTCATCAGGTATCTCTATATCTGCCCTTGTAGTATTACATACCTTATCAAATTTCGGCGATCCTAACCCTAAGATTTTATCTGTCCACTTAACACCTGCATAATCCGTTTTTCCCATTTCCCCTTCTAAAATTTTGATATAAACCTGTCGCATATTTTCTGACTGAACAATTACTTTATCTGCGTTCATGACACCTTTTGTAATACAATAACTTTTTACACTGTCTACAGCAATCTTATTACTCGAATCAACCTCATCTAAGACAAAATATGGAATATATACCAATTCATCTGTATACATGTGTAATTTATTGGAATAATACTCTGGATCAACTGTAGTAACAAAATTACAGTCATCATATGGATTATGAATATAAATCTTATCCGGATGTCGTTTTTCCAAGTTATACTCTTTATAGTCTGTAATCGGCACATAATCCGGATACTGTTCTCCCTCGTAGTGAAAGGTTCCGAATGTACCATCCGGATTCTTATCATAATACGGAATCGGCATCACATACGCCTCGCATTCCGAGTCTGCATCCGCTGCCTTCCAGACACTCTCCAGGGAATCCCACATACTCGCTTTATATGGCAGAAACACTATTTCTTTTTTATTTGGAAAGTCTTTTTCAAATGCGTTTCGGACACATTCCATCTGCTTGACCAGATTCGCAATTGTATCAGATAATTTCAACGAACCCATACTCTCATTCACATGAAACAAACACTCACAATAACTTTCCAGTTCGGTAACGGTCCGTGTTCCAATCCCTCGCAATTGCTCAATTCGTGTTCCGAACGCGATTGCAAGATCCTGCACTTCTGTCAGAAATTCCGTAAGCAGCTGCTTTTCCGGTTCTTTATCCTGCTGTAAATTCGAACACTTTTTTTCTATCACCTGTGTTGCTTCTTCCATGCATTGAATTGTCTGTTGTAATCGTTCTCTGACAACTTTGCTCATTCGCCTGTATCTCCACTTAATGGAAAAGTAATTTCCCTACTGTTCCTTTTCTAATTGTTTTTCCAGTTCTTCCAATTCTGTATCACAAGGCACCATTGTCTTTACCTGTGCAATAATTTCTCTCGCCTGCTCCGTCAATCCCTGTTTGATCAAAAGCTGAATCTGTTCCTCAATTTGTGCTACCAGTTGCTGCATCTCCTGAGACATTTCACCTGCATTCTTAGGTTTTCCCGCCGCGTCACACGGCTCCTGCGGTATTGCAGCAACAATAAGCTGCAGAATCTGCTGCACATCGTGATCTTGCCGTTCCAGATCTTGTATTTTTCCACAGAAATATTCCCATAGCGCGTTATGTCCATGCATAATACGAATCGTTTTGGAAAAAATCCCAAATACTTTATCCTCTGATGCCATATTATACTCAAAAGTATTCATTGCCTCTATCAATATATCGGCAATTTCTTCGAAAACATACACATGCTGCTCATTCCAGCATAACTTTTCAATATATTTGCCAAGATTGTCTGTACTCTTTAATTTTAGTCCATCACAGATCAGAATGGAATAGATTTCTTTGATTTTGACTAGGTCAAAACATTCCCCGACAAAAGGAGCAACCTGCAGAGTGTATAGTTCCTGCGGATTCGCGCTAAAATATGCATATTCCTGCAGATACGCGAATGCATTCTGTTCTGATTGCCGGAAAAACTCAACGCCTTCTTCCAATGTCTGTTTGCGCAATCCAATATAAAACAATGCTTTAGCAAGCATCTCCTCCAGAAACGCCCGAAACAACCGTGTACTATATTTCTCCTTTTTCGCCGTCTCACATAATGTATATGCGTGAAGATAGTCCTCTTGTCCCATATAGGCCAGAATCTGAGCTGCATAAAAACTTCCCGTGTATAATGTAAGCTCCATTTCTTTCCATGTTCCGGCACTATTTTCACGAATCATGCGAATTCCCGCGCTTCCCAATTCTTCCATCCTGGCATAATCATCCATCGTACGATATTCCTGAAGCAGCTGCAGACGCCAGCGAAGTACCATCGGTTCTTCCATGATCATCTGCTCCAGAAGAACCCAGTTTCTCTCGAAATGTGCCCGCTTCTTTTCCTCGGTATCGTATACATATCCGTAATGATCGACTCTCGCACACAAACTCTTGTTATCGCCGCTTATCGGCGCAAGATATTCATGAATTTTGCTTCGAAATTCCAGCTGTGGTGTTCTCTTCGCCATACGTCCGACACGGGTATCCGTAAATTGTGAGCCCTGCATATCCAGGTAGTTTCTCTGTACATAACTGGCGCTCGCATAATGTTTATATTCTCCACTTGTAAAGAAAGCGACCAGATCCTCTGTATCGGAAAACCACTCATCATCATCCAGATAAAGAAACCATTCCCCCTCTGCCATCCGAAGTGTTACATTTCTGGCCTCTGAGAAATCATTACACCATGTAAAATCCGCAATCTTATCCGCATATTCTTCCAGCACCTTGCGAACCTCCGGTGAACAGCCTGTATCCAGAATGATCAGTTCACTAGGCACAGACTTCCGGATCGCTGCAAGTGACTCCAGGCACTTCCCGATGGTATCCTTGCGATCCGAAGCCAGCAAAGCAATGGAAAGAACGATATTCTGTTTTGTCTTCACCGTCTGTTGCATAACTTTCTCCCAAATTAATTTAACTGTTTCTCCAATTCGCTTTCCAGATAAATAAAATCTTCATCATCCGGCAGCATCCGGCGCAACTGTTTTACAATTTCCAGTGCCTGTTTGTACATTCCGTTTTCCGTTAATGTAAGAACCTGCTGCTTTACTTCTGAAGCCATCTTCTCTAACTCATTTTCAGCCTTCTGCTTTCCAATGTTGTCCTGTTGTTGACCGACCAGCTGCGCAAACGCTTTTACTGTATTCCCCAGCGCCGGCCACGCAATTGCGGCCTGCTTGAGATTCTCTAATCTGCTGTTCCAATCGGTTTCCGCACATTCCAACGCTCTCTGAATCCACACTGCGCCGCGACAGGATTCCTCTACCATTTCCATCTCACCGGTGAAAGCCTCATCGGTATATACCCACTGCACATATTTCAGATTGCAGGTTGCATATTCCCAAAGGTACTGCTTTAATTCCTCATAACTTTTGCCGGCTGCACATGTTGTTATGACAGCATTTACCGCTTTCGCATGGAAATAATCATAACGGATATTTTCCTGTGTCTGTAATTCGATCAGATGCATACGAATCTTATCCCACAATTCTTCGGAGTGATAGGATTCCAGCACCATTACCTGCGCCATCCACTGAGAAAACGGCAGTTCCAGAAGCATCTGTTCCAGTGGAAGAATATGAGCTTTCCCATAAGTCCAATACTCGTCCTCCATAAGGAGAAATTCTCCGTTGTTTTTCAGCTTCATCTGCAGATCCTGCATGAGTTCATCCGCTTTCTTCACATCTTTGACAAATGGAATGCTTTCTTCAATGATCTGCTCCTGTTCATTTTTCTCCTGCTCATCGTGCAGCTTACAATTCTCCACAAAAGCATTGCCGCACTCTGCTAATTTCTCCTGCAATTCGTTTTCCTCGTCCGAGGTCAGATCACCGGTCTTTTTCTTTTGCATCATTGCCTTGATCCAATAATAATAAAGACTGTAGTTCGTCTCGTAAGTGTTTCGTCCATCCTGTGTGAAAACCGCACAATCGTTCAATGCCTGATCCGGTTGATCCAGCCACAGATCCGCCAAAAGCGCCGCCACATAAAAAGCGCCCCTGCACTGATTTGCAAACGGTTCATCCACATTTTTTACCAATTCAATCGCTGATAACGCATATGTTCGTAGTTCTGTTGCAACCGTTGGATCCGCATATTCCTGCAGAATCTGAAGATACCATTTCATATTGTTCGGCTCTGTTTCGATGAGATTCTTTAATATCTGTACATTGCGTTCCCGATGCTTACACCGCTCTTCTTCATTTGCAAACGCATATCCATAGTGATGTACAAATGCATCGATTTTCTTGCATCTTCCTCTTGCCGGTACGAGCGACTCATGCACACTTCCCTCAAAATGCGTATCCGCTTCCAGCTTCATCATACGGGCTACCCACTCATCCACATAAGAAGATCCGTCTGATTGTAAATAATTGCGGGCTTTATATACTGCCTGTTGATATTCCTTATATTCACCTGTCTGAAAGAATGCAATAATCGGCGTCACATCCTCAAACCATTCATCATCATCCAGAAACAGAAACCATTCTCCTGTTGCAAGTGCAAGTCCTGCATTACGGGCCTTCGCAAAATCATTGCACCATGTAAACGGGACAAATTTATCTGCATAAGATTCCAACGGCTTTTGCCACGTATCCGGGCAACCGGTATCGACGAGAATGATCTCCGTATTCAATTCGTCCCTTATTCTTTTCAGAGAACGTAAACATTTTTCCGTTGTATCTTCTCTTCCCGAAACAAGAAGGGATATCGATAATAATTTATCTGCCATCTTTTTCTCCTATGCATTTTCTATCATTGTTAATCGAATCCGAAGCGTCAATTCTGCCAAATCCAGATCGTTCGGTTTCATCTGTTTCAGTTGCTTTAACACGGAGAGGGCATCTTCATATTGCTTCTTATGTACAAGCTTATGAACCTCCTCAAGTACCCCTTGCTCCAGCCTTTCCATTTCTTCTTTGGCCGCATCCTCTTTCCTTACGACTTCCTCACCCAAAGCATTCATGTAAGACTTCATCACGTCCGCCCATTCCGGATTCACAACGACGATCTCACGATAAATCTCCAATGCACGCTTCATATCGGTTGCTTCCAACGCAAGCGCGTCTCTGACGCGAAATGCCACCTGACCATAGATTGGAAGAAGTTCCAATTCTTCCTCAATGATCTCTTGTTTATAGTATTTGTCAAGAAATGAGGTCGCTTTATCTGCAAAGAACTGTAACGCTTCTCTCTTTTTGTCATATCCCTGCCCGACGCTGTGTAACACCTCAACCTCTGCCATACACGTATCAAAGTACGCATAACGGACATTCTGTTCGGTTCGCATTGTCTCAAATTCCAACTTCTTCAGGATCATATCGGAATACTCCGCATTGGACAGATAACGGATTAAATCCTTGCACCACTTATCATATGGGATTGCCAGATAATACGGCTCTGTCGCAATTCCATGTTTATTCATAATTGCGGATATATTTTCCGGGGTCAAAAATATATTCGAAGTACTCTGCAAAAACTTCTGAAATTCTTCCGGCAGGATTTCCGCATTCCCATCCATGTCTGCAACAAGAATTCTTGCATAATGCAGGTACCACTGTGATCCCTCCAGTTGCGCTACAATTCGTAATAACCGCTCGTATTTCTTTTGATCCTTCTCTTCCCAAGCCTGTATTTCAATAAAGAATTTTGGCTGTACCACGGGATTGTTCCAAGCCAGTTGGGCCACTTCGATAAATTCCTTTGTCGTCGGCAATGTTGCCATCGCTTCCGCCACAGCTTTCAAGAATCCGTCAAACAAATATACCCGGTTCTTATCCCACCCCATCTGTGCAACATATTTCTTAAGCTTGCCTGCATCTTTTCGTTTCAGTTCACAGGCACACAGAATCGAATACGCTCTCTGCTGTGGGAAAACATCAAACGCCTCTCCGACCAAGAGAGAACTTTTCTGATTGGCAAATCGTATTTTATTCTTCGATAACGCCTTTTTAATTTTAAAGTATCGGTGAATACTGTCCTCCGCCTCGCTCCACTTTCCCATATCAAAGTAGACGGTAGCCTTACAAAGATACATATAAGCGTGGCACATCTCGTTCATACGCGGATCCTTTAATCCACGCTCCGCCATCTGTAAACTATCCTCAAATTCACCTAAAAAGAACTTTCCTTCTGCGGCTCCGGCATAAAAGGTTCCGATGTCCCAATTATCCCTCTCATTGTTTCGATCCTCGGTAAACGCTAAGCTTTCCTCGCCAAATCGGTACATTTCCTGATAATCCTTGATGGATCGGTATTCCTGCATCAACTGTACACGCCAGCGAAGACGCTCAGGCTCTTCTTTAATCATTTCCAGAAGCAGTGGTGCATTTCTGTCAAAATGTTTCCGCTTTGCTTCCGGTGTCTGGAAAATATATCCGGTATGGTTTGCAATCAATTCCAGATTGAATGCCTCGCCGCGTATCGGTGCCATGTATTCATGAATCTTACTGTGAAAGCATGTGTCCGCATCCAGCTTGATCATGCGGCTTGCCCAGAAATCATCATAATGAATAAAATCTTCGTCATAATAATTTCTCTGGATATAATTGACGCAACCGTATTTTCTGTACTGTCCGCTCTTGAAAAACTGAATCAGTGCCTCGGGATTTTCAAACCATTCATCATCGTCGATGTACAGAAACCATTCTCCGTGTGCTGCTTTCATTCCCACATTACGTGCTGCAGCAAAATCATCGCACCATGTAAAAGGAATAATCTGATCCGTGTACTTTGTGAGTTGCGCCCGAAGTTCCGCCGGACATCCCGTATCAACCAGGATCAGTTCCGAATCGAGGCCTTCCAGAATCGGAACAAGGGAATCCAGACAGCGAATGGTAGTGTCTCTTCCGCATACCAGCATTGAAATTGTCAATTTACATTTTGCCATCATTCTTTTCCTCTCTCAATTTCATCAATTAATCCGAGCGCCCTCTGCGCTATATCCGGAAGACACAATGTATATCCGTTCAATATCTCCGGCTTATAATACCGGGATAATAATATCATCACTTGCTCATGATAATTTTCCCGTAAAAACGTTCTTTTTGTAATAGCAATCCGTTCCCAATATTTCCGGCTTTCTTCTATCATCATATCACAGAGCTGCTTATGATCCCAAATACTTCTCCATATCGTTTCCGCAGAAGTCCCTTTTGCGTGTTCCACCAACAACTCCAACAGAATCGGCATCAGGCGCGGATATGCATATACCACACTTTGATTCCATTCCAGTTTCAGGAACAGGCGTATTACCTCTGCTTCATTATCCTGTGCCAGATTACACAGAAGCAGAACCAGATACGCTTTCTTTTTATTGATCATATCATAAGTACTGTCAACAATGAGCGCTTCCTGCCAGATTGCATATTGTTCTTCGTCTTCAGTGATCTCTTTTTCCAGCGCAAAATACTTCTCAATGCATGCCTTTGCTTCATTCCACGCCTTTTTTTCCGCAGAACCGATTGCTTCCTGCAGCATCAGATAGGCTTTGCCTAACGGACTGCAATCATCACTTGCCAAAGCCTTCCGCACCTCATCCAACGCTTCATCCGCGCAATTCTGTTCCAATACAGACTCCACCAGGCCTGCATAGAAGGTGGCCGCCAGCCGCTTCATAACCGGTTGTTTCCTATAATTTTCATTTTGTAAAGCCACTCTACAGAACCGTTCCAGTTCTTTCCACTCTTCTGCCGAATAATATTCCTGTACCAACTGGATCGCCCAACGCAGCTGATCCGGTTCTTCCGCCATCATTTCTTTTAACAGAGGCACATTTCTTTCGTATCGCTTTCTCCGTTCCTTCTCTGTCGTATAAATATAGCCTGTATGATTGGCGATTGCTTTAATATTTTTTCCTTTTCCATATACCGGATCAAGGTATTCATGAATCTTGCTTCGGAAACGCACTTCATCGTTCAAACGCACCATTCTCGATACCCAGTTATCGGTATAGGTCAGATATTCCGGATCGAAAAAGTTACGCTGCACATAATTTGCATATCCGTAATCATGATATTCCCCGCTGTTAAAAAAGCGAATGATTTCATCTGCATCTTCAAACCATTCATCATCATCAATATACAGAAACCACTCGCCTCTTGCCTCGGAAAGTCCGCAATTTCTTGCCTTGGAGAAATCATTACACCACAAAAAGGGAATAACACGATCTGTGTACTCCCATAAGAGTTCTCTCACTTCCGGTTGTGTACTTGTATCCACAACAATCAATTCGCACGGCAAATGTTCCATGATTGGAAGCAAGGAGTCCAGGCATCTTCGAATTGTTCCGATCCGGTTTGACGCCAATAATGAAATTGATAATAGTGGCCGTCCATGCTCCATATATAATCCGTCCCTGTAATAAAAAAAGGAAGAGTGAAACATTCGAAGCATTTCCCTCTTCCTTTATGAATTCCTAGAAAATTACTGTAATAATGACAGTACACCCTGTGTTGCCTGGTTGGCCTGTGCAAGCATTGACTGACCTGCCTGAGCAAGAATGTTGTTCTTGCTGTACTCAACCATTTCTTCTGCCATATCGGTATCACGGATCTGTGACTCAGCAGATGTTGTATTCTCTACAACGTTATCCAGGTTGTTGATCGTATGCTCAAGTCTGTTCTGGATAGCACCGAGACTTGATCTCTGTGCGGATACCTTGGAGATTGCCTCTGCGATCGTATCAATTGCGTAAGTAGCTTTCGCACCGGTTGTGTCAACAAGATTCAGTCCCTTAACTCCAAGACCTGCGGCAGTCATGCTATCGATCGTAAATGTAATCTTGTTCGTTTCATCCGCATCAGCACCTACATGAAGTCCCATCTGAAGTCCCTGTGTGCTCTGAACGGTACCCTCTGAGATAATGAAGGTAATCTGTGTATTGTCGTTAGCGTACTGTGTGCCGGTCTTCCAATTCGCATTAACTGTTCCGGTTCCGCCAACGGTTGCAGTCGTCTTTGTTACTTTTGCCTCATGACCTGCATCGGTTCCGATGGAAGATGCCTTACGAAGTTCGTCTGCAATTAACGAATATGCCTTCTTTGCGGAAATAACCGACGCGTCATTATCGCCGACACCATCAACTTTTCCGGTTGTAGCATTCTCAGTCATCGCAACCATCGTCTGTGTTCCAACGATAACCTTATCACCGTCCTTAACTAACGATGCGATCTGTGTAGCAAGAAGCACATTCTCGGCAGTATCAACCGAAGCCTTATCCTTAGCAATTGTATATTCTGTTCCGTTAATCTGAATAATGCTTCCTGCCCCCGGTTTAGTTGAAACGAATTTTCCGTCTGTAATTGCTTCTCGAATATCCGAAATCGTAGTTCCAATCGTGTATCCCTTTGAACCGATGGTAATCGTAGAACCGAATTTCAGTGCATCCATCTTAAATACACCGGTTCCGGTTCCGACACCGGTTAAGGAACCAATAATACCAGCATCCTTTGCAGAGATGACATTGGTTGTTGTCTTTCCGTTACCTTTCAACAGATATGTCTCATTGAACTTTGTTGTCTCAGCAACACGATCGATTTCTGTTGTAAGCTGAGCGATCTCATTCTGGATTGCCTGACGATCGCTCTCACTGTTTGTTCCGTTGGCAGCCTGTGTAGCAAGTTCGTTCATACGCTGTAACATAGAATGTACTTCTGTTAAAGCACCTTCTGCTGTCTGTACTGCGGAGATACCATCCTGTGCATTGGTAGATGCCTGATCCAATCCTTTGATCTGCTTGCGCATCTTCTCCGAAATGGAAAGTCCTGCTGCATCATCTGCTGCACGGTTGATCTTGTAACCGGATGATAACTTCTCTGTTGCCTTTGACTGAGATGAAGTTGTGATGTTTAACATTCTGTTGGCGTTCATCGCCTGCATGTTGTGCTGTACTACCATTATTTGTTTCCTCCTTGAATCCTACGTAACGTCCTTGGTTACTTGTTTTGATAATATAGGCGCTTGCTGAACGCCTCGGGTAAACAACGCTTGCTGGGCGTCATAAATGGTGTTTGCTGGACACCATTTTTACTTGGTTACTCTTTATATCGGGCTTTCTACGGATTACTTAACCCCCAAAAATAATTTTTTTCATTTTTATCAAAAAACATATTGACATTTTATTTATATGCAGCAAAAAAGGCGGCGGGAGCAACCCGTCGCCAGTTTTGTAATAGTAGTATAGCAATGAATAGCAAACAACAATTAACCAAGTAAGGACAGTACACCCTGATTTGACTGGTTCGCCTGAGCGAGCATTGACTGGCCGGCCTGAGCAAGAATGTTGTTCTTGCTGTACTCAACCATTGTCTCAGCCATATCAGTATCACGAATCTGTGATTCAGCACTTGTAGTATTCTCAACTACGTTGTCCAAGTTGTTAATTGTATGCTCAAGTCTGTTCTGAACAGCACCGAGTGCAGATCTCTGAGCAGAAACCTTAGCGATTGCATCGCTGATTGCATCGATCGCGTATGTAGCCTTAGCACCTGTCTTATCAACAAGGTTCAGTCCCTGTACGCCAAGTCCTGCAGAGTTCATTGTGTCGATGGTGAAGGAAATCTTGTTTGTCTCATCGGCATCAGCACCTACGTGGAGACCCATCTGTAAGCCCTGATTCTTCTTTACAGATCCCTCATTGATGATAAAGGTAACCTGCGTGTTGTTAGAAGCATACTGTCCAGCATCTTTCCAGTTAGCCTTCGCAACTGACGCATCCTGACTATTCGCATCTTTCATCTTCAGCTCTGCATCCTTTGCAACCTTTGCTTCGCTACCTGCATCGGCACCGATAGAAGAAGCCTTACGAAGTTCATCTGCGATCAGGCTGTATGCCTTGTTTGCAGAGATAACAGATGCATCGTTATCGCCAATACCATCAACTTTTCCGGTTGTATCACTTTCTGTCATAGCAACCATCGTCTGTGTTCCAACGATAACCTTATCACCATCCTGTACTAAAGCTGCAATCTGCGTAGCCATAAGCTTGTTCTCAGTTGAATCTACATCCTTAGAATCTGTTACAACGGTGTACTCTGTACCATTGATGGTAACAATACTTCCTTCACCAACTGCGTTCTTGACAACCTGTGTACTATCTGCCAGCTTACCAGATGTAATGACATTTCTAATATCCGCAATTGTAGTACCAATGGTATATCCCTTAGAACCGATGGTGATTGTATCACCGAACTTAAGTGCAGCCATCTTGAATACAGCTGTACCAGTTCCAACACCGGTAAGAGATCCCGTGATACCGGCATCCTGTGCAGCAATCTTAACAGTAGATGTCTTTCCATTACCCTTTAACAGGTAAGTCTCATTGAACTTGGTTGTTTCAGCAACACGGTCAATCTCAGTTGTTAACTGATTGATCTCGTCCTGAATAGACTGACGATCAGACTCACTGTTGGTTCCGTTAGCTGCCTGAGTAGCAAGCTCGTTCATACGCTGTAACATAGAATGTACTTCAGTAAGGGCACCTTCTGCTGTCTGCACTGCAGAAATACCATCCTGAGCGTTTGTAGAAGCCTGATCAAGACCTTTGATCTGCTTACGCATCTTCTCAGAAATGGAAAGTCCTGCTGCATCATCTGCTGCACGGTTGATCTTGTAACCGGAAGATAACTTCTCTGTTGCTTTGGACTGCTGAGATGTTGTTACATTGAGCATTCTGTTGGCGTTCATCGCCTGCATGTTGTGTTGTACTACCATAATAATTCCTCCTTGAATCTTTGTCCCCCGCGTCCTTGCGGTTCGTTGTTTAGTTTGTAATGTCCATCCTTCCGGCCGTACGCTCCGTCGAGATTTCGATTACGGTACCGTAATCAAAGACAACTCTTTGTTTACTTACTTTTTATATCGGAGGAAATCTCCGATACTTTATAGCAAAATAAGAAGAAAATTGAAATTTTCTTCCTGCTACCATATGATGTATAAGGCTACTTCTTACCGTCCATATATCTTGATTCCATATACCCCGGATGAGTCATTGTCTTATAATATCCGGTAATCGCCTTACTGTTTGCACGCACATCCCTGGCGTGTTTTTTTACGGTTGTAAACTTCTGCATCATCAGATCCTTATTGCGCGCTTCCTGCGCCTGGATCATGATGCTTTTGTCCGTAATGCTGCGGATACGCTGCTGCATTTCTCTGATGATGTCCGCATACTGCTCCTTGTTTCCTTGCAGTTCTTCTTCCACCTGTGCATAAAGTTTCTCGAATCCGCTGTCCAGCTGATTCAGCTGGTCGATACAGGCACTCTTATCCTCCACGGTCTGATCGAAATCATCAACCGGAGTCGAAAGTTCCGTAAGCTCCTTTTTCTGCAGATCATTCAGGCGGATGATCTCATCGAGAACTTTTTCTTTCTTCCTGAGGCTTTGGAGCATAATTGCTAAATATGTATCTGCCATAGTTCCCCCTGTTATGATACCGCTACATTGGTTCCGTTGGCAGTCTTTGCCATAACTTCCTTCCATGTGTCGCGCATGGTACGAAGATGCTTTAATACTTCTTCGAGGATCTCCGCATCTTTCTTGATATTTGCCTCACGAAGCCTGCGGATCAGATAAGAATACACGGCATTAAAGTCCTTGGATACCGGATATTTCTCATCCAGAGTGGACTGGAATTCGATGATGATACGCTCCGTTTTAATAATATTGGTGTGTGCTTTCTGGATATCGTTCTTCTCGATCGCCATAATTGCGATATTCGTGAACTTGATTGCTCCATCATAAAGCATCAATGTCAATTCTGCCGGTGAGGCCGTAAGTATTTTGCTGTTGTTGTATGCTGCGTAGCCCTGATTCTGAATCATCGCAACTCCTCCCCTTAACTTCTTTTTCATCTAATGAAGTCAGCTTTTAACTGCTTCCAAGCATGGAACTCAGAGAGCTGGTCTGGCTTTGTAACTTAGACATAGCGGTTTCCATGTTCGAGAATTTCTTATAGTAATAATCTTCCTTATCGGACACTTTGCTTTCCCACTGTTTGATGGTCTTGGTAAGGTTGGAATACTCCTTATCCAATTCCTTATCATTGTAGATTTTATAACGGGAACGCAGACTGCTGGACTGCATCTGCTGATCCATCGCTTTGTACAGATTCGTACTGAGCTGCTTCATGAAATCAATCACGGTATCCGGATTCTTTGTGATGGCATCCATCAGCTTGTCCTTGTTTCCGGATGTATTCTCATCATCCTCATCACCGTCAATGTGATAGGCATTCTGCTCATTCTTTGCCGCATTCAGATATCCGAGTGTCCGGATGCCGAAGCTTGAAAGCGAGTAATCCTTTCCATCGATCGTAATCGGGCTGGACATCGCCGTCATCATAGAATTCATGATAGTTCCAAGCGAGGTATCCCTGCGGAGAAGGGAATCCTTAATCTTCGTCTCCCACTTTTCGATCTCCGTGTCAGACATCTTGTCCTTTTCGTCATCCGTCAGTGGCTCGTAACTACCTGCAGAATCCGCATTATACAGTTTCGTGATCTCATTGATGATATTATTGTACTCTGTCAGAAAATCTTTAACCTTATCATAGATTCCCTGTGAGTCCGTTGTCGTCGTAATTGTGATTGCGGTACTGTCATCGAGTGTTGACAGATCAACATTCTCCGGATCCGTCACATCATCGGTCACACCGGTAACTGATACATTCAATCCATTGATTGCGAAATCATTGGTCGTATTGGTATACTTTACGCCGTTTAATGAGATGACTGCATCGCGTCCATCAATTTTCACAGCCTGATTGTCATAGGTATTATTCACTGTATCAAGACCAAGTAAGCCGAGCAGTTTCTTCGATGATGCGCTCTCATCGTCGGACATCTCGATTTCTTCCATAACAACGTAGCCGTCTTTGTCTTTTACCAGATTACCGTCATCATCCGTCTTTGGAATCTTCTTTGTGGTTGATGCACTGATGGTAAAGTCCGCTGCCTTTCCGGTATCTTTGGAGCTGACAAAAAGGCGCCCATTATTCTCGTCAAAGCTTGCGTTCAAGCCATTCTCACGAAGGGCACTGACAACATCCTGGATCGTGCTGTCTTTGCCGAGTGTGATCTTTTGCGTGACAGCCTCGCCCTTTTCGTTGGTCGTATGGACATCTAAAGTTGTATCTTTGCCGTCTGTATAGCCAAGCGCACTCAGCTTTGTCCCGGATGTAATCTTGATAATGTTGCCATCCTCATCTCTGCCGTCCGTCTTCTCAAGTGACATTGTACCGTCCGCATTGGTCACTTCCTTGCGGAGCGCCAGTTTGCCGCCGGTCAGATAACCGGACTGTGCGGTCGACAGTACATGAAGCTTCTGTGTCCCGTTGACAGCATCTCCACTTGCCGTAACCGTCGCTTTTGTCGTGTCGGAAACAGTTGTCTTCTTCATGCTGTACGCACTGGAATAACGAAGCTTACCCACGCTGTTGTACAGGCTGTACACCTTTGTATTTAAATTCTTCCAGATCTCCTGTTTCCAGCCTAATTTAGTCTGTTCTTTTGTATATTTCTCTGTCTTCTGGCTATATGCTGATACCAGTTCCTGAACAATCGCATCCGTGTCCAGTCCGGAATTGATACCCGATACTCTCATTGCCATAGGGGTTCCCTCCTAATTCTTCTTGCCACGATCTCTACTAACTTTATTATCTCTTCTCGTCTACCATAAGTCCTGCCATCTCCCAGACTTTGGCGATCATGTCCAGAGTCTTCTCCGGTGGGAGTTCCTTGATGACTTTCTTGGTGTCCTTATCTACAATCTTGATGGTCACACGGTTCGTTGCCTCGTGGATACCAAAGATTGCTTCCGAATTGACTGCCTTCTTATTGATATCCTCCACAGCCTTCTTGATCTGGGCATTCTGCTTGTCCTGATCCTGCTGCTGGGTATTGCTGCCGGTTTCTTCGCCGCTTGTCTGTTTGGTATCTAATGCAACCGTTGCCTTCGCAATATTGTTTGAGATACCGGCATTCTCTGTCTGTTCAACTTTTGATCTTGCTTCTTCTCTTGTTTCTGCAGTTGACGCACTTCCCTGATATGTCATTGCTGCACCTTTGATTGCTTCAATTTCCATGATGATGACCTCCTGTTTTCATTCATGTAACTTACTATGTTGAACCTGATCCTTTTATCCTAGAAGAAATATCGGAGGGATTCCTCTAAAAGTTAACCCTCCGATGCATTTTATCCCATAATATTTTTTAAAGCGTCCAGTCCGTCGATGCTGAGAGCCGCCTGGTTCTCCTGCTGGATCTGTAAATATACTTCCTTGCGGTATACCGGCACGTCCTTCGGAGCCGAGATGCCGATCTTGATCTGGTCGCCGCGGATTTCAAGCACGGTGATCTCGATATTGTTGTTGATTACAAGGGCTTCGCCTTTCTTTCTTGTCAATGCCAACATATCTATTCACCTGCCTTTTCTTTTAAAATCTGATATACTTTGTATTTTACCGGATAATCATCCTCAACGATAAGCTGGACGCCTTTGTGGGTGTCCATGTTGATGATGAGCGGTGCTTTCAGATTCACGGAAAAATCCTCCACCTTCTTTGGGACGGTTACCGTTACGAGGATATAGGTGTTCTCTTCATTCAGTTGTCCGAGCGGCGCAATCATCGCCTCGTTTACGTTTGGTTTGTAGTCCTCTCTGACTGCCAGTGGCTCCATAACCGGAAAAGCGATATCCGTGTCATCCATGGACTGCAGCCACATGATGGAATTATGCTTCTTCTGCTTCTCCTCGTCGAAAATTAATGCGAACCGGTTCAGGTCCGGGAATCCGATCATTCCTTTTTCCAGGGTTATGATCTTGTCATCTGCGATTTCGATCTCGCCGAAAATTCTTGTTTTTGCCTTCATGGTCTTTTCTCCTCTCGCTCCGCGATGAATTTATGAAAACTCAAAGCCGGATTGTCCTGACCCGCTGCTCCGCGGCTTTGCCCCCGGCTTTCAATTTTTTACAAATAATCAAGCAATGTCTGCTTTCCAACCTTTGCTGCTGCGGTCAGGCTGGAAGTATATGCATTGTAAGATGCGGAATAGTCGATAATGATATCCGAAATCTCACGGTCATCATTGCTGGACTTCAGCTCCTCAACGGTGGTCTTCTGGTTCTCGACACGGGTCTGCGTCAGATCCAGACGGTTCTGCAAACTACCAATGTTTGTGATCGCATCATTGACATCATTTAAATAGTTATCAAAATTCGTGATGTACTGCTTGTAGGTTTTCTTCAGATTATCGTTTGCATAATCCGCTTCTTTTTGTGCCGCATCAAGATACGTCTGAAGCACCTTCTGCGAATCCGCATCCGCGTAGGAATCACGCTCCATCATTGCCTTGATCTTATCAACCTTATCGTTCGCATCGATTGCCTTGCTTACGATGTCGATCATCTCGGTCACATCACGTCCGATGCTCGTATCAAATACTTCGCTCGCCTGTGTATTTGCTGGAAGTGTGATGCCGCTTGAGATCTCGAATAAGATCTGCTGGTTCTCCTTCGTATAAACCTCTGCCTCGTCCATATCCGGGGTCTTCATGGTGCAATCGTAATAGTACTCCGGTCTTGCTTCCCCCGCTTCAAAGCCTGTCTTGGTGTAAGACATCGCAAAGGATGCCTTATTCTGTGACATCGTATGTGCGATTTCTTTGCCTAACACAAGTTCTCCGGTGTCTTTTAAGAAGATCATATCTTTGTCGTCAAGGGTTAAAGCATCTTCTCCGTTTGCGGTCGCCTGACGCCACTGTTCTTCATTCTCGTACACCACAATCTTGCCGTCTGGACTAGCTCCATTCAAGACATCATCATAGGAAACAAATTCCTTGTCGACCGTAGTTCCTTTTTCCGTATAAGAAAAAGAATTCAGTGAATCAATGCCGTCATATGCCAGGCGCAGTCTGCTATATGTATGTGTGCCGATCTCTGTCGTACATGCGGTCTTCGCATCGGCCGGGACATCCGTCTCGCCGAAATAGTAGCGGTGTTCCTGCAGATCCTGATAGGTAAATTTCTGGTCAATATTGTATGTCGTATCCTTCTCGTCCGTCTTAAAGGTCAGCTGGGAAGAGGTACGATATCCCGTAAATACAGTGCGTCCCGCGTAGTCCGCATTGCCCTCACTGTAGACCTGATCGCTCATCGCCTGCAGCGACTTCAGGATCGTACGGCGGTCATCCGCGGTCAGTGTATCGGTTGATCCGTTGACACACTGGGTACGGATATCCGTCAGAACTTTCTTCATGTTGTTTAATGCAGTCTCGGTTACGTCAAGCCAAGCGTTGGCATCGGAAATGTTGTTATCCAGATACTGTGTGATATGGCTTAAGTTTGTCTGCATACGCAGCGAGCGGATTGCGATAACCGGATCCTCGGAAGGACGGTTGATTTTCTTCTGCGTCGTCATCTGCGTATTGTATTTGTCAACCAGCACCTTGTTGCCATTGATGTTGGACTTGGTGTTGGCGGTAATCATGTTGTTGGTTACACGCATGTGTATTCCCCCTTTTTGTCACTCATAAGGCTTTATACATCCATGTTTGTATTCATGGCGCTTCCCTGCGCCACTATAGTATAGATCGGCTTAAACACCCGTTTCATTAATCAGTTTGTCGTACATTTCTGACATTACGGAAATTACTTTGGATGCCAGGTTGTATGCATTCTGGAATTTGATCAGGTTTAATGCCTCTTCGTCCTCGTCGACGCCGGATACGGAAGTTCTCTGGTTTGCTACCGCCGTCTGGAGATTGTAATAATTCTTGTAACTGATGTTCGTCTTGTCAACATCTACGGTGATATCGGACAATAACGTCTCGAGGAAGGACTCCGCATTGTCGCCACGGAACATGGTTACATCCTTCTGCAGCTTAAGCAGTTCCTCAACCACATCGTACTTCGCTTCACCGTTGATGATCTCCGAAGAGGTTGCAAAATAGTTCGGATTCTGCAGTGATGTCGCATTGACTGCGATGTTGCCTGCGGTGTAACGGAAATAACTGTCATCCTTCGAACTGATCGTGTACGGTGTTCCGTCCGTTGTCACTTTATCATCAAAATCATTTGCATCGTAGGTATAGCCGGCCTTAGTCTGTCCGACGAAGAAAGCGCCCATCGGACTTCCGGTGAGGTCCACGCCTTTTTTTTCAATATCGTTGAACATCTTCACAAAATTACGGACAAATTCCGTGATCTGTGACTGGTAATACGGCACGCCGAGCGCATCCACCGTCTCGCCGCAGACCAGCTGCGATCCTTTCATATTCGCCGCACGCTCCGCCGGAACTTCCTCGGTCAGGTTAAACTTAATGCTCGTGATACCATCCGGACCGATCGTCGCCTCCCAGCTATCATAGTTGTAGTGGCGGCTATTGATCGTAAGCACTCCGTTATCCGGCAGATTAACTGCATTCATATCGGTTGTGCTCGGGAACGTCATCGTGATACTGCTGCGCGTCGCGCCATCCGCATCGGTTGTATTCTCAACACTGTCTACCGTTCCTGTCATGTTCTCCGCATTGTTACCGTCTCTTACTGCAAAAAGCGCCTTAAGGCTTCCCCCCGCAGTACCGGATGTCGCCGCGAAATCCATGCCGGTGTCGGACCAGACGATCGAGTACAATCCGTCCGCATCACTCTGGTTATTTTTATAATCGGACGTATTGCAGTCCAATGTCCGGTAATCGTTTCCATCGACCAGAACCTGTCCGTTGATGATCACGCGGTAATTCGTTCCGCCAAGGTTCTGTCCGTATGTATTATGTACTTCATATTCCTGTGTCTCAACATTTACGAGCTCGGAAAGCTGATCGATCAGGTTTGCCCTCTGATCACGGAGCTCATTCGCATGACCGCCGCGGACCTCGATCATATTGATTTCTTTATTTAAGATGGCAACCTTCTGCGAGATCGCGTTCACGGTTTCCACGCTGCTTTTGATTTCCTCGTTGGCATCTTCCTGCATCTGCGTCAGGTTTGTAGATAACTCATTAAAATACGTACACAAGCTCTGCGCCTGATGGATGAACTGGTTGCGGACACTGACTTCCTCGCCCTTCGTTTTCAAGGTATCGAGCCCTGCAAACATCTTGGAGAAAATCGATGTAAATCCTGTCTGTGTGCTGTCATCCTTGATCACGTCCTCCACCTGATACAAATAGTACAGCTTCTGCTCATAGTAACCCTTGCTGGAGCTGTTCTGCCAGTATTTGGTATCGTAATAGAGATTTCTCTCCTGTGTGATCGCAGTGGCGATAACACCGGTTCCGGTACTTCCGTAGCGGCTGTACACACGGATCGGATCCGTCGACTGCAGTGTCGTTGTCTGTCTGGTATACCCCTTCGTCTGCACATTGGCAATGTTGTTGGCAGTCGTATTTACCGAAGTCTGAAATGAGGACAGAGCACTTGCCCCAATATTAAGTCCGAAAAATTGTGATGGCATATTTTACTCCTCCTGTTCCCTAAATCACTACTTACTTAAGTCCCGTCACGATCAGTTCCGTCATCTCGTTGATCACGTTCATGAATCGGCTCGCTGCGTTATATGCAGACTGGAACTTGATCATATAAGTCAGTTCCTCATCGGATGACACACCGATTACCTGCTGGCGCTTGTTATCTACGGAACTTACGGTTCCCTCCATCGTCTCAGTCGCTGACTGATAAGTGTTTCCAATGATTCCGAGCTGCGATACGACCTTGTCATAATATTCCTCAAACGTGCACGGCTTCTGGTCGTCCGGACTGAGTACCATATCCTTGACGTTCCATGCATTCGCCAGGCGGTGTCCAAAATCATAATCAACGGCTCCGTTGGCAGTGTAAGCCGGCATCAATGTAATCTGTCTCTTGAGATCCGAATTGATCGATACCGAACCGATGCTGTACATCGTGGACGTATTGTTCGGATCCTCTTCATTGTATATATAATAGGTCTTGCCGTCCGTTCCGGTCACTTCCGTATAACGATCCACGCCGACCCTTGTAAAAAGCTCTCTCGGTGGAAGCTTTCCATCCACACCTCTCGCACAGTTGTCTGCGTCGAGAATCTTTGTGCCTGCCGGATATACCGTACCGTCCACAGAAGTAATCGCATCCTTAGACTCCACATTCGGACAGTACACATCATTCATCGCTTTCACGATTCTGGAAAAAAGCGTATCAATCTGGGCTTCCACTTCCATTACGGTGCTTCTCGACACCTTATCATATGCCTCGTTCGTCGTAAGATCCGATGCTACTCCGTATCGGTCTCCTCTTGCGAGAAGCTTGGATTTGATTCCGCCTATATCGGTATTCATCTCGGTTGATATCTCGTCCTCAAGGCGAAATACCGAGACGTATTTTTCATTCGCTGCGTCTGACTGCTGCGGCCAGTATGGGGTATAGAACCCAGTGCCTTTGGCAGAATTCAGACCGATATTGTTACATCTATGGTCATCAATAAAACGCACGCCCTCAAAGTCGACGAAACAGAATCCGGTCGCGTCCTCTGTCACTTCCATTCTGCCGTACTGTCCGAGTTCGTCCAGCAGGCTGTCTCTCTCGTCGCGAAGCGTCATAGCCGTCTCAATGCCGCCCGCCTCTACTTTCTGAATTTTGAGATTCAGTTCATAAACGCGGTTTCCAATCTCATTGACACGATCAACGTCATCTTTAATTTGCTGGTTGATGTTGGATTGATAACTCTTGAGATCCGAATAGATTGACTGACTTCTCGTTACCAGCAATTCCGCTTTTTGCAGAACAAGGTTCTGATTCGTGGAGATCGCAGGCTTCGTAGAAAGTTCCTGAAACGCCTGCCAAAGGCTGTTCACGCTCTCCTTGAACTGTTCTCCATTGAGCTCCTGCATCAGGTCCTCTACATAGGTTGCGACCTCATACTGCGCGGAGTAGAATTCCTTTCTGCCGGCTTCCTGACGGTAAGTCTTGTCGAGAAAGATATCTCTTGCATGTGCAACATCGCCGATCGACACGCCAAGTCCTGTCTGCTGCATGTTGACACGGCTCGTCTGATCTTTGATTTTGATATAATTTTTGTCTGCAAAGCGAACCTGCTCACGAACGTATCCCTTGGTGTCTACGTTGGCAAGGTTGTTTGCAGTTGTGTTTAATGCATTCTGTGCATTCTGGAGACCCGATGCTCCGACATAGAGAGATCCGAATCCGTTTGCCATACCTTGTTCCTCCTTCATGGACATCAGCCATTCCAATTCGTTGCGCGAAGGGCTGACGCTGCATGTTAAGTTTTCACAGAAAACTTAACACAACTTTAGCTCGTAGCATCAAAGCCGCCACCACCCAACAGAGAGCCTGTGTTATAGGCACTCTTGTCGTAATTGGCAGTCTCAGGGGCCTGACGAAGGCTTTTGAACAAAGTCATGTCGAATTCGTTTAACTCGATTGCCTGGCGAATCAGAATCGCATTCTGATCGCTCAGTGTCTTCATCTGATTGGCTGCGTTAAGCAGGCTGTCTCTAGCTTCGGTAAGCTGCTCCTGTACTTTCGGCTGCGTGTCCAACAGTGAAATGAGTCTTGTAACTGTCATCTTTCCATCGGTTCTGCCAAGTACCGTTGCAATATCCTTAAGGATCTGGATCTGTTTGTTGCTGTACGCGATCAGATCATCGCCTGCCAGCTGTTCCTTCGTTGTAATCTCCTCAAGCGCAGCGACATCCGCTGCGATCAGAACATCCTTCTTGCGTTCTTCATAACCGACGAGCGTTGTATAAATCTGCTTTTCTGCTTCAAGTACATTTACAAGTTCTTCTACTAAACTAGCCAAATCCAAATCCTCACTTACTAAATAAGACTATTATTATACTTCTCCAGCAGCTTGCTGGCGAAATCGCCCGGCTCAACGGAATAAGTTCCTGCGTCAATCATTGACTTAAGCTGTGCAACCTTGTCCTCCCTGATGTCCGAAGCTTGTGATACTGCAGTCTTTGCAACCTGATAATCACGACCAGCCTGTGAGATGGATACCTGATCTCTCGGTGCACTGACACTGGATGTCTTCTGTGTCTTGAAGTTACTCTGTACGCCATACAGCTGCGCAACCTGGTTATATGCATCAATACGCATAACAGCATCTCCTTTCTTCCTTGAAAATCTAAATGACATTTCTGTCATCAATAAGCTTTCTACATTGTTTATCGGTTGTTTGCCGGGATACTTTAGGGGGAAAAATATTTTTCTTTCAATTCTCTTTCATTTTGCCGGCATGCCTTGACAATCCGTAGTTTTATGCCTTATACTTAAATCTCCGAGTAGCCGGGGTGGTAGCGGTACCTTGAACCAACAATCCGCTATAGTTGGGGTGATATCTCGTAGAGGGTCCAAACGGTGGAGCTGCCCTTGGTAAGTGGCGTTGACGTCTGGGTCTTACGCAATGGGAATCTGTGAACCGGGTCAGGGTAGGAATACAGCAGCTCTAAGCAGAAGCTCTCATGTGCCGTAAGGTCGCCTGGAGGGAGTTAACTGCTAAGGTAACGTCTGTCGAATGGATTCGAAGCGGGATACTCGGATTTTAATTATCATTTATATATGGAAACACAATGAGGCTCCGCCAAAGTGGCGGGGTTTTTCTTTTCTGTTTCGGTTTATCAAAATAAACCTTGACATTTCCGGTTTATAGTCATAAACTCAAATTAAGGTTGGTGGTTATAAACCATCTGATACGAAATACTTGAACAACCTGCAGGTGATATATAACCACGTATTTCAAACAATGATATGGAGGTAATTCCTATGGATTATGCAAAATTATGTGACAGCGATTACCGTTTTATGTGTGTGGTCTGGAATCATGCACCGTTGGGCTCCGGAGAACTGGTAAAGCTTTGTCAGGAAGAACTCGGGTGGAAGAAATCAACAACTTACACGATCGTGCGCAAGATGTGTGAAAAAGGCTACATCACGAACGAGAATGCCACGATTTCTGTCCTGATTCCGAAAGAAAAAGCGCAGATGGATGAATCGCAGTATTTTGTCGATCGCACATTTGACGGATCGCTTCCGGGATTTGTAGCTGCTTTCCTTGGAGGTAAGAAAATTTCCAGGGAAGATGCCCGGATTCTCAAGAAAATGATCGATGAACACAAGGAATAATCCGGAAAGGAGACAAAATGATGGAAGAATTATCCCGCATGTTTCTTGCATTTCTATCTAAGAATGCGACAGTGACCGTGGTGATTCTTGCGGTGCTTCTCGCACGGCTGTTTCTTCGTAAGATGCCTAAGAAATATTCTTATTTTCTGTGGGCGATCGTCGGTATCCGCATGCTCTTCGATCTGCCATTTGCCTCGAAGTTCAGTATTTTCAATCTGTTTCGAGGTCTTTCCGGTCGTACATCCACTGCGGAAAGGGTGCTCTCCTCCGGACAAGACGTGACCGATACGATTGGGATATCTGGAATCAGCAATGTGAAGAATGCAGCAAACACTGCTGTCACCGCCGGAAATACGTTTCATTCCTCAGCCGCTGCTTCGTCTGCCGCACTCATCATGTCGCAGCGAATTCTTGGAATTGCCGGACTGATCTGGCTGATCGGCATCATCGTATTCCTTGCATATGGCATCTTTTCTTATGTCAAATGCCGAATACTCGTGCGGACCGCTGTGCTTGCAAACGATGTTTCACGGAATGATCGTCAACCATGGCCACTGAAGCAGCATTCCCGGCGCGCGTTAAAGCTTACCGTCTGGGAGTGTGACCGGATTCCTTCGCCTTTTGTACTTGGAATTATCCGCCCACGGATCTACATTCCGTTTCGGATGGGTGAGCAGGAGCAGGCGTACATACTGGCACATGAAGCCTGTCACATTCGCCGTCTAGATTCCCTCTGGAAATTCGTGGCATTCCTGCTGCTCGCCGTATACTGGTGCAATCCGCTCGCGTGGGTTGCGTTCCTTTGTATGGTGCGCGATATGGAGATGAGCTGCGATGAGGCAGTCATTGAACAATTTGGAAATGAAATCAAACAAGGCTACAGTAACTCTCTCCTCGCGTTTGCGCTGGAGCGGCATCCGTATTCGTTCGCTCCGGTTGCCTTTGGAGAGGGTGATGCAGGAAGGAGGATTAAAAACGTGTTAAATTTCAAGAAACCACAGACGTGGGTTGCGATCGTTGTCATTGTCCTTCTCGTGATCGTCGGCATTAGCTGTCTGACGAACCGCAAAGACAGCAACGAGCCGCAAAATAATACACAACAACAAAACGATAGTGAGATCACGTCCACTGAGGTACCTACGGGTACGGAAGCCGACACAGAAATCGAAAATACTACAACTGAGACAACAGAACAGTCCGCCACAAGCACGAATGCCGAGCCCGATGACCCTGCATTCATATTTGCCAAGGCTCGCCTGAAGAAATGGGCCGAAGCCTTCTGCCGGCGCGACGTGCAGACGATCGCCTCGATGACATCGGACGATGCCAAAGCGGATATGAAAAAAGAAATGATCTTAGACGATAACTCCAACTTCGGCTGGTCAAGTCCCTGGCCGCAGTTATCTTATCAGGAAAACAAAATTCCAGGATGGAATATCATAGACATTGACACCAGGAAGAACATTGCCTCTATTCTGTACTATGCGTGGACATCGGATCCACATGTCACAGTCTGGGCTGAAACACTGGAATATACCCTCAAAGACGACGTTTTCACGATCACCGGCGAGAAGCTGGAGCAGTTCGATGAGATTGCAAATGCGGCAGATTTCGACAAGGCATATCCGAAGCGAACGGTGAGCACACCGATGGATTACCGCATAAACGGTCTCGGTGAGACGCTAAATGATCATGCGATGTCTGCAAACGGAATGAGTCCGGACGGTCAGTTCGACCTGACAGATCCGGTACAGGCAGCCACGTATCTTCTGAATCTGTCGACCGATACGAACAAAGCGGAAGTCACTACCGTACCTGGCACCGATTCTTCTTTTGTAACGGTGAACATTCACTTCACCGGGGAGAATCAGGATCGGTCTGTCGTGATGCGCCCATACAAGACAGGCGGCATCTGGATTGTCTCTGACAAGGTGCCGTGATCAAGTAAATAACTACTCTACAAAATGAAACTCATTGCATTTTTTCTTGCGCTTTTTGTCACACATGATAAGATGTAGTTATTAGCAAAAGATACGGCACAACTTCAAGGGGGAGTGAGTTATGCAATATTTTCGATTACAGTTAGGATGCCTGATGGTCATCCTCTATGTTATTGTCACTTATCATAAGGCCGCGGTACAAAGCAGGATTCCGCGCAATCACCTTTTTGATGCGCTTATGGTCGTAACTCCGTGGGCGGTCTTCTTCGATGGGCTGACCGCGTGGACCGTCAATCATCCGGATATTGTTTCTGCACCGGTCAATGGTCTGGCACATCTTTTTTTCTTCGTGACGATGGATCTTGTGATCATTATTACGACATTGTATATGTATGATGAGACGATTGGTCTGAACAAAAAGGATGAAAGTAAGAACCTGTGGCTGCTCGTTCCGGGCGCCATCTCTCTTCTTCTGATTGTCGCCGGAATGGGTAAAGTCCAGTATCTGCATGGCGAGACGACCAATTATTCTATGGGATTTTCGGTGTATGTATGTTTCATTACATTGTTTCTTTATTATGGAGTTATGTTGTATCTCTTACTCTCAAGGCGAAGATTTCTGCCAAAGGACAAAGAGATCTCGGCAACCTCAATGATCGTGATCGTCGGCGTTGTTCTGATCGTTCAGATTATTTTCCCGGAAGTTCTTCTGACCTCCATCGGATCCACAATTCTTCTGGTCGGCATCTATCTTGATTTTGAGAATCCATCGATCCGGAAGCTGACTATTTACAATCAGAACATGGTGGAAGGATTCGCAACGATGGTCGAGAATCGCGATGACAACACCGGTGGCCATATTCGAAGAACGCAGGCGTATGTGAACCTGATGCTCCACAAGATGCGGCACGATCCACGCTACCGTGATATCGTCAACGTCGATTATCTCAATGATGTCAGCAATGCTGCCCCACTTCACGATGTTGGCAAGATTGCTACTCCGGATCGTATTCTGCAGAAACCGGGCAAGCTGACGGATGAAGAATATGCAATCATGAAGGAACATTCCGCGCGCGGCGGTGAAATCATCAAGACAACGTTTAAAGATACCGGAACACCGGAATTCCGTAAGATTGCTTTTGAGGTGGCGCGTTTTCATCATGAGAAGTATAATGGCAAAGGCTATCCGGACGGGCTTGAAGGCGAATGGATTCCACTTCACGCGCGCGTGATGGCGATCGCCGATGTGTTTGATGCCGTATCGCAGAAACGCTGTTACCGCGACGCGATGCCACTGGATGAGTGCTTCGCCATCATTGAAAAAGGCTCAGGAACCGATTTTGATCCGGAGCTTGTAAAGATTTTTCTGAATTCCAGAGAGGAAGTCGAGGCGCTGATGCGTGAGCATATGTAAATGATATACTGCTTGTAATAATCTGACACAGAAGCCGGATGTAAATTCACGATTTGCATCCGGCTTTTTGTGTGGAATTGCTCGATTGGTTGGAAAAGTTGCAAAAACGGGTGTGTTTTGGGTTGGAAAAACAGCAAAAATGGTTGTATTTATGGTTGGAAAAATAACAAAATCAATGTATAATTAGGTTGGAAAAATAACATACTATATCGCAGAGGTAATAAATATGATTAAACGATCCGCAGAAACTGCGCTAAATGACTGGATTATAAACGGGAAGGACGCTCTTCTTCTCACAGGGGCAAGACAGATCGGCAAAACCTATCTGATACGTCAATGCCTTGCTAATAGCGGAATTCCTTATGTTGAATTTAATTTCATTGAGCAGCCGGAACTTATCAGCTTATTTTCTGATGCAAAAAATACCCAGGATCTTCTCATGCGACTCAGTCTGATCACTCCGACTCCTTTGGAAAAAGGAAAAACAATTATCTTCTTAGATGAGATTCAGGAATTCAAGGATATTGTTACCAGAATTAAGTTTCTCGTAGAAGAGGGGAGTTTTCGCTACATTATGAGTGGTTCACTTCTTGGAGTAGAGCTTTCCGATCTTCGCTCGGCACCAGTCGGCTATATGCGTGTCTATGATATGTTTCCGCTTAGTTTCGCAGAGTTTGCTGCCGCTATCGGAATTCATCAGGAGACCATAGATGTTCTTCGGAATCATTTTGAGAATCGCCAGCCAGTAGATGATTTCGTTCATCAGAAAATGTTGGATGTTTTTTATCTTTATCTGATAATCGGTGGCATGCCGGAAGCTGTAGATACCTATATCAAAACAAATGATCTAACAAAAGTATCACAGATCCACGATAAAATCACGCGCCTGTATCGTACCGATTTTTCAAAATACGAAACAGAACACAAATTAAAGCTGCGGGAAATCTACGATGCAATGCCGGGTCAATTAGATCAGAAAACCAAACGTTTTCAATTTGCAAGTATTGGAAAAGGCCTTAGCTATGACCGCGCAGAAAACAATTTTCTCTGGCTCAAAGATGCAGGCGTTGCTATCCCTGTATACAATGTAAGCGAGCCTAAGCTGCCACTTGTCATCAGTGAAAACCGTAATCTATTCAAGCTGTTTTTCTCTGATGTAGGACTGCTCACGAGCAATTACTCCAATCAGGTTAAGATTGCTTTATTAAATAAGGAAAAGGACATCAACAATGGAGCGCTTTTTGAGAATGTGGTTGCACAGGAACTCTTATGCAAAGGACATAAACTGTATTATTTCAACAGCAAAAAACAGGGCGAATTGGATTTTGTTCTTGAACTCTCCGGAAAAGTCGTTCCGCTCGAAATCAAGTCCGGAAAAGATTACAAGAGACATTCCGCTTTATGTAATGTGCTGAAGACCGATGAATACGAAATTGATGAAGCTTATATTTTTTCAGAGGGAAATATTGAAATTGATGGGAAGAAAATCTACATGCCGATTTACATGATCATGTTTCTCGATGATGTCCAGATGGATAAAACTGTCTATAAGCTAGATTTGGCTGGATTGTAAAAAGCGAGAATAACAGATATATCAAGAGCGCCTAGAATATCTGGGCGCTCTTGCGGATTTATCATGTCCTTATAAATTATTCACGAAATAAATTTACTGGAGCAACGATAAAATGCCCTGCGTTGACTGATTGGCCTGTGCAAGCATCGATTGTCCAACCTGTGCAAGAATATTGTTCTTGCTGAAATCTACCATCTCTTTTGCCATATCTGTGTCGCGAATTCGGGATTCCGCTGCAGTTGTATTCTCTTCGGTGTTCTTATTGTTTGCATACGCGTGTTCCAAGCGGTTCTGCGATGCACCGAAATAAGAACGCATTTTTGAGACCTGATCTATGGCATTGTCGAGGATGCTTAGATCGGAAGGGCTGTAGACTTCAACACTGTGGGGTTGTGGCTTATGCAGATAGTATTTAGGTTCCAACGTAGTAAGAATAACCTCTCGTTCCTCTGTCCTTCCTGGTTCTGTCTGTTCCCATATATGTTGAGGTTCACCATTTACATAATGCGTTGTCATTGTGCCCTTCGGTGCTATAGAAACCATTACTTTTGCTGTGGTAGTTTTCTTTACATACTCCATATTCGCTAATGCTTTCTTGTATGCCGCCATATCAGCCTCATACTTTGCATCATATATCGTTTCTCTCTTGTAAGAATTAATACTATAGCCATCCAAACCTAACGACTTGGTCGATATGCTTCTCAATTCCAACGGAATGGAATCTCCTACTGTTGCGCTTCCCTGAACCTGAATCGACGGATTTCCATTCGGGACCTCCACATAATACCCACCGGGAATTGTTTTATCATAAGTACGATAGCTCACAACCTCTCCGGTCGTTTTTATCATTTTTGAATCCGGCGAATTCGGATCTGCTAAAGAATCCCTATCTCTATAATCGTAAACGTAAAATACTGCTTTTTGAGAAGGATCTTTATCGTCGGCCACGCGGTCATAATGCCCCTTCATGCTTTTAGACAAGCTGGTTTTGGTTCGTTGTGCCAAATCTTCTGCGATTGTCTGTGCCAACTGTTTATGATTCCCTAAGTTGTCCTTAACTTGATTCGTTTCACTGTCCGATAACTGCTTACATTCGTGTCCAAGGTTCCGTTTTAGTTATCCGGGACGTAACGCCCCGGATAATATCGCATTCACTCAATAACAGCCTTAA
>JALFLB010000035.1 GCA_022775045.1 Agathobacter sp. | reverse complement strand
AATGACAGTTTATGATGAATTAGTTGCCCGCGGTCTGATCGCCCAGGTAACCGACGAGGAAGAGATCAAGGAATTAATCAACAACGGAAAGGCCGTATTCTACATCGGATTTGATCCGACTGCAGACAGTCTCCATGTGGGGCATTTTATGGCGCTGTGTCTCATGAAGCGTCTGCAGATGGCAGGAAATAAGCCAATTGCTCTGATTGGTGGAGGAACCGCCATGATCGGTGATCCGTCCGGACGTACCGACATGCGTCAGATGATGACACCGGAAACAATTCAGCACAACGTTGAGTGTTTCAAGAAGCAGATGAGTCGTTTCATCGATTTCGGTGAGGGGAAGGCAATGCTTGTCAACAATGCAGACTGGCTGATGGACTTGAATTACATTGATGTACTTCGTGAGGTTGGCCCGCATTTTTCTGTCAATCGTATGCTTACCGCTGAATGCTACAAGCAGCGTATGGAAAAAGGTTTAAGTTTCCTAGAGTTCAATTACATGATCATGCAGAGCTACGATTTTTACACCCTTTTCCAGAAGTACGGATGTAACATGGAATTCGGCGGAGATGACCAGTGGAGCAACATGCTGGGCGGAACGGAGCTGATCCGCCGCAAGCTTGGAAAAGATGCCTACGCAATGACCATCAATCTGCTCCTCAATTCCGAGGGAAAGAAGATGGGCAAGACCCAGTCCGGCGCCGTATGGCTGGACCCGAACAAGACATCTCCGTTCGAGTTTTTCCAGTACTGGAGAAATGTGGGTGATTCTGATGTCTTAAAATGCATTCGTATGCTGACCTTCCTCCCACTGGAAGAAATTGATGAGATGGAAAAATGGGAGGGTGCACAGCTCAACCAGGCAAAGGAAATCCTTGCTTACGAGTTGACCAAGCTGGTACACGGTGAGGAGGAAGCCGAGAAAGCAAAGGAGGCTTCCCATGCACTGTTCTCTGGTGCAGGAGTTTCTGCCAACATGCCAACCGTTGAAGTTACGGAAGATGATCTTGTGGATGGTAAAATGGATATTATGGCAGTGCTGGTTAAGGCGGGACTTTGCGAAAGTCGTTCCGATGCGCGACGTGCCGTACAGCAGGGCGGTGTTGCTGTCGATGGCGAGAAGGTGACCGATATCAGTACCAGCTACACCATTTCCGACTTTTCCGGTGAGGGGAAGGTTGTAAAGCGCGGCAAGAAGAAGTTTGCCAAGGTTGTAAGTTAAAAAAGTTCTTGACCTTCCCCCTTATGGAAGCTGTATAACAAAGGCAGATAGGGAGTTCGATGAAAATGCAAAGGGGAATTCAAAAGTGAAGATTAAGTTTGTCGAGGAACTGGTAGGCATTACCAGAAAGAACATCCGCTTCTATGAGGAGCAGGGTCTTTTGTCCCCACAGAGAGCGGACAACGGTTACCGTGAATATGAGGAAGAGGATGTCCACCGTCTGATGCAGATTAAATTGCTCCGTAAGCTCGGCGTATCCATCGAGGAGATTCGGTGTGTTTTTGATAGAAAAGTCAGTCTTTGTGATTGCCTTGATCGCCATCAGGATGAGTTGGAACGGCAGAAGGAGAATCTGACCAAAATGCAGGCGGTCAGCGACCAGATCATCGCAAGTCATGTTTCGCTGGAGAACCTTCCTATCGAAACCTATCTGGACCAGATTGAGCAGATGGAAAAGGAGGGAATGGACTTTATGGATGTAGGAAGAAAAGACATTCGGAAAAAAAAGCGCAAGGGCGCAGTCATAGCGGGAATCCTGATGATTCTCCTTATGCTTGTTCCGGCTGCGGCCATCATCTGGGCAACAACCACCGAGCAGGTTCCAATCGCAGTTGTAGTTTTGTTTACTGTTGTGCCAATCGCACTGGCAGTCTGCATTCTGGTGGCGCTGGTTGGAAGAATCAAAGAGATAGAAGGAGGAGAAGAGGATGAAGCTTCTAAGTATTGAGTATGTACCGGGACAGGAGATTGAGGCACTGGGACTGGTAAAAGGAACCATTGTGCAGACCAAAAATGTCGGCCGTGACATCATGGCAGGAATGAAGACACTGGTGGGCGGTGAGATCAGCGGTTACACGCAGATGCTCAACGAGGCGCGCCAGGTTGCCACCAAGCGAATGGTGGATGAGGCCAAGGAGCTTGGCGCAGACGCCATTATCGGGATTACCTACGGAAGCTCGCAGGTAATGTCCGGCGCGGCGGAGGTCGTGGCGTACGGCACTGCAGTAAAATATAAGAATTAGTCTCTATCAGAAAAGCTCGAATGCCAATAAAAAAGGCATTCGGGCTTATGAAGGATAGTATCTGCTGAAATTCATACTTTACAAATCACATCAGGTATGCTAAATTTTTAGTCAAGCTGATTGCCGTGGCATTCTTACCATATGGAATGGGGGAATTCAATGTCGCGCAAAAGATTCTTAAAGGCAGCTATAGCTGTCATCTGCATGGTATCCATGCTGTTACTCACCGATTTTCACACAAATGTATATGCAGCCAGCGGCTACGAATACGTACTGCTGACCCACTATTCGAAGACCATGAAGATCGGGGATGAGTTTTATTTAGCAGCAGTAACTTCTACGGGGAAGAAACCGAAGTTTTCATCCAGCGATTCCGCGGTAGCATCTGTGAATACCTATGGGAAGATTACTGCAAAGAAGGCCGGTACTGCAACTATTACTGCTAAGATTGCCAGTGGGGAGGCAAGCTGTAAGGTAAAGGTTGAAAAGACGGTTATCACATTAAGTCAAAAAAACATATCATTGGAAAACGGATACAGCACACGGCTGAAAGCCGTGGCATCCACGGGACATGCGGTCACCTATAAGTCCAGCAAATCCAGTGTCGCATCGGTGGATGAAAGCGGTGGCATAACTGCAAAGAAGCCGGGTGAGACCACCATCACGGTTACAGCTGACAAGACCAGTGCCACCTGTAAGGTCACGGTGAAGGAACCCAAGGTGAAGCTGAGCCACACGGCGGTTTCGCTCTATCGGAAAGAAACAGTTAGGCTGTCTGTTCAATCCACATCTAAAACCAATCCCAAGTGGAAAACAAATAAAAAAAGTGTTGCTGTCGTTGACAGCGATGGTACGGTTACGGCTGTAAAAAACGGCACGGCAATCATCACAGTTACAGTGGATGGCGTCAGCAAGATGTGTGAGGTTACCGTCAAGAAACCAACCATCAGATTTGATAAGAAAGAGATCGCTCTCACAGTTGGTGGCAGTTATCAGACGAAGGTTACTGTTTCCTCAGGGAATAAGCCGGAATATTCCAGCTCCAACATCAATGTTGCAACGGTAGATGAAGAGGGGAAAATCTGCGCCCAATCTGCGGGAAAAGCATATATTTATGCGAAGGAGGATGGCACTAAGGAGCGCCTCACCGTAATCGTAAAATAAATAACAAATGAGAGTAAGAATGTCGGCAGTCAGCAAAATTAATTGAGAAAGTTTGTGTTGACTAACTGCATACGTGTCTGCTATATTAACGTTACTTGTAAAAGCAGTGAGGGAGTAGTTCGCACAATGTGTGGTTTGTCAACAGTCCCGGTCATAAGACCTGGCAAACCTTAAAGAATGAGACTCATGTACGCTATATGGAAGAATATTCCAGGGCGTACGTGGGTCTCTTTTTTGATTTTACAGGACATAACTAAAGAAAAAGGAGTGAAAAGATTATGGCACTATTTATTGAACTTTTTCTCATCGGTGTCGGGCTTTCGATGGATGCCTTTGCGGTATCGATCTGTAAGGGGCTTGCCATGGAGAAGGTTAACAAAAAGCAGGCGGTTGTCATTGGATTGTACTTTGGTGGATTCCAGGCATTGATGCCTCTGATTGGTTGGTTTCTGGGAGTACGGTTCCAAAAGTATATCACTTCGATTGATCACTGGATCGCTTTTATTCTGTTGGTATTTATCGGTGGAAAAATGATCTGGGAAGCAGTGAGAGACCCGGACGTACAGGAGATTCCTGAAAAGGATCCTCCTCTTAAGCATAAGGAAATGCTGCTCCTTGCGATTGCTACCAGCATCGATGCGCTGGCGGTTGGAATCACCTTTGCGTTCCTGGATACGCCGATTATCGAAGCGATTGCCATCATCGGATGCACTACCTTTGCCCTTTCCATTTTAGGTGTTGTGGTTGGCAATTTCTTTGGAACCCGCTATAAGAAAAAGGCGGAGATTGCAGGAGGCGTGATCCTGATTCTCATTGGCCTTAAGATACTTTTAGAGCATCTCGGGGTGCTTGTATTATAAATAATCAAGTTACATTCATTTTGTAAAATAGTTGCAAACGGAAATTGTATCAGGAGTTAACTCATTGGTGGAGGTGTTTTTCCGTATGGGTTGACATCAGGAAAAGGAGAAAATTATGTCAGAATTTGTATCGAATTGTTCCATGCCCCTTGCTATTATATTTTTGATTGCCGGGTTTTTCTTCCTGGTAAAAGGCGCTGATCTCTTTGTGGAGGGAAGCTCCAGCATAGCGAAGAAGTTCCATGTGCCGTCTATTATCATCGGTCTTACGATTGTTGCAATGGGAACTTCGCTGCCGGAGGCTGCTGTCTCTGTGACTGCATCATTAGCAAATCAGAATACACTGGCGGTCAGCAACGTTGTCGGCTCCAACATATTTAATCTCATGGTTGTCATCGGTATGTGTACGGTTCTGACGCCTGTGGCAGTTCAGAGGGAGACTCTGAAGCGGGATTTCCCATTCTCGGTCATTTGTGCAATCTTATTGCTTGTACTCGGCCTCATCGGACCGATGGAGCTGGGACATGTGGACGGTGTTGTTTTCCTGGTGTTATTTGTGATCTTTATCGCATACATGATCCACTCAGCCTTAAAGGCCAGCAAAGAAGGAAAAGCGATGGAAAGTGAAGAAGTACAGGCTGCCAATGCAATGAAAATCATGCCTTTATGGAAAAGTTTGATTTTCATTGTAATCGGAGCTGTTGGTATTATCATCGGTGGTGATGTGGTTGTGGACAGTGCCAGCAACATTGCCACAACACTGGGCATGAGCCAGACGTTGGTGGGCCTTACCATCGTATCTATCGGAACCTCCCTTCCGGAGCTTGTTACATCCGTGGTTGCCGCACATAAAAAAGAAGTTGATATGGCACTGGGCAATGCCATAGGTTCTAATATTTTTAATATTCTTATGGTACTGGGAATAGCAGGTGCAATCAGTCCAATTGCATTTTTGATGGAGAATGTGATTGATATCGCAGTCCTGCTGGGATTCAGTCTGATTGTATGGCTGTTTGCATGGACAAAAAAGAAATTAAACCGCACGGAAGGCGTGATTATGCTGCTTCTGTATGCAGCATATGTTATGTATATTTGTGTGCGGTAAAGGTAAGAATGAAAAATGTGGGGAGAAATAGGATTCGTCGGTCAGGTGTTTTTTTCCGGTGGCGTAAGCACTCGTTGAACGACATCCTGAAGCTCCGGGTGCATACGGTATTTTTTAATCAGATCCATCTCATCCGAAGTAATCGGAAAGTCACTTACATTCCCCGGCGATTTCAAACCTTGTGATAAGCTGTCAATTTGATACAATTCGCATAATAACAAAAGCGTTTCCGAGCGTGGAAGTGATTGGTCACTTTCCCAGCCATAGACGGTTTTGTCAGCAACATCAATGTTATACAGATCATGAAGTTTTACAACTACATCATTGACGGTCCAACCACGCATTTTACGATATTTTTTCAGGGTATCGCCGATTTGTATGGCTTTCATTCTTCCTACGCCTCCTTGTTATAATCAAATCTTAGCCAGCCAGAAATTGAACATCAAGGAATTCTGCCTTTGTAAGAAGCATTTCCAAAAATCAAGAAAGATATTCTTGCTTGCTAAGAAAAGTGACAGATCTAAACATTTTCCGGTGGCAAAAGAAATGGTTGTGGAACAGGCTTATTACTTTACAAATCCGAATGAATCAGTTACAATATTCGATACAGTTCAGCGTGAATTGTGTATTAGGAAAACACGAGGAAAAAGAGAGTACATCTGGCAGGAACTTTACAGAGAGATTCCCGGTGGCGAGTGCCGCAGGCTGAGAGGGAATGAGGGAGAGCAGGTGGAAGATGGCTTTGGAGTGGCAGAGTCGAACCGTGAGGCTAGATTCTGACAGGACCGCCTGTTATAGCGGAGAATGAGGCTGTTGCCGTGATGTCACATGTGCAGTGTGAACAGTAACCCCAAATGGTGTGCAAATGTGGAACGCAGCAGCGAAGAGAAGTGGTAACACGGGATAATTCTCTCGTCTTCTGTATGGAGGACGGGAGTTTTTTTATATGAAAAAGGAGGCCCACTATGGCAAACAAGGGAAAATATTACATGACAACAGCGATTGCCTATACATCAGGCAAGCCGCATATCGGAAACACTTACGAGATCATTCTCGCAGACGCGATTGCACGATATAAGCGTGCAGAAGGATACGACGTATACTTCCAGACCGGAACTGATGAGCACGGTCAGAAGATTCAGGAAAAGGCAGAGGCAGCCGGTATCACGCCGAAGGAGTATGTGGATCAGGTGTCCGGCGAAGTTAAGAGAATCTGGGATCTGGTAAATTCATCTTATGACAATTTTGTCCGCACAACGGATGAGGATCACGAGAAGTGCGTAAAGAAAATTTTCAAGAAATTATATGATCAGGGAGATATTTACAAAGGTTCCTATGAGGGTTTGTATTGTACACCATGTGAGTCCTTCTGGACCGAGTCCCAGCTGGTGGACGGCAAATGTCCGGACTGTGGTCGTGAGGTAAAGCCGGCAAAGGAGGAGGCATACTTCTTCAGGATGAGCAAGTACGCTGACCGCCTCATCGACTATATCAACACCCACCCGGATTTCATCCAGCCGGTATCCAGAAAGAATGAGATGATGAACAACTTCCTGCTGCCGGGACTGCAGGATCTGTGCGTATCCCGTACCTCTTTCAGCTGGGGAATCCCGGTAGATTTCGATCCGAAGCATGTGGTTTATGTTTGGCTGGATGCACTGACCAACTATATCACGAAAATTGGTTATGATCCGGATGGTTCTACGGATCTGTTTAATAAGAACTGGCCGGCAGACCTGCATCTCATTGGAAAAGACATCGTTCGTTTCCACACCATTTACTGGCCGATTTTCCTGATGGCACTGGATTTGCCGCTGCCGAAGCAGGTGTTCGGTCATCCGTGGCTCTTACAGGGCGGCGACAAGATGAGCAAGTCTAAGGGAAATGTGATTTACGCGGACGATATGGTAGATCTGTTCGGCGTGGATGCAACCCGCTATTTCGTGCTGCATGAGATGCCGTTTGAAAATGACGGAGTCATCACCTGGGATCTTGTGATTGAGCGATATAATTCCGATCTGGCAAATATCCTTGGAAATCTGGTAAACCGTACTATTTCCATGAGCAATAAATATTTTGACGGAATCGTGAAGTCCACCGGCGTGACAGATGATGTGGACGCGGATCTGAAGGCCGTTGTGACCGGCACCCGGGACCGCGTGGCAGAAAAAATGGAGAAGCTTCGCGTGGCAGATGCCATTTCCGAAGTGTTTGCACTGTTCCGCCGCTGCAACAAGTATATTGATGAGACAGAGCCGTGGGTTCTGGCCAAGGATGAGGCAAAGCAGGATCGCCTTGCAGAGGTATTGTATAACCTGACTGAGTCCATCACCATCGGCGCCAGCCTTCTTCACTCCTTCCTGCCGGAAACAGCAGAGAGAATCGTGGCACAGCTGAACACATCCCTTCGGGATTTCGATGATCTTGACCAGTTTGGTCTGTATGCAAGCGGAACCAAGGTTATTGATAAGCCGGAAATTCTGTTTGCAAGACTGGATCCGAAGGAGATTATGCCGAAGGTAGAAGAAATTCAGGCAAAACAGAAGGCCGAGTACGAGGCTGAGCAGAAGAAGCTGGGCGGCGTGGAAGCAGCAGAGGAAGAGGCTGTCATCGACATCGAGCCGAAGGAAGAGATTACCTTTGAGGATTTTGAAAAAATGCAGTTCCAGGTAGGCGAGATCCTCTCCTGTGAGGCAGTTCCGAAGTCCAAGAAGCTTTTGTGCTCCCAGGTGAAGATCGGCAATCAGGTGAAGCAGATCGTATCGGGAATCCGCAAGGACTATTCTCCGGAGGAGATGGTGGGCAAGAAGGTGATGGTTCTCGTGAACTTAAAGCCTGCAAAGCTGGCAGGAGTGCTTTCCGAGGGAATGCTTCTGTGCGCAGAGGATGAGAACGGCGTACTTTCCCTGATGACACCGGAGAAGCCGATGCCGAGCGGAGCGGAGATCTGCTAATAAAGGATTTTGATGTTTGCAAATGAATGTGTGTGCTTGCAGGGTAAGAAAGCGAAACAAACATGGAGAAAATAAAAACATACCTGTACAAAGATATTGGAATCATTTTGTGTATTCTATTTTATATATGTTTCGTGGCAATCGCATATGCTGTCAAACCATATTTGGATGGTGCTGACTGGTATTTTTTCAGCAGTCTGCAGAGAATAATCTTTGGATTGGCAGAGTTGGCAATCTTCATAAAGGTTTTTCATAAAGAGAAATGGAGGGACGTAATCAATTTCAGACACTTTAAGGATGGAATTCGTGCGGGAAGTGGAGTGATTCTTTATACGATATTGCTCACAATTATAATTGCTATCGGAATAGGTTCCCTGGTCAATACTACGTTTGCAATCCTATTTTCCTGCCTGATCTGTCAGCAGATTACAACAGGTTTCTGGGAGGAATTGACATTTCGCGCATTTGTGCTGGAGGGTTATTTCAATAAAACCAAGAAAAGCTGGTGGTGCAGACTTGCATATGCATGTATTTCCTTTATCATCTTTGGTCTGGTTCATGCGATAGAATATGACAATTTTGGAGATGCAATCGATGTTTTTATTATGACAGGAATCTTCGGATTTGTTTACGCAGCGATTTACCTGTATTCTCATAATATACTTGTTCCTATGCTGCTTCATTTTATCTATGATATCCCGGCAAATTTTCAGCAGTTTGTAGACGTATGGAATGAGGAAGGCCAATTATTTCAGGTGCTGAATAATTATGTGCTCACAGCAGTTTTTCTATTAATGCCGATCGCTGCTTTTGTTTTTGTCATAAAAAAGCCTGTATACGAGCAGGAAAATACAGTGCAGATCAGTGGGACCGATGGTCCGACATCTGTCTTTATTGTCGGTTGTATGCACAAGCCGTCTCTTTCCCAGAGAGTACAACGCATCCCGTTTCGGACGAGAAAAGCATGGTATGAGAAGCATATTACAGCTGACGGTCACACGATGGAAGAAGTAAGACCGTATATAAGAGATGTTTACGGGTTTCAGGAAGTGAATCCGCAATCGGAAGAGTATCAACTGCAATATAAGGAGATAAGAGCATCTTTTATCATGCAGTATGCTCCGGAGTTATTGGGGGAATATGCCGACGCGCCTCAGATGAATGGCACTGACGAAACATCAATAAAACATCAATAAAACATTTTATGGAGCAGAATGAGCTTCGCCAGCAGGCTGCCGAAAGAATTGCAAAAGAAGAATTTGATATCGATCTGCATATTTATAAAAAAGATGATAACGATACACATATTGATTTCGTTTTAGAATCAAAGTATGGTTACATTGGGGGCGGAGCCAGCGGAAGCAAGACTGCGATTCGAAAGTACGAGAGAATGTATCGTGATGTTTATCAATATTATGGAGTCACAAAAGATGATATCGAGCATAGAACGAAACGATACGAGGATTTGATTCGCACTTTAGCGAGGAGGTAAAGATTTCCCCAGAATAGAGGCGAGCGGATACAAGGAGATCATATTGAGAAAGCATAAAGGAATCGTAATCGCAGCCATTTTTTTAGTGGCAGCAGTGGCGGTGGTTGCAGGAAGCCGTCTGATCAAGAATCCTGTAAAAAATGAGAATAAAAAACCGGAGCTGCCGGAATCTGAGGAAGCATCGGAACTCCATGAAATCTCGGATCAGGATTTCTATATTTCCGAAATCCCGGATGAGATTTTTGAAAAAATGCAGGGCAAATCTTACAAGGAAAACTGTACGGTGCCGCGGGAGGAGCTTCGTTATCTTCATGTGTTGCACGTGGGGTTTGACGGACAGACAAAGGAAGGGGAGCTGGTGGTGAACAAAGCTATCGCCGATAATGTTCTTACAATTTTCGAGGAATTGTATCAGGCGGAGTATCCAATTGAAAAAGTGTGTCTGGTGGATGAATACGATGCAGACGACGAGGCGTCCATGCGTGACAACAATTCTTCTGCGTTTAATTTCCGCTTTATCTCTCATACCACAAAAATATCGAAGCATGGTCTGGGAATGGCGGTGGACATCAATCCCCTTTACAATCCGTATGTGAAGACGGTGAACGGCGAAGTATCCATTGAGCCTGCCAATGCCACGACATATGTGGATAGAAGCGGGGATCTCCCATACAAGATCGACCACGACGATCTATGCTACAAGCTTTTTACCAGGTATGGATTTACCTGGGGCGGCGATTGGGAGCATTCTAAAGATTATCAGCATTTTGAGAAGGCGGAGTGAGAAGACTTTTGGCATCGGTTCATTTGCGGAGGCAAATATTGCATGACCGATGTTCGATAGAAGGAGGCGCGCAGATGGAAATTCTTGATGTAGTAGATGACAATGGAATACCGACCGGCAGGACCGTAGAGCGGGAGCGGGCGCACCGCGAGGGCGTCCAGCACCGGACGGCGCATCTGTGGATTGCCCGCAGGCGGGACGGACAGGTTGAACTGCTTTTGCAGAAACGAAGCAGGGATAAGGATTCCTTCCCGGGATGCTACGACATTTCCAGCGCCGGACATATTCCGGCGGGGGTGGATTATATTCCGTCTGCCCTGCGGGAACTGAAGGAGGAGCTGGGAGTGACGGCAGCGGAGAAGGATTTGATTCTCTGTGGCAAAAGGCGTCTTGTGGTTCACTCGGAGTTTCACCATACTCCTTATAATGACTATCAGGTCTGCGCGGTCTATCTTATGTGGCTCGACTGGGATGAGGAGCAGTTTTCTGTGCAGACAGAAGAGATTGAGAGCGTAAAATGGATGGAGTTCGAGGCCTGTAAAAAGGCAGTCATTGAGGACACCATGCCAAACTGCATTGATATTGAAGAATTGGCGATGCTGGAGGTACATTTTCATGATATTTGAAACACATGCCCATTACGACGATGAAAAGTTTCGGGAAGATTATAAGGAGGTTCTTGCAGATTTGCCCAAAAAGGGAATCAGCCCGGTCATCAACGTGGGGGCATCCATTGAATCCACAAAGAGAACATTGGCGCTGGCACAGGCTTATGATTTTGTCTATGCGGCAGTGGGGGTTCACCCCAGCGATATTGACGGGTTAAACGAAGAGACCTTTGCGTGGCTTACGGAACAGGCAAAGCAGGAAAAGACGGTGGCGGTTGGGGAAATCGGACTTGACTATTACTGGGACAAGGAGCCGGATGTACAGGAGCAGCAGCGCTATTGGTTTGCGCGGCAGCTGGAGCTTGCCCATACCAGTGGACTGCCGGTTATTATTCATTCCCGGGATGCTGCCGAGGATACGATGCGAGTCATGCGAAAGACGCACGCCGAGGACATTCCGGGTGTGATTCACTGCTATTCCTACTCCCCGGAACTGGCGAAGGAGTTTATTGCAATGGGTTACTATATCGGGGTTGGAGGCGTTGTCACCTTCAAGAACGCGAAGAAGCTTGTCCGCACGGTGGAGGAGATTCCGCTTGATCGCATCCTGCTGGAGACAGATTGTCCATATATGGCACCGGAGCCGCATCGCGGCAGCCGCAACGATTCCCGCAATATCCCGTATGTGATTGCAAAAATTGCAGAAATCAAGGGTGTTGCACCGGAGGAAGTGGAGGAGACTACGAGAGAGAACGCATTCCGGCTGTTTTCCAGAATATCAGAGCATTAACAATTGGAATAGAAATTCATACAATGGTAGTAGAAAAATAAAAATTGCTAATTGTATTTTAATTGAGTAAGTGATATACTAAAAATGCCAGAAGAGAAATCTTCTCCATATTTTTATGGACGCGCGATATAAGGAGCGTATCGCCGTTAGACTGGAAACGTTAAAACTATGCACACACTTTACGAAATAGTTGATTTCGCATGAAAGTGGAAGGCTTTCAATTGGGTGGCACGCACCTAAATAAACCAGTATATATTTGTAAATGTAAGGGTCTTGCTTGAGCAAGACCTTTTTACGTAGGAGAAATAGATGATGATCAAATCCAAGCTTTCAGATGATGTGTTATTGAAATCCATTTATCTAGCTGCTTCTGAGTATTCAAAATTAATAGGCAATTCTTACCTGATAATCGTGTGACTCATCTTTTCCAATTACATTAATTCCAAGAAATATTGACGAATTTGTGGATAAAAAATATAGAATAGTTTTTGTATTGGAAAAGAAGACTGGAGAACAAAAATACAAAAAAATTTTAGCAGAAGTAAAGAAGGGACTTTTGGGAGAATTATATAATGATTTTCCAGAGGAGATTAAAGCATTGCTTGATGGCTGTTAAGAAAGGTATAGAATGATGATCTTATACATGTGCATAATAGTGGATTTAATTCTTTTTTATGGGATATATGAAATGCTACAGTATCTGAAAATGAAAAAGAGCAATGGATATAAGCTGATGGGAAGAAAGCTCGAATATATGCAAATACCGGGGAGACCTACGCGGTATAAAATCGTCGTTGAGTTTGCGTTTAATGGAGTTAATAAACAAAAAATAGTACCTGTTATATGTGGTGCAAAAGAAAATCTCTATACAAAGGGTGAGATTGAAAGAATACGGAATGAGTAAGAAGGGAAGAAATGTGACCTTTTCCATAATTTTTCATCTAATATATAGGACGTCCAAAAGAAAAACGAAAGGAACATGGATGGAAAAGTTTGAAGACATTTACGAAAAGTACTACAGAAAATTATATCTGTTTCTCTTTAAAATGTCAGGTGATTCCTCACTGTCGGAAGAATTGACACAGGATACGCTGTACAAAGATTTTTTACATATTGACCAGTATGAGGGACGAAGCAGCCTGTATACCTGGCTCTGCACGATCGCAAAAAATGACTGGCTTGCAGAACTTCGGCGCAAAAAAGAACTTGCAGAGCCACAAGACGGATTGGAAATGGACAGCGGAGCCAATGTAGAACATGAAGTTTTGGACAGACACATGGCTGATCTGATGAGAAAGGAAATCATGCATCTGCCGGAGCCCTATGTCAGTGTTTGCACTATGAGAATCTATGCAGAGCTTACCTACCGCGAAATTGCAGCAGAGTTTCATAAGTCGGAAAGCTGGGCGAAGATGACGTATTTTAGAGGGAAAACGATGCTTATGGAAAGGATGGAGAAGTATAAATGAAAAATAAAGAAATATCCTGCCAGGTGATCCAGGATATTCTCCCGTTATATGAGGACGGATGCTGCAGTGAGGATTCGAAAAATCTGGTAGAGGAGCACCTGAAGACCTGCACGGAGTGTCAAAAGTTGGTCAGCCGGTATGAGGAGCCGGTTCCGGTCCGGGAGGAAGAAAAGGAGCCGGAGGTTGTTTCAATCCAGCGCGGTGTGAGACAAATCAAACGGGGGAAGGTGGCGGGATTTATTGCGTTAGCATTGGTAGTCGCAGTCTTTTTCGTGGTAATTCCCTTGAAAAATTTTATCGCGGGAGATGGAGTAACGTATGCGAATCTGAAGGAGATATACATGGCCCGGTCCTTTGGAAATGCGATTGCGGAGGGCAATTATGAAAAGGCTTACAGCTATTTTACCATTGAACAGGACTATGATGATTTAATGGAACAGTATGATGAAGAGGGCATAGAAGATAGCGTGAAGGAGGGAATTAACCAGATCAAAAACAACGGATTTGGCTGGTATGACCAGATATGCCATGATGCATTTATCGAGTCGATGAATGAAGTGCAGAGGGCAGGAAAACGAATAAAAACCTGTTCCTACAAATCTTCTGTAAAACAGATTTATGGCTGGACATTGTTTTTTGATGGAGAGTTAGAATCCGGCGAGAGTGTGACGTTACAGTTTGATATGACATCAGATGGAATTCAGCATTATTGCGTGATGAAAAATTTTATGGTGTTCGATGAGAAAAGTGGGGAGTTTGTTGAGGATGAAGAGGCTCGAAAACTGGATGATGATCTTCTTCAGCTTTATGAGGATCCCTGCTATAATAGTACGATATTCGATCTGTTATATCCGGAAGAACAATAACTGGACATATGGGCATTTTACCGCTATACTAAGGTATAGTGAGAAAATGCTCAATTTCTATGAAAAGGAGAAGAGATATACATGAGTGAGAAAATACCGTACAAGATTTATCTGTCTGAGAGTGAGATGCCAAAAGACTGGTACAATGTTCGGGCGGATATGAAGAATAAGCCGGCACCTCTATTGAATCCGGCAACTCATGAGCCGATGAAGGCGGAGGAGCTGGAGCAGGTATTCTGTAAGGAACTGGTAAAGCAGGAGCTGGACAATGACAACCGCCTGATCCCGATTCCGGAGGAGATCCAGGAATTCTATAAGATGTACCGTCCGGCACCATTGGTGCGTGCGTACTGTCTGGAGAAAAAGCTGGGTACACCGGCAAAGATTTATTATAAATTCGAGGGAAATAACACCAGCGGAAGCCACAAGCTGAACTCTGCCATTGCGCAGGCTTATTATGCAAAGAAACAGGGTCTGAAAGGTGTTACCACGGAGACCGGTGCCGGTCAGTGGGGTACCGCCCTTTCCATGGCGTGCTCCTACTTTGATCTGGACTGCAAGGTCTTCATGGTAAAATGTTCTTATGAGCAGAAGCCGTTCCGCCGCGAAGTGATGCGTACCTACGGTGCCAGTGTAACCCCTTCGCCGTCTGAGACAACGGAGGTCGGAAAGAAGATTTTAGCGGAGCATCCTGGAACAACGGGAAGTCTTGGCTGTGCCATTTCCGAGGCCGTTGAAGTTGCTACACATACGGACGGATACCGTTATGTCCTGGGAAGTGTACTGAATCAGGTACTGCTTCATCAGTCTATCATCGGTGTGGAGACAAAGATTGCCATGGATAAATACGGAATCAAGCCGGATATCATCATCGGATGTGCCGGAGGCGGTTCCAACCTGGGCGGACTGATTTCCCCGTTTATGGGAGAGAAGCTTCGCGGCGAGGCAGATTATCACTTTATCGCTGTTGAGCCGGCATCCTGCCCGAGTATGACCAGAGGCCGTTATGCATACGACTTCTGCGACACCGGAATGGTTTGTCCGCTGGCTAAGATGTATACATTGGGAAGTGGATTTATTCCATCTGCAAACCATGCAGGAGGACTTCGCTACCACGGTATGAGCTCTATTCTTTCCCAGTTGTACGATGATGGATACATGGAGGCACGTTCCGTAGAGCAGACTTCCGTCTTTGCTGCGGCAGAGCAGTTTGCAAGGGTGGAGGGAATCCTTCCGGCACCGGAGAGCAGCCATGCGATCCGCGTTGCCATCGATGAGGCATTAAAGTGCAAGGAGACCGGAGAGGAGAAGACCATTCTCTTCGGACTGACAGGAACCGGCTACTTCGATATGGTTGCATACGAGAAGTTCCACAATGGCGAGATGAGCGATTACATCCCGACCGATGCAGATCTGCAGGTGGGATTCGACGGACTGCCGAAAATCTGATATCAAGGAGCAGCTATTCAGAATCAATGAAATAAAAATAGGGTTCTGAATAGGAAGACAATGAGAATTATGAATCAAAGAAATACCAGAATTTACAAACGGGCACTGCTACTGGCAGTGCCCATGATGATACAAAACGGAATAACAAATGCGGTCGGACTGGTGGACAACCTGATGGTGGGAAGCCTGGGGACCGAGAGCATGACAGCGGTCGCTATTGCAGGGCAGCTGTTTTTTGTGTTTAATCTGGCGGTGTTTGGAGGACTCTCAGGACCCGGAATATTTGGAGCCCAGTATTATGGACGTGGTGACACCGAGGGGGTAAGGAACATTTTCCGTCTGAAATGGTGGATCAGCCTTTTTTGTGTGGCTCTGGGAGCGCTGGTCTTCCTGTTTGGGGGAAACGCGCTGATTTCCCTTTACCTGAGAGGCGAAGGAAACGGAATTGATGCCGGCCTCACGCTGACACTGGGCAGGGAATATATGCTGATCATGCTGGCGGGACTTCTGCCTTTTGGTATCACACAGGTGTATTCCTCCAGCCTGAGGGAGACGGACGAGAGTGTCAAGCCTTTGGTTGCAGGCATCTGTGCAGTGGTGACAGATGTGCTGTTAAACTACCTGCTGATTTTCGGAAAGTGCGGACTGCCGAGACTCGGAGTAAAAGGTGCAGCAGTTGCAACTGTCCTTTCCCGTTTCGTGGAATTGGCGGTCATTGTTGTGCTGGCCCATAAAAATACAGCGAAGCATAAATTTTTGCAGAATGTATACCATACCATGCGGGTGCCCCTTGCGGTGTTAAAGCCGGCTCTTCGAAAGGGATTCCCGATTTTTATCAACGAATTTTTGTGGTCCGGTGGAATCGCCGTACTGACCCAGTGCTATTCCATCCGGGGATTAAATGTAGTGGCCGGGCTGAATATCTCCAATGCCATCTGCAATATGCTGAATGTGGTTTTTGTAGCTTTGGGAAATGCGGTGGGCATTGTTATCGGACAGATGTTGGGAGCCAGACAGTTCGACGAAGCTAAGAAAGATTCCATCCGGCTGATGTGGTTTTCGGGGGCCGTCAGTGCAGGGGTTGCCCTTGTGCTCCTCGCAATTTCCGGGGTGTTTCCCCAGGCATACGACACCAGCCAGGAGGTGAGGCGGTACGGTCAGTTTTTCATTATGATCACTGCCTCCTTTTTCCCGGTGCAGGCCTTGTTAAATGCGCTGTATTTCACCCTGCGTTCCGGAGGAAAAACAGTCATCACCTTCGTGTTCGACAGTTTTTATACCTGGGTGGTCAGCGTACCGGCTGCCTTTGTGCTGTGTAATTTTACCACTATTCCAATCCTCGGAATTTATGCCATTGTGCAGGCGCTGGATCTCATAAAAGTAACGGTGGGATATATCCTGGTGAAAAAAGGGGTGTGGATCACCAGTCTGGTGGAATAACGATTCAGGACAGAATTAAGAGGTAAACGATGGGTTCTTTATTATTGGCAATTATTTATCTTGCATTTATCAGTTTAGGACTGCCGGATTCCCTTCTGGGATCCGCTTGGCCGGTGATGTACCGGGATTTGAATGCTCCGATTTCCTGCGTTGGAATGATTTCCATGACCATTGCGGCGGGGACCATTGTCTCCAGCCTGTTTTCGGATAAAATGACAAAAAAATTGGGAACCGGACGGTTGACGGCGGCCAGTGTGCTTCTAACCGCTGCGGCGATGTTTGGGTTTTCGGTTTCTCATTCGGTGGTGATGCTGTTCCTGCTGGCAATTCCCTATGGACTTGGAGCGGGGGCAATTGATGCGGCCTTAAACAACTATGTTGCCCTGCATTACAATTCCCGGCACATGAGCTGGCTGCACTGCTTTTGGGGCGTCGGAGCATCCATTAGTCCCTATATTATGGGCTATGCTATCGGAAACGGGAACGGATGGCGGAGTGGATACGGGATTGTCTCGGCAATACAGATAGTGATAACCGCTATTTTGTTTTGTTCGCTGCCGCTCTGGAAGGAACGGAGTTCTGATGAAGCAGGTGGCCGTGGTGCAGAAGACGGACGAGAGGGGGTAGGCAACAGCGGAGCAGGAGAATGCCGTCATCCGGAAATCAGCCTGAGACTGCGGGATGCCTGGAAAATCAAGGGAGTTCCCTTTGTCTTATTTGCTTTTTTCGGTTACTGTGCGTTTGAGTCCACCTGCGGATTGTGGGCGGGTTCTTATCTGGTTGAGTACAGAGGGTTGGACAGCCAGACCGCTGCGACCTTTTCATCCCTTCTATTTCTGGGAATTACGGCTGGGCGATTTGTCAGCGGTTTTGTTGCGGACCGGATTGGCGATCATGGAATGATTCGCATTGGTCTTAGCACGGCACTGGCAGGGATTGTGCTGATCGCCCTTCCGGTGCCAACCAGTGTGACTGCCCTGGTGGGACTTGTGATTATAGGAATCGGCGCCGCGCCGGTCTATCCGTCTATTATTCATGCCACCCCGGACAATTTCGGCAAAGAGAATTCTCAGGCAATCATCGGTATTCAGATGGCCAGCGCCTATGTGGGCACCACATTTATGCCGCCGGTTTTCGGATTGATTGCAGAGCATATTTCCATCGGATGGTATCCGTATTATCTGGCTGTTTTTGCAATTGTGGCATTTGTGATGCTGGAGAGGCTGAATCAAATGAAAAAATAATAAATTATCGGCAACAAAAGGAAAGGATGCATACAGCTATGGCAAGAACAGTTGGAATCGGAATACAAAGTTTTGAGAAAATCAGGGAAAAGAACCGTTTTTTGGTGGAGGGGGAGTTGCTGTCTGGCTCGCTATTATGGGAAAAAGGTCCTCATTGGGTGAATTGATAGTAGGAAATCAACTTGCTATCAGGGCAGGACGATGATAAAATCATAAATACGCAGGATGGGGAAAATTCATCTGCGAGATCAGCTTCGGAAGGGAGCGTGTGGTGTATGATGGGCAAAAAGAAACTGCCGATCGGAGTGGATATATTCGAGAAATTAATCAGGCAGGATTTTTACTATGTAGATAAAACGGGATTGATTGCAGATTTCCTACGTAATTGGGGTGAAGTAAATCTGTTTACCCGCCCACGCCGTTTTGGAAAATCCCTGAACATGAGTATGCTGAAGGCATTTTTGGAAATTGGATGCGATAAGACACTTTTTGACGGATTAAAGATATCACAGGAAACCGACTTGTGCGAGAAATATATGGGACAGTTCCCGGTGATTTCCATAAGTTTGAAAAGTGTGGATGGATTAACATTTGAGACGGCTTGTACGGCATTAAAGAGTGTGATCGGGAACGAGGCGCTGCGTTTCTCTTTCCTATCGGACAGTGTGAAATTGTCTCATGATGAAAAAGAAATGTACCGGGGATTTGCAGAAGTAAGAAAAGGTATTTTTACCATGTCGGACGATATGATGCCCACAAGCCTTCAAAATCTTTCCGCTTTATTGGCAAAGCATTATGGGAAGCCGGTGATCCTGCTGATAGATGAGTATGATGTTCCTCTGGATAAGGCTTTTCAGCATGGTTATTATGATGAAATGGTGTCCCTGATCCGCAGTATGTTTGGAAATGCATTAAAAACGAATCCGAATCTGTACTTTGCTGTGTTGACAGGATGTCTGCGGGTTTCCAAAGAGAGTATCTTCACCGGTCTTAATAATATGAAAGTGCTGTCCATAGCGGATGTACGATTCGATGAGTACTTTGGTTTTACCGACGATGAAGTCAGGGAAATGCTTAAATATTATGATCTGTCGGAGCATTATGAGGCAGTAAAAGAGTGGTATGACGGGTATCAGTTCGGAAATGTTTCCGTGTATTGTCCATGGGATGTGGTCAGCTATTGTGACAGTTTGTGTGCAGATTCTGATGCGTTACCGGAGGATTACTGGTCAAATACCAGCAGTAACAGTATTGTCAGGCGCTTTATTGACAAAGCAAATAAACAGACGAAAGATGAGATCGAAAGGCTGATTGCCGGCGAAACGATTGTTAAGGACATCAAACAGGAACTGACCTACAATGAGCTGGACAAGACAATTGATCATCTCTGGAGCGTCCTTTTTACTACAGGATATCTGACACACCGGGGAAGAGAAGGCGGGAAAAAATACCGTCTGGTAATTCCAAATCTGGAAATCAGAGAGCTGTTTGTAACGCAGATCAGGGAATGGTTCAACGATATTGCCGTTTCGGATTCACCGAAACTTGATCAGCTATGTGAGGCTTTTCCTTCAAAAGATGCTGAAAAGGTAGAAAACCTTTTGAATGATTATCTGTGGAATACAATCAGCGTCAGAGATACGGCTGTGGCAAAAGAGAAGCAGGAAAATTTCTACCATGGAATCCTGCTTGGATTGTTAAGCCATAAAGAAAACTGGCTAGTGAAGTCGAATGCAGAGTCCGGAGAAGGATACAGTGACATTCTTGTGGAAGTTCCGGAGAGCCGGACGGGCGTGGTTATCGAACTGAAATATGCACAAGAGGGGCAGTTAGATGCTGCCTGTGCGGAGGCTTTGAAACAGATAGAGGATAAACAATATGCGTCAGCCCTGAAAAGTGATGGGATGACAACAATTGTGAAGTATGGAATTGCCTGTTATAAAAAGCATTGTAAGGTTGTAATCGTATAATTGCCAGAGGGGAGACTTTGACAGTATGCAGGCGGGAAGAAATTCCCGCCTTTTTTGCAACCTTTTTGTGTTTTCATGCGTATAATTAGTGAAAGACCTTTTACAGTAACGATATTGATATGGAGATGCTTAGGATATGACCAGGGAAGAGTTTCACCGTCTCACCGAATTATTTCTGGATGATATTTACCGGGTGGCGGTAAATGAATGCAACAGCTTTTGGAGAAAGCCCTGGAAGAGAAAGGTCACGTATCTGGAGGACGAGGCAGATCATCTATCTGTTCTATTACGAGAATTACAGTGTCAGGGAGCTGGCCGGTATCTTCCGGCGGTCCGAGACGGCAGTCAAAACAAGATTAAAGCGGGGACGGGAGAAATTAAAGGAGCAGCTCAGGGAGGCGTGGGAATATGAAGAATAGAGAGTATATGAAGCATACCTTCGATTAGATTCATGCATCTTCGGAATTGGAGGAAAGGATTAGGGGTATGAAGAAAGAAAAGCGAAACGGGAATGCAAAAAAATGGGTTGCGGTTGCTGCTTCATTGGCGCTTGTGTTTCTTGCATGCAATGTCATCACGTACGCGCAGACCGGGAAGACGTGGATGCAGCTGATTTCAGGGGAGCATTACACCAAAGGGGACTGGAATATGGGAAAACTGATACCGGTTTCAAGGCCCGATGGAATTACCTATTATGTGCAGGTTGGAAAAGCTGCAATTGGACTACTTTTTATCTGTGGCGGAGACCCTCAATATTTCCAAATCCGCAGAAATCATATGCATCTCACAGCCATCCTTAAGTCAGACCATAAAAAAGCTGGAAGGAGAAATTTGTTACCCTCTTTTTGACCGGAATGGAAAACATATTTCTTTAAATAAAAATGGACATATTTTTCTGGAGTGCGTACGGCACATGAAGCGCTTGTACGAAAATGCCTTGGAGGAGATCGCCGAAACAAATAACCGATGTAACAGGCAAATCAGCATCAATATGCGGTGTGCATCCCTGTTATTGGAAGAGAGCTTTATCAGTTTGAATCCGTCATGGTCGCTGGAGCAAATGATACAGATGGCCTGTGAGAAGAAATCCTTTGTTCCGAATGTTCTGATCCGGTTGGATAATCCAGATCTTTTGCGCCGCCTTCTGGTGGAGAAATTAGGCCTTGCCTTCGTGCCGGAGAAAACCTGGGGCAAAGCTTTTTCCAATGGAGAATTTGATCTGTGCCCGGTTTCGGATTTACCCATAAAGCGGTATGTTTATGTGGTATGGAATGAGGGCTTTGTTCGGGAAAATGTCAGGCAGTGCATTAGCTGTATTGAGGATTTTTTTAACCGAATGCACAAAATCTGCATTTTCCAACGTGTATAAAGTGAAAGGAGGTCGAAAGGTGGTACAGGTACAAAGCGAAGAGGACTATACCGTGATCGTGGATGAATTTTCAGATATGATTTATCGAATCGCGTATCAGAACCTGATGAATGTGGCAGA
>JALFLB010000037.1 GCA_022775045.1 Agathobacter sp. | reverse complement strand
TTACATCAGAGTCACTTAAGGATAATCTCGTAGATGCAAAAATTCATACAGAGATTATGGGGTCTGATCACTGCCCTGTGGAGCTTGATATAGAAATATAGTGATAAAATACCTGCCGCTGAAAATTTTTATAAAATATATTGACTTTAGTATAATAAAGTAATATAATTAATTTCGAGGTTGATACCAAAGGCGGCTACATAACTCGTTTATTTGTAGTACCCTGAGGTATTTTTTACTTTATAGAAAAATTTATATTGTATAATATGTGTGAAGGAGGAAACCACTATGTCATATGTTGACGAGGTAATTGAGCAGGTTGTAAAACAGAATCCTGCAGAGCCTGAATTCCATCAGGCAGTTAAGGAAGTATTAGAATCATTAAGAGTCGTTGTTGAGGCTAATGAGGAGAAATTCAGAAAGGATGCTTTACTTGAAAGATTAGTTAATCCTGAAAGACAGATTAAATTCAGAGTTCCTTGGGTAGATGACAAAGGACAGGTTCAGGTTAACACAGGTTACCGTGTACAGTTCAATAGTGCAATTGGACCATACAAGGGAGGTTTAAGACTCCATCCTTCTGTTAATTTAGGTATTATTAAGTTCTTAGGTTTCGAGCAGATCTTCAAGAACTCTCTTACAACACTTCCAATCGGTGGTGGTAAAGGTGGTTCTGACTTCGATCCTAAGGGTAAATCTGACAGAGAGATTATGGCATTCTGCCAGAGCTTCATGACAGAGCTTTCTAAATATATCGGAGCAGACGTAGACGTACCAGCCGGAGATATCGGAACAGGTGCAAGAGAGATCGGTTTCATGTTCGGACAGTACAAGAGAATCCGTGGATCTTTCGAAGGTGTACTTACAGGTAAGGGTCTTTCATACGGCGGATCACTTGCTCGTACACAGGCTACAGGATACGGTCTGTTATATCTTACTAACGCATTATGGAAAGATCATGGTATGAGCCTTGAGGGAAAGACAGCAGCAGTTTCCGGATCTGGTAACGTTGCTATCTACGCAATCGAGAAGGCACAGGAGTTAGGTGTTAAGGTTGTAACATGTTCTGATTCTACAGGATGGATCTATGATCCAAACGGAATCGATGTAGCACTCCTCAAGGAAGTGAAGGAAGTGAAGCGCGCACGTCTTACAGAGTATGCAGCTGCTAAGTCAACGGCTGAGTACCATGCTAAGCAGAACGGTGAGCACGGTGTATGGCAGTACAAGGTAGATCTTGCTCTTCCATGTGCTACACAGAACGAGTTAGACATCGAAGATGCTAAGATGCTCGTAGCTAACGGTGTTACATCTGTAACAGAGGGTGCTAACATGCCTACAACTCTTGAGGCTACAAAGTACTTACAGGAGAATGGAGTTCTCTTCGTAGGTGGTAAGGCTGCCAATGCCGGTGGTGTTGCTACATCTGCACTTGAGATGAGCCAGAACTCTGAGAGACTTTCTTGGACATTTGAAGAAGTTGATGGAAAGCTCAAGGGAATCATGGAGACGATCTACGCAAACATCAGCGATGCTGCTAAGAGATACGATGCAACCGTTGGTGGAAAGACAGACTATGTAGCTGGTGCTAATATTGCCGGATTTGAGAAGGTAGTAGATGCCATGCTTGCTCAGGGTGTTTGCTAATCGCTAAAAACAGAGTATAAAAATGTACGAACCCCTCCGAGGACTTAACGATTTCGGAGGGGTTCTTTGTTTTTATTGAAATATAATGATCAATGACCATTTTTAGTGGAAGAATCATTGTGAACTACCCATTGGCTTAAGACAATGGGTAGTTCACTAGACATAAGTTACACCTTCTGCAAGATAATCTTCTGACATTGTTCCGTCCATGATTGCTTTCTGCACCCAAAGCTGCAGAGAGTCGATTGCCTGCGAAATCTGACTAAGCTGTGCCTGAATCTTGTGAAAGTCATCAAGCTCATCGGCAGAGATCTGTCCATCGACGGTAATTTCAATCAGGCGATCCTTGTCGCGGTTTAAGGTATTTAAGGATGCCAGCATTTCGAGCGTAATCTGGGAGAGATCTTTCATCTGCACTTCCGGCACATATTCCTGTCCGATCGGGCATTCGTGCGAACAATAATAGTTGCAGAGTGAAGGATTCTTATAGCAGTCAGCCATCGCAAGGATTTCATCCGGGTGAGGAAGAGACTTCTCGCTTTCGATTTTTTCGATGCGGTCGGCCGAGAGAAATTCAAGCTTTTCTGCAGCTGCTTCGCGCGTCAATCCAAGGGATTCCCGGCTCGTCTGATAAACATTTTTATTTTCTTTGGTGGATTTTCTTCCCATCATAAACTCCTTCGTGTAAAATATAATTCGCAGCAAGAAGCGGATTAGAGGTTCTTAATCCGCAAATGTTAAGATGTTTTCTCGCATAAAATGATTATAAACTATATCCATAGCAGGAACAATTACATTCTGCAAAATCAATTGGATATACAAGAGAGGGCGAAAACATGATGATTTGTTTATTATTAATTTTAGCTGTGTTAACAATGGTATTGGGAATCGGATTTAAACTGACGGGGGCACTGCTTGCCGCACTATTCTGGCTTTGCATTAAGCTTCCAATCGCTTGTTTGGTACTGGCGCTGGCAATCATATTTTGTTGCACGATCATTTTGATTCCGGTAGGAATTGCGCTTTTTAAGTTTGGTGTGACGCTGCTTCTGCCATAAGATTAAGTTTGAATCGCTTTTTCCGATATACATAATAGAAATGGATAAAGAAAGCGGATGGAAAAAGATGCAGATTACAACATTATGCTATATTGAACAGGATGGAAAATATCTGATGCTTCACAGAACGAAAAAGAAGCACGATATCAATGAGAATAAGTGGATCGGTGTGGGCGGACACGCAGAAGGGACAGAAGGACCGGAAGAATGTCTGCTCCGCGAGGTAAAGGAGGAAACCGGGCTGACGCTGACGTCATACCGGTTTCGTGCGTTGATCACATTTGTCAGTGATCAGCAGGAGCCGGAGATGATGTGCCTGTTTACGGCAGACGGTTTTACCGGAGAATTGATTACCTGCAACGAGGGTGATCTTGTGTGGGTTCCGAAGGAAGAGGTGCCGAAGCTTCCAACGTGGGAGGGCGATGCCATCTTCTTAAAACTTCTGTTGGAAGATGAAGAACGCTTTTTCACACTCAGACTTGTGTATGAAGGGGATAAACTGGTGGAAAAAAGCGTGCATTTATATTAAAATGAATATGGAAAACGAAGAGGCATTCGTTCCACAAAGTAAAAATGTTTGTGGGACGGTTTTGCGTGTAAATAGAAGGAGGCATAAGATGGCAGGATATCTGATTAAGGATACGACGCGCGCGGAGCGTGAGCAGATTGTGGCAGAGTCACTTGGCAATATTGAGGCAACCTGTGACGGATGCATGTCGGGACTTGCGGAGATGTATCAGGATTACATTGAAGGTAAGAAAGAACTTCGTGAGATCAATATGGAATTTAATGCACGTTATGTGAAGGGCGAGGATATGCCGGGGCGCAGCCGCTGTCCAATGTAAATACGAGGAGAAAAATATGTGGAAAATCAAACAGATTTTTGATGGAGATTACGGTTGTGAGGAGCTGGCGCCGGGCGAAAGTCCGCACGTGTCCGTAACGCTTGTGAATGAAACTGGCGAGGAACGGTATGTGCCGGTCGAAGATGCGTGGCTTGTGGAGCGCGGTCTGGATGAGGGAAGCCAGTGGCCGCAGGACGCGCCCGTGAACTAGAAATTCAAACATATTTGCGCAAGATAGAGTCGACAGGCGGAGCGAGATGATAGACAAAGGAGCGAACAAAATGGAACACATTACAAGAGAAGCTGCTTACCATGACACTTGCAGCAATGGCAGCGACCGAAGATACAATTAACGAGGAGATGGCTGCGGAACAGGTGTAAGGAGAAAAGAATGGAAACATGGTATTATGAGGTTGTCAGCATTGATGGCGATTATGCGAACCTGAAGCGAACGGACATTGAGACAGATGATTTGAAACTGGTTGCGCGCGCGTTGCTTCCACCAGAGATTATGGAGGGAAGCAGGCTGAGATATGAGTTGATGCAGTATTGGATGGAAGGTTAAGGATGAGAATTTCTGAGTTGATTATGTATATACTGGCAGCATTGTCTGCCGGATATGGAATTTTTGTGCGGGCAGCCGGATCCGGAACCTCTTTCTTTCTCGTGTGGTTTGCATTGGCGGTTATGTTGGTTTTATTTGGGATATCGCTGCATATCCGCTTATGGAAGAAGGCTCCGGTCTGGGTCAGAAGAACGCTTACAGGTATCGTGGTGCTTGGACTTGCAGCTTTTGTTATTGTGGAAGGCTGTGTGATCAGTCATATGGAGGATCGCGGAGAAGGTGGATTGGACTATATTATCGTTCTTGGCGCACAGGTGTACAAGGAAGGACCGAGTCCAGTGTTAAAGTATCGTCTGGATCGTGCGATTGAATATCTGGAGGAAAATCCGGATACTTATTGTATCCTCTCCGGTGGAGAGGGCGCGAATGAACCATTCCCGGAGGCACAGGGGATGGCGGATTATATGATCCGGCAGGGGATTTCGGAGCTTCGTCTTGTGCAGGAAACGGAGTCTATGACAACCGAAGAGAATATCAGAAATAGCATGAAGTATGTGCGTGAGGGCGCTTCTGTCGGAATCGTGACCAATGATTTTCATATGTTTCGTGCGCTCCAGATTGCGCATAAACAGGGAGTAAATGATGCGTGTGGCATTTCCGCAGGATCGATGAAGCTTTATCTTGCCAATAATATGCTGCGGGAATTTTTTGCAGAGATTAAATTTATATTGTTATCGTTATAAATAAAATGGCACAAATAAATCCGGATCATTGGTTTGATCCGGATTTGTAGTACAAAATAGATTGAAAGTTAGGAGAAATGCAGCAATGCAGACAAAAATTCGAAAACACATTGTATTTTATGGACGCGTACAGGGCGTTGGTTTCCGTTATTACGCTGTCAATAAAGCCAATCAGCTTGGACTGACCGGATGGGTGAAAAATCTCCCTAACGGAACCGTCGAGATGGAAGTGCAGGGAGAGGAACCGCTTATCGATCAGCTGATCATTTTTCTGCAGAACCGCACTTACATCTGGATTGAAAAGCTGGATGCAAGGTCGATTCCGTTGCTGGCTGATTCTTCATTTCAGGAACGATATTGATCCAATTGCGACAGAATTCCGAAAATTCGTTTTATCCAAGAATTTTCTTAAGATCCTTCTCCGGTGTGCTGATTGGAGAAATATTATAGTTATCCACAAGATACTGCAGCACATTCGGAGAAATGAACGCTGGCAGTGTTGGACCGAGGTAGATATTCTTGATGCCAAGGTGCAGCAGTGTCAGAAGAATACATACCGCTTTCTGCTCGTACCAGGATAGAATCATAGAGAGCGGAAGTTCATTCACATCACACTCGAATGCTTCAGCAAGTGCTACCGCAACTTTGATTGCGGAAAAAGCGTCATTGCATTGTCCCATATCCATCATTCTTGGCAGTCCGCCAATCTCTCCAAGATCCAGATCGTTGAAACGATATTTGCCGCAGGCAAGTGTAAGAATCACAGAATCCTTCGGTGTCTGCTTGACAAACTCGGTGTAATAATTTCTTCCCGGGCGTGCACCATCGCATCCGCCGACAAGGAAGAAATGACGGATGGCACCGGATTTTACCGCATCGATCACCTGATCGGCGACACCGAGCACAGTACCGTGACCGAAGCCGGTTGTCACGAAGGAACCGCCGTTGATACCGGTACGGTATTGAGCTTCCTTATATCCGCCGAGACTTAGTGCTTTTTCAATCACAGGTGTGAAATCCTTCTCTTCATCGATGTGGATGACATTCGGGAAAGAGACCACTTCTGTGGTAAACACACGGTCTGCGTAGCCAGGTTTCACTGGCATCAGACAATTGGTGGTAAAGAGAAATACTCCCGGAACTCCGTCAAATTCCTTCTGCTGATTCTGCCACGCGGTACCGAAATTTCCCTTGAGATGTGCATATTTTTTCAGTTCTGGATAAGCGTGCGCCGGAAGCATCTCTCCGTGGGTATAGATATTGATGCCTTTTCCTTCGGTCTGTTTCAGAAGAAGCTCAAGGTCCTTGAAGTCATGACCGCTGACAACGATGAAAGGCCCCTTCTCGACAGTGAGAGACACGCGGGTCGGAACCGGAGTGCCATATGCGGTCGTATTGGCAGTGTCGAGAAGTTCCATGCAGCGGAAGTTGACTTCGCCGACTTCAAGCACGATTGGAAGAAGTTCATCCATCCCATAATCGTAGCTGATCACAGATAAGGCCTTATAGAAAAAGGCATTCACGGTCTCATCACGGTAACCAAGCATTAACGCGTGATAAGCGTATGCCGACATACCGCGGATTCCGAAGAGAATGAGCGACTTTAAGGAGCGGATGTCTTCGTCAGCTTCCCAGATCTGCTTCATGTCATAGTCATTTGTGTTGCCGCAAGGGGAGGCACAGGCAGCGCATCCAGGGACAATGCGGGATTTCTCTTCGTGGATGCGGTCGATCATCGCACGCAGTGTTTCATCGTTGAAATTAACGTTGGTGATAGTTGAAAATAATCCCTCGATGATGATGCGGTCGGTTGCGTCTGTTTTGGCATTGTTCTCACATGCCCGGGCGAGTCCGATGAGTGCACCGGTCAGTTCATCCTGCAATCCTGCGGTCGCAGCGGTTTTTCCACATACTCCTGCATTTCCCATGCAGCCACTGCAGCCGGCGGTCTGTTCACATTGAAAGCAAAACATTTTATGATCCATTGATAAAATCTCCTTTATGATAATTATTTTTCTTGCATGTTTGCGAGCCTATTATAGCGAATGGCAAATCCAGATTCGGTTGTTATAACCACACAAAAATACTTTCTATTATTTGCCGGAATTGTTACACTTTAACAGTTTTGTAACTTACACTTAAGCGCTGCGGTTGTTACAATGAAGGTATCAAACAAAAGGAAAAGGAGAGATTTTATTATGGCAAACAGAATTATGTTAAATGAAACATCTTATCATGGTGCAGGGGCTATCCAGGAGATCGCAACAGAGGCGAAGGCACGTGCTTTCAAGAAGGCATTTGTCTGCTCTGACCCGGATCTGATCAAATTCGGAGTAACCAAGAAGGTAACCGATATCCTTGACGAGAACGGACTTGCATATGAGATTTATTCTGATATTAAAGCAAACCCAACCATTCAGAATGTACAGCATGGCGTACAGGCATTCAAGGATGCAGGTGCTGATTACATTATTGCAATCGGTGGTGGATCTTCTATGGATACTTCCAAGGCAATCGGTATCATTATCGCAAACCCTGAGTTCGAGGATGTAAGAAGTCTTGAGGGTGTTGCTCCAACCAAGAAGCCTTGTGTTCCGATCATCGCAGTACCTACCACTGCCGGAACTGCTGCTGAGGTAACCATTAATTACGTTATCACAGATGTTGAGAAAAAGAGAAAATTCGTATGCGTTGACCCACATGATATGCCGGTAATCGCTGTTGTTGATCCGGATATGATGTCTTCCATGCCAAAGGGTCTGACTGCTTCCACAGGTATGGATGCCTTGACACATGCAATCGAGGGATACACAACAAAGGCAGCCTGGGAGATGACCGATATGTTCCACCTGAAAGCAATCGAGATCATTTCCAAGTCCCTCAGAGGTGCTGTTGCAAACGAGAAGGAAGGACGCGAAGGTATGGCTTTGGGCCAGTATATCGCAGGAATGGGATTCTCCAATGTCGGACTTGGAATCGCTCATTCTATGGCACATACACTCGGTGCTGTCTATGACACACCACACGGTGTTGCATGTGCAATGATGCTTCCAATCGTTATGGAGTACAACGCTGACAGCACAGGAGAGAAGTATCGTGAGATCGCTCGTGCGATGGGCGTAAAAGGCGTTGATGATATGTCTGTTGAAGAGTATCGTAAGGCTGCAATTGATGCGGTTCAGAAGCTTTCTATCGATGTTGGAATTCCAACAAAGCTTGAGGCACTTAAAGAAGAGGATCTTGATTTCTTGGCTGAGTCTGCTCATGCAGATGCCTGTGCACCTGGTAACCCGAAGGATGCAAGCGTAGAAGACCTCAAGAACTTGTTCCGCAAACTTATGTAAATTCGGGTTTGTTGATTTGAATTTATGACAAAGTGACGCTCTCCAAACCATTAATTATTATAAAAATGACGGATTCGGAATGATACCGACTTTTTCTCAATTTTTTATGCGAGTTAACTCCTGCAACGATTTTGGATCGTTTTTGTCAATATTATAAATGAGCGCTATTATCCAAGACAATGGAACGCAGGAGCAGTCGCATAAAATAATTTCAAAAAAGTGTATCATCCCAAATCCTGTTGCCTGAGATATATTTATGGTTTGGGGAGCTGTTTTTATAAA
>JALFLB010000027.1 GCA_022775045.1 Agathobacter sp. | reverse complement strand
ATGAATTCATCATACAGTCTATTTAAGAATCAGGGGGCTGTCTATGTCCAAAGAAAATTATTTTCAAAAAGCACTATCCAATTTTACATTTGAAGTAGCAAGCGACGGTGCCATCCGCCATCTGGCCGGGCACGGATATACCGTCCCCCAGATATCCAAAAAGCTTAATTTTCCCACACCTTATGAACGGATTCAGCGAATCGTATGGGAATCGATGCTGGACAACCGCATACTTTTTCTGGAAGAGCCCGGAAATGCAGGCATTCACAAAAAAATCTCCTACATTCAGGATAGGGACAGCTACGGAAGAACCAGCTTCCGTCAGGTTATTGTCAGTGAAACTACGCTGCCGGAGATTCATTGGACTACCTATACTTATGATCCCGATACACATGGTCCACTTTCCGACTTACTTTCCGCAAAATATGCTGCAAATTCTGAAGATGCCTATGCATCCTGCGATTTCGGTCTGCGGCTTTTGAAAGATCCTGCAGGATTCTCAGACTCTCTCAAGGTTCTGGAGGAAAATCAAAGAGAGTATATCCTCGGTCTTCCCTGGATAAGCTCCGTCGTCTACCACCGGCTCGATTTGCGGATGCGGACGATTCTTGTAAGATTATATGAAAATGACCTCTATCAGGGATGCTGTTATTTTGGAACAACCGGCGAGAAAGTTATTTTGAACTGAATTGCCGGAAAGCTTTTTTATCTTACTATGAAACAAAACCTTCAGAATAGCCAAAAAAGCGCAAACTACCCCTATCTAGTGCAAAAAGGTTGATTTTGAACTTAACCGACAGGCTTATGCGGCAACTACTGGAGCCTCCCAGCCAAGCGCTTTTAACTTCTTGAGGTATGCAGCTATTTTACGTTCCTTATTGAACTGATTGTAATAATCAGCTCCCAGATCCTTGAAAACGACACCATCCTTGAGAATGTGATATATTGCTATGAGCATGGAATGGGCAACGGCTACATAGGCACGCTTTGGCCCACGGTGAGCACTGATCCTCATGAACTGCGCATGGAAGTAGGACTTCTTATTTTTTACTGCTGCATGTGCACAGGTGATTAATGTTGTGCGCAACAGGGAGTTACCTTTTCTGGTCTTCCCGGATTTTCTCTTTTTGGCGCTTTCATTATCTCCGGGACATAACCCTGCCCAAGATGAAATGTGCTTATCTGTCGGAAAACGATCCATGTCTGTACCAATGACAGAGATGATGGCCTGGGCACTTGTATTGCCTATACCGGTTACATCCTGAATTGCCTGGGAAGCCTGCTTTTCTTCCGGTTTCATAAAGTTGTCAATCTCGTCATCCAGGTTTTTGATGTGAGTATTTAGTTCATCCAAATGGATAAGAAGTTCTTTCATCATCCTGCGCTGGAGCGGAGACATCACACCATTAAGATCATCAATGATCTGTTCCTTGGTGGCTTTGAGATTATGAGCAATCACTTTCTGCTTATACATCTCATCGTATTTTACCTCATCGATGGAGTCTCCGGTTAGGAGATATTCCAGAATACTACGGGCGCTTTTGCCATTGATGTCTGATACAGTTCCGGATAACTTGATGTTAGCTCCTTCAAGCATCTTTTGGAGCCGATTCAACTCTCTGGTGCGTTCCCCTACAAGGCTTTTACGATAGCGGACTAATTCCCTCAGTTCCCGCTGATCCTTGTCGGGAATATAACTGGCCTTTAGCAGTCCATGCTGAAGAAGGTCTGCGATCCATTCCGCATCCTTCACATCCGTTTTCCGACCGGGAACTGCTTTCATATGACGGGCATTGACCACCATTGCGTTCAGGTCAGAAGATTCAAGGATGTTATACAGAGGTTTCCAATAAGAGGCTGTGCTCTCCATGGCGACCATTTCGCAGCCACCCTCCTTGAGCCAGTCAGCCAATGTAAGGAGTTCTCTGGTTGTTGCACCAAACTCACGTAGCTCCTGCTTTCTGCCGCATCGGAAACAGGCAACGATAAGTTTTTTGTGCACATCAATACCACAACATTTGTCGTAAATCTTATCCATAAAGGCACCTCCTGGAAGAATTTACGGCATGGTACTCTGACTTTTATCATTTTACTATACGTCCTTTTGCCATGAATAATAGGCTGGACAGGTGGTGGTGCAAATGAGAGTACCTGAAATCAGTTTAGGGTACGGGCTACTGGCCCAAAATAAACACGATCTTTGCCGTTACTATAAGTATACAGAACGGCATAAACAAACTCAATACCTTCCGGCTTACACAGTTTCATTTATGGTGGTGCCAAGTGTGCGGGCATGGGAGTTTAGGATGAATCCATATATCGGACATGATTCCCAACTCTATGGAATCGAAGAACACCGTCTGGTAGGAGGAAAGGGCGATGGTATGCGCCTGTTTGAAGTGAATAACGGAAAGGGGCTGGAGCTTACAATTTCCCCTGACCGAAATGGAGATATTACAAGACTCCGCTACAAAGGAATCAATATGAGTTACATGTCTACGTGCGGTTATGTGGCACCGGCCTACTATGACAGCATAGGCAGTAACTGGCTGTCCTCCTTTACTGCCGGGTTTCTTACCACCTGCGGATTGCAGGCAGTAGGAAGTCCATGTACGGATGAGGGAGAAGAACTGCCGTTACATGGCTCCAT
>JALFLB010000018.1 GCA_022775045.1 Agathobacter sp. | reverse complement strand
ATCATTGTTACATATCTGACTCACCCGGTAGAAGCTGCTTAAAATCCCCTGTTCTTTTTTGTAAATGTAATATTTTTCAAGGAAAGTATTATTTAAAAACCAGCATAAAACCACCGTTCCTGCAACAATACCAACCATCGTTATAATCAGTCGCCATGTGAGCGACATTTTCTTTTCATTCATTGCTCTCAAATTTATACCCTACACCCCAGACAGTTTTGATGTAACTGCCGCATTCCCCAAGTTTATTCCGAAGCTTTTTGACATGAGTGTCAATGGTTCTGGCATCTCCAAAGTAATCATAATTCCACACGCTGTTCAAAATTCGTTCTCTGGAAAGGGCAATGCCCTGATTATCCATAAAATATTCCAGCAGTTCAAATTCCTTGAAGCTCAGTTCCACCTCCTGCCCGTTGATTTTCACTTCATGGGCTGTCTTATCCATAACAATCGCCCCCACCGACTTCATCTCCGCCGTCTCACCGGTCTGACTGGTTCGCCGCAGGATTGCCTCAACACGCGCCACAAGAATTTTCGGTGAAAAAGGCTTCGAAATGTATTCATCCACCCCCAGCTCAAACCCCATCAGTTCATCGCTCTCATCACTCTTTGCCGTCAGCATAATGATTGGGACCTTAGAAGTCTGCCGCACCTCCCGACAAACCTCCCATCCATTCATCTTCGGCATCATCACATCCAGAATAAGCAGTGCGATATCCTTCTGCTTATAAAAAATATCCAGCGCCTCCTCGCCGTCACCGGCTTCCAGTACCTCATAATTCTTCCGCACCAGAAAATCGCGCACCAGCTTGCGCATCCGGCTCTCATCATCTACAACCAGAATCTTTATCTGTCCCATGTCTGCTCCTCCTGCTGCTCCAACTCCATCTCCCGCCGATTAAGCTCTGCTTCACGCTCATCCAGCTGTTGCTGCCATGTCTCATACTTGTTGATCACTTCATTCTCGTAATTGATCATATTGACATTGTCTGCACTCAGATAAGTGATCAGAAACATTCCGATAATTCCAATCGCAAACACCACAGCAAAAAATGTACTGATATGAAATAATTTTCGATAATCCCGATATTTTTGCTGCCGGGCCTTCATCACCATTTTCGCCTTTTCACGGTTGCGCTTTCTCGCCCTCTGTCTGGCTTCCTCTTCCTCTCTGGCATCTCTGATTTCCACCGGCTGTGGCTGGAAAACAGGGATTGGCAGAATATCTTCATTCTTAATATACGGAATCGTATTCAGGTATTCCTGCAATTCCCGGAGAAACCCCCGTCCCACCGGAGTCACAAAAACCTCTCGCATCACCAGCTTGTTATAAAGTCTAAGCACAACATCCGGATCATCCATACTGGTCTGATCCTTAATATAGCGGACCTTCGCTGCCTCCTTCTGCGCCAGTTTTGCCTGTTCTTTTGTCTCAAACTCATACCCTTCTACTTTGTACATTCCGTTCTTCCTTCACAATCACTGTAGTCTAAAGCAGTTTCTCATCCCGTTCTGCGATCTCGCCTGACTGGTATGCCTGAATCAGTTCCTTTAACTCCTCAATGCGGATCATCATGCGCATTCCATAATCCGTATCTCCCACCAGAATTCTCTTATCCCGGTATTCCACCGCCTCCTGATGCGAAATAATATCAAGTTCATCTTTTACCGTCGTATCCGAAAAATCAAATGGTTCATGGGCCGATAATGTCAGTCCATAGGAATTGTAAGTCAGCGTATACCCGGCAATTCCCGTCTTACGACGATAAGTCTTGGAGAAGCCGCCATCTATCAGAATCAGCTTCCCATTACACTTGACCGGACTTTCCCCTGCCATCCGCTCCACCGGAACATGTCCATTGATAATATGGACCCAGTCTCCCTCCAAACCAAATTCCTTAAGAATCTCATCTGCGGTTTCCGGCTTATCCAAAAGATGATAATATGCATTCTTACTCTCATGATGCATCTTTTTATCCGCAAGAAAATACCGTTCAAAGGTCGCCATCTTGCTGCGCCCATACAACGGCGAATCTGGTGCAGTCCAGATGTACCAGATCATATCCTGCCCCTTTTCCCTCTCCTCCTTATCCCTTGAAAAAAAGGCTTTGCGCACATAAGCCTCCAATACGTCATACAGCGCCTTTCCGCTGTATTCTTTTCCATAGATGTTCACCTTCGTAAAAGTGCCGTCCTCATTCATCGGCACACAGCCGTGATAAAGCAGGTTTCCATTATAAATTTTATACATGCTGCCCCGCTTCAACATCAGACGAACGTGGCGCTGCAGCTTTTCACAATGGATAAAGGAAGCCTGTAGCCGGTTCATTACCTCAGCCTCTTCCGGTGTCAGTTCGTATGGATTTTCCGGATCCACCGTCGGAAAATTCATATCCAGCATCGGATATACTTCCCCGTCAATCGTAACCGTCTTATTGTCATAATCGATTCGATGAAGCAGACACCTGTTCTCCATTCCAAACTCCGGCCACTTCTGAATCAGCTGCCCCTCAAGCTTGAATCGGATGATGGCAATTGCTTTGTGCATCTTGCGATTCATTTCCGTTTCCTTCTTGCCACGCTCCTCATCTGTCGAATCCTTCAAAACAAAGCGTTCACAGGGATCATCACGATAAGCATCCATTGCAAAAGTAGCCAGCGGAACCATGTTGATTCCGTACCCGTCCTCAATCAGATCCAGATTGCCATAGCGGATGCTGGTACGAATCACCGCCGCAATACATGCCAGTTGTCCCGCCGCAGCCCCCATCCAGACCATATCGTGGTTCCCCCACTGCATATCAAAAGAATGGTACTTCTCCAGCCGGTCCATGATCAGATCCGGTGACGGACCTCTGTCATAAATATCTCCCAAAATATGCAGGTGATCGATAACCAGCCTCTGAATCAGTTCTGCAAGAGCAACTATAAACTGATCCGTCTGTCCCAGCTCCACAATCGTATTGACAATAGCCTCATAATACGCTTCTTTATTAAGGACCTCCTGCTTTTCCGTAATCAACTCCTCAATCACATATGCATAATCCTCCGGTAGCGCCTTGCGCACCTTCGATCGCGTATATTTCGAGGAAACAGTCTTGCACACCTCAATAAGCCGGTACAAAGTAATCTTGTACCAGTTCTCCATATCCTCTTCCTGCTGCTTAACAAGTTCAATTTTCTTCTGGGGATAATAGATCAGCGTTGCCAGTGACATCTTATCCGCAGTACTCAGGGTATGTCCAAATACATCATCAATCTTCTTGCGCACGGCACCAGACCCATTGCGCAGCACATGGGAAAACGCCCGGTATTCTCCATGAATATCCGACAGAAAATGCTCTGTTCCTTTCGGCAGATAAAGAATCGACTGCAGATTAATAATCTCTGTCGATGCCCTGCCAATGGTCGGATATAATTCTGCCAGCTGTTCTAAATAACGTAATTGTTCTTTCTCCACAAAAACACCTCTTTGATTACTCAAATAACTATTTATTATTCTATCATATCTTGTGTATTTTGTAAGCCTTTCCTCTTGAAAATTTTGTGAACACCAGCAAAAAAGCCGGAGGTCAGACCCCCGGCTTCCTGCAGTATTTATCTTTTTGACGTCCCCCGCAATCTCCTCCTTTGTAATACGTTTGTTTGACTGAATTTGACGTTTTATTTTATTACAGGCTTATTATAAGTTTCCTTATTAACCATATCGAGTCCAATTTATCCAGAATATTTTTCCGATTTTTGTCACATATGGTTCATTTTTGACCTAAATCTAATTATTTATTGCAATTTTATCCCGAGTTTTACTATAATACATATTGAATTTATATAGTTTCGCTTCATTGAGGAGGTATCAATACTCTATGACAAGAGAACAACTGGCAGAAAATTTTGGAGAAAATCTGGAACGTGAGCGCCTTATTCTTGGCTACTCCCAACAGGAAATGGCCAAGGCACTCGATATGTCACTTTCCTCCTACAAAAGACTTATAAACGGAGAAACCAATAAAGTAGACCTCTACACCGGCTACCGGGCATGGCAGCTTACCGGCAAACCCTGCGATGAATTATGTGGGACTTCAACATCCCTGTCAAAAACCTTTGACTCCATCCGTCATCTTTCCGATGCTCAGATGCGTTTTATCGACGCAGTGATTGAATTTGAGCGGGAATTTTCCAAAAATCTGGATGACTCCAAAAATCCGGATGATTATGTGACGATGCTGGTTCCGACCGGCAACATGATGGACGGGATGATTTACGACTCCGGTTCACTCAAGAAGATTAATGTCAGTGCTTACCGCAAGCGCTACAAAGAACGGATTGATTGTGCGATTCTTATCACAAGCAATCATATGCATCCGGTCTATAATACCAACGATATTCTTTTGATCAGCCGCAGTCCGATCCGGGATGGGGATACCGGGATTTTTATCAATAAAGTAACCGGTCTGGCTTATATCCGCAAATTTTACCAGACCAGTCCCTGCCGTCTGGTGCCTATCGTCAACTACGGTCAGACCTTCTATATTGACAGTGATAGTCAGGCGGAAATGGCTCATTGGATCAAATTCGGATATGTGATCACAAAGATCCGTTCCAATCCTGATATCATTTCCTATATCAGCTAATTCTGATTTACCATAGAACCAAGAGAACACGATAGCGGCAATATCTTTCCGATGCGATGACATGAAAAAGGCGTCATCAGAATCATTTTCCGATGACGCCTAATGCTCTTCACACTCCATTGGACTATACCTCTCTTTTGTTTCTTTTCTTCATTCCTTCTTCTGTTCGTTTACCTCAAGTGGCTTTCCTGGATTACTTCTATCTGAAGTTCCACCCATCTTCTTTCTCTTCTATTCTGTGCCACTGGTTACCTGATCAAGAATGAAATACCTGATTGCTTCTTACCATACTAATGTTCCCTTTGGACTGTACCTCCTTGTTTTATTTTACCTTGAGGCTTTCTCGTCACCTCTTAGTAATTATTGCTTTGTTCTTTTGATGTACTTAATATAACACACACTTCTATATATGTCAATATATTTTTTTACATTTTTAATATTTTCAAAAATCTATTTGCAAATTATTCTATTTTCGTATTATTTTTAGATTATTCAAAAAACATATTATATTTGATGAACTTACAACCGGCAGTGCGGAAACATACATCCTTATGCGCAAATAAAAGGTGCCATCGGATTATTTTTCCGATGACACCTACAGCTGTTCAACATCCATTGGACTGTACCTCTTACTTTCTTCAGTTTCTTTTCATTCCTTCTCTGTTAGTTTACCTCGAATGGCTCCTTAGGACTGGCTCCGTATTTTGAATATTTCCACCGAAGTTCTATCCTTTTTCTTCTCTCATTTTGCCACTGGTTACCTGATTCAGAATGATGTGTTTGGTTACTCCTTGCCAAATCTTATGTTCCCTTTGGACCGTACCTCCTTGTTTTATTTTACCTTGAGGCTTTCTCGTCACCTCTTGGTAATTGTCGTTCTGTTCTTTTGATGTATTAAATATAACACGCAAATCGTTATTTGTCAACTTGTTTTTTCACACTTTTTAAATTTATTTTTTCATTTCTATAAATTGTATAATTTCTGCATATTTTTCTGACATTTCAATTGTTGTATGAACCTTCGTGATAAATATGCATAATATAAATAAAAAGGAATTTTCTCTATGCCTGATAACTTTGACAACCGCCGCAGACGTGACTGTCCTCCTTGCCCGCCATGTCGCAATCGCATGGATGACAGACGCGATGACCGCAGAGATGACCGTCGAGACGACAGAGACCGACGCGATCGAGATGACCGGCGGCGTTATTAATGATTATGGAGCTGCCTTGGCAGCTCCAAATAAAAATCATTTAACTTTCTCAATTTTACTTTCCGTACAGGGCAAAGAGTTCTCACAGCATATTACCATGAATAAATTGAAATGTTATACAATCATAGGCACAATCTTTGTTACAATAGCCGGTACTCTTTCACACTTTGTTTATGAATGGTCTGGGAACAACTTCATACTTGGCTATTTCTTCCCGGTTAGTGAATCTACATGGGAACATATGAAACTGTGCTTTTTCCCAATGCTAATATATTCATTATTTATGAATAGAAAATTTAAATACGATTATCCGTGCATCACATCTGCTTTGCCCTTTGGAATTTTACTGGGGACCTTTCTTATCCCTGTAATTTTTTACACATACACCGGAATCATAGGCAGAAACTTCTTGTTTCTTGACATTACGACTTTTGTATTCAGCGTACTATTGGCATTTGTTGCTGTTTACAGGCTTACTCTGTCCTGTAAAACGTTTTCGTGTACCCCCTGTCTATGGCTATTTGTATTGGCTATGACAGTTTGCTTTTTTATTTTTACGTACTTACCGCCGGATATCGGACTATTCATTGCACCTGCAGAATGATGATTCACGCGAACCAATATATGATAAATCTGATGTAAAAGAGTTTTATCGTAAGCTCACAGAAGAGTACTCTGAAATAAACGAAGGAAATAGATCACAGGTATGATTTAGCAAACTAATAAAAGAGCGAGCAGAGCAAACGCCTATCCGAACAAGTTCGGATAGGCGTCTGCTCAAGTGATAAGGAATCCTCCCGGCAAGCCGGGTCCCTCCTTACCACAGATAGTGGACTAGACGGGAGTCGAACCCGTGTCCAAAAACCAATTCCCTGTCCTTCTACGAGCGTAGTCCATCCTTTGACATTCCCTCTGCCGTCCGAAGATAGACACCCTGACGGTTTCAGTAGCTTCATGGTACGCCCATTAGCGCAAAGCTTTGCTAATGTCGTTTCTCACATAGTCGAAGCCTGGGTCCTAAAGTGTGAGTGCTCTAGGTCAGACTGCTGCCATTAGGCAGCGTATGCTAAATTATCTTCAGCGTTTAATTTTAATTTTGGAATTTGACGCATCCCGTGCGACTCGCTTCTCCAGCTGCATGATCCCTGTCGAAACCATTACTAGCCCATGCAATATATTTACGCAGTAAATGTATTGCCCCGCAACATGAATTTGCGTAGCAAATGAATGACTGCGTTCCTTATGAATGCGTAGCAAAAAATATTGCCACGCGAACGCCCTCGCCCTCAGGCGACTCTCATGGGCGTTTGCTTCCCGCTCTTTGCGAAGCAAAAATATAACTCCTGCTTCCTAGAGATTCCGAACCTTGAAATCTCTTTCTGCCTCGCGTCTCTGGTCCTTCTTTGCAATGTCCTGCCGCTTATCATAAAGCTTCTTACCTTTGGCAAGCGCTACCTGAACCTTCACAAGACTTCCCTTAAAGTATACCTCAACCGGAACAATAGTGTAACCCTTCTGCGCAATTTTTCCGACAAGCTTCTGAATCTCCTTCTTATGCATCAGGAGTTTGCGCGGCCGAAGCGGATCCTTATTAAAGATATTCCCCTTCTCGTATGGGCTGATATGCATTCCGTAAAGAATTACCTCCCCATTCTCAATATGGATGAAGGACTCCTTGATACTGCACTTGCCCATGCGCATCGACTTCACCTCAGTGCCGGCCAGAGCGATACCGGCCTCAAATGTCTCTTCCAGAAAATAATCATGGTAGACTTTCTTGTTGTTGGCTATTAACTTTCTTGTCTGCTTAGCCATCCCGGCATCCCCCTTTGTCTCATTAGAATATATGATTTTGAAAGGAAAAGCAATACTTTTCTTTCAATTTTATTCGACAGATTCCTCCGCCAGCGCAAAATCGATGGTGCGCAGCATCCGGTCACAGTGTAGCACACGAACAGACACTTTCTGTCCTAATTTAAAGCGCCGGTTGGTCGCCTCACCTGCCAGCTCATAGGAATCCTCATAAAAGCGGTAAAAATCATCATTCAGCTCCGTCACACGTACAAGCCCCTCTATCGTATTCGGAAGCTCCACGTAAAATCCCCATTCGGTCACACCGGAAATCACACCCTCGAAAGTTTCTCCGATATGTGACTCCATATACTGCACCTTTTTTAGTTTGATTGTCTCACGCTCAGCCTCATCGGCGCGGCGCTCCATCTCACTGGAGTGCTTTGCCACCTCCGGCAGGATATGCTCATAGTGATCGATACGTTTTTCATTCAATCGGCCCCGCAGACTTTCCTTGATAATCCTATGAATCTGAAGATCCGGATAACGGCGGATCGGCGAAGTAAAATGACAGTAACAGTTCGCCGCCAGCCCAAAGTGTCCGGTATTCTCCACCGTATACTTTGCCTGCTTCATCGAGCGAAGTGTCAGACGGCTGATCAGAGGTTCCTCCTCGGTTCCATCAATCTTCTGCAGCAGCTTCTGCAGCTCCTTCGGGTGTACCTCATCCGCTCCGATATGCAGTGAATAACCAAAATTATTGATAAATGTGGACAACTTATGAATTTTCTCCGTGTCCGGATTCTCATGGGTCCGGTAGACAAACGGAAGCTCACGCCAGTAAAAATCCGAAGCCACTGTCTCATTGGCTGCAAGCATGAAATCCTCGATCATCTTTGTTGCCACATTTCGTTCATACGGCAGAATATCAACCGGATTACCGGTTTTATCCAGAATAACCTTCGTCTCCGGGAAATCAAAATCAATGGAGCCCCGCTTCATACGTCTCTTTCGCAGAATTCCTGCCAGTTCTGCCATCTTCTCAAACATCGGCACCAGTGTCTCATACTCGGCAGTCACCTCCGGATCATGGTCTGCCAGAATCTTTTTAACATTCGTGTAGGACATTCGTCGATCCACACAGATTACAGTCTCTGCAATTGTATGATCGATGATCTCTCCCTTCGGATTCACCGTCATGATACAGCTTAGCGCCAGACGATCCTCCCCCTGATTCAGGGAACAGATTCCATTGGAAAGGGCATGCGGCAGCATCGGAATCACACGATCCACCAGATACACCGAAGTTCCTCTCTTTAACGCCTCCACATCCAGTGCACTATGCTCCTGCACATAATTGGACACATCCGCAATATGCACACCGAGGATATAATTCTCTCCCTCCATCGTAAGGGATACCGCATCATCGAGATCCTTTGCATCCTCCCCGTCAATGGTCACCATCTGCCATCCCCGCAGATCCATGCGTCCCGCCATATCTGCCTCCGACACCGGCTTTGCCACATGCTCCACCTGCGTCAGAATCTTCTCTTCAAATTCAACCGGAAGACCGTACGCACGCACAATAGAGAGGATATCCACCCCCGGATCATTGATATGCCCGAGAATTTCAACAACCTTTCCCTCCGGCTTTTTATCCTTTTTCCCATAATCTGTGATTTCCACCACAACCTTATGTCCACTGACCGCTCCCTTTGAGCGTTCCTGCGGAATAAAAATATCCGAGCCAAACTTTGGATTATCCGGAATCGCAAAGCCGAATGTCCTGCTCTGCTCATACGTACAGACCACCTGCTTCATCCCTCGTTCCACGATGCGAAGCACTGATCCTTCTCTGCTTCGTCCCCCGGTGGATCCGGATACGGCAATCTCTACCTTATCCATATGCATGGCACCATGCACCTCAGATTCAGGAATAAAAATATCATCCTTCTCTCCCTCCACTGAAACAAAACCAAATCCCTTCGGGTGCGCAAAAAAGGTTCCTACAATCTTCTTTTCCTCCGACTTGCTGAACTTTCCCCTCTTGGAGCGTTCAATCCTTCCCTCTGCCATAAGCTCATCCAGAATCTGCTCCAACTGCGGTCGCTGATTTTTCGTAACCCCCAGCACAATTGCGAGTTCTTTGATCTTCATCGGCACATACATGTCATCGCACATGAAGTCATAGATCATTTTCTTTCTTTTTTCATATTTTTCATCCATCTGCATCTCTTCTCCCTGCCGCCGCACTCAAATACATGGTTGAGTCCACGAAAAAAGGCCGCCGAGTTGCTCGACAGCCTTCACATCTTACCAAATTCCCAAATTCAGTACCATTGCAATCACTAAGAATAAAAGAACGCCTACTCTTGTAAGCTTAACCAGCATTCCTTCCATGGAACGCCCCTTATTCTTGCCCCAGTAAGTATCCGCTGCACCGGCAATTGCGCCAAGTCCTGCTGACTTACCCTCCTGCATTAAGATCACGACTGTAATAACAATACTCAGTATAATAAATACAACAGTTAAAACCGTATTTAAAACGCTCACGATTTCCACCTCCTAATTCTAAACTCACGACTAAACGAGTATATCATATAAAAACATGCATTTCAACAATTTTTTTGATATTTTCATTTTCATTTACCAAATAATCCTTTATAATAGTAAAATAAATGAACAATTACCCTAGGAGTATATCATGAAATCGAGACATTTGCGCAGTTTTTTTCTGCCATTTTTTCTATGTCTTTGTCTGATATCGGGAGGCTGTGCCTCGAAAGATCCTGTACCGGTTCCCCAGAAAACGAAAGATTCCCAGAACGCATCTTTGGGCAATTATGAACCGGACAGAAAAGGAACCCGGGACAATACCCCGTGCGTACTTGTCCCCTCCGCAGACGGCAAAGATACCTATACATGCGATGTTGCAGCCATCGATGCCTCCAATGCATCGGAGGGCTATGTCATGGTAAGCTACAACGGATCCAATCCCAAAGTCAAGCTTCAGATTACAGGACCGGATACCGTAACCTATACCTACGATCTACATGGTGGTTACGAAGTGTTCCCGCTGACTTCCGGTGACGGGACCTACAGCATCAATGTGTTCGAAAATATTTCCGGCGATAAATATGCGACTGCCCTCGCACAGGAGATTGCGGTATCGATCACCAATGAGTTCGGTCCTTACCTTTATCCGAATCAGTATGTGAATTTTACCGCAGATTCTCTCCCGGTCACCGAAACCGTAACACTTACCGCATTCGCCGATACCGACTTAGATGTTGTTTCTGATGTTTACAACTATATTATAGACAATTTTACTTACGATTATGACAAGGCTGCCAATGTAAAAAGCGGCTATCTGCCGGATGTGGACAAAGTCTTCGCTGCCCGGACAGGCATCTGCTTTGACTACGCATCCGTTATGGCCTCAATGCTGCGCAGTCAGAGAATCCCGACACGGCTGGAAGTCGGCTACAAGGGAGAAGAATACCATGCCTGGATCAGCACATACATTAAGGATGTGGGATGGATCAATGGCGTAATCGAATTTGACGGCAAGGAATGGAAGCTTCTCGACCCGACCTTCGCCTCAACCAGCAAGTCCCCTAAAGACTTCATTACCGAGAATAGTCAATACAACACCAAATATATCTATTAGGAGGAGTTATGTCAGGCAAAAAACTACTAACACAGTCCGAGCTTTCCGCATTCTGTCAACAGATTGCCATGGTTGTTACCGCCGGACTTCCAACTTACTACGGAATTTCAATTTTAAAAGATGATGCGCCGGATTCACAGACTGCTGCCCTGCTGGAAGAGATTTACGAGCCTATGGAAAGCGGCGGCACTTTACATGAGGCACTGAAAAGCACCGGCGTATTTCCACCTTACATGGTTCACATGATCGAGCTCGGAGAGACCACCGGGCGTCTGGAGGAGGTGCTCATCTCCCTGAGCCGCTACTATGAGCGTGAAGCTGAGATTCGCAGCGGAATCAAAAACGCGGTCACTTACCCATTAACCATGACCTGCATGATGATTGCCGTCATTCTTGTCATGATTGCCAAGGTGGTACCCGTTTTCTCACAGATTTATGAAAGCCTCGGAAGTGAAGTCACCGGGATTGCCCGCACGCTTTTAAACATCAGCACCTCTCTGAATCACTACATGGTAATCTTAGTTGCAGTCTTCGCACTGCTCCTCGTTTTCGGTCTGATTCTTTACCATACCGATCTCGGACGTGTGCTCTTTCTTGGAAAAAAGCTTGCCTTATCCATCGCGGCAAGCCGCTTTGCCAACTGCATGTACTTAGCACTTGCCAGCGGACTCGACACTGATCAGGGACTGGATCTTGCCAATGAGCTTGTCAACAATCCTCATATGCAGGCGCGTATTGCCAAGTGCAAAGAGCACATCCGGCAGGGCGAAACCTTTGATCGTTCCCTTCTCTTATCCGGCATTTTCTCCCAGATGTACGCAAGCTGGATTACGATTGGATACAAGACCGGTGCTATGGATGAGGTAATGAAGCGGATCGGCGATGCATACGAGGAAGAAACCGATGAGCGCCTGTCGCACATGATTTCAGTTCTCGAGCCGACGCTGGTGATCATCCTGTGCTTTTTCATCGGACTGATTTTAATTTCATTCTTACTTCCGCTGCTTGGAATTATGTCGAGCATCGGCTAAAGGAGTAAACATTATGGCACTTTTTTCTGCTCAACAAAAGAAACAACTGCATATCCTGCAATATCTTCCGGTTCTGCTGCTTGTTCTTGCCATCGCACTGCTCATCGTTTCTGCCAACAGCCTGACCGAATCCGGCAGTTCCCGCGAAGAGGAGATTGTCTCATCAGCACTCGAGCGCAGTATTACCCAGTGCTATGCCCTTGAAGGTGCCTATCCGCCGGATCTTGACTACCTGCAGACACATTATGGCTTCACCTACAACAGGGAGCACTTTTTCATAGATTACCAGTACATCGGCGGCAACCTCCGCCCGGATATCACCATCATTAAAAAGGAAGCGAAGGACTAACATGTTAAGACTTCATACACAAACCAGAAAAATTGATACCGTATTTATTGTCTGTCTGTTCATGCTGTTTGCCATGACATCCTGCATCCTGATCCTGATCGGCGCAAAGCAGTACCACACCACCGCAGATGCCATGAACCACAACTATGAGGTGCGGACGGTTTCCTCCTATCTCACAGAAAAAGTTCATCAATATGACACCAGCACGGGCATTGCCATCACTGACTTTGCCGGTGGGCATGCACTTGCCCTGTCTGATACAGCAGAAGAACAAACCTACATCACTTATATTTACTATTATGATGGTGCGCTCCGTGAGCTTTTTGTTGGAGAAGAGGCCGTCTTCACCCCGGAATCCGGCCAGTCCATCATCCCGCTTGACAGCTTTGATGTGGAACCGGTTCACGCCGGACTGATCCGGGCAACCTATACAGATACCGAAGGAATCTCCCATACACTTTATCTGGGGACTCACGAAAAGGAGGACCTCTCATGAAAAACAAGCATGCAAAAAGCAGCATTTTTCTTATGGAAATCATCCTGAATATCCTGCTCTTCTCGGTTCTGGTAGTCATCGGACTGCAGTTTTTTATGCGCACGCATTCCCTGACCCGGCAGACCTCTGAGCTTCATCAGGCTGTCACAAGCTGTGAAAGTGTGGCTGCTGTCTTCGAGAACGGAGACGGAACACTCGATGCACTCACAGAGAGCTATCACTTCAGCGTAGATCTTGATAATCGTGTTCTCATCTATCTGGATGAGAATTTCAGTGAATGCCGCAAAGAGGAAGCCCATTACTATATCACGGTATCCCTTGCGGACGGCAGCACACCGGCGCTGACCAAAGCCACACTAGCGTGCTGCAACCGTTCCGGTGAAATGCTTTACACGCTGGCTGCTTGCCATTACCAGCAGCTGCGCGCACAAAAAAATAATCAACCGGAGGTGCACGCATGAAACGGAATTTTTCCAACTTTGGTTTTTCCACAATCCTGATTGCCTTTGTCATGATCTGTATCGTAACTTTCTCCGCGCTGTCACTTTTGACCGCAAGCTCCGATTACAAATTGAGTAAAAAAGTGGCAGACAAGACACAATCTTACTATGAAGCAGAAGAAACTGCCTATCAACTCATCGCAGAAATCGATGAACTGCTCTGCGAGGCATACAACAGCAGCAACGATAAATCCGGATATCTGAACAAAGCAGCCTCTGCAGTTGGCACCTGCCAGACAGATAATATAGCAGTCTGTCTTTCCGGAACCACCACAAACCCCAGCGTGGAATTTGAGGTTCCCATCAACGAGAACCAGCATCTTGCTGTAGTTCTTACCATCTGCTACCCTCCGGATTCCGGCGGTGTTTTCTATCAGCTGACTAATTGGCAGACAATCACAGATATGCCGCAGGAGGACAATACAACCCTGAATCTGATTGGAAAAGGAGAATAAATATGGACGTTAGAAACATTTTAGAGGAAACCACACATCGCGGAGCCTCCGATATCTTTATTATCGCAGGCCGTCCGCTCACATTTAAGAAAAAGGGAATTATGAACACCCTGAATGAAGAGCGCATGGATCCTAAGGACACCTTCGAATTTGTGACTGGAATTTATGCACTTGCAGAACGCGATATCAGCGCATTTGACCATACCGGCGATGATGACTTTTCCTTCGCCATCCCGGGAGTCTCCCGCTTTCGCGTCAGCACCTTCAAACAAAGAGGCTCTTACTCTGCTGTAATCCGCGTGATTTCCTTCAATCTCCCGCGGCCAAGCGAACTGCACATTCCGGATGCCGTCATGAAGCTTGCAGATTCCCGAAATGGTATGGTACTTGTCACCGGTCCTGCCGGAAGCGGTAAATCCACCACTCTGGCATGCATCATTGACAAAATCAACCGTGAGCGCGAATCCCATATCATTACACTGGAGGATCCGCTGGAATTTCTGCACCGCCACGAGAAAAGTATCGTCTCCCAGCGCGAGATCAACACTGATACCGAAAGCTATCTGACCGCACTACGTGCCGCACTGCGCCAGAGCCCGGATGTGATTCTGCTGGGCGAAATGCGCGATTATGAAACTATCAACACCGCTGTGACTGCAGCAGAGACCGGACATTTAATTTTCTCCTCCCTGCACACCATCGGCGCCGCAAACACCATCGACCGTATCATCGACGCCTTTCCGGCCAGCCAGCAGCACCAGATTTCCATTCAGCTGGCGTCGGTACTGCAGGCAGTCGTCAGCCAGAAGCTTCTTCCTTCTGTCAACGGAGAAATGATTCCGGCCTTTGAAATCATGGTTCTGACACCGGCCATCCGCAACCTGATCCGCGAGGGAAAGGTTCATCAGATTGACGGCATCATCTACACCTCTGCAGCAGAAAACATGATTGCAATGGATGTCAGTATCTACAATCTTTGCCGCGAGGGCATCATCGACTACCATACCGCGATTGCGGAAGCAGTTAATCCTGACATGATGGCAAAACGCTTAAATCTTCAGTAATCCGAAGCAGCTGGTTATACTTGGCGGTGCGTTCCCCTCTGCATGGTGCGCCCGTCTTGATCCAGCCCGCATTCACTGCCACAGCCAGATCCGCGATAAAGGCATCCTCTGTCTCTCCTGACCGATGAGAAATCACCGCTTTATAACCACTTTTCTGCGCCAGTTCAATCGCATCCATGGCCTCCGTCAGTGTTCCGATCTGGTTGACCTTGATCAGTACTGCATTCGCCACCTTAAGATCAATCCCACAGTGAATCCTCTTGGTATTCGTGACAAAGAGATCATCCCCTACCAGCATGGTCTTTTTTCCCAGACGCTCCGTAAACATCTGCCAGCCTTCCCAGTCATCCTCATCCAATCCATCCTCAATTGAAATCAATGGATACTTCTGCACCAGCTCCTCATAAAGTGCGATCATCTCCTGTGCGCTGCGGATCACTTCGCCATTGCCCTGTGTATCAGGACGGCTCAAGTTCTGTTCCAGCGAATGATTTGCCTCACTTTCCCCCGGAAAATGATACATCCCATCCTCTTCACTGTACAACTCCGATGCTGCTGCATCCATTGCAAAGGCAATATCATTTCCCGCCCGGTAACCGGCCTTCTCGACAGCACGTGTCAGGTAGTCAAAAACATCCCCTGCATCCTTAAAATCCGGTGCAAAGCCACCCTCATCACCTACTGCAGTCAGCTTCCCATCCTCGTGAAGAATCTGTCGCAGGAAATGATACACTTCCGCACCCATGCGAAGTGCATCACGAAAACAGTCTGCCCCGACAGGAACAATCATAAACTCCTGAAAATCCAGCGCATTTTTGGCATGGGCACCCCCATTGATCACATTCATCATCGGCATCGGAAAACGCTTGGCATTGATTCCTCCCAGATAACGATACAGTGGCATGTCAAGAGCCACCGAAGCACATCGTGCACAGGCAAGAGATACCCCTAACAGCGCATTTGCACCGAGATTTCCTTTATTATCTGTCCCGTCCAGTTCCACAAGCTTCCGGTCAATCGCTGTCTGCTCCAAAACATTCATGCCCACAATCTCCTGCCGGATCCGGGTATTAATATGCTCCACCACCTTTTCCACACCGAGACCGAAATATCTTTCCACCCCGTCACGCAGTTCAATCGCCTCAAACCGCCCGGTACTGGCTCCCGACGGAACCGACTCTCTTCCCACGCTTTTTCTTCCGGTAGTCTCCGTCTGTGCCGTCACCTCCACCTCGACAGTCGGATTTCCTCTGGAATCCAGGATCTCACGACCGCGCACATCAATTATCTTTATCACCAATGACATAATATTGCTCCCTCCTGTACAATCGTTTTCATATTGTATAGTTTGTCAGGAAAAGAACATTTTATTCTAAAAAAGGACATACACGAACAAAATCATTCGTATATGTCCCTTTAATTGTTTCACTCATTTTATACGTTAATTTCTGCCTTCACGCCAAGCTCTGCCTGATACTTATCAAGAACCGGCTGAACCACATCCCGGAGAAACACCTCCACCTGACGCGGTGCCCGTCCAACATAAAGCTCCGGCTTTAAGTTTGCTTCAATCTGCTCCTTGGTAAGACCGAACGCAGGATCAGCAGCAATCAGATCAACCAGATTGTTCTCCTTACCCTCTTCCTTAACAGTCTTACCTGCTTCCATGGAAAGCTGACGAATCTTCTCATGAAGTTCCTGACGGTTACCTCCCTCTTTTACGGCATCCATCATAATATTCTCCGTTGCCATAAACGGAATCTCGGCCATAAAATGCTTCTCGATCACCTTCGGATATACCACCAGTCCATCCACGACATTCAGGCACAGATCCAGGATTCCATCAATTGCCAGAAATCCTTCCGGAACAGAAAGACGCTTATTAGCCGAATCATCAAGTGTTCTCTCGAACCACTGCGTTGCAGATGTAATCGCCGGATTTAACGCATCCACCATCACGTAACGGGAAAGGGAAGCAATACGCTCACTTCTCATTGGATTGCGCTTGTAAGCCATGGCAGAAGAGCCAATCTGGTTCTTTTCAAATGGCTCCTCCACTTCCTTCAAGTGCTGAAGAAGACGAATATCATTGGACATCTTGTGTGCACTGGCCGCAATACCGGCAAGTACATTGAGCACTCTTGTATCCACCTTTCTGGAATAGGTCTGTCCGGAAACCGGATAGCATGCCTCAAAGCCCATCTTCTTTGCAATCATCGGATCAATCTTATCAATGGTCTCCTGATCGCCGTCAAACAGCTCTAAAAAGCTTGCCTGCGTACCTGTGGTTCCCTTAGAGCCCAGCAGTTTTAAGGTACTCTGCACATACTCAAGATCCTCCAAATCCATCAGGAATTCCTGTGTCCAAAGCGTCGCGCGCTTACCAACGGTAGTCGGCTGTGCCGGCTGGAAATGAGTAAACGCCAATGTCGGAAGATCCTTATATTTCTCAGCGAAATTTGAAAGTTCTGCAATCACGCTGACCAGCTTCTTATGAACAAGCTTTAACGCCTCATTCATCACGATAATATCCGTATTATCACCCACATAGCAGGATGTCGCTCCCAGATGAATGATACCTGCTGCCTTCGGACACTGCTGCCCATAAGCATATACATGACTCATCACATCATGACGTACCAGCTTTTCGCGCTCAACTGCTACATCGTAGTTGATGTCATCCACATGAGCCTTCATCTCATCGATCTGCTCCTGTGTGATAACCGGCTTTCCATTCTCAGAAAGCCCCAGCTCCATCTCCGTCTCTGCCAGTGCAATCCACAGCTTTCTCCAAGTAGTAAACTTCATGTCCTGTGAAAAAATATACTGCATTTCCTTACTGGCATAACGCTCAGAAAGAGGACTTGTATATCTGTCTGTGCTCATAATTACCTCCCTAGTTTACGTTCCATATCAATATCTTTGTCAAAATATTCCCCACGGATATCTTCCTTCGGCGGCTCAATCGGATACTCTCCGGTAAAGCAGCCCTTACAGATCGGCAGTCCTTCCACCATCTGCGAAAGCCTGTCAATTCCGAGATAACCAAGCGAATCTGCTCCGATAATCTGACGAATCTCTTCAATACTGCGATTGTATGCAATCAGCTGTTCCCGTGCCGGAATATCCGTACCAAAATAGCATGGCCACAAAAATGGCGGCGAACTGATTCTCACATGAACCTCTGTCGCCCCGGCATCCCGCAGCATGCGGACAATGCGGTCCGAGGTTGTACCACGCACGATGGAATCGTCAATCATGATTACCCTCTTACCGGCAACCGCCTCACGCAGCACGTTCAGCTTTACCTGCACACTGGATTCCCTGCTGCTCTGCTTCGGCTTGATAAAGGTACGCCCTACATAGCTGTTCTTAACAAAAGCCGTGCCATAAGGAATACCGGATTCCAGAGAATAGCCAAGCGCCGCCGCATTTCCAGACTCCGGCACACCTGTTACCAGATCTGCCTCCACCGGCGAATCCTGTGCCAGATATCTTCCGGCCTGAATTCGGCTTGCATAAACACTCACCCCGTCAATATGACTGTCCGGTCTTGCAAAATAAATGTACTCGAAAATACATCTGGCTTCCTTTTCCTTCGGAAGCGCCATCGACATATCCGATTCAATGCCCTTCTCCGGGGAAATCGTAACAACCTCGCCCGGTTTGACATCACGGACAAACTCTGCACCGATGGTATCCAGCGCACATGTCTCCGACGTAATAATATAAGCATTGTCACGCTTACCGATACAAAGGGGCTTAAATCCAAAAGGATCACGGGCACCGATCAGCTTACGCGGACTGGCAACAACCAGCGAATAGGCTCCCTGCAGCTTCTCACAGGCTCTGCGCACAGCCTCCTCCGCTGTGGAAGAGTTCAAACGCTCTCTTGCAATATGGTAAGCAATAACCTCCGAGTCAATCGTTGTCTGAAAAATCGCTCCCGTATACTCCAGGTCCTTACGCAGCTCCGGTGCATTGACCAGATTTCCGTTGTGTGCCAGCGCCAGAGTACCTTTGACATAATTCAAAACAAGTGGTTGTGCATTCTCTCTGGTAGAAGAACCGGCTGTGGAATAACGCACATGTCCGACTCCGATATCTCCTTTCATGCGATCCAAATCTTCCGGGGCAAACACCTCGTTCACCAGGCCCATCCCCTTGTAAGACAGAACCTTTCCCTTCGGACCGTTCGTATCGCTCACTGCAATACCGCAGCTCTCCTGGCCGCGGTGCTGCAGTGCAAACAGCCCGTAATAAATTGTTGATGCCACATCGGTGCCGTCAAAATCATACATTCCAAAGACACCACACTCTTCATGCAGGGTGTCTGCATCATAGTTGTTACTTTCAAACCGATTATTCTGACTCATCTTTATCTCCAAATTATATTATCGTGTAAAAGGCTTTCCAGTCAGAAGCTCGTATGCTTCCTTATACTTGTCAACCGTCTTGGTAACAACCTCATCCGGAAGCAGATAATCACTGTCCGGATTCTGCTTCAGCCAGTCTCTTACATACTGCTTATCAAAGGATGGCTGTCCCTGTCCCGGCTTGTATCCCTCTAACGGCCAGAATCTTGAGCTGTCCGGTGTCAGCATCTCATCTCCGAGAACCACTTTGCCGTTCTCATCCAGACCGAACTCAAACTTGGTGTCTGCAATAATAATTCCCTTGGAAAGAGCGTACTCTGCACACTTCTTATAAAGTGCAATCGTACAGTCCTTAATCTGGGTTGCATAATCAAGTCCCTTGCCCGGATAAATCTTCTCCAGAACCTCTACCGACTGCTCAAAAGAAATATTCTCATCATGATCTCCAATCTCAGCCTTTGTACTAGGGGTATAAATCGGCTCCGGCAGCTTATCGGACTCGACCAGTCCCTCCGGCAGCTGAATACCACAGACCGTTCCATTCTCCTTATAGCTTGCCCATCCGCTTCCGGTAATGTAACCACGCACAATACACTCAATCGGCAGCATCTCCAGCTTCTTGCACATCATGCTGTTACCATCAAACTGCTCCTGACGGAAAAATTCCGGCATATCCTTTACATCAACGGAAAGCATATGGTTTGGAACTACATCCCTGGTAAACTCAAACCAGAATTTGGACATCTGGGTCAGAATCGCCCCCTTATCTGTAATCTTGTTCTTTAAGATATTATCAAAAGCAGAGATTCGGTCAGTAGCCACAATGATCAGGCTGTCTCCATTATCATAAACCTCTCTGACTTTTCCTTCTTTAAACGGCTTAAATTCTTTCATCTTTTTTCTCCTCTATTCCTGTACTAAAAGGCTCTTCCCTGTCATCTCTTTTGGCTGCTCTAATCCCATAATTTCAAGCAGTGTCGGAGCGATGTCTGCAAGGCATCCTCCCTCACGCAGCTTGTACTTCGGATCTGCATTAACCAGAATAAACGGAACCGGATTGGTTGTGTGCGCTGTGTGTGGCTCTCCGGTCTCATAATCAATCATCTTCTCAGCATTGCCGTGGTCTGCACAGATAAACAGTGCTCCATCCACATCCTTCACCGCCTGTACTGCCTCTCCAACCAGACTGTCCACACGCTCCACAGCCTTAACTGCAGCAGGAATGACGCCGGTATGCCCAACCATATCCGGGTTTGCGAAGTTGATTACGATCACATCATACTTATCAGACTTAATCGCCTCAACCAGATCCATACCGACCTCAGGTGCACTCATCTCCGGCTTCAAATCATAAGTTGCAACATCCTTCGGGGAGTTCACAAGCAGACGTGCCTCGTCCACGTTCGGCTCCTCCACACCACCATTGAAGAAGAAGGTTACATGCGCATACTTCTCTGTCTCAGCCAGACGAAGCTGCTTCTTTCCGCATTTTGCCAGATATTCACCAAAGGTATTGACAATGCTCTCCTTCTCGAAGGCAATCATCTTGTTCGGAATTGTCTCATCATAATCCTTGAAACATACATAGGTTGTGTTAATGAACGGTCTGTCAAAGCCTGTAAACTTATCATCACAGAATGCACGGGTAATCTCACGTGCACGGTCCGGACGGAAGTTAAAGAAGATCACAGAATCATTCTCCTTAACAACAGACAGTGGCTTTCCATTCTCGGTGATCACAGTAGGAAGAACGAACTCATCCGTCACATCCTGCGCATAGGAATCCTCCATTGCCTTCACTGCACTCTCAGCCTGTACTCCTTCACCCTTGACCAAAGAATCATATGCCTTCTGCACACGATCCCAGTTATTATCACGATCCATCGCATAATAACGACCGGAAAGGGATGCAATCTTACCTACTCCGATTTCAGCCATCTTCTTTTCCAGTTCCTCTACAAAATCCTTACCGGATGCCGGAGGCGTATCACGTCCATCCAAAAAAGCATGTACATACACCTTTGTCAGTCCCTGTCTCTTTGCCATCTCAAGAAGACCATAGAGATGGGTAATGTGGCTGTGCACACCGCCATCGGAGAGCAATCCCCACAGATGCAAATCCGAATCATTCTTCTTGCAATTCTCCATAGCGGCAAGAAGAGCCTTATTCTCGAAAAAATCTCCATCTTCAATTGCCTTGGTAATTCTTGTCAGATCCTGGTAAATGATACGGCCAGCGCCAATATTCATATGTCCAACCTCAGAGTTACCCATCTGTCCGTCCGGCAGACCAACTGCCAGCCCCGAAGCCTGTCCCTGTACAAAAGGACACTCCTTCATTAATTTATCCATAACCGGGGTATTCGCCATCGCGATTGCGTTCCCCTCTGTACGGTCATTGAGACCGTAGCCATCAAGCACCATTAAAACAACAGGTTTTTTGCTCATAATTATTCCTCTCTTTCCTCTCGAAACCCATTCCCCTTAATATATTACATGAATCGAGCGGGATTGCAAGTATTTCCCTTTATTTTTCACCAAAAAAGCAAGAACGTGGGACTACTCAGATGAATAGCCCCACGCTCATTACCATTATATGATTAGTAGTTTACGATCTTGCCGAAGTCAGCCTTAAGACTTGCTCCGCCGACCAGACCACCATCGATGTCCGGCTTTGCAAACAGCTCTGCTGCATTGCCAGCATTCACAGATCCGCCGTACTGGATACGAACAGACTCTGCAGTTGCATCATCATACATCTCCTTGATGCACTCACGGATTGCTCCACATACTTCCTGTGCTTGATCAGAAGTAGCTGTCTTTCCTGTTCCGATTGCCCAGATTGGCTCATAAGCAATTACCATCTTAGCGACATCAGAAGCCGCAACCCCAGCCAGATCAGACTTAATCTGCAGACGAATCCAGTCAAGTGTAATGCCCATCTCTCTCTGCTCTAAGGTCTCACCGCAGCACAGAATCGGAGTAAGTCCGGCCTCGAAAGCCTTCTTTACTTTCTTATTCAGTAATGCGTCATCCTCCTTAAAGTAATCACGTCTCTCAGAGTGTCCTAATACAACATACTTCACACCTGCATCTACTAACATCTCAGCAGAAATCTCACCCGTGTATGCACCCTTCTCCTCGAAGTACATGTTCTCAGCACCAACCTGTACGTTGGTTCCCTTAACAGCCTCAACAACCGGTACAATATCGATTGCAGGAACACAGTAAACAACATCTACGCTGTCAGAAACAACTAACGGCTTTAACTCTTCTACTAATTTAACAGCCTGGCTTGGAGTCATATTCATCTTCCAGTTGCCGGCTACAATTTTCTTTCTTGCCATGATTTTCTCCTCTAAACTTTTATTCTATACCTTCGCATGCCATGCTTGTGGAAATGGTGTCAGGGCAATGCCGCCATCACGTCATATACACGAGCTGTAAATCACTATAAATTATTTATCATCTGCAGCCATAACACCCGGAAGCTCCTTCCCCTCTAAGAACTCAAGGGAAGCTCCACCACCGGTAGAAATATGGCTCATCTTGTCAGCGTAACCCATTTGGTTAACAGCTGCTGCAGAATCTCCACCACCAATGATTGTAGTAGCATCTGTCTCTGCCAAAGCCTTAGCAACTGCAAGGGTACCTGCAGCAAGTGTAGGATTCTCAAATACGCCCATCGGTCCGTTCCATACAACGGTCTTAGCTGTCTTAACAGCCTCTGCATACAGCTCAGCTGTCTTCGGTCCGATATCGCATCCCTCACGGTCTGCCGGCATAGCTGTAATATCACATACTTCTGTCTCAACCGGTCCATCGATTGGATTCGGGAAATCCTTAATTGTTACAGCATCGACCGGAAGAAGAAGCTTCTTGCCCATCTTCTCTGCCTTAGCCATCATTTCCTTACAGTAATCTAACTTCTCATCATCACAGAGAGAAGTACCGATCTCATAACCCTGTGCCTTCATGAAGGTATATGCCATACCACCACCGATGATAAGAGTATCACACTTCTCAAGGAGGTTATTGATTACATTGAGCTTGTCTGCAACCTTAGCACCACCAAGGATTGCTACAAACGGACGTACCGGATTCTCTACCGCATTACCAAGGAAGTCGATTTCCTTCTGCATTAAGTATCCAACCACATTCTCTCCACCCTTAGCACTGATGAACTTTGTCACACCAGCTACAGAAGCATGTGCTCTGTGGGAAGAACCGAAAGCGTCACATACATATACATCAGCCAGATCAGCAAGCTCCTTGGAGAACTCCTCACCGTTCTTTGTCTCCTCAGCACCACGGAAACGTGTATTCTGGAGTAATACTACCTCTCCTTCTTTCATCTCCTGGACTGCCTTTGTTGCAGCCTCACCTGTTACATTGTAGTCAGAAACGAAAGTAACCTTCTGTCCAAGTACCTCTTCCAGTCTCTTAGCAACCGGTGCAAGGGACTCTCCCTCGTTTGGTCCGTTCTTAACCTTTCCCAGATGGGAGCAAAGAATTACCTTACCGCCATCCTTAAGCAGCTTCTGAATGGTTGGAAGTGCAGCCTTGATACGGGTATCATCTGTGATCTCACCGTTCTTGAGCGGCACATTGAAATCACATCTTACAAGAACTCTCTTGCCTTTTACATTGATATCATCAACTGATTTTTTGTTTAATGCCATTTTTTACTCCGTTCTGCCGCTGTGCGGCACTCTCTATCAAACTCCCTCCGCAGCTGAGAGTTCTCAAAATTAATAGGTTTCTTTAAAAATGGAAAAAGATCCGGCCCTATTGGCCGGACCTTTTCGTTCCATTTATGATTACTTCTTATGCTAACTCTGAGAAGTACTTAATTGTACGAACCATCTGAGATGTGTAGCTGTTCTCATTATCATACCAAGAAACAACCTGTACCTCATACTGGTCATCAGAAATCTTGCTGACCATTGTCTGAGTTGCATCGAATAATGAACCATATCTCATACCAACGATATCAGAAGATACGATTTCATCTGTGTTGTATCCGAAAGACTCATTAGAAGCTGCCTTCATAGCTGCGTTGATTCCCTCAACAGTAACATCTGCCTTATTAACAACAGCTGTAAGGATTGTTGTAGAACCTGTAGGGGTCGGTACACGCTGTGCAGATCCGATTAACTTTCCGTTCAGTTCTGGAATTACAAGACCGATAGCCTTTGCAGCACCTGTGCTGTTCGGAACGATGTTGCAAGCAGCTGCACGGGATCTTCTTAAGTCACCCTTACGCTGTGGTCCGTCAAGAGTCATCTGATCACCAGTGTAAGCATGGATTGTTACCATGATACCAGACTGGATTGGTGCATACTTGTTCAGAGCATCAGCCATTGGTGCTAAGCAGTTTGTTGTACAAGAAGCAGCAGAAATGATTGTGTCTGATGCCTTTAATGTCTCATGGTTTGTATTGTAAACGATTGTTGGAAGGTCGTTTCCTGCAGGAGCAGAGATAACTACCTTACGAGCTCCGGCATTGATATGAGCCTGAGCCTTCTCCTTGCTTGTATAGAATCCAGAGCACTCTAATACAACGTCAACCTTTAACTCACCCCATGGGCAATTGTTTGCATCCGGGAAAGCGTAGATCTTGATTTCCTTACCACATACTGTGATAGAATCCTCGCTTGCAGAAACCTCATCTGCATGCTCATACTTACCCTGTGAGCTATCATACTTTAATAAGTGAGCTAACATCTTTGGGCTTGTTAAATCGTTGATTGCTACTACTTCGTAACCTTCTGCTCCGAACATCTGTCTGAAAGCAAGACGACCGATACGGCCGAATCCGTTGATTGCTACTCTTACTGCCATTCTTAATTCCTCCTAGAAATTGTAAATAAATTATCTTCTTGGACTTCTCGTCCCAAGCTTTTTTTATTTTACCCAATTATTTCCGAAAGTTCAAGTGTTTTCTATGACTTTGTTAATTTTTTCACTAAACATTTTCATTTCCATCATAAATATAGTATAATCGTTACAGTTCAGTAAACAAATCACGGGAGGATGAGACACATGCTTTGGGATACACATATGCACACAAACTACTCCGGTGACAGCGACGCCGCACCGGATACCATGGTCCAGGCCGCTATCGCCAGAGGACTGGATGGTCTGTGCTTTACCGATCACTTTGATTATGACTATCCGGATGACCCCGAACTATTCCTTTTAGACTTCTCTTCTTATCAGAAAGAGATTGCAACTCTGCGAGCCGGATATGAAGATAAATTCTCCATCTGCTGGGGCGTTGAACTGGGCCTGCAGCCACACATCGCAGACCTTAACCGCCGGATTGCATCCGAATATCCCTTTGATTTTATCATTGGCTCCTCCCATGTGGTCCACGGTGTCGACCCATATTACAGCAAATATTACGATGGACGAAGTGAGGACGAAGCCTACCTCGAATATTTCGAATCCATTCTTGAGAATCTGCACACCGACGCAGATTTCGATGTATATGGTCATATCGACTATGTTGTCCGCTACGGTCCTAACCGCAATCGTTTCTATTCTTATAAGAAGTTTTCCGACGTGATCGATGAAATTCTACGCACACTCATCGACATGGGAAAAGGCATCGAGATCAACACCGGCGGCTTTAAATACGGACTTGGTCACCCGAATCCTACCGAAGAAATCCTCTCCCGCTACCACGAACTTGGCGGTGAGATCATCACAATTGGCGCTGATGCACATACTCCGGAACATGTTGCCTACTCCTTTGATCAGGTTCCTTCCATTCTGTCAGAAGCAGGTTTTCGCTATTACAGTGTTTTCAAAGAGCGCAAACCAATTTTCCTGCCACTTATATAGAATCATGCACAAAAAATTAAAAAAAAATTAAAAAAAGTATTGCAAAATAGAAATATAAATGTATAATGTAGTTATTGAATAGTGTTATTGCTATGACATGTAACGTACATGAATGGGTATGTAGTTCAATTTACTAAACAATTATCTAATTAACTACTCAGTTACTCAATTATTTTTCAGTAACTAAGAAGGAGCAGGTTTCCTCGCCTGCTCCTTTCTTTGTTTACGTCAAACTCTATTTTTCTTTTCGTTTGAAGAAAAACTAATTTTTCGCCAAACGCTATACCCCTTTTCTTCCCCATCGGCTATGATAATAGAGTATGAGTCATTGAGCGTGAAACAGTGCTGTTGCTTTCTCCTTTATCAATCCGGCGTTTGCCGGGTCCCCAACTGCCCGGAAGATTGCACAGGCCTGTTTCAGGCATGGCTCTGCCTCCTCGGGCTGATTGGATTCCAGCAGTGCATATCCTTTGCCTGCCAGAAGCATCGGATACTCCGTCAGTCTTCCCTGGAGAATGCACATTCGAATCCCGCTTTCACAGAGTTCTTTCTGTTCCTGGTGCCGGCCATCAGCTTCCATCCAGCAGGCAAGTCGATACACCAGTTTCGGATATATCTGCGCTTTTTCCATTTCATCCATCTCTGAATACTCCGTATACTCTTTCAAAAAGAACAGAATCCTTTTGGCAAGCGCACTATCGCCCAGCTCATAATAGATCTCCGCCATCCGTTCCAATATCCGGATTTCCTCCAGCATCAGAAGCCGGTACTGCTCCAGCTGTTCCAACTCAAGGTCCGGCATGGAGATTCTGGCTGCCTGCCACAGTAAATCCAGGGCCTTGCCCCGTCCATCTTTCCGACATCGCTGAAGTTCTGCCCGGACAAGCAGGGCGAACTGCTTTTCAAGTCTGTCCTCTTCTTTCTTATTTCCATGGCTCTCATATTCTTTCAGCAGCCGTGCAGCCTCCGCATAACATTTCCGTTCCATACACTGAGTAATTTTCTCCTCAAGGACATATTTATGCATTTCATAATCACTGATATAGAGTCTGCAGTTTCTCGTCGAACCACCCAACCGCTGCAGAAGTGCCTCATAAACCTTACGGGATGGCATCTGCACTCCATTTTCAATTTTTGAAACCGTGGACACGGAACAGATTCCTTCCGCCAGGAATTCCTGAGACACCCCTTTTCGCCGCCGCAGTTCAAAAATCAGTCTGCCTACCGGATAATTTCCCATTTCTCTTCCTCTCCTTTTATAAGCAGCCCTTTATCTCATGAACATAGCGTTCCCGCATCTTCTGTGCCTCTGCTTTTTTTGACTTGCTGCAGGGAATCATACTCCCATCCTTCATGATCACCTTGTCCTCAAACCTGTCTACATAAGCGCAATTGATGAGATAGCTTTTGGAGGGATGGACAAAATAATAGCACATCAGCCGTTCCTCATAATATTTCATACTGCTGCGAAAACGATAATCACCATCCACACAGTGAAATCTCAGGTAGTGCCCGTCACTTTCAATGAAGACGATTTCCGCCACACGCACATAACTGCTGACCCTGTTATTCCGGACCCTCAAGCTTCTTTCCCTGTGATCAATCTTCCACAATTGCTGCAGTGCCTTATCCAGCTCCTTAAACCATTCATTCTTCTTTATGTACCAGAATGGCTGATACAAAAAAGACTGAAATACATCCGTTCCATCCTCTCCAAGAAAAATCAGTACCCCTCTCTTCCTCTCATCCGCAAGCCGGATCAGTTCTGCTACCACGAATCCGCTCATGTCCGAAAGCTTTGTGTTCAAAAAAATAAGATCCATCGGCTCATCCTCCTTCTCCAGCGCATCCATAAAACGATGCCCATTGGAATAGGATCTGACCTTCACCTCAAAATCTCTCTCCTCATAAAATTCCTCAATCCTCTTTCTTAAAAAATGTACAAAAAATTCATCCGAGTCACAGATTACAACATCCCACATATTACTCTTCTTTTCCTCTTTTACTCATGTATTCCTCCCCATTTTATCGCTGAATATTGTTTGCCTAGGTCTGTTTTCGGCATTATGTTTCGTTAGTTTTTGTTAGTTTTTGTTGAATTTGGTCATAAATACTCTTATAATAGAATTACCAAAATATTCCAATCCTTGTGGGAGCGAACGAAAATGGAACGAGAACTAACAATTTTACTGGTAGAAGACGACAAAAATGCCTGTGACGAGATTGCAGCCTACATTGATTCCACTGAAGGAACCCGTCTGGTGGATACCACAAATAATTCTTTTGATGCAATTGAAATGGTGAAAAACTACCTTCCGGATGCAGTCATTCTGGATCTGGAACTGCATCTTGGCGGCGGCAACGGACTGCTCTTTTTAAATGAGCTTAAGAAGCTTACTCTCACACGCCGTCCCTATATTCTCGTGACAACCAACAATTCGAGCAATATCACGCTGGAACAGGCGCGAAGCTTAGGCGCAGATTTTATTATGGCAAAATATGAGACACAGTATTCTGCCCAATATGTGATTGAATTTCTGCGAATGATGAGCGCAGCCATCTTACAGGCCGCCTCATCCTCCACAAGCACCCCGGAAGCAGAATCCGAGGACCAGCGTAACCGCAAACTCACACAACGAATCCAGCGCGAATTGGACTTTGTCGGTATCAGTCCCAAAGCCATCGGCTACCAGTATTTAACCGATGCGATTCTGCTGACTTACCGGGACCCTCAGCCGAACCTGTGCCGCAAGCTCAGCGAGAAGTACCACAAGACCGATGTCAGCATCGAGCGCGCCATGCAGAATGCCATCAACCGTGCTTGGCGTACCAGTGATCCGGATGACCTGCTGGAACACTATACCGCACGTATACGCTCCGATAAGGGCGTTCCTACGATGATGGAATTCGTGTACTATTATGTGAATATGCTGAAGCTGGAGAA
>JALFLB010000003.1 GCA_022775045.1 Agathobacter sp. | reverse complement strand
CAGCCGCTCGTAAATCTCATAGGCATTCTTGACCTCTGCAATATCCTTGGGTGGAGCCAAGACATGCTTACCGTTGAGGACTGCAGTTACCTGTTCCAAGCTGAGCGTATTCTGTTCAATGGCAAGGGAGCCGTGGATGGTGCGAATACGATTGCTCCGGCACAAAGTCGGGTTGCTGGAAAGCTGGTTGGTTGATGTGAGCCTGCCTACCAGCTCGGCAATTTCCGCAACAGAATCAATGATCGTATTCGTGATTTCATAGGGCGGTTTTTTGTTTTTCATAACATCCTCGCATATCCGTAAACTATCATTATTGTACCAATAAATGGCTCAAAAATCAATACATCGCTCATTTCATCAATCAAAAGATAAAGCTAAATTTAACCGATTGTTTCGGAAACCTTATCTATTGGGACTGTTACCGGGGATATGTCCAGAATCCTTCGGATGAGACACTTAGAAATTGGGGACCGGTCGAGCCGGAAGCAAGTTTTCATGATATTGAAAAGATGTATTATGAAGACCATTACAGCGATTTTATAAAAGGGCAGAATGCCAGAAATGAGAAAAACCGCCACCCGGAAAGAAACCGGACAACGGAAGATCTGTTAAAAAATAAAATGACCTGTCCGGAAGAAACGATATTCCAGATCGGAAAGGAGGGGGAGCATATATCGGGAGAACAGCTTTTTCATATTGCGGATTCTTTTATGAAAAGGTTCGAGGGGATGTTTGGAGACCATGTGCATATTTTGGATTTTGCACTCCACATGGATGAGACCACTCCCCATATCCATGAACGTCACGTGTTTGACTGCGAGAATAAATATGGGGAACTGTGTCCGCAACAGGAAAAGGCATTGGAAGCACTTGGAATTCCTCTTCCCGATCCAGATAAGCCCAGAGGAAGAAACAATAACCGGAAGATGACTTTTGATCTGATCTGCAGGAATCTTCTGTTTGATGTTTGCAGGCAGTATGGGCTGGAGATTGAGGAAGCGCCGGAATATGGCGGAAAGAAGTATCTGGAAAAGCAGGAGTTTATCATACAGGCACAGAAAGAAAAGATTGCCAGGCAGGAACAGATGATAAAGGAACAGGAAGAAAAAATCATGGATAATGAAACCCTGATCGATGAAGTGTCAGAGATCGCTTATGACAAGGCGGTGGAAGTCGTTACGGAAAAAGTAAGGGCACAGACACAGGAAGAGGATATCAGGCTTCTGGATCAGCTTTGCAATAACATTGTCCAGAATCCAAATAATTCTGATAAGGCAAAAACAATTACCAAAAACGTCATTAAGATGGCGAAAGAGAAATTACGGAATGCAGCAAATGCAGTTATTGAAAAAGTGCAGAAAACTCTTCAGGAGCCAGAGGTCAGGAAAGCGAATACGGAACAGATCAAGAAGAAGGCAAGGACGAGTGTTCTTGAAAAACTGGCTGCCAATAAAAAGCGGGTCGCAGAAGAAAATGCAGCCAGAAAGAAAACAAAAACAAAATATTATGACATGGATTCTCTGTAAAGAGCATTTTGATTTATTCAGTTTTGGATAAAAGTCAGGATGCTCTTTTTTTGAACCCGGTCATATCTGAACGGGTTGGAAAGGAAGTGGATAGAAAGTGAATGTATTTGAAGTAGTAAAGCAGAATGTGACGGTCAGGCAGGCTGCGGAACTTTATGGATTTAAGCCCAACAGGAGCGGATTAATCCGGTGCATTTTTCATAATGACGGTACACCGAGCATGAAAGTTGACCGCAGATATTACTGTTTTGGATGCGGGTGTACCGGGGATGTGATCGATTTTACTGCCCAGCTCTTCGGACTAAAATCCAGAGAGGCTGCTTTGAAGCTGGCAGATGATTTTTGGATCTCCTATGGGAACAGGGCAAGGGATTCTCCCAAAAGTGGGAAAAAGTCTCTGGTGAAAGAAAGAGGGAAGGTATCAGAAACAGACTGGAAAACAGAATGTGCCAGACTTACAAAAGCATATCTGGATTACCGCACCCTGCTTCTGGAATGGAAAGAATGTTATGCACCAAAAACACCAGAGGAAGAGTGGGATGGGCATTTTGGCACCGCACTGAGGGAGTTGAGTATCGTTGAATATTATCTGGATATTCTTCTGTTCGGTGATGAAGAGGATAAGAAAATGCTTGTCAAGGAAAAAGGAAAGGAGGTGGAAAAGATTGAGCGAGAATGTAAAGGAGCAGGACGCTTTGCAGATCATGGAGCAGATGGCGGATGTGGATGCCATAAGGGAGATCCGCTCCCATCTGTCTGTGACAAATCAGGGAACCGTCAAAGGGACGATGCAGAATTATATGATCGTGCTTCGGGAAGACCCGCTCCTGAAAGGGAGCCTGAGATTTAATCTCCTGAACCAGAGGATCGATATCGTCAGGAAACTCTGGTGGAATGATGGTATCACCTCTATGACAGATGCTGCCAGAGATTTCTTTTATCTGTATTTTGAACAGTTTTATAGTCTGGGTAATGAGAAAAACATGGATAAAGCCCTGAGGGCGGAAGCAAACAGCAAACAGTATCATCCGATCTGCGAATATCTGAACCGCTTAGAGTGGGATGGCACAGAACGTATCCGTTATGTATTGAAGAGGTATATGGGGGCAGATGATTCGGATATGGTCTATGAATGCCTGAAGCATTTTATGATGGAAGCACTGCTCCGTATTTTTAAGCCGGGATGTAAGGCAGATGAGATGCTCTGCCTTGTAGGAACACAGGGTGCAGGAAAATCTACATTTTTCCGGTTTCTGGCTATTAAGGATGAGTGGTTTTCAGATGACTTGAGGGATTTGGGAGATAAAAAGATTTATGAAAAGCTCCGGGGACACTGGATTATGGAAATGTCGGAGATGATTGCTGCGATCAGTGCTAAGAGCAATGAAGAGATCAAGTCCTTTTTGAGCCGGCAGAAAGATACATTTCGGAATTCCTATGGAAAATTTGAAGAGGACAGACCGAGACAATGTCTGTTTGCCGGGACAACCAATACAAAGCAGTTCCTGCCTTTTGACCGTACAGGAGCAAGACGTTTCCTTGTAATCGAGGTCGATTCCTCAAAGGCGGAAAAACATCTTCTTGATAATGAAGAAGAATCGAGGGCATACTTCGACCAGCTTTGGGCGGAAGCAATGGTCATCTTCAATTCCTGCAAGAACAAAAGCAGCCTTCTGAAACTTCCAAAA
>JALFLB010000038.1 GCA_022775045.1 Agathobacter sp. | reverse complement strand
AATAGGTAGATGTCGCACGACTCGCAATTCCTGAAGTAACAGACGGACGAGCCGTTGTCTGATTCGGATATACCATACGTGTTCCGATTCCCGAACCTACCGTCTGTTGCTTGGCAACATTCTCAAGACCCGTTGCGATTACCGTGATGGTTGCTTCATCCGTCATAGTCTCATCATATTTTGCACCGAAAATAATGTTCGCCTCATCTCCGGCCAAATCCTGTACATAGCTTGCCGCATCGTTGGCATCCATAAGGGAGATATCTCCCGATATATTAATGATTACATGAGTCGCACCGTTAATAGTAGTCTCAAGAAGCGGAGATGCAACGGCAAGCTTCACTGCCTCGATTGCCTTCTCATCACCCTTGGCACTACCAATACCGATATGTGCCATACCCTTGTCCTTCATAACGGTCTGCACGTCTGCGAAATCCAAATTAATCAGAGCCGGCAGATTAATCAGATCCGTAATTCCCTGTACTGCCTGCTGTAATACCTCATCTGCCTTTTTGAGTGCATCCGGCATCGAAGTACGTCTGTCAACAATCTCAAGAAGCTTATCATTCGGAATCACGATCAGCGTGTCCACACTCTCTTTCAGCTTCTCAATACCAGACACAGCATTGATCATACGCTTCTTTGCCTCAAACTTAAAAGGCTTGGTGACAACACCAACTGTCAAAATACCCTGTTCCTTCGCAATCTTAGCCACAACCGGCGCCGCTCCTGTACCGGTTCCACCACCCATTCCACAAGTGACAAACACCATGTCTGCGCCCTTAACCGCTGCCGATAACTCTTCTGCACTCTCTTCCGCTGCTTTCTCACCAATCTCCGGCTGCGCGCCCGCGCCGAGTCCCTTTGTCAGCTTTTCACCAATCTGTATCAATGTTGGAGCCTTGCACAACTGCAATGCCTGCTTATCGGTATTCACACCAATAAACTCAACTCCACCTATATTTTCATCAATCATGCGGTTCACAGCATTGTTTCCGGCACCACCTACACCAATTACAATTATCTTGGCACTAGTATCTGCCTCTGTTGTCCGAATCTCCAGCATGGTTCTTCCTCCTCTTTCTCAACCCATTATTCTATTTCTATCACTGACACCAATTGTGCCAGAGTCTTTTTTTCCATTCTGTGAAACATTTAAAATGTTTCATGCATACCCATATAGACTATAATATAATTTTTCCTACAAATAATCAACAGAAAATTATCATTTTTTCTTATCTTTTTTCTTGTCCTCGGTTTTGTCAAACACAATATTTGTCGTTTCTTCCGTCCAATTCTCTAAATGTAGTGTTCCATTCAACCCTTTCAGCTTCGGTTTAATCTTTGCCAGACGTTCCACTTTTTGCGTCAGAAGTTCCAGTGATCCCATCTTAACCTTAACGTTCCCATAAGACAATTCCGGCTCATTGGCAACACCGTATGTAATCGAATCCGGAATCAGGGAATTCCTCTTTAACGCCTGTGTAAGTGTCAAAATCTCCCGCAGCCTTGCCCCATCGATGGGAAGTTTTTCATACAAAACCACTTTATCACAATCAATTCCAATGATCTGCGGCGTTCCCCCGATCACTTCCGAGGATGTTTCCACCACCAGACCATCCTTATCAAAGTAAGCATTTTCGTTAATGGATGGAATATACAAATATCCCATCATTCCCTTTTCATACACTTTAATATGCAATGTCTGCGGATCTTCCAGACTAATCTCCATGGTATCAATAAACGGTATTTCCTTGGTATCCACGAATTTATATTTGATAAACACATACAAAGAATTCCATGAATACTCATCATTCAGTACCGCATTTTCAATCACCTTGGAATCATATAGTTCATTACCTTCCACAACAATTTTCTTGACACAAAACACTTTTAAAATGATCAGTGCTGCGGCAGCCAGCACAATCATGACTGCCAGCAATACACTGAGTATATTTTTTCTTCTTCTTGCTTTTTTTCGTTTTTCTCTAATCATTTTCTATCCTATTGATTCAATTGTTTCCAGGCGGATTCCCTTCGAAACGCTCAGTACCAGTCCCATCTCTCCCATCAAAAAGACCAGTGAGGTACCACCATAACTGATAAACGGAAGAATGACTCCGGTATTGGGAATTGTGTTGGTAACAACAGCGATATTTAAAATTACCTGAATGGCAATATGGGACATCACTCCCGTCACCAACAATGCCCCATAAAGATCCTTTGCATTGTTAGCAATAATCATCATCCTCCAGAGCAGAAGCAGAAACAGCAAAACTACACAGATGGCTCCAAAAAGCCCCAACTCCTCACAAATAATAGAAAAAATCATATCATTCTGAGCCTCCGGCACATTTCCCATCTTCTGCAGACTCTGTCCAAGACCCTTTCCAAAAAGCTTACCGGAACCGATCGCATAGAGTCCCTGCAGTGTCTGAAACCCGGCATCTCCCGCAGTCTCCGGATGAAGCCAAGCATCCACACGATCACTTCGGTAGCTGGCAAACAAAATAAAGACAACCACAAATGCGATACCGGCAATTCCAACACCAATAAACTGTGCATAACGTGGGCTCGCCACAAACAGCATACACACGGCAATGGCAAAAATTATGACCGCTGTACTCAGGTTATTATATGCAACAACACCCAATAGCGGGAGCAGAATGGCCCCGACCTTCACAATACTTGAGAACTTATCCAATTGCTTTGGAATCTTCTCAATCAACATTGCAAGAAAGATAATCATTGCAATCTTTGCCAGTTCGGATGGCTGAAAACTTAGTGGTCCCAGATTCAGCCAGCGTGACTGTCCGTGGGAGCTTCTTACCAGTCCCGGAATCGGCAACATGACCAGCACACAGAGGAAAAAAGATCCCAGATACGCAAGTGTTCCAAATTTTCTCCAAATCCGGTAATCCACCTTTGCGAAGAAAATCATCGGCACCAGACCTACCAGAATGTTACGAAGCTGAAGCTTCAGATAATGTGCACTGTCACCATATTTGTTCGCCGAGGTATAAGAACTGGAGCTATAAAGCATAACCAGTCCGAAGCACAGCAGAAAAATAAGAATAAACAACAGGCTGTAATCAAAATATGTAGTTCCCTTTTCTCCACGTTTCCGTCTTGACACGAATCACTACTCCTCCAGACTCCGCACAATTTCCTTAAAGATTCTGCCTCGCTCCTCATAATTCGGGAACATTCCCCAGCTTGCACATGCCGGAGAAAGAAGAACCGCATCCCCCGCGACAGCATGATCATAGCAATAATGAATTGCCTCCTCAAAGGTTTCAAAACGCACTGTATTCATAAACCCATGACGATGCGCACAGGCTTCAATCTTCTCCGCCGTCTGTCCGATCAATACCAGAGTCTTAACCTTTCCATCAAAGGCATCAATCCACTCATCATATTCCGACTGTTTATCATAACCGCCTCCAATCAGAAACGTTGGACGATTCATAGCACGGATTCCCTGAATGGCCGCATCTGGATTTGTTCCCTTGGAATCATTATAAAAGCGAACTCCACGCTTTTCTGTCACATACTCAATCCTGTGTTCCACTGCCTGGAAACGCTTAAGAACTTCCACAATCTTCTCCATCGGTACACCGAAATTGACACTCATGGCCACAGCAGCCATCACATTCTCATAATTGTGCTGCCCCAAAAGGTTCAATTCGTTCACATCGATAACCTCAATAATCTGACCATCATGGGCATAATAGATGATATTTCCTTCCAGATAGAATCCTTCTTGCAGTTTTCTCCGACTACTGAAATAAACGACACGGGCAGGTGAACATTCCCCAAATTCCCGCAAAACATCATCCTCATAATTTAATACGCACACCTGATCCTTTGTCTGGTTTTTGGTAATATCCTCCTTCGCCTGGATATAGCGCTCCATCGTGTGATGACGATTCAAATGATCCGGTGTAATATTGAGAATTGCAGATACATTCGGACAAAAACTATGGATAGTTTCCAGTTGGAAACTACTGATTTCCGCAACCGTAACCGTCTCATCCGTCATCGTTGCCGCCTCTGAGGTATACGGTATCCCGATATTTCCTACAACACGGACATCTTTGTAATAGTTCTTCATAATTTCACCAGTCAGTGCTGTCGTCGTTGTCTTACCATTCGTTCCAGTTATGGCAATAATTCGTCCCTTCCCGAAATAATACGCAAGCTCAATTTCCCCCCAGATTTCCACATTCTGCGCACGAAGCCGCTCCACCATCGGCAGATCTGTCGGAACTCCCGGACTTAAAACTGCCACTCCAAACTGGCGCATCTGCTCTTCATCCAGCTCTCCAAGTATAACCGGAATCCCCGAAAGCTTGGGTGTCTTTTCGTATAGTTTGTGTAAATCCAGATCTTTATTTCCATCAAAAAGTACCGTATCTATCTTCTTGTCAAGCAAAAGTTCTGCAGCAGCAATTCCACTGACACCAGTACCCACAACAAGAACTTTTTTCTCTTCTATCATCATGATCTTACAACCTCCATTCATCATGCATCGCTTTTAGTATACGTTATTTACTATTTCAATTCAAGGTAGGGCAGAATGTTTTCAAATATTTCCTTTGCCACAGGCGCCGCAATTGTTCCACCATAATAAACTCCTGAAGGATTGCGAATGATTACAAGGACAAGTACCTGCGGATCATCTGCAGGTGCAAACCCTAGAAACGAAGAAATGTAACGGTTTGCAGACCGGGGCAGCGTCTGCGAGGTTGCAGTTTTTCCGCCAATTTCATATCCTTCTATGTATGCCTTATTTCCTCCGCCCTCTGAAACAACCTTTTCGAGCAGATACCTCATTGTCTCTGATGTTTCTTCACTGCAGACACCTTCCCTTGTATCATAAGTAAAACTTTCAGTCACCGTTCCGTCCGTATCCTCCACCTGCACTCCAAAATGCGGAGTAATTCTGGTTCCACCATTAATAATAGACGATACAGTTGTGGCGAGCTGAATCGGTGTAATCTGAAATGACTGCCCGAAAGAAATCGTTGCCAGTTCTACCAGCCCGATATTTTCCCTCTTATGCATAATGGTTGCCGCTTCTCCCGGCAAATCAATGTGCGTTTTTTCCAGCAGTCCAAACTGCTCAAAATAGTCATAAAACCGGTCTGCCCCAATCCTAAGGCCGATATTGATAAAAACGGGATTACAAGAATTCTCGATTCCCTCCACAAAGCTCTCCGCACCATGTCCGGTTGTCTTGTGGCACCGAATTCTTCGATCCTCCACTACAATATAGCCCGGACAGTAAAAGCTTTCCTCCAAGGATACAACCTTTTCCTCTAGTGCTGCGGACGCCGTGATAATCTTAAATGTAGAACCCGGCTCATAAGTATCATTAATACAATGATTTCTCCACATCTGATTCAGATAGTCCTGCTCTTCTTCCGTCCCCACATACTGTTCATACTCACCGGTCAGAACAAATGGTTCATTGAGATTAAATTCCGGATAATCCACCATGGCCATCAATTCCCCATTTTGTGGATTCATGACAATAATACTTACGGAATCCGCTTCCTTTTGAATGTAAGCCTTCTCGGCGGCCTGCTCTGCAAACATCTGGATATTCGCATCCATAGAGATTCTCAGATTATTCCCGGCAATTGGCTCCACCCGCTCCTCACCAATATTATTCACCTCCACTCCTCTGGCATCTGTCGTTGTCAGTATCATCCCGTCGCTTCCCTGCAGATAACTGTCGTAAACTGCCTCGAGACCTATGATTCCCTGATTATCCCCTCCGGTAAAACCAAGAACCTTTGAGGCCAGATCGTCATAAGGGTAATCGCGCTTATAATCTTCATCCACCTTTACTCCCGCATAGCCATATGCAAGAATACGGTTTCCGGTTTCTTTATCTACATTGCTCTTTATTTTCTCTATTGAGGAATATTTTTCCACACGCTTACGGACCTTTTCCTCCGGCAGACCAAGTTCTTTGACCAGCATGGAAATAACCGCCTCCGGATCCTTAATCTGATTATGAATTACAGAAATCGTACAGACAGATTTGTTTGATGCAAGCACCTCTCCGTTGGCATCCAATATTTTTCCCCTTGCCGCCTTGATTTTTCGTTCCCTCTGCTGCAAATCCGTCGCAAGGCCTGAGTAATAATCTCCCCGAAAAAGCATAAGATATACCAATCGGCCAAGCAACACAACTGCACATAGCAAAACACCAAAGAAAATAACACATATTTTTCTGCGGTGATAGGTCTTATTCCACTCCATGGAAACATCCCCAGCCTGTAAATCCTTCTTAACAGTATATGAATGGGCGGATGCTGCTAGAACATCCGCCTCTCTTGCTTAGTTTTCTTCTTTTTCCTGCTCTTGCTTTGTTTCCTCTTCCTTCTCTTCTTTTTTCTGGTTTTCATTTCTCTTCTTTACGGGTTTATGCTCACCTGTATACTGTGCATTCTGCCCCGTTACATCCAGTCCCTTATTGCGCCCCGTCTTCTTCTCATCCGGATAAATATTCATGTATGGAAGCACTTCTTCCAGAATCTCACGGACAATGTTTTGTGCAAAATAGCTGTGTGCCTCATCCCCTGCATTGGGTTCATCTACCACACAGTAAATGAGCAATTGCGGATTATCGTATGGGGCAAACCCCATAAAGGAAACCAGATACTCGCCGGTTCCTCTTGGAAGTTTCTGTGCTGTTCCCGTCTTTCCCCCCATCGAATAGCCGTCCACTTTCGCAGTACCTCCGGTACCATCCGTTACAACACTGTACAGGTAATCCTTAATCTGAAGGCTTGTGCTTTCCGATACTGTCTGTTTTACAGCCTTTGGCTCAACGGTGGAAATCGTATTGCCGGCAGCATCGGTAATCTTTGTCACAACATGTGGCTGATAATAGGTTCCTCCGTTAATCAGGGAACAAAATGCGCTTGCCATCTGAACCATGGTACAATTGTAATTCTGCCCAAAGGCATTCGTTGCAAGATCAATCGGCTTCATATTATCCGCTGTATAGACTAAAGTTGCTGTACTGGCCTCGCCCGGAAGATCAATTCCCGTTTTTTGTCCAAAGCCGAAAACAGACTGATATTCCAGGAAGTTCTCTTTTCCGATTTTATAAGTCATCTGCATGATTGCATCATTGCAGGAATCCATCAATGTACTTCTCACGGTCTCTATCCCATGTCCGTTCCGGTTCACACAGCTCACCCATCTGTCAAACTGTTCTCCACCATCACACAAAAATGTCATATTGTCCTTGACGGTGCCGGTTTCCAGTCCGCAGGCAACAGTAAACGGTTTTTGTACAGAACCGGGTTCATAGGTCGCTGACACACAGAAATTCTGCCACAGACCGTTTAAAACATCCATTGTCTCCTCATCGGTCATATTCTTTAACTCTTCCTTCGGATAAAGCTCTTCCAGATTTCTTGGATCATTCAGATCAAATCCCGGATAATCTGCCATTGCAAGAATTTCTCCATTATTCGGGTTCATAATTACTACTGCAGTATTAATACTGCCATCCCCCTCATAATAATTGTCCGTATATTTTTCATTAAATTCTTCTATTTTTTCCTCTACAATAGACTGGATATTGGAATCAATAGAACAGACAAGTGTATTACCATCCTGCGCTGAGATTACAGTTTTTTCCAAATCACTGTCGGAGTTCAGATAACCATATTCTCTGCCATTGACACCATTTAATACATCATCATAATAATTCTCAAGACCGGTTGTTCCGACATTTCCGGAGGAGGTAAAACCGATCACGGAAGCAGCCAGCTTTCCATACGGATAATTTCTCTGATACTCCTTTTCAAACCACACACCTTTAATATTCGGATGAACAGGATTTCCTTTCTCATCTACTGCATCCTGCAGTTCAATAAAGGGCTGTATCTGATTATACGGAAGCTTTCTGGCAAGAACAATATATTTACTGTTCTTTTTCTCCTTCGCATAGGACTCCAGCTCCTCTCGTTTCAGTTCCGGAAAACATTCCACCAGCGCTGCAATCGTTGGCTCAACATATTCCTCCCTGTCTGTCATAATGGAGCAATCCAGGATAACATTATAAACAGCCACACTAGTAGCAAGAATCGTACCAGAACAATCGACAATGTCTCCTCTCTGGTAAGGAATGGTCTTACTATCGTATGACTGCATGGATAAAACCTTTTTTTCATATTTGTCCCCGCTTGTGTATTCAATATACATAAGCCGCCCGATAAGTCCACATAGGACTGCGACAATACCGGAAAAAAGTACTATCAGCTTGGTACGCATTTTCCGGTTAAACTTTCGAACCGGTTTTTTTCTTTTCTTCACGTTTTACTCCTATTGCTTTGGTATATCTCTATACTGATCCATAAAATTGTTATTTTCAATAGAATAGTATACCACTTGTTTCTCTTTTGGGTAAGTCATTCCGAGCTCATTTATGGCAACATCCTTCACATGATTCAAATCAACAGATGTGGTAATTTCCTTGTAACGGGCATCATTGTCTGCACGCAGATTTACAACCTGGCTTTCCAGACTTGCAACACTGCGCATATGGTTTGTCATCTGTGACTGCATCTGCACAAACAGCACAGCAGTTAATGCTGTAACAAGAACGCATCCAGTAAGAAAAACTACATATCCACGGTTCATCTCCATCGCTCTCTGACGATTTCTTCTGGCTGCATTTCTACGGTTCTTGCGACGTCTCACTTCCTCCATCTCCCGACGGGTTCTCGGATCTCTGCGGACCGGTGCCTCCAGTTCTCTTACTGTATTTCCATTCACGTAATAATTTTTTGTCATATTGCATCCCTGCTTTCTATAATAATGATTCATTCTTCTGTCCGTTCAAACACACGAAGTTTTGCGCTCTTTGAACGGCTGTTTTCTCTCAGTTCTTTCTCCGAAGGAAGAATTGGCTTCCTGCTCACCACATGTCCTTTAGATTTCTTTCCGCACACACATACCGGAAAATTACTCGGACAGGTACACGGATTCTCATTTTTCTTAAAATTGGACTTTACAATCCTATCCTCCAGCGAATGAAAGGTGATAATACAAATTCTTCCGCCATCACTTAACAGATCTATCATCTCATCTAAATTGTCTCTCAGCACATCCAGTTCATGATTAAGTTCAATACGGATTGCCTGATAGGTTCTCTTGGAAGGATGTCCACCTGTCGCCTGCACCTTCATCGGTATTGAACTTCGTATGACTGCGTTCAACTCTCCTGTCGTCTCAATTGGTTTCTTCTCTCTCTGACTTACAATATGCTTTGCAATGTTTTTTGCAAACCGCTCTTCCCCATAATCGCGAATAATCCGGTACAGTTCCATCTCACTGTATTCATTGACGATATCTCTCGCTGTGAGTTTCTGTCTGTTATCCATCCTCATATCCAAAGGTGCATTTTCATCCCGATAGGTAAATCCTCGTTCCGGCGTATCAAGCTGAAAGGACGATACCCCGAGATCCAGTAGAATTCCATCCACTCTTTCAATTCCCAGTTCTTTTAATACCGATGCCATCTGTGCATAATTGCTTCTGACAACTGTCACCTTATCCGAATATTCACGAAGGCGTTCCTTCGCAGCCACAATCGCATCCTCATCCTGATCAATTCCAATCAATCTTCCCGTCGTAAGCTTCTTGCAGATTTCTAAAGAATGTCCACCGCCACCGAGTGTTCCATCCACATAAATTCCATCCGGTCGGATGTGCAATTCTTCCACTGTCTCATTCAGCAATACCGAGGTATGCTTAAATTCCATTGTATCATCCTCCCTTCTTAAGAATCAGCCCCTATATACCAATGCCGAGCTCTGCCATATGTTCTGCAATCTCATCCATATCATCAAAGTCGTTATTATCAAGATACCGCTCCTTGCTCCAGATCTCCACACGGCTAAACACACCGACGGACACGACTTCTTTATCAATTCCTGCATACTCTCGCAGATTTGCCGGGAGAAGAATTCTTCCCTGCTTGTCCACTTCGCAGTTCGCTGCGCCTGCAAAAAAGAATCTCATAAACTTTCTTGCATCCTTGGAGGTAAGTGGTTTTTCACGAAGGCTCTCTTCAATCCGCTGCCACTCTTCATGGGAATACACGAACAGACAGCCATCCAGTCCCTTGGTAACAACAAACTCGTTACCAAGCTGCTCTCTGAACTTTGATGGAACAATCAAACGCCCTTTTGCATCGACGGAATGATTATATTCACCCATGAACATGACAGATCTCACCTTCCTTTCTTTTCGTTTGGGAAGGCAAGCGATAAGTTATCCACAGGTTTATCAACTTATCCACCACTTTGCACCACTTAATGGCCTATACGCTCCACTTCCTACCACCATGTAACCATAATACTCCCAAAACGCCCAAAAATCAAGGTTTTTTCAAAGTTTTTGAATGGGCAGCAGCGACAACAAGATGTTGTGTCTGTCTACTTTTGGGGCACAAAAATAAGGCGACGTCCAATACATTTTCATGTATCAGGCATCGCCTTAATGGCACCTTCGACCACTTTTCAATTAATGACTGCTGGAAAAACTTCCACACTCTGTCTCCCTGCTGCTATCCGCATGTCCTCCTGCAATGCCGATATGCTCCGCACTACACTCCTTTTCGCGATTAAATCTACACTCTGCTGCCTCACAGGAAACCTTCGTCTCTTTCTTCGGTCCCTCTATGTGGCAGTCGTGGCAGCCGCACCCTCTCGGGGCAAAACTTCCACAGCTTGTCTCAGACGGTGTCGTGGCTTTCACCCCTTCCACCTGAATATCTGTTCTTTTACAGCAATTATCCGCATTATAGGAACAGTTCACCACATTACAGTCCAGCTTTGTCATCACACATACCTCCTGATCATCCTTTTTGTAATCCATAGGGATTCCAGGATAGTATGTCTTTCTTTTTTATGACTATTCGTTTTTATTTCATTTTCTCATCCTGCTTGATTTCCTCACGAATTGCCTTAGTACGGATTTCCTCGCAAATCTGATTAATAAACTCTGCAAGTGGCTTCACACCTTCATCTCCTGCAAAACGACTTCTGACAGAAACCGTTCCATCAGCCTCTTCCTGAGCTCCGACAACAAGCATATACGGAAGCTTATCCAGTCTCGCCTCACGAATTTTATACCCAATCTTTTCTGAACGGCTGTCAACCGTGGCATCAACACCATTTTTCTTAAGCTCTGCAGCAACCTGTTCAGCATAATCCTTATACTTTTCAGAAATTGGCAGTACGCGAACCTGCTCCGGGCAAAGCCATGTCGGGAACTTACCAGCATACTTTTCAATCAGCCATGCAAGTGTTCTCTCATAACATCCAAGCGACGTTCTGTGAATGATATATGGACGGATCTTGTCACCATTCTGATCAATGTAATACATATCAAAATTCTCAGCAATTGCACAATCCAACTGAATCGTGATCATCGTATCCTCTTTTCCATATACATTTTTCGCCTGAATATCAATCTTCGGTCCATAAAAAGCAGCTTCTCCGTCCGCCTCCACAAATGGAACACCTTTTTCATTTAAAACATCACGAAGTGCCTGCTGGGTAGAATTCCAATAATTATCATCTCCAAGATACTTCTTCTTATTCTCCGGATCCCACTTAGACAAACGGAACGTAACATCCTTCTCCAAACCAAGAACAGACAATACATAATAAGCCAAATCGAAACAGCTTTTCAGTTCCTGCTCAGCCTGATCCGGTCGAATTACCAAATGCCCCTCTGAAATTGTAAACTGACGCACACGGGTCAATCCGTGCATTTCACCGGAATCCTCACAGCGGAACAGCGTAGATGTCTCACCCATACGATATGGCAGATCTCTGTAGGAATGCTGCTCGTTCTTATATACATAATACTGAAATGGACATGTCATCGGACGAAGAGCAAACACTTCCTTATCCACATCCTCATCGCCAAGAACAAACATACCGTCCTTATAATGATCCCAGTGTCCGGAAATCTTATACAGATCTGATTTTGCCATTAAAGGTGTACGGGTTCTGACATATCCCCACTCATTATCCTCAAGATCCTCAATCCAGCGCTGCAGCTTCATAATCATCTTTGTTCCCTTCGGGGTGAAAAGTGGAAGTCCCTGTCCAATCACATCAACAGTGGTAAATAATCCCATCTCGCGGCCGAGTCGGTTATGATCACGCAGCTTTGCATCCTCAAGCTTAGCCAGATGCTCTTTTAATTCTTCTTTCTTATTAAAAGCAGTACCATAAATTCTCTGCAGACGTGCCTTATCGGAATTCCCTCTCCAATATGCCATCGAGGAAGAAATGAGCTTGTATGCCTTAACTCCTTTCGTGCTCATCAGATGCGGTCCCGCACACAAATCGACAAATCCTCCCTGATCATAAAAGCTGATTTCGGAATCCTCCGGCAGATCCTCAATCAATTCTACCTTATATGGCTCATTGCGCTCCTGCATGAACTTGATGGCCTCTTCTCTCGGAAGAGTAAATCTTGTAATCTCATGCCCCTCCTTAATGATTTTCTTCATCTCAGCCTCTAAATTGTCGAGATCCTCTCTCGAGAATGGCTCAGCGTCAAAATCATAGTAGAATCCGTCATCAATTGCAGGACCAATAGTCACCTTCGCCTCTGGGAAAAGACGTTTCACTGCCTCTGCAAGAATATGGGATGCCGTGTGGCGGATGACACGAAGTCCTTCCTCATCACTTGCTGTGACAATATTAAGTTCGCAATCCTTATCTACCATTGTTCGCAGATCTACAATCTCTCCGTTCAATTCTCCGGCACATGCCACACGGGCAAGTCCCTCGCTGATATCCTTGGCAATGTCATAAATCGACTTTGCTTCACTGTACTCTTTCACAGAGCCATCTTTCAATGTAATCTTCATGTTTGTTCTCCTCTTTTCTTTTTTCGTTTATTCTTCCTCTGATGCCTCATCTGTTCCGTAATAGTTACCGTTGCCATTGCCACAGCAGATGTTTTTTCTCGGAGAAAAAAGCATACCGAGAAGCGCCCCTGTAAGTGCCGCCAGTAGCACGGTCATAAGTTTTTCTTTTTTGGTCATGGTGACAGATTCGGTTAATGATTCCATAAAGGTTCTGATTTTGTTCATACATTTTCTCCTTTCAACTACAAAGTCCCCGGTATCAGATATCACTCTGATACCGGGGACGATTACTCGCGGTTCCACCCCAGTTACCCTGTCGCTACGCAACAAAGTCACTTACTTGATGATAACGGAATCACCGGACCGGATTGGGGTCACTCTGAGCTGGTCTTGGGCATACTTCCTATCCGGATACTTCCACCACCCTGTCCCACAGGGGTATCCTTCTCTGTCATATTCCATATGCTTACTCTTCTCTTCATCGTTTTACTTTATCAACTTGAGGCAGGTCATTTACCTGACCCTTATACCATAATTATATGCGCTTCTTTTACAAAATCAAGTCCAAAATAAAATTATCCGATACTATCTTCCACAGCAGTACTTATACTTCTTACCGCTTCCACAAGGACATGGCTCATTTCGTCCAACCTTCTTACCAACAATAACGGTACCCGACTTCTTCTGCTCCAGATAAAGTCTGTGCTTCGTCTCCGCATCGAAGATTTCATCCCACATTGGCAGATTATACAGCCAGTCTGCTTTTGCATCCACCATATTCTTGTAAAGCTTCTCTTTATCAAATGCAAGACTAACTTTTGTATCCTCCTCCATTGTTTCGATTGGATTCGGCTCTACCAGACTGTCATTGATTCCATCTAAGAACCCAGCCATCTCAAGGATTGAAAGATTGTATTTCTCTGCTAGTTCCTTAACTGTTCCTTCTACCACTTCATCCGGATTCGTCAGAAGCTTCTCATACACACCCTTTTCCAACAGGAAATATCTCTGCCAAAACTTCTGAAGCTCATTCTGGTTTGCTTTTTCATTGTAGGCAATCTTCTGCCACTCTTGCAATATAGCCATTTTTATACCACCTTTATCAAATACGAATTTGCATGGAAAATTCACATGTATGGATATTATATCAAAACATCATTACTTTTCCAAGTGTTTTTTACACTGGTACACCGCTTATTGACGTTCCCCGAATTTTCCGCTATGATAATCTGTAACGACACTTTCATCTGTCAATTTCTTAATTAGGAGGTTTCCCATGAAAAAAACAAAACAGGTACTTGCCATCCTCGGCATCATCCTTTTAGTTTCTCTATATTTCATCACACTGATCTGTGCCATCACAGACAATACACAAACAATGAGTCTGTTTATGGCATCTATCTTTGCGACCGTTGTTATTCCGGTTCTTATCTGGGCATACACGTTCATTTATCGACTTATCAAGAAAAATTCAAACGGGACGGACAATGAGAACATTCAGGAAAAAAAGGCCTCATCTCTCAAGGACAAGGCCAATCTCGATGTCAAAAAATAAATCTGCCTACTCCGTTTCCGTCTCTTCCTGTGCCGCCATGCTTTCCGGTTGCACGGAGAATGCATTCGGAATCCCGGAATCAATCAGATAGACATTATCATCACCTTCCATTTTCAAATAATATTCACCTAGCATATCGTTGTAATTTCCAATATATAACGTAGTCATATGTTTGTCGCAGGTAAAAGTAAGCGTATTCTGTGGCTCATCCAGACCATAATCCGACAAGCTGTCATATTTTTCAAGTTTTTCCTGTGCCGATATATTTTTCACATTTCCAAGAAGATTTTTCACACTGTCTGTATCCAGTTTGATGGATGTATCATTTTCACAGCTCCAGACCTCTCCCCTTTTCTTATAAGAATATGTTGTTCCATCATAGGTATAAGTAAATGCATCCACCGCATCCGGGTCCACTCCCAAAAGCGTTATCTGCTCCTGTGTTTCACTCTCCTTTTTGTTCTCTTCTGTTTTTTTCGCATAGTGGCTCACCGCAAAGTAAGCCACTACACAAAGTGCCAACACAATCAGGATTGCAAATAATTGTCTCTGCTGTCTTTTCATTACTTCTTTCTCCTTATCACAAAGATTACAATACCCAAAATAACCAGTATCAACGGCACTGCGATTGTTAGCATCAAACCGAGAAGGACTGCATACATTGCACTCACTGTTAAATTATCCAACGTATATTCTTTTTCAGCAATTATGCTTCCCGCTGCCTGCGTCTGCGGAACAAGATTACTGATTGCATCAGAGAACAGAACAGAATTATTTACTGTCATCTGGCTTGCCTCCTCCGCAAAGATATATGGGCTGGCAAAGACAAGAAGCTGAGTTGTATTCTCATCATCCACGTTTTCCTCAACCGCCAATCCTACGGAAAACGGGCCCTCAATATCGCCTTCCTCATACTGATAATCCTGCATCTGATTCGGATCACTCTTCGAGACAGCCCGATCCGTCGTATCCATAAGGGAGGTATATGTGATTGTTTCACTGCTCTCAGGGAAGGTAATCCCCATCGATGCCGGAATATATATATAGCTTCCTCCAATACTGCCTGTATAAGAGCTGCTGTTTACTTCCGGAAGCAGATAAAACGGTCCTCCCATATTGTAATAATGCTGTGCGTCATTCTCGGCAACCAGTCCGCCAGTAAATCCAACTCCATAGGTTTCTAAAATGGATTCAAAATTCGGCATACTGTTTCCAGTGTAGCTTCCAACAATAATCGCCTTTCCTCCGTTTTTCAGATAGTCAATCACCTTGTTTGCATCTGATTCATTAAAATCCGTCTGCGGTGCATTGATAATAATTGCTGCCGCGTCATCCGGCACACACTCCTCATTCAATAGTTCCACCGAAGAAAGTGTCATATTTGCCTTTTTAATCACATCCTGAAACTCACTGCCGATACTGCGTTCCTCATGCCCTGTTACTTCATAAACAATCGGAAGCTGTTCTTCATCCATAGTTACATACTCGATTGCACTCGTCAGCTGCCCCTCTGCATCAAATCCGACAAGATCATTTGTATAAGAGTAAGTTGAATAATCCATATTCGATTCATAGTGATAAATATCATAATAATCAATTACTTTTGAGCGCTTCTCACCTACAACGATCAAACTGTTTTTCGTCGGTGCCGAATCTGTATAATCCTGATAAAAATATGGTTTCGCAGATGGATTTACATATTCTACCTTTACATGCTTTGACAAGTCCTCATAACGTTTTAAAATAGTATCAATCTGTGAATCTTTCTTATTTTCTGCAACTAGAGCATAGATAGTCACATCCTCTTTTAATTTTCCAACTGCCTCTTTGGTATCATCTGTAATAGAATACAGTTTGGAATAAGAACAGTCAATCGCTGTCTTATCCGTTGGCATTACATTCACAACGAGATTAACCACTACTGTCAGCGCAAGCGCTGCAGCAATCAATGATACAGAGAATACACCCGTCGAAAGCATTCGTCTGTTCATGCTCCAACGTCTTTTCTGAATAGACTGCACCGTCAGAAAATTCAACAACACAATTACCGTCACATAGTACACAATTGCGGTCAGATCCAAGCAACCACCTGAGAACTTATCAAATGGCGCATACAGATCAAAACAGTTTAAAATTTTCGTCAACCAATTGCCTTCCGAAGAGATCAATCCCGTTATTGACTGCATCATATAGCTAATAAACAAAACAGCAAAACTAAGTACCGCAGCAATCACCTGGCTTTCCGTCAGAGACGAAATAAACATCCCCACTGCAATACAGGCGCTTCCATAAAGCCAAAACGCCAAGATTGCAATGTAGCTTTCTCCCATCGGCACCGTACCAAACAGACGCAAAAGCAACGGTGCGATACAAAAGATTGCAATATCAACCGTAAAAACTGCCACCATTGCAAGATATTTGCCAAATACGATTTTGCCAAGCGAAACCGGCGCCGTCAGAATCAGCTGATCCGTTTTGTTTTTTCTTTCCTCAGCAAAACTGCGCATCGTAAGTACGGGTACCGCAATCAGAAAAATGATTGTAATCGCGCTTAAAGTATAGTAAATATAGGGATATCCCTGCATCAGATTATAAACGTAAAAATACAAGCCAAACATGGCAAGAAGTGCCGCGACAAATAGCCAGCCTATTACGCTCTGGAAATACGCTTTAAATTCTCTCTTAAATACCGCAAACATTATTTCTTCTCTCCTTCCTGCGTAATTTCAAGAAATACATCCTCCAGCGATCTCGTAACTGTGTGCATCTCCAACACGGGAATCTGACATTCCGCCATCTGTACAAAGACTTTTTCCCGGACATCCACGCCCTTTTTAGCATAAATTCGCAGGTTCGTTTCCTGTCGGCTCCTATGATCTTCCTCTTCTTCTAATGTCATATCACGAACTTCAATTTTTTCTATTTCATCAATTAATTCTAATTGCGTCATCGCTTTCCTTGCGTCATCTTTTATGGTCAGATCAATTTCCTGTGCTCCGGACATCAGATTTACCAAATTTTCTGTAGAATCACTTGCTACCAGCTTTCCTTTGGAAATAATAAAAACATGATCACACACTGCACTGATTTCCGTCAGTATATGGGAACTTAAAATGACCGTATGTTTTTCCCCCAGCTTTTTAATGAGATCACGAATCTCTATAATCTGTTTCGGATCTAGCCCTACAGTCGGTTCATCCAAAATAATAATCTCCGGATACCCAAGAATCGCCTGAGCAAAACCGACCCTCTGTCGATATCCTTTGGACAGGTTGCGTATCATCCGGTTTGCAACCTCCGTAATTCCGGTTGTCTCCATTGCCTCTTCCACATAACGTTTCCTGAGACTTTTTTCAAGCTTTTTTAACTCTGACACAAAATCCAAATACTCTCTCACCGTCATATCCGCATACAATGGCGGGAGCTCCGGCAAATATCCAATACACTTTTTGGCTTCCTCCGGTTCTTTAAAGATATCATGTCCGTTAATCTTCACTTCGCCACTGGTAGCCCCTAGATACCCTGTAATAATATTCATAGTCGTGGATTTTCCTGCGCCGTTCGGTCCTAAAAATCCATATATTTTCCCAGGTTCCACCGTCAGCGACAATTGATCCACTGCAACATGATTGCCATACTTTTTGACAAGATTGTTTATTTCAATCAATGCAAAAGCCTCCTTTTTCTTTCTCTCTATAAAGTTTATTCAAATACCGTGTGCAAATCATGTTAAATTTGTGTTGATTTTGTGAACAAAAAAACAGGCACAGGATTTTCCTGTGCCCGTCTGCTTATTTCGATAATGCCGACTTGCGATAAATAATATCATCTCGCCCCGGTCCGTTAGAAACCATGGTAATTGGATATCCAATCTCATTCTCAATAAATTCTACATACTTACGACAGTTTTCCGGCAGTTCTTCGTAATTCTTAATTCCACGAATATCACATTTCCATCCCGGAAGTGTCTTAAGAACCGGCTTTGCTTTCTCAAGCTTACTCGTTACCGGGAAGTCTGTTGTCACTTCCCCATCAATCTCGTAACCAACACATACCGGAATCTCATCCAGATAACCAAGTACATCAAGAACGGTGAAAGCAACATCTGTCGTTCCCTGCATGCGGCAGCCATACTTGCTTGCCACGCAGTCAAACCAGCCCATTCTTCTCGGACGTCCGGTAGTTGCACCGAACTCTCCGCCGTCTCCGCCGCGGCGACGAAGCTCATCTGCTTCTTCCCCAAAAATCTCACTGACAAATGCTCCTGCTCCCACTGCGGAAGAATAAGCCTTACAAACTGTAACAATCTGCTTAATCTCATACGGCGGCACACCTGCTCCGATTGCACCATATGCTGCCAATGTAGATGACGACGTAACCATTGGATAAATTCCATGATCCGGATCCTTTAATGTTCCAAGCTGTCCCTCCAGAAGAATTGTCTTACCGTCCTTGATCGCCTGATCGAGATATAAAGACACATCACAGACATATGGGGCAATCATATCTCGGTACTCATGCAGAGTATTCAGTAATTCCTTCGGATCAATCAATGGCTTATGGTACAGATGCTCCAAAAGAACATTTTTCTGTTCTGCTACACGAACAACCTTTTCCTCAAGAAGTTCATCATCAAACAGCTCACTGACCTGAAAGCCAATCTTTGCATATTTATCAGAATAAAACGGAGCAATTCCAGATTTGGTGGAACCAAAGGACTTTCCTCCCAAACGTTCCTCCTCGTACTGGTCAAATAAGATATGGTACGGCATTACGATCTGCGCACGATTGGATACCAGAATCTTTGGCATCGGCACATTTCTGTCTGTAATAGACTTAATCTCATTGAACAGAACCGGAATATTTAAAGCAACACCATTTCCAATAATACTGGTAGTGTGACTGTAAAATACACCGGACGGAAGTGTATGTAACGCGAACTTTCCGTAATCGTTCACGATTGTGTGCCCTGCATTCGCACCTCCCTGAAAACGCACGATGATATCGGCCTGCTTTGCCAGCATATCCGTGATCTTGCCTTTGCCTTCATCGCCCCAGTTAGCGCCAACAACTGCTTTAACCATTCTTTCATTCCTCCTGTTTGTATCTTTAAACTTTTGTGCCTTGCGCGCACAAAAACGGACAGGTGTAAAAACCTCTCCGTTCTTACTTTATGATTATAATGGATTCTTTCTAAAAAAACAAGGCATTACTCAATAATCTTTGAGCAGGCGATTGCCAAAGCCCCCGGTCCAATGTGGCAGGACACGGAAAGCGACAATGGATTCATCACAATTTCATTATTAGGGAATGCCTCCTGCACCTCTTCCTTGAAAGCCTCTGCCGCCTCAGAATCGTAAGTGTAAGCCATCTCCAGATTCATCTTTTTGCCATCCGGGCTGTTGAAACGCTTCTCAAAATCATTCTTCATAGACTCGATCATAATCGACTTTGCCTGCTTCACTGTACGTGCCTTTGCAAATGCATCAAGTTTTTCCCCCTGAATTTGTAAAACCGGCTTCAATTTTAAAAGAGTTCCGAGAGCTGCCGCTGCCGGTGTAATTCTTCCGCCTTTCTTTAAATACTCAAGTGTGTCAACCATAATATAGATAGAGGATTCAAACTTATCTTTCTCAAGGATTTCTTTGATTTCTGCCGCACTCTTTCCTTGACCCGCAAGCATCTTTGCATCCAGCACCGACTGACGCATCGTGACAGAAATTCTCTGGTTATTTACCACCTGTACCCTGCCATCATATTCCTGTGCCAGCATCATGGCAGTCTCACAGGAACTGCTCAAGCCCGACGACATTGGAATATGAACAATCTCATCATACTCCTTCAGCAACTCATCCCATTTATCTGTCACATCACCCACAAGCGGCATCGATGTCTTGATCTCGCCTCCCTCTGCAAGCTTCTCGTAGAACTGCTCCTGCGTCAGATCAATATCCTCATAATACATTTGTCCATTAATATAAAAAGGCATCGGAAGGACCACAATTCCATACTCCTGTGCCTGCTTCTGCGTTATCCCACTGTTACTATCTGTTACAATTGCTATTTTACTCATGCTTTACCTCATTCCTGGCGATGCCATTCGTTGTGCATTTTTGCATTTCATGCCTAGTATAGCATAGGTAAAAAAAAATGAAAAGCCTTAGAATCAAGGCTTTTCATGACTATATCATATGGTTTTTGATACTATCTCGCGTAGACCGACACTTCGTGTCTTTCGGATTATTCGCAAGGCTCTGCCTTGCTCATATCCGGACGTTCGTCAAATAAAAAGTGGCAGTAGGATGCAAGCATCCACTGCCACTTTTTATTTTCCTCACTGTCTACGCTTACATCATCATTCCTGGGTCACCGCCAGCTGGAGCAGCCGGAGTATTTTCCTTGATATTTGCAACTGCAGACTCTGTTGTAAGCAGTGTTGAAGCAACAGATGTTGCATTCTGCAGAGCACTTCTGGTAACCTTGACCGGATCCAGAATACCAGACTCAACCATATCTACATATTCTTCTGTTGCAGCATTAAATCCAACACCTGCCTCAGACTCTTTTACCTTATTGATAATAACTGCTCCTTCAAGTCCTGCATTGGCAGCAATATAGTAAAGAGGAGCCTCAAGAGCTTTAAGAATTACCTTCGCACCTGTCTTCTCGTCTCCCTCTAAGCCATCTGCAAGTGCAGATACCTTCTTAGATGCATGGATATATGCTGATCCACCTCCTGCGATAATTCCTTCCTCAACTGCTGCACGGGTTGCATTTAATGCATCTTCCATACGAAGCTTTGCTTCTTTCATCTCGGTCTCTGTTGCAGCACCGACACGGATGACTGCGACACCACCTGCCATCTTTGCAAGTCTTTCCTGTAACTTTTCTTTATCAAACTCAGAAGTGGTCTCCTCGATCTGTCCACGGATCTGTTTGATACGTCCCTGAATCTTATCCTTGTCTCCGGCACCATCCACGATAACGGTGTTCTCTTTCTGAACCTTAACGGATTTTGCACGTCCAAGCATATCCATGGTGGTATCTTTCAGTTCTAATCCAAGATCGGAGCTGATCACCTGACCGCCGGTAAGGATTGCGATATCCTCAAGCATGGCCTTTCTTCTGTCACCATATCCAGGAGCCTTGACCGCTACTACGTTGAATGTACCACGCAGTTTGTTTACGATCAATGTGGTGAGTGCTTCTCCCTCGATATCCTCAGCGATGATCAGAAGTCTTGCACCGGACTGTACGATCTGCTCAAGCAGTGGCAGGATATCCTGGATATTGGAAATCTTCTTGTCTGTGATCAAGATGTATGGATCATCGAGATTTGCTTCCATCTTATCCATATCTGTGCACATATAAGCAGATAAGTAACCTCTGTCAAACTGCATACCTTCTACCAG
>JALFLB010000015.1 GCA_022775045.1 Agathobacter sp. | reverse complement strand
ATATTGTATATGAAGCAATTCTCAAACAACGAAAGTACTATCAAGCTTGTAAGAGCAGGAGAAAAACTGCATTCCAAGATTTGGGGTACGTTTGTTGCAGTTCTTATGGCAGACCAAGAAGCAAAAATTATCATTATGAGCATTTCAAACAACTGCTTAAAGAACTGGATTTACCTGATGTGAGATGGCATGATTTAAGAGGAACATGTGCGACTCTTCTTCTTATGCAGGGGATAAGCCCAAAAGCAATTGCAAAGAACTTAGGGCATTCGACAGAGATTGTTACAGTTGACAATTATATAGATAAATCGAAGCTGTCAGTAATTAAGTTGGATAAACTGGATTCTTTTATTGATTCTGTTGTACCAAAGACTAATTGCGAAGAGGAGGACAAAGATTTTAGCATGGTTATCATTGATGTGAGTGAATTCTTTTAGGAGTAATATTAAAAAGAAAAGGAACAAACGTTCGCTTCTGGATAGACAAAATCAAAGCTTTGTAGTATAATCTCAGTGTATGTGCGTACTATAAAGATGCTTGATTTTGTCTATTTTTTTGTCATTGACTACTGATAATTATATAGGAAAATACAAATATTGTCTATATAGTTCATATAGTCCATATAGTCCGTATAGTTTGGGCATCTGAATTTGGTGATCCAATTGTGATTCTCAGTTGATTTCCGAATTTGCTGAGTATGCATGAGTAACAATGAGTTGGCTTATAGAAGTCAATTTTACTATAGAAAATAGAAAGAAGATGATGTTATGGAGTTTAAACTTCATGCTCCCTATCAGCCTACTGGAGACCAGCCACAGGCAATTGAGGAGCTTGTAAAAGGCTTTAAGGAAGGCAATCAATTCCAGACTTTACTAGGCGTTACAGGTTCGGGCAAGACGTTTACTATGGCTAATGTGATTGCAGCACTGAATAAGCCTACTCTTATCATAAGTCATAATAAGACCCTCGCAGGACAATTGTACTCAGAATTTAAGGAGTTTTTTCCCGAAAATGCAGTTGAGTACTTTGTGTCCTACTATGATTACTATCAGCCAGAAGCGTATGTGCCGCAGTCGGATACCTATATTGCGAAAGATTCGGCAGTTAATGATGAGATTGACAAACTGCGTCTTTCGGCAACTGCAGCATTGACAGAGCGCAGGGATGTTATTATTGTGGCATCGGTGTCCTGTATTTATGGACTTGGAAGCCCGGATGAATGGAAGGGGATGAGTCTTTCGCTGCGCCCTGGGATGGAAAAGGATCGGGATGTTGTCGTACATGCGTTGATTGATATGCAGTATAACAGGAATGAGATGGATTTTAAACGCGGTACATTTCGTGTACACGGAGATGTACTTGAGATTTTTCCGGCTAACAATTCGGATACGGCTATCCGTGTGGAATTTTTTGGAGATGAGATTGACCGTATTACGGAGATTGATGTTCTGACAGGGGAAATCAAATGCACATTGGAACATACGATCATTTTCCCGGCATCTCACTACGTTGTGCCGCAGGAGAAGATTAATGAGGCCTGCAATAACATTGAAAAAGAATTGGAGGAGCAGGTTCGATATTTTAAAGGAGAGGACAAGCTGATCGAAGCACAGCGTATTTCGGAACGCACAAATTTTGATATTGAGATGATGAGGGAGACCGGCTTTTGTTCTGGAATAGAGAATTATTCGAGACATCTGAATTTTATGCCGGAAGGAGCTCCGCCGCTGACGTTGATGGATTTCTTTCCGGATGACTTTTTGATCATTGTGGATGAATCACATATTACAATTCCACAGGTTCGCGGGATGTATGCAGGAGACCGATCCCGTAAGCAGACACTTGTGGATTATGGATTTCGTCTTCCGTCAGCTTTGGATAACCGACCGCTTAATTTTGAAGAATTTGAGAGTAAGATTGATCAGATGCTCTTTGTTTCAGCAACACCGAATGTCTATGAGCAGGAGCATGAGCTGCTGCGGGTAGAACAGATTATCCGCCCCACCGGACTTCTTGATCCGGAAATATCGGTTCGTCCGGTTGAAGGGCAGATTGATGATCTGATTGGGGAGGTGAACAGGGAGACTGCGAATCATCATAAGGTGTTGATTACAACCTTAACCAAGCGTATGGCGGAAGATCTGACACAGTATATGAGTGAAGTGGGGATTCGGGTTAAGTATCTGCATTCGGATATTGATACTCTTGAGCGTGCGGAGATTATCAGGGACTTGAGACTGGATGTTTTTGATGTGCTGGTGGGAATCAATCTGTTGCGAGAGGGACTGGATATCCCGGAGATTACTCTTGTGGCTATTCTGGATGCGGACAAAGAAGGATTTCTTCGTTCGGAGACTTCTCTGATTCAGACAATCGGGCGCGCTGCACGTAACAGTGAGGGCCATGTGATTATGTATGCAGACAAGATTACGGATTCTATGAGGGTTGCAATCGATGAGACGCAGCGCAGGCGCAAACTACAGCAGGCGTACAATGAAGAACACGGTATTACACCGACAACAATTCAGAAATCTGTTCGCGATCTGATTACTATTTCCAAGAAGGTTGCAGTGGAGGAGATGGAGTTTACTAAAGATCCGGAGTCTATGAGCAGAAAAGAACTCGAGAAACTGATTGCAGATATCCAGAAAAAGATGAAAAAGGCGGCGGCGGAACTCAATTTTGAGGCGGCGGCAGAATATCGTGATAAGATGGTTACACTTAAGAATATGTTGAGAGAAATTGAATCATAGGAATGGATTTATAAGAGGTAGAGATAGATGGCAAAGAAGGAGAGAAAATACATTAAGATTCGCGGAGCAAGCGAACATAATTTAAAGTCGATTGATATCGATATTCCAAGGGATGAGTTTGTGGTATTGACCGGGTTGTCAGGGTCTGGTAAATCGTCTCTTGCCTTTGATACAATTTATGCGGAAGGTCAGAGACGGTATATGGAGTCTTTGTCTTCCTATGCCAGACAATTTTTGGGACAGATGGAGAAACCGAATGTGGAGTCTATTGAAGGACTCCCACCAGCGATTTCTATCGATCAGAAGTCTACGAATCGTAATCCGCGATCCACGGTAGGTACGGTGACGGAGATTTATGATTATTTCCGCCTGCTTTATGCTCGTATTGGAATTCCGCATTGTCCGAAGTGCGGCAGGGCAATCGAGAAACAGACAATTGACCAGATGGTGGATACGGTTATGAAGCTTCCGGAACGGACGAAAATCCAGGTGCTTGCTCCAGTTGTACGTGGACGGAAAGGTGAGCACCAGAAGCTGTTTGAAAAGGCGAAGAAGAGCGGATATGTTCGTGTAATTGTGGATGGTAATCTGTATGAATTGTCAGAGGAGATTCCGATGGATAAGAATATCAAACATAATATTGATATTGTTGTGGATCGTCTTGTGATTAAGGAAGGAATTGAGAAGCGTCTGACCGATTCTTTGGAGAACGTGTTTGAACTTACAGAGGGGAATGCAATCGTCGATGTGATAGATGGAGAATCGATAAATTTTTCCCAGAATTTCGCGTGTCCGGATTGTAATATCAGCATTGATGAAGTAGAACCGAGAAGTTTCTCATTCAATAATCCGTTTGGAGCCTGCCCGGTGTGTTACGGATTAGGATATAAGATGGAATTTGATGAGAATCTGATGATTCCAGACAAAAGTCTGTCTATTGCAGAAGGGGCAATTCAGGTGATGGGATGGCAGTCCTGTACTGATCCTTCCAGCTATACCTACGCTACACTTCGAGCTTTGGCAGAAGGGTATGGTTTTTCATTAGATACGCCTTATCAGGAGTTGTCTGCAGATATTCGGCATATGTTGATTCATGGAGGAGACGGTCGGGTCCTGAAGGTGCGCTATAAAGGTCAGCGAGGGGAAGGTGTTTATGATCTGAACTGGGAAGGCCTGATAAAAAATGTGGAGCGGCGTTATCGTGAGACCGGTTCTGATACAATGAAGCAGGAGTACGAGCAGTTCATGCGGATAACACCATGTGCAGAGTGTCATGGGCAGCGGTTGAAGAAAAGTTCACTGGCTGTAACCGTATGCGATAAAAATATCTATGAGATTACATCCATGTCGGTGAAGGAACTTGTGGTATTTTTAAATCAGATGCAGCTGACCGAGCAACAGCAATATATTGGGAATCAGATTTTGAAGGAAATCCGTGCTCGTGTCGGATTCCTTCAGGAGGTCGGTCTGGAGTATCTAACCTTGACACGCGCGACGGCATCCTTGTCTGGTGGCGAAGCTCAGAGAATCCGTCTGGCAACCCAGATTGGATCAGGATTGGTTGGAGTTGCATATATTTTGGACGAACCGAGTATTGGCCTGCATCAGAGGGATAATGATAAGCTGCTGAATGCTTTGATGAATTTAAAAAAACTTGGCAACACGCTGATTGTTGTAGAACATGATGAGGATACGATGCGTGCAGCCGATTTTATCGTTGATATTGGTCCGGCAGCAGGTGTGCACGGTGGAGAAGTTGTGGCGGCGGGAACGGCAGCAGAAATCATGAAGTGTAAAAAATCAATCACAGGAGATTATCTGAGCGGACGAAAGAAGATTCCGGTTCCGGCAGAGCGTCGCAAACCGACTGGTTTTCTCACCATTAAAGGCGCAAGAGAGAATAATCTGAAGAATATTGATGTGGATATTCCATTGGGAATTATGACCTGCATTACAGGGGTTTCAGGGTCGGGAAAGAGTTCTCTGACGAATGAAATTCTGTATAAGCATCTGGCCAGAACTTTAAACCGTGCAAGATGTATTCCTGGAGAACATGATGATATACTCGGAGTGGAGCAGCTCGATAAGATCATCGATATTGACCAGTCACCAATTGGCAGGACGCCGCGGTCGAACCCTGCAACCTATACGGGGGTGTTTGATTTGATCCGAGATCTGTTTGCAGCAACATCCGATGCAAAGGCGCGCGGATATAAAAAAGGGCGTTTCAGTTTTAATGTAAAAGGAGGGCGTTGCGAAGCATGTAATGGAGATGGAATTATCAAGATTGAGATGCACTTCCTGCCGGATGTATATGTGCCTTGTGAGGTATGCGGAGGAAAACGTTATAATCGGGAGACGCTTGAGGTAAAATATAAAGGAAAGAGCATTTATGATGTGCTGGATATGACGGTTGAGGAGGCTTTGGACTTTTTTAAAAATGTTCCAACGATTCACCGTAAGATACAGACACTTTATGATGTGGGTCTTTCTTATATCAAGCTTGGTCAGCCATCCACGGAACTTTCAGGAGGCGAGGCGCAGAGAATAAAGCTGGCAACAGAATTGAGTAAGCGGGGAACCGGCAAAACCATTTATGTGCTGGATGAGCCGACTACCGGGCTGCATTTCGCAGATGTTCATAAACTTGTTGAAATTTTGCGGAAATTGTCTGATGGTGGAAATACGGTTGTGGTCATTGAACATAATCTTGATGTAATCAAAACGGCTGATTATATTATCGATATGGGACCGGAAGGAGGCGATGGAGGCGGAACGGTTATAGCAAAGGGAACACCGGAGGAAGTGTGTGCTGTGCAGCAATCCTATACGGGGCAATTTTTAAAACCATACCTGTTCTCTTAAATTTTTATGAAAATCTTTCTCTTTCGAAAAAAATGTTTGAAAAATGGAATTAATTGTATATAATGATACTGTATGTATAAAATATGATTAACTGCGGTTTTGCGGCTCTTAAGGTTTGATGACGAAAAATCTGTTAGCGGCAGGACAAGCTGACATAGATAGAATGAGATGAACAGGAAGGGGCAATTTTTGGAATGATTGGATCAGATATCGGAATTGATTTAGGTACTGCAAGTATTTTAGTATATATTAAAGGCAAGGGTGTTGTATTAAAGGAACCTTCGGTTGTTGCATTTGACAGAGATACAAATAAAATCAAAGCAATTGGTGAAGAGGCAAGGCTTATGCTTGGAAGGACTCCGGGCAATATTGTTGCCGTTCGACCGCTTCGTCAGGGTGTAATTTCGGATTACACGGTAACAGAGAAGATGATCAAGTATTTTATTCAGAAAGCCCTTGGTAAGAAGAGTTTTCGTAAGCCGCGCATCAGCGTATGCGTTCCGAGTGGCGTCACGGAAGTTGAGAAGAAGGCCGTTGAGGATGCGACTTATCAGGCTGGTGCCCGCGAGGTAGAGATTATTGAGGAGCCGATTGCAGCTGCAATTGGTGCAGGAATTGATATTGCAAGACCGTGTGGTAATATGATTGTTGATATCGGAGGAGGTACTTCAGATATTGCAGTTATTTCTCTTGGAGGCTCGGTAGTCAGTACTTCCGTAAAGATTGCGGGGGATGATTTTGATGAGGCTCTGGTTCGTTATATGCGGAAAAAGCATAATCTGCTGATTGGTGAGCGTACTGCCGAGGATATTAAGATTAAGATCGGTACCTGCTATCCACTTGCCCAGAATGAGACTATTGATGTTCGCGGACGTAATCTGGTTACGGGGCTTCCAAGAACGATTACAGTTAGTTCTGAGGAGACGGAAGAGGCTCTTCGTGAAGCGACGCTCCAGATTGTGGAGGCAGTACATTCCGTATTGGAGAAAACTCCACCGGAATTGGCAGCAGACGTTGCAGATCGGGGAATTGTTCTGACAGGTGGAGGTTCTTTGCTTCGAGGTCTGGAGCAGCTGATTGAGGAGAAGACAGGAATCAATACAATGACGGCAGAGCATCCGATGACTTGTGTTGCAATTGGGACAGGAAAGTATGTTGAGTTCCTTGCAGGCAAGAGAGATGAGGATTAGATAATTGGTGTTGTGAGTGCGCAAATAGCGCACTCCTGTTATAAACTATCGGAAAATATGACCGATATAATCATTGTAATAGAGTTTGCATACGTGATGTGTGACTGAGGACGGAGGAGATACCATATGGTAAAAGGTTTGTATACGGCCCATACGGGGATGGTAAACGAGATGAAGCGTTTGGATATTCTTGCAAATAATCTTGCGAACGCGGATACAACCGGATACAAGAAGGAAGGGACGACTTCGCGAACATTTGCGGATGAGATGTCCATCCGTCTGAAGGACACCTCTAGTTATGGAATCCCCAAAAAGCTGGGCGAAATTACATATGGTGTGCATCTTGGACAGGTGTATACGGATTACAGTTCGGGCAGTTTTAAAGTGACTGATAATACTACTGATTTTGCAATTGATGGGAATGGCTTTTTTGCGATTGCCTTTACAGATAAGCAGGGGAATACTTCGGTTAAGTATACCAGAGATGGTTCGTTTACGGTAAATGCGGAGGGGTATCTTGTTACCAAGGATGGCGATTATGTGTTGAATGCTACGGGTGCTATGAATGGAGACCCGGATGAGGAGAACTTTATTCGTGTGGATCCCAATGCGACGATTGCAGTGAATAAGCTTGGTTATATTTTTCAGAATGATCAGATTGTAGGAACTCTTGGAATGGTCGATATTGACAATTATGATTATCTGGAAAAGTATGGTGAGAATTTATATAACCTTTTGGATGGTGGAAACCGGATAGCAACAGATGCCAATGTGGAGCAGGGGGTTTTAGAAACCTCGAATGTGAATGTGATTAACGAAATGGTCAATATGATTACAATCCAGCGCGCATATGAAGCTGGACAGAAGGTAATTACTTCTATTGACAGTACATTGGATCGTGCGGTCAATAATGTCGGAAGAGTTCAGTAAGGGGGATTGATTCTATGATGAGAGCACTTTATACTGCAGCAACCGGGATGATTGCGGAGCAGACCAATGTGGACACGATTGCAAACAATCTGTCAAATGTTAATACATATGGGTACAAGACGGAGAGGACAGAGTTTAAATCGTTGCTTTATCAGACAATCCAGACGAAGACTACTTCGGCCAATGGAGAACAGAAGCCGGTTGGTGCACAGGTTGGACTGGGTACAAGAGTGGCGGCAACCACATCCATGTATACGCAGGGGTCCATGTTGGACAGTGACAGTGATACCGATTTTGCAATTGAAGGCAGCGGTTTTTTTGCGGTTCGGGGAGTGGATGGACAGACATATTATACGAGAAACGGTAATTTTACATGGAGTCTGGATGCCAATGGACGTACAATGCTTACGGATTATGAGGGTTGTCCGGTTCTTGATACCGAAGGAAATGAGATTTATGTTCCGAATGGTGTTTCTTCAGAAAGCATGGTGTTTGGTGAAGATGGAAGCATTTCCTATCGCGATGTGACCACAGGCAATGTGCTTCCGTTGAATCAGTCATTTGGTATTTATCAGTTCAATAATCCGGCAGGTTTGGAGAAGCTTTCTTCCAGCAGATTGGCAGCAACTGCTGCATCCGGTAATCCATTATTGGAGGGAACTGCACAGGGGTTAAAGCTTAGTAAAGTGCATGCGGGATATTTGGAAGGATCGAACGTTCAGGTCGCAGATGAAATGGTTAATATGATTATTGCACAGAGGGCATATGAGCTGAATTCGAAAGCGATAACAACTGCAGATTCCATGTTGGATACGGCAAATAACCTGAAACGCTAGAACTTGTCAGAATGAGGTGTAAATATGGATATGTCAGGAATTAGTTCCATATATAATACAGCAGCTGATGCATCATCCGCTGCTTCGGATTCCTTACAGAATTCGCTCAAAAAAGTTTCTTCGGATTCTTCTGAGGATGAATTGAAGAGCGTGATTAAAGATTTTGAATCCTATTTTGTGGAGCAGGTGTTAAAGGAGATGAAGGATACCTTTACATCAGAGGAAGATGAAGATACAACAATGTCTCAGTACAGGGATCTTTATATGGATCAGGCGATTGAACTGGTGGCAGATGAGATGGTGGATCAGGTCGGAGAAAATTTTACGCAGCAGCTTTATGAACAGATGAAGCGCAATATTGGCATAGAATAAAAATCAAAGTGATGTGATGTAGAGGAGATTGTCCGACGAAGAGGATGATCTCCTTTTGTTGTGGTAGAAAGGATCGGATTTGGAAAGTACATTAGAAACAATTAATGGATATGTGGATCATATTATATATCGCAATAGTGAGAACGGATATACAGTGCTCGTTTTAATCTGCGGGGAAGAGGAATTGACCTGTGTGGGTATTTTTTCTGATATTACAGAGGGGGAAAATATTGAGGCGCATGGAGAATATACGGATCATCCGACCTATGGACGCCAGTTTTCAGTGAAAGGCTTTGAGGAAAAGGCACCGCAGGATGAGGTTGCAATTGAACGTTATCTGGGGTCCGGTGCGATTAAGGGGATTGGAATTGCGCTTGCGGCAAGAATTGTACGCAGATTCAAGGAAGATACTTTTCGGATTATAGAGGAAGAACCGGAGCGTCTTGCTGAAGTAAAGGGGATAAGCGAACGAAAAGCAATGGAGATCGCAAGTCAGGTTAATGAAAAGCGGGATCTCAGGCAGGCAATGATTTTTCTTCAGCAATATGGAATCAGTACAACTCTGGCGGTCAGAATTTATAATACATACGGGCAGGAAGTATATGGTATTTTAAAAGAAAATCCCTATCGATTGGCAGATGATGTGGATGGGGTTGGTTTTCGGACTGCAGATGAGATTGCCTCCCGCGTAGGAATCCGGACAGATTCAGATTTTCGAATTCGTAGTGGAATTCAATATGCTCTTTTGCAGGCATCCGGAGAGGGACATACTTATCTCCCGATGGAGGAATTGACGACACGGGCAAGTACATTATTGGAAATTGAGCCGGAATATATTGAGACCCAGTACATGAATCTTGCGATGGATCGGAAGATTATAATGCGGGAGGTAGAAGGAGTTACGCAGATTTATTCGAGTGCTTTTTTCTATATGGAAGCAAATTCTGCAACCATGTTAAGACAGCTGGATGCGGGATTTGATGTACCGGATATTGAGATTGAAGCACGCATCCGGCAGATTGAAAAACAGACAAAGATGGAGTTGGAAGAGCATCAGGTAGAAGCTGTGAAAGAGGCAGTTAGAAATGGGTTGCTGATCATTACGGGAGGACCAGGAACAGGTAAAACGACGACGATTAATACCATTATCCGGTATTTTGAGATGGAAGGACTGGATATTTTCCTGGCAGCGCCGACGGGGCGTGCGGCGAAACGAATGAGTGAGACAACCGGATTTGAAGCTCGCACAATACACCGTATGCTTGAACTGAATGGAGGTGTGGAGGGAAGTGCCGGATTTGAAAGAAATGAGCAGAATCCACTTGAAACGGATGTGATCATTATTGATGAAATGTCCATGGTAGATATTTCTCTGATGTATTCCCTGCTAAAAGCGATTCCGGCAGGGACAAGGCTGATCCTTGTGGGGGATGTCAATCAGCTGCCAAGTGTTGGTGCAGGAAGTGTGTTAAAAGACATCATAGATTCAAAAATTTTTCATACGGTTGAGCTGAAGAAAATTTTCCGTCAGGCGAGTACCAGCGATATTATTGTGAATGCTCATAAGATCAATCGTGGGGAGGAGGTAAGCCTGGATAATAAGAGCATGGATTTCTTTTTCCTGAAGCGATATGATGCGGATAAGATCATTAATGTGACTCTTCAGTTGGTTATGCAGAAGCTGCCGAAATTTGTGAATGCCACAACCTATGATATTCAGGTTTTGACGCCGATGCGGAAAGGACTGCTGGGGGTAGAACGTTTGAATTCTATTCTGCAGATGTACCTGAATCCGGCAAGCGAGAGAAAGAAGGAAAAAGAGCATGGAACAACCTTATTCCGTGAAGGGGATAAGGTTATGCAGATTAAAAACAATTATCAGTTGGAGTGGGAGATTCGCAGCAAATATGGATTGTGTATTGAAAAAGGAACTGGTATTTTTAATGGAGATATGGGAATTATAGAAGAAATCAATGATTTTGCAGAAACCTTGACGGTGTCCTTTGATGAAGGCCGTATGGTAGAATATCCCTATAAGCTTTTGGATGAATTAGAGCTGGCCTATGCAGTGACAATCCATAAGTCACAGGGGTCAGAGTATCCGGCGGTTGTGATTCCACTTTTGACGGGACCGAGGATGTTGATGAATCGGAATTTGCTTTATACAGCTGTTACAAGAGCAAAAAAATGTGTTACCATAGTAGGAAATGACATCACGTTTCAACAGATGATTGAAAATAATTCACAGCAGAAACGTTACAGCGGTCTTAGAGACCGGTTATTGGAGGATGAATATGGAAATTAGAATCTTACAGGAAAATGAGATGCCGCAGGCATTGAGGATTGCGAGGGGAGTGTTTGATTTCTGCCTGAGAAAAAGTATTTCAGATGGACAGCTTGTCAACGGATTTATGGAATACGCATCGGAGGAAAACTTTCGCCGGATGATGCAGGAGGGAGCACTGACTCTTTGGGGGGCTTTTGAGGAGGGGCAGATGGTTGCAATGTCGGGAATGCAGAGAGAGGGTCATATAACCATGCTCTATGTTTTGCCGGTATTTCAGCGCAGAGGTTGCGGAAAAGAGCTGCTTCTTGCAATGCGAAAATATGCAGAGAGTAAGTATCAGCTTTCCTATGTTACATTGAATGCCATGCCAGCGTGGACGACATCTTATTTTGCTAAGCGTAAGTTTAAGCAAATGTCCATGCTTCAGGGCATGTGTCCGTATATTTCTATGCGAGCAAAAACCATTCATGAGGTTTCTTATGAGACGAAATCAGTTTCATCCGGCTGGATCATTGGAACATCACTGGGAGGTTTGGCAGTCTGTGCCGCAGTAGCTATCGGATTTATGATTTGCTATATGAATGGAATACGTTAGCAGCCAATTTTTTCTTATGAAAAATGGTTGAAAAATATGCCATCTTATGATAAACTTTTTACAATTTAGGTAGATGGGGTAAGTCTGCCGTGAACAAAGAAAAAAAAGAGATTCTCTCTTTTTTTTTGCCAAGATGCAGGAAAACGCAACAGAAAGGCAGGGCGAGGAATGAAAGCTTTTTTGATACTTGAAGATGGAACTGTTTTTGCAGGACAGAGCATTGGTTCCAAACGGGAAATTATTAGCGAAATCGTGTTTAATACTTCGATGACGGGATATCTGGAGGTGCTTACGGATCCTTCTTATGCCGGACAGGCAGTGGTTATGACATATCCCTTGATTGGTAATTACGGAATCACGCCGGATATGGAGTCTGCAAAGCCATGGCCGGATGGATATATTGTAAGGGAATTGTCGCGCATGCCGAGTAACTTTCGGTGTCAGGGAAGCATTCAGGATTTTCTGGTGAAGCATGATATTCCGGGAGTGGCAGGAATTGATACCCGTGCGCTTACCAAAATTCTGAGGGAGAAGGGCACCATGAACGGAATGATTACGACAAATCAAAATTATAATTTAGAAGAGATTCTTCCAAAATTGAAAGTATATACTACGGGAAATGTTGTAGATAAAGTGACCTGCAGTGAGAAAAAAGTACTCAAAGGTGCAGGAAAGAAAGTTGCGTTGCTGGATTTCGGTGCAAAAAACAATATTGCAAAGTCCCTGAATCAGAGAGGTTGTGAAGTGACGATTTATCCAGCTCATACGCCGGCAGAGAAAATCCTTGCAACCAATCCGGATGGTATTATGTTAAGCAACGGACCGGGAGACCCGAAGGAGTGTACGGCAATTATTGAGGAAATCAAAAAGCTTTATGCCAGCGATGTGCCGATTTTTGCAATCTGTCTTGGACATCAGCTTATGGCTTTGGCCAATGGAGCCAATACCCATAAGATGAAGTATGGACACCGTGGAGGTAATCATCCGGTCAAAGATTTAAAGACAGGACGTGTTTATATTTCTTCACAGAATCATGGATATGTTGTAGATACCGAGAACCTTGACCCATCCGTGGCAAAGCCGGCATTTGTAAATGTAAATGATGGAACCAATGAGGGACTTGAGTATATTGGAAAGAATATTTTTACGGTGCAGTTCCATCCGGAGGCTTGTCCGGGACCGCAGGATTCTGCGTATCTGTTTGACCGTTTTATTGAGATGATGGAGAAATGTGCCGGCGAGACAGGCACATCACAGACGATGGGAGGAAATCAGTAATGCCAAGAAATCAGGATATTAAAAAAGTATTAGTGATCGGCTCCGGTCCGATTGTGATTGGACAGGCAGCAGAGTTCGATTATGCTGGAACACAGGCTTGCCGCTCCCTGAAGGAAGAGGGGGTTGAGGTATGTCTGGTCAATTCAAATCCGGCTACCATCATGACTGATAAGCAGATTGCAGATCAGGTATATATTGAGCCATTGACACTTCCGGTTCTGGAGAAGATTATTCTGAAGGAAAAGCCGGACAGCATTCTGCCAACGCTTGGCGGACAGGCTGGTCTGAATCTCGGAATGGAACTTGCGGAGTCCGGATTCCTTGAAGAACATGGTGTGAAATTGATTGGTACAACAGCGGAGACAATCTTTAAGGCAGAAGATCGGCAGGCATTCAAAGATACGATGGAGAAGATTGGTGAACCGTGTGCTGCTTCGGAGGTTGTGCATTCGGTTGAAGAGGGAATCCGTTTTACCAATACGATCGGTTATCCGGTTGTTCTTCGTCCGGCGTTTACACTTGGAGGAAGCGGTGGTGGTATTGCAAATAATGAGCAGGAATTGATTGATATCTTGAGCAATGGACTCCGTTTAAGCCGTGTGGGTGAGGTCCTTGTGGAACGCTGCATTGCAGGGTGGAAGGAAATTGAGTATGAGGTAATGCGTGATGCGAATGGTAACTGCATTACCGTATGTAATATGGAAAATATTGATCCGGTGGGTGTGCATACCGGAGATTCAATTGTAGTTGCTCCATCTCAGACATTGGGAGATAAAGAGTACCAGATGCTTAGGAGCTCTGCGCTTAACATTATCAACGAACTCAAAATTACTGGTGGATGTAATGTACAGTATGCGCTGAATCCGGATTCCTTTGAGTATTGCGTTATTGAAGTAAACCCTCGTGTTTCCCGATCTTCCGCTCTTGCGTCCAAGGCTACCGGTTATCCGATTGCGAAGGTTACTGCTAAGATTGCACTCGGATATACTCTTGATGAAATTAAGAATGCGATTACACAGAAGACATATGCAAGCTTTGAGCCGATGCTTGACTACTGTGTTGTTAAAATCCCGAGACTACCATTTGATAAATTCCTGACAGCCAAGAGAACTCTAAGTACACAGATGAAGGCCACCGGTGAGGTGATGAGTATCTGTGATAATTTCGAAGGGGCATTGATGAAGGCCATCCGTTCGCTGGAACAGCATGTGGATTGTCTGCAATCCTATGATTTTTCCGAACTTTCGGCTGAGCAGCTGGAAGAGCAGCTTCATGTGGTGGATGATCGTCGGATTTGGGTCATTGCAGAAGCATTGCGTCGCGGTGTATCGTATGACCATATTCATGAGATTACCAGAATCGACCACTGGTTCATTGATAAAATCGCAATTCTTGTGGAGATGGAGCAGCGTCTTCAGAAGGAAGAGCTTTCTGTAGATCTATTAAAGGAAGCAAAGCGCATTGAATTCCCGGACAATGTCATCGCAAGACTGACAGGTAAAACAGAGGAAGAGATAAAGAATATGCGTTATGCAAACAATATTGTAGCTGCATATAAGATGGTAGATACCTGTGCGGCAGAGTTTGCAGCAGAGACTCCATATTACTATAGTGTATATGGCAGTGAGAATGAGGCAGCAGAGACCCACCCACAGAAAAAGGTTCTTGTTCTTGGTTCGGGTCCAATCCGTATTGGTCAGGGTATTGAGTTCGATTTTTGTTCTGTACATTGTACATGGGCATTTGCAAAAGAAGGCTGGGAGACAGTCATTGTTAATAATAATCCGGAGACGGTATCTACTGACTTTGATATTGCTGACAAACTGTATTTTGAGCCACTGACGGCTGAGGATGTAGAGAGTATTGTCAACATTGAGAAGCCGGATGGTGCAGTTGTTCAGTTTGGTGGGCAGACGGCAATTAAGTTGACAGAGGCACTCATGAAGATGGGAGTTCCCATTTTGGGAACAAAGGCAGAGGATGTTGACGCAGCAGAGGATCGCGAACTTTTTGATGAGATTTTGGAGAAAACGGGAATTCCGAGAGCAGCAGGTGGAACCGTATTTACTGCAGAGGAGGCAAAGGAGGTTGCCAATCGGATTGGCTATCCGGTATTGGTTCGTCCGTCCTATGTGCTTGGTGGACAGGGAATGAAAATTGCCTTTAACGATGAAGAGATTGAAGAGTTTATTGGTATTATTAATACTATTGCTCAGGATCATCCAATTCTTGTTGATAAGTATTTGCAGGGAACTGAGATTGAAGTGGATGCAATCTGTGATGGAACAGATATTCTGATTCCGGGAATTATGGAGCATATCGAGCGTACAGGTGTCCATTCCGGAGACAGTATTTCGGTATATCCGGCATATACTATTTCACAGAAGGCAAAGGATACATTGGTTGAGTATACAAAGCGTCTTGCACAGGCGCTTCACGTTGTCGGTATGATAAACATTCAGTTTATCGATATGGATGACGAGATATATGTAATTGAGGTAAATCCTCGATCATCAAGAACTGTGCCTTATATCAGCAAGGTTACCGGAATTCCGATTGTGGATCTGGCAGCGAAGATTATTATGGGAGAGACAATTCGTGGTATGGGTTACGAGCCGGGACTCGCACCGACTGCAGATTATATTGCCATCAAGATGCCGGTATTCTCTTTTGAGAAACTGCGTGGAGCAGAAATCAGCCTTGGTCCGGAGATGAAATCTACCGGTGAGTGCCTTGGGATTGCAAAGACATTTAATGAGGCACTGTACAAAGCATTCCTCGGAGCGGGTGTCGAACTGCCGAAGTATAAGCAGATGATCATGACTGTTAAGGATGCGGACAAGCCGGAGGCTGTGGATGTGGCAAAGCGTTTCGAGGCACTTGGATACAAGATTTATGCGACAAGAAGTACTGCAAAGTATTTGCAGGAGCATGGCGTGAATGCATTGCGCGTTAATAAAATTTCGCAGGAATCTCCAAATGTCATGGATCTGATTCTCGGACATAAGATAGATCTGGTCATTGACACTCCTACCCAGGGTAACGGAGATAAGACAAGAGACGGATTCTTAATCCGCCGTAATGCGATTGAGACGGGTGTCTACTGTATCACAGCAATGGATACAGCTAATGCGCTGGCACGTTCCCTTGAGACAGCAAACGGAACACTTACTCCGGTGGATATTGCAACAGTGAAGAATATGTAGATAGAGCCAGAGCGATTGCTCTGGCTCTTTTCATCTGATATATTTAAAAGCGCGTGGTAGTAAAGTCAGCTTCAGGTGTACTTTCAATGGTTTCCATATGTGCATTTGCACGTTTGAAACCAGTTTGAAGCTTTGCGGTCAGTTCTTTCAGCTTTGGATCAGGAACAAATTGTTTAATTGTCTCTTCGTCTACGGAAATCCGATTGTCCATGGTTTTCATGATATCTGAAATTTGAAGTTTATTGTAGACATCATCCTGACTCAGATCATAGATTTTGTTATCGGAAAGCCGCAGAATCACCGGACGCATGTAATCCTTTGTATTTTCTATGAGTACAATTCCTTTGTCTCCTGTAGATAGATCGACATTTGCCGCGTGCGGCACGATGTGGATGCATTCTGCAAGGGCGGAGACGATATCAGGACGGAAACGTTCAGGAACAGCAGACAGACGGCGCATGGCTGCAATTTCAGAAACCGGTTCATGTCCGATATTCATAGCTGTCATCTGATCAAACTGATCTGCAACACGCAGTAGGTCGATTGTATTCTGAAGTTCGGCATCCGGGGTGGCGGTGAGACGCTCCGGATGGTCTGCGTAGACATAAGCTTGCATCAGTGCCAGTGCACGTGGGAAAAACTCGAAGTCATTGCGATACATGGAGAGCGATTCCAGCCCGCGTTCCAATGACTGCTGAATCACATCCTGATCGCTTGCAGTCAGCTCGAGCCCTTTTTCCATGATTGTTTTCGGAACATTGCGATAGCCGATTCCATAGAGAAGAGCGGCCGTGACAACGGTCAGTTGTTTTTGCTGTGTATATTTGAGGCGGGCAGACATCATGGTGGCAAGAATTGCAGTGCTGATGGCATGCTTGTACATAAAATCTTCTCCGCTTCTTAGGTTCTGATTAAAGTTGACACGATGTTTTAAGGAACCATAATGGCGGAGGATATCATTTAACAATATAGGGAGTGGTTCAAGCTTTTTACGCTTGGCAACGAGATCGAGACAATCTCTCAGTTTGAACATATAAACGGTCTGAAGCTGCTCAAATTCCAAATCCTCCCGGGAAAGGGGAGGTACAGGCTCGGCAGGCTCCAGAATGTAGATGCCAATCAGTCCGAAGTTTTTGATACTGACAATTCCCGGATTTGTTAGTGCAGAGTTCCGCTCATATAAAAGTACGCCATTCTTGTTGTAAATCGGTTTTGCAAGACGCATACCAGCTTTCAATTCATCAGTTTTAATAAATCGCATAGTTGATTCCCCCAAAAAGAAAACATTTCCCAAAACCTTCCATATAGCACAAATATAGCACAAATTTCCGGATTATGCAATCCGCACAAGAAAGTTGAAGAGCTTTATGCTTTTTTCACAAAGGTGTCATATTTAGATTGATTTTATGCGTAAAATGTGGTATTATAGACATTGTTAAAAAATTAACAGCGTCATTTTGACGCAAGTTTGACTTAAAGGAGAACGAAAAATGGCAAAGAAAGTTGTATTAGCAGGCGCTTGCCGTACAGCAATCGGCAAGATGGGAGGAGCATTAAGTAATACTCCGGCAGCAGATTTAGGAGCAATTGTAATTAAAGAAGCTTTAAACAGAGCTGGTGTTAAGCCGGAGATGGTTGATGAGGTTAAGATGGGTTGTGTCATTCAGGCAGCTCAGGGACAGAATGTTGCCCGTCAGGCATCTATCAAGGCTGGTTTACCAATCGAGGTTCCGGCAATCACAATCAATGTTGTTTGTGGATCTGGTCTTAAGTGTGTCAATGATGCAGCAACCATGATTCTTGCAGGTGAGGCTGATATCGTTGTTGCCGGTGGTATGGAGAATATGTCTATGGCTCCATATGCAATGACAAAGGCTCGTTTTGGATATCGTATGAACAATGCAACCATTATTGATACTATGGTTAATGATGCATTAACAGATGCTTTCAATCATTATCATATGATGATTACAGCTGAGAATGTTTGCGATAAGTATGGAATCACAAGAGAAGAGCTTGATGAGTTCTCTGCAAACAGCCAGCAGAAGTGTGAAGCCGCAATTGCAGCAGGTAAGTTCGATGATGAAATTGTTCCGGTACCGGTTAAGGTTAAAAAGGAAATCGTTGAGTTTACAAAGGATGAGGGACCTCGTGCTGGTACAACAGCTGAGTCATTGTCAAAGTTAAAGTGTTGCTCAGGTAAGGAAGGCGGACTGGTTACAGCTGGTAACGCATCCGGAATCAACGATGGTGCAGCAGCAGTTGTTGTTATGAGTGAAGAGAAGGCAAAGGAGCTTGGTGTTACTCCTATGGCAACATGGGTAGCTGGAGCGCTTGGCGGAGTTGAGCCGGAAATCATGGGTGTAGGTCCGGTTGCTTCTACAAAGAAGGTCCTTGCTAAGACTGGTCTCTCTATTGATGATATTGATTTGATTGAAGCAAACGAGGCATTTGCTGCACAGTCAATCGCAGTTGCAAGAGATTTGAATTTTGATATGTCCAAGGTTAATGTAAATGGTGGTGCAATCGCACTTGGACATCCGGTTGGAGCATCTGGCTGCCGTATTCTTGTTACACTGCTCCACGAGATGCAGAAGACAGGTGTAAACCGTGGACTTGCTACTCTGTGCATCGGCGGTGGTATGGGCTGCTCAACAATTGTAGAGAAGTATTAATTTAAGAGAAATCTTTGCCAATATAAAAAAATAAATACATTTAGGAGGTACTGACGAATGAAGGTTGGTGTTATCGGTGCAGGAACCATGGGACAGGGCATTGCAAAGGCATTTGCTTTGGTAGATGGTTATGAAGTTGCTCTTTGCGATATTAAGCAGGAGTGGGCTGAAGGTGGAAAAGACAAGATTGCAAAAGGCTATGCAAAGCTTGTGGAGAAAGGTAAAATGACTCAGGAGAAGGTTGATGGCATCCTTGCTAAGATCACTCCTGGTTTAAAGGAAGACCTTTGTGCAGACTGTGACCTGATCGTGGAAGCTGCATTCGAGAATATGGAAGTTAAGAAGACCACATTTGCTGAGCTGGACAAGATTGCAAAGCCAGAATGTATTTTTGCTTCCAATACATCAAGTCTTTCCATTACAGAGATTGGAAATGGACTGACCCGTCCAATGATTGGTATGCATTTCTTCAATCCTGCTGACCGTATGAAGCTGGTTGAGGTAATTGCTGGTGTAAATACTCCAAGCGAGACCGTTGATGCAATTAAGAAGATTTCTGAGGAAATCGGTAAGACTCCTGTACAGGTAAATGAGGCTGCCGGTTTCGTTGTAAACCGTATCTTAATCCCAATGATCAATGAGGCTGCTTTCATTAAGATGGAGGGTGTTTCTGATATCGCTGGTATTGATGCGGCTATGAAGCTTGGTGCAAATCATCCAATGGGACCTCTCGAGTTAGGTGATTTCATTGGTCTTGATATCTGTCTTGCAATCATGGATGTACTTTACAACGAGACAGGTGACAGCAAGTATCGTGCATGTCCATTACTTCGTAAGATGGTTCGTGGTGGTAACCTCGGCTGCAAGAGTGGAAAGGGATTCTATATCTACAATGCTGACCGTACAAAGACACCAGTAGACGCACAGTAATAACAAATCGAAAAGCCCGGTTTTTATCGGGCTTTTCTAAAATATAATATAAAATAAAGGAGTGTTAAAATCATGGATTTTACTTTAGACAAGAAACATGAGATGGCTCGCGGTCTCTTCAGAGATTTTGCTGAGACAGAAGTAAAACCTCTTGCACAGGAGACTGATGAGACAGAACAGTTTCCTGCAGAGACAGTTAAGAAGATGGCGAAGTATGGATTCTTAGGTATTCCGGTTCCGAAGGAGTATGGCGGACAGGGCTGCGATCCTCTTACATATGTAATGTGTGTTGAGGAGTTATCTAAGGTATGTGGTACAACAGGTGTTATCGTATCTGCGCATACATCTCTTTGTATCGATCCGATTATGACATATGGTACAGAGGAGCAGAAGCAAAAGTTTGTTGTACCTCTTGCAAAGGGTGAGAAGCTTGGTGCTTTCGCACTGACTGAGCCAGGTGCAGGTACTGATGCACAGGGGGCACAGACAAAGGCCGTATTGGATGGAGACGAGTGGGTTCTCAACGGATCTAAGTGCTTCATTACCAATGGTAAGGTTGCAGATGTTTACATTGTTATTGCTATTACAAGCATTACAGAGGATAAGAGAGGAAGAAAGAAGAAGAACTTCTCAGCATTCATCGTAGAGAAGGGCGCTCCAGGATTCTCATTTGGTACTAAGGAAAAGAAGATGGGTATCCGTGGTTCTTCTACTTATGAGTTGATCTTTGAGGATTGCAGAATTCCGAAGGATGCATTACTCGGACCGGAAGGAAAGGGCTTCCCTATTGCAATGCATACACTTGATGGTGGACGTATCGGTATCGCTGCTCAGGCACTGGGTATTGCAGAGGGCGCTTTGGAGCGTTGCATTGCATACACTAAGGAGAGAAAGCAGTTCGGACGTACTATTGCTCAGCAGCAGAATACACAGTTCAAGCTGGCTGATATGGCTGCAAGAGTTGAGGCTGCGCAGCTTCTGGTATACAAGGCTGCTATGGCTAAGGCTACACAGAAGGTTTACTCCGTTGAAGCGGCAAAGGCTAAGCTGTTCGCGGCTGAGACTGCTATGGCTGTTACAACAGAAGTTGTTCAGTTATTCGGTGGCTATGGATATATCCGTGAGTATGACGTAGAGCGTATGATGCGTGATGCTAAGATCACAGAGATCTACGAGGGAACTTCAGAGGTTCAGCGTATGGTTATCTCTGGTGCGTTACTTAAGTAGGAAGTGTGTTTAGTTTTCGCAGAAAACTGAACATGTAGCTCCAGCCCATTTGCCGAAGGCAAATTATGCATGGGCTGGTAGTTCAAGGAAGGAGAATAAAATACATGAATATCGTAGTATGTATTAAACAGGTTCCTGATACAAAGGGTGGCGTTAAGTTTAACCCGGATGGAACACTTGATAGAGCAGCAATGCTTGCCATCATGAACCCGGACGATAAGGCTGGTCTTGAGGCAGCACTTAGAATTAAGGATGAGACAGGTGCTAAGGTTACCGTTCTTACCATGGGACTTCCAAAGGCAGATGCAGTTCTTCGTGAGGCTATGGCTATGGGCGCTGACGAGGCAATTCTTGTAACAGACAGAGTATTAGGTGGAGCTGATACATGGGCTACTTCCACAACAATCGCAGGTGCACTTCGTAACCTTGATTATGACCTGATCATCACAGGACGTCAGGCTATCGATGGTGATACCGCACAGGTTGGACCACAGATTGCTGAGCATCTTGGACTTCCGGTTATCTCCTATGCAGAGGATATCAAAGTTGAGGGAGATTCTGTGATTGTTAAGCGTCAGTATGAGGACAGATATCATGAGTTGAAGGCTAAGATGCCTTGTCTGATTACTGCTCTTTCTGAGTTAAATGAGCCTAGATATATGACTCCGGGCGGAATCTTTGAAGCATGCGATAAGGAAGTTACCGTATGGGGCAGAGCTGATCTTAAGGATGTTGATGATTCTAACCTTGGACTTAAGGGATCTCCGACAAAGATTGCCAAGGCATCTGACAAGGTGCCGAAGGGTGCAGGAGAGAAAGTAAACCTTGATCCGGCAGAGTCTGTAAACTATCTGATCGGTAAGTTCAAAGAGAAGCACATCATCTAGAATAAAGCATGCTTTAATGGAGGAATAAAATGGGTTTAGAAGAATATAAGGGCGTATTTATTTACGCACAACAGGTAGATAATAAGCTTAGCTCAATCGCTTTTGAGTTGATTGGAAAAGCAAAAGAATTAGCAAATGATTTAGGTACCGATGTTACAGCTGTCCTTCTTGGATCGAATGTAAAAGGATTAGCTGATGAATTAGGCGAGTACGGTGCCGATAAGGTTATCGTTGTTGATAATCCGTTACTGGAGACATACCGCACAGAGCCATATGCACAGGCACTTACCGCTGTTATCAATGAGTACAAGCCTGAGATTATGTTAGTTGGCGCTACAGCAATTGGACGTGATCTTGGTCCTACTGTTTCTGCAAGAGTTGCAACAGGACTTACTGCTGACTGTACAAAGCTTGAGATTGGAGATTTCCCACTTCAGCCAGTACCGGGAAAGGAAGATGAGCAGAAGCACAACCAGTTGCTTATGACTCGTCCTGCATTTGGTGGTAACACAATCGCTACCATTGCTTGCCCGGACAACCGTCCACAGATGGCAACTGTTCGTCCTGGTGTTATGCAGAAGCTTCCGAAAGAGGCTGGACGCAAGGCAGAGGTGATCGAGTATGCTGCTCCGCTTGAGGAGAACAATCGTTACGTTGAGATTATGAACGTTGTTAAGGCTGTCGGCAATGTAGAGAATATTATGGATGCTAAAGTATTGGTATCTGGTGGCCGTGGAGTTGGAAGCAAAGAGAACTTCCAGATGTTAAAGGATCTTGCAGATGTATTCGGTGGAATGGTTTCCTGCTCTCGTGCAGTTGTTGAGAATGGCTGGCTGGCACAGGATTATCAGGTTGGACAGACAGGTAAGACCGTTCGTCCACAGATTTACTTCGCAATCGGTATCTCTGGAGCAATCCAGCATGTAGCCGGTATGGAAGAGTCTGATCTGATCATTGCAATCAACAAGGATGAGGATGCTCCGATTTTTGATGTGGCTGATTATGGTATCGTTGGAGATCTTAATAAGATTGTTCCACAGCTTACAGCAGCATTAAAGGCTGAGATGGGTAAGTAATCAGAATTTCTATTTATATCCCCGTCACGTAATTCCGTGGCGGGGTTTTTGCGCATAATATTTTACGTGTGAACAGTTATACAACAGGAATAAAAAGGGGAGAGACCCGATGGGCTTTCACCCGAATAGGAGGAAATTTACCATGCGTAACAACAAGACTGCAGAGCTGGTTCTTACAGCGTTATTTGCTGCTATTATTATCATTATGGCATTTACACCGCTGGGATATATTCCATTAGTCGTGATTAATGCAACCATTATTCATATTCCGGTTATTTTAGGTTCTCTATTTTGCGGACCGAAAAAGGGTGGTTTTTTAGGATTCATTTTCGGCCTGACAAGTTTTATTAAAAATACGGTTATGCCAACCTCTTTATCAGCGTTTGTATTTTCACCGGTATTGGCGGTAAATATGGTTGGTACAAGTGGAATTTTTAAGAGTGCATTTATTTGCTTTGTACCAAGGATTCTTGTAGGTGTGGTTCCATATTTTGTATACATTAGTGTAAAAAAGGCGGTAACATCGGAACAAAAGAATCTTTGGACAACAGTTTTTAACATTATGATGGGATTGTTTCTTTTGATTGGTGTACGTGCATTTCTTTTGAAAGTTTTTGCCGAAAAAGCAATCTCTGCTCCGGTCATTCTTGTAATCAGTATTGTGGCTGGTGTGCTGGTATTTGCAGTACTGGAGTGGACAACTTTAAAAAAGAGTGGAAATGTACTGGCGTTTATTTATGCAGGTGTGATTGGTGCGATGGTCAACACGATTCTGGTTATGGGAAGTATTTTTGTGTTGTATAAAAATGCGTATGCAGATGCACTCAGTATTGATCCGGGGACAGTGCTCGGAACGATTGGTGGTGTCATCAGCTTTAACGGTGTGATTGAGGCAATTGTTGCAGCAATTATCGTGGCAGCCCTTGGAGCTGTATTGAATAAAATCAAGCCAATAGCTGCGAAGAAGGCGTAGTAGGAGGAATTACAATGCTGAAAGGGAAATGCGTGATACTCGGTGTGACCGGAAGTATTGCAGCATATAAGATTGCAAGTCTGGCCAGTTCGCTTGTGAAGCTTCATGCGGATGTGACAGTAATCATGACAAAAAATGCGACCAATTTTATCAATCCGATAACGTTTGAAACCCTAACCGGCAATAAATGTCTGGTGGATACCTTTGACCGTAATTTTCAGTACAGCGTGGAGCATGTGTCATTGGCAAAGAAAGCGGATATTGTTCTTGTGGCGCCTGCTTCTGCCAACGTGATTGGGAAGATTGCACATGGAATCGCAGATGATATGCTGACCACAACCATTTTAGCATGTAAGTGTCCAAAGTTGATTTCCCCAGCGATGAATACCAATATGTATGAGAATGCGATTGTGCAGGATAATCTGAAAATACTGGAAAACTATGGATTTGAAGTGATTGATCCGGCTTGCGGATATCTGGCCTGTGGTGATACCGGAGCAGGTAAGATGCCTGAGCCGGAGGCACTTCTTGCCTATATTATGCGGACAATTGTCTGCAAAAAGGATCTGCGGGGGAAAAAGGTGATGATTACAGCAGGACCGACGCAGGAAAAGATTGATCCGGTCCGTTTTATCACCAATCATTCCACTGGAAAGATGGGATATGCAATTGCGGAAAACTGTATGAGGCGTGGGGCGGAGGTGACATTGATTACAGGGCCGGTTGCGCTGACACCGCCGCCGTTTGTAAAGGTGGTTTCGGTGGTTTCTGCGGCTGATATGGCTGAGGCAGTCAAAACCTGCTATGAAGCACAGGATATCATCATTAAGTCTGCTGCAGTGGCGGATTATCGTCCGCTTCATCCAGCCAATGAGAAGGTCAAGAAGAAGGATGGCGGGGCGACCATTGAACTGGAACGCACTGAGGATATTCTTGCTTTTCTTGGGAAAAACAAAAGACCGGGGCAGTTTGTCTGTGGATTTTCGATGGAGACAGAAAACATGCTTGAGAATTCCCGAGCAAAGCTGGAAAAGAAGAATGTAGATATGATTGTGGCCAACAATCTGAAAGTGGCAGGTGCAGGATTTGGGACTGATACTAATGTTGTGACACTAATCACAAGAGAGGATTGCAAAGAACTAGAGATTATGAGTAAGGCAGACGTTGCCGAGGCAATTGTTTCTGCAATTCTTAAAAAAATATAATATGATACAAAAAAGGAATCTTAGGATTCCTTTTTTGTGTGGTTAAAGGCGTGTGAATACAATAATGTTTGACATGAATTTGTAGATGCGATACACTAAATATGTGAAAATTGTATAAAAACTTATGCATTAGGAGGTATTTTATGGGGCGTTTGCAGGACAAAGTAGCAATTATTACAGGGGGAAATTCAGGTGTAGGAGCTACTACAGCGTTATTGTTTGCAAAGGAAGGGGCGAAAGTAATCATCAGTGCGCGGCGCCAGCCACAGCTTGAGGAAGTGGCAGAAAAGATTCGTCAGGCAGGAGGTGAGGTACTGCCGGTTGTATGTGACATTTCTAAGCACGAGGATGCAGATCACCTGGTTGAGAAAACAATAGAGACTTATGGTAAGGTTGATATTTTGATCAATAGTGCAGGGGTATTGGAGGAAGGATTAAAGCCAATCGACCGTGTTGAAGATGCGGATATGGACCGAATTATTGACATCAATACAAAAGGTACCATGTATTGCATGCGTGCTGCCAGCGCGAAGATGGCGGAGGCTGGAGCAGGTTCCATTGTCAATGTTGCTTCGGCTGCCGGAGTGATTGGCTGCGGTGGAGCTGCTTACGTTGCATCGAAAGCAGCAATTATCGGGATTACAAGACATACGGCACTCCGTTTTGCAGGCACGGGAGTTCGATGTAATGCAATCTGTCCGGGGACGATTGTGACACCGATGGTTGCAGGCATGAATCCTGCCAATATGGATGCGGATATGTTTGGCCAGATGGCAAAGCATGGCGATCTCAAGGTTCCACCGTGTATGCCGGAGGATGTTGCAAATATCTTACTGTTCCTCGCATCCGACGAGTCCCGCGCAATCACCGGTCAGGCAATTGTGTCAGATTTTGGAAGTACTTTATAGCAGTGTTTTCCAATTGAATTTAAGTACTATAGATGGTATGATTAGGGAGTAACAAGTCATAAGATAGAGACAGAATAATTTGGAGGTTTTTTACATGGCAAGATTTACGTTACCGAGAGATTTGTATCACGGAAAAGGAGCGCTTGAGGCCCTTAAGACTTTTAAGGGGAAGAGAGCGATGATCTGCGTAGGAGGCGGATCTATGAAGCGCTTCGGCTTTTTGCAGAAGGCGCAGGAGTATCTGGAAGAAGCGGGCATGGAGGTTCAGTTGTTTGAAGGGATTGAACCGGATCCATCCGTGGACACTGTTATGAAGGGCGCAGCAGCAATGCAGGAATTCCAGCCGGATTGGATTGTGGCAATGGGCGGTGGTTCTCCGATTGATGCGGCAAAAGCAATGTGGATTAAATATGAGTATCCGGATATTACATTCGAGGATATGTGCAAGGTGTTTGGAATTCCAGCCCTTAGAAATAAGGCACATTTCTGCGCGATTTCTTCTACATCCGGGACAGCTACCGAGGTGACAGCATTCTCGATTATCACGGATTACGAGAAGGGAATCAAGTACCCGATTGCAGACTTCGAGATTACACCAGATGTGGCAATTGTTGATCCCAATCTGGCAGAGACCATGCCGCAGAAGCTGGTGGCACATACTGGTATGGATGCGATGACACATGCCATTGAGGCATATGTATCCACTGCAAACTGTGATTTTACAGATCCTCTGGCACTTCATGCAATCAAAATGATACAGAACGATCTGGTGGATTCTTACAATGGTGATATGGAAAAGAGAGATTCCATGCACAACGCACAGTGTCTGGCTGGTATGGCTTTTTCCAATGCATTGCTTGGAATCGTACATTCAATGGCACACAAGACAGGTGCTGTTTTTGCCGATTACGGTGCACATATTATTCACGGTGCAGCCAATGCAATGTATCTTCCTAAGGTTATCGCCTTTAATGCAAAGGATGAGACTGCAAAGAAGCGATATGGAGAGATTGCAGATTTCATGAAGTTGGGCGGAGATTCACTTGATGAGAAGGTGGAGCTTTTGATTGCCTACCTGCGCAAGATGAACGACGATCTCAACATTCCACACTGTATTAAGAATTACGGTCCGGACAGCTATCCGACTGAGCAGGGATTTGTACCGGAGGAAGTATTCTTAGAGAGACTGCATGATATCGCAGCAAATGCACTTCTCGATGCATGCACGGGCTCAAATCCTAGACAGCCGAGTCAGGAGGAGATGGAGAAGCTCTTAAAGTGTTGCTATTATGATACAGAGGTTGATTTTTAACAATAAACATGAATCTGAGACGGGAAGCTTTCCCGTCTCGTTTTCCATAAAGAATATAGAGTTACGGTGACAGAATATGAGAATTGATCGTAATCAATTAATTTATAATTTTATACATATCATCTTTTGGTGCACTTATGTTGTGACCTGGAGCTATACGGCAGTATACCTTGAACACTATGAATACAGTAATACTGTAGTTGGAATGGTAACGGGGATGGGAGCCATAATTTCTGTACTTTTACAGCCGTTATTAGCATCGTTTGTCAAAAAAAGCAGGAGATTGACAACAAGAAAAATCATTATTTATCTGAAGTTGGCAGCAATTGTATTTTCTATTGGAATGTGTCTGGAACCGGTAGGAAAATGGACAGTGGCACTGCTATTTATGATATTGGCGACCATAGATGTAACTATACCAGCGATGCTGTCAACATTGGCTATGGAGTATGTGAATTCAGGCAATACCATGAATTATGGTGTTGCCAGAGGTGTTGGTTCCGTCGCGTATGCAGCGTTTTCTTTTATACTCGGATACATTCTGAAGCAAGTTGATATTAAATGGCTGGCTTTGCTCTATGCTGTGTTATCATTGTTTGTGATTATATTTTGTGTCTTTTTAAAAGATCCGTTAGAACATAGGGAAAATGTTTCACAGTTGACGTCGGGAAAAGGGAGACATGACCAAATGGGGATTATGAAAAAGTATCCGTTTTTGATTTATTTTCTATTAGGAACCGTAATGCTGTTTATGGGACATAACATGATTAATATGTTTCTGGTAAGAGTGATTGAAAAAGCCGGAGGTGCATCCGAAAACTTGGGTATGGCACTAGCCATCGCTGCTATATTAGAATTGCCGGTAATGGCACTTTTTAACAAACTGGTTAAGAGGATAAAGATTAGCAAGTTATTGATTTTTTCTGCCACTTGTTTTCTGGCAAAATGTCTGTTAACATTCCTGTCCGGAAATCTTGCGACAATCTATCTGGCACAGGTGCTTCAGATTGGTGCATTCGGTTTATTTACACCGGCATCGGTATATTTTATCAATACTGCTATGGACAGGGAGGACTCAAGTATTGGTCAGGCTTTGCTTGGGGCTTTTTCGTTGGGACTTGGGGGAGCGCTGGGAAACGTATTTGGCGGCATCGTCATCGAGCACAATGGTGTTCAGGGAATGCTGTTGTGGACGATTATTCTTGCAGGTATGGGGTTGTTTTTTATTGCAAAGTGTGTTACAAGGTATTGTTTCCATAAAGTTGATTTTGTATCGTAAAGTATCGAGAGCTTCCATTGAAAACAGAATTATTGTCAGGTAAACTTAAATTATACTCAGGAACGGAGAATGGAGGATACCGATGCTGGAAATCAAAAATTTAACCAAGATATACAATGGCGCCGGAAAGGCCATCACCATCAAGTGTATTGTCTGAATCCACGATTTTGATGAGGGCGAGATTACGCCGCTGTTACCGCTGACAATCTCATCGATTCTGGGGGGCAGTCATCACGGCGGTAAGCTCACGCATGCGGCATAAAAGTCTGGCAGAGTCCCTGAAAATATGTGCAGCAGTTCATGCAGTCACTACAAAAAATAATTACCAGATGCCCCACAGTAAAAAGCTGGTCTTGTTAAGTGCAAGAGAAAATCTGAATAACCCGGTGTTTGATGGACTGCGAGGGGAGAAAGGAGTATAATGGAAAAGGATTATACATAGAAATGGGTGAAAGAGCAATGAGTGTGGCAATTAAAAGAAGTAAATATGAGATTGATATGTGTAACGGCTCCATCATGGATAAGCTGATTGCATTTTCCATGCCCTTGATGCTGTCCGGGATTTTGCAGCTTTTGTTTAATGCAGTGGATCTTGTTGTGGTGGGCAAATTCAGTGGTAGCGATGCTTTGGCAGCAGTGGGAGCCACCACCGCGTTGATCAATATGTTTATCAATCTTTTTATCGGAGTGTCATTAGGGGCAAACGTTCTGGCGGCGCGTTTTTATGCTTCCGGACGGGAGAAAGAAATGTCTGAGACTGTCCACACAGCCATTGCCTTTGCACTGATCAGCGGCGTTGTAATGCTTTTTGTTGGCCTCTTTTTTTCAAAGGGAGCATTGGAACTGATGGATACTCCGGCGGATGTTATTGACCAGTCCACCTTATATATGCGGATTTATTTTCTCGGGATGCCATTTTTTATGCTGTATAATTACGGGGCGGCAATTCTTCGGGCAGTGGGAGATACCAGACGGCCGTTATATTTTCTGCTGATTTCAGGTGTGCTCAATACTGCACTGAATCTGTTTCTGGTGATCGTGTTTGGACTTGGGGTTGCCGGTGTAGCGATTGCTACGGTAATTTCCCAGATGGTTTCCTGCATTCTGGTACTTCGTTGCCTCTATCGTACAGAGGGATGCTATCAGCTGCGCTTCTCCAAACTGATGATAAAAGGTGTGTATTTAAAGCAGATTTTCCAGGTGGGAATCCCGGCGGGCATTCAGAGTACCGTGATTACCTTTTCCAACGTGCTGCTGCAGTCATCGGTGAACTCCTTCGGTTCCATCGCTATGGCGGGATATACGGCGGCGAATAATATTTTCGGATTTTTGTATGTCTCCGTCAATTCTATTTCCCAGACATGTATGAGCTTCACCAGTCAGAATTATGGTGTAGGAAAGTGGAAGAGGATGGACAGGGTGCTGATCGACTGCATCATTTTATCGGTTGTGGTTACCCTGCTGCTGGGAGGAGGAGCCTGCATATTTGGAAAGCAGCTCCTGCGTATTTACACGAAGGAACCGGAGGTGATTGCCTGTGGAATGGAGATTCTTTTTTATACCACAGCAACCTATTTCCTCTGCGGACTGATGGATCTCTTCCCAGGAGCTTTGCGGGGAATGGGGCGCTCCACGGTACCGATGATTCTGTCGGTGATTGGAACGGTGGGGATGCGGATTGTGTGGATTTACGGAGTTTTTCCGCAGTATCGTTCGCTGAAAGTGCTCTTTATCTCTTATCCTGCATCATGGCTGATTACCATTGTGATGCAGGTAATCTGCTTTTTCTTTGTGCGCAGGAAAGTGCATAGGAGCATTATAATGAAAGAACCGGCACAATAGTGCCGGTAATTTTTATTCTTCCAGTTTTGTACAAAAGTTTTTCAGAAAAGTTTCGTCATGAACCTCTCCGGTAAAAGGAGCATTGATCAGGACGATGTTATCATAGTCCAATGCTTCAAAGCCAAGATTTCAAAATGCTTTCTCCTGATTATTGTTTAAGATATTACTACTTGTATCATAGGAAAATTTCAAGGAGACGTTTTCGGAAAAATTCGTAGGTTTTATTCTCTAATAAAAAGGCGTATAATAAATTATCGATTTTATTGAGTGTCATAATCGCCAAAATGAGTTGGAAATGAAGGGAGAACAGGATAATGGGGTGTACAACAATATTAGTAGGAAAAAAAGCATCTTATGATGGTTCAACAATGATTGCAAGAAATGATGATTCCTCTGCGGGCCATTTTACCCCGAAGAAATTTGTTGTGGTGAAACCGGAGGAACAGCCGCGGAAGTATAAATCGGTTCTCTCCCATGTGGAGATAACGCTTCCGGACAATCCGATGCGTTATACAGCGATGCCGAATGCGGTGAAGGGAGAGGGAATCTGGGCAGCCAGTGGAGTCAATGAGGCGCATGTCGCAATGACGGCAACAGAGACGATTACGTCCAATCCCAGGGTGCTGGGGGCAGACCCGCTGGTGGAATATCAGCCAGAGGAAGAAGGAAAGGAAGAGGTTGCCGGAGGAATCGGGGAGGAGGACATTGTATGTCTGGTTCTTCCGTATATTCACAGTGCCAGGGAGGGGGTGCAGCGGCTGGGAAGTCTTCTGGAGCAGTATGGTACATACGAGATGAATGGAATTGCTTTTCAGGATGCCGATGAAATCTGGTGGCTGGAGACCATCGGTGGGCATCATTGGATTGCCAGGAGAGTTCCGGATGATGTCTATGTTGTGATGCCGAACCAGTTAGGGCTTGATCAATTTGATCTTGAAGATGCACTTTCGGAACGCAAGGAATATATGTGTTCTGTGGATATGCGGGAGTTTATTGAAAAAAATCACTTAAATCTCTCCATGGACGGAAGAATTAATCCGAGGGATGCCTTTGGCAGTCATGACGATGCAGATCATGTGTACAATACGCCCCGTGCATGGTTTATGGAACGATATCTGAACCCACATACCAAGGTGTGGGAAGGTCCGGCAGCAGAGCTTACGCCGACTTCTGATGATTTGCCGTGGTGCATGGTCCCGGAAAAGAAAATTACGGTAGAGGATGTCAAGTATGTGCTCTCTTCTCATTTCCAGGGAACACCGTATGATCCATACGGATCTTATGGAGAGAAACTTATGCGGGGGGCATATCGTTCCATTGGTGTTAACCGGAATGATTTTATGGCTTTGATTCAGATACGTCCGGATCATGTTTGCGATTATAATACCATTGAGTGGATTGCATATGCTTCTAATGCATTCAATGCACTGGTCCCATTTTATGCGGATGTGGAAGAGATACCGGAATACCTTTCCAATACAACGGGGGAGGTTTCTACGGACAATTTTTACTGGTCGAGCCGGTTGATTGCGGCGATGGCAGATGCTTCTTATCAGAAATCTATTTTCCATATTGAGCGCTTTCAGGAGCATGTGATGTCGAAGGGGCATGAACTGATTAACCGTTATGATGTATTGCTGGAAAAGGAACTGGATGAGGAAAAGCGTCTGGTACTTAAGCAGGAGGCAAACCGGAAGATTGCAGATATGTTGAAGAAGGAAACGAGTACGGTGCTGAATCAGGTACTCTTTGAACTGAGCAGTCAGATGAAAAATGCCTATTCCCGATCGGATGCGTAGGATTTTCGGGGCTATGATGGCCCCGAAGAATTTTCTTCACTTTGAATAAACATTAAGAGAAATCCTATAAACAAAAGAATGCTGCTGCACCATATGGCACGTTGAGAGGAATATTTAATGAGTACATTGCCAATTATGGCACCGATTATAAAAGATAAAATAATTCCATAATAGGTAAGTCCTTTATGCAAAAATTTCTTTTTTTTAGAGAAGGCAAAATCAAATATTGCCTGTGTTCCAGAACGCAGATTTCCAATACACATGGTGGTGGCTGAGGCATTTCCCTTTACTTTACGGAAGCTTTCCACTTGAATTCCGCAGGCAAAAGAGACTAGTGCGTTGGCTGGCAGATTATAGGTTGTTGGAATGAAGCCAACTGCAAATAAAATGATACATTCCAGTAAAACAGACAACTGCCTCCAGTGGAAAATACTGCCTTCCGTGCAAAAATGCCGTGCAATCTCCGCAAGAATAATGCCAAGCGCAAAGGCAAGTACTGGGAAGAAGTAACGCAGTGCTTCCCCCCAATTTCCCTCAGACAGCTTTACTCCGAAAAGAAGAATGTTTCCAGTCTGGGCATTTGCAAAGACACCGCCACGGAAAATGTAGGTGTAGGCATCCATCAGTCCTCCAGAAATGGCGAGGATGACGGCAAGCCTGCGGGATTCCGAAATTTGTCCTTTGTATGTGCTGTGCATGGGAACCTCCATTTACAATTTCTTATTTTTGACTTTATTTCAGTTCTTTTTCCAGTTCTCTAGGGCGGAAATCCATGCCTCTGGAAGAGTCTGCATCAGGATCATCACCGAAATGATAATCATTGCCTGGCAGAATGAGGTTCAGCAGGATACCTGCAATTGCAGCTATGGCAAGTGAGGTGAGGGTAATGGAGGTTCCTGCTATGGTAAAGGTAAGACCGTTGGTGAAGCCGAGGCCGCATACAAGAATTACGCCTGCGATAATCAGATTACGTGATTTGGTGAAGTCTACATGGTTCTCAACGACATTTCGTACACCAATAGCGGAAATCATTCCGTAGAGGATAAAGCTGACCCCACCAATGATAGATGCCGGCATAGAACCGATAATCTCGGAAACCTTTGGAATAAAGCTTAAAATAATGGCGTATACAGCGGCAAGACGAACAACTCTTGGGTCGTGTACGCAGGACAGTTCGAGGACACCTGTGTTCTCACCATAGGTGGTGTTGGCCGGTCCGCCGATCAAAGCGGAAAGGGAGGTGGCAATACCATCTCCAATCAAGGTACGGTGGAGTCCTGGATCCTCCAGGAAGTTTTCACCAACTGTAGCGGAAATTGCAGACATATCACCAATATGTTCCATCATGGTTGCAATCGCAATCGGTGCCATAATGAGAATGGCGGTGATATTAAATTTTGGAAGCTGGAATGGCGGAAGCCCGATAAAGGAAGCAGATCCGACACCAGCAAAATCAAAAATTGCAGAACCGTCCGGATTAGTAAATCCAAGTCCGTGCAGGCAGAGTGCAAATACATAAGAAATGATGACACCAAGCAGAATCGGAATAATTTTGAACATGCCTTTGCCCCAAATGTTAAATATAATAATCACTGTAAGTGCGACCAATGCAATCAGCCAGTTGGTTGATGCATTGCTGACAGCCGATGGTGCAAGGCTTAAGCCGATGCAGATGATGATTGGACCAGTAACAACCGGTGGGAGAAAACGCATGACGCGTTTTACACCGATCAGTTTTATGATCAGGGCGAGAACAAGATAAAGAAGACCGGCAATCAGGATACCGCCGCAGGCGTACTGCAGTTTTTCCGAGTCCGGCATATTCTGGAAGATACCGCTGTCTAAGCTTGCGACACTGGCAAATCCCCCGAGAAAGGCGAAGGATGATCCGAGAAAGGCCGGCACCTTAAATTTTGAGCATAGGTGGAAGAAGAGAGTTCCGAGTCCGGCACAGAAAAGTGTTACTTGTACGGACAATACCTGTCCTTTGCTGCCAAAGTAGCTGTTGACCAGAATCGGGACAAGAATGGTTGCCCCGAACATGGCAAACATGTGTTGAAGACCGAGCAGCAGCATTTTTGGGACACCTAAGACTTTTGCGTCCTTAATGATGTCTTTGTTTTGGTTCATTTGTAAAATCCTCCTTAATTTGTTTTGTATCATCTGCCGCTATTGCGGCGGAAGTTCACCAATAATATCCCGGTAAAAGGTTGTAATTGTCTGTGACTGATATGGCATAACCCAAAGATAGCCAATTCCCAATGTGAGGATGCAAAGAAGGTGCATTCCCAAAAAGCTTAAATAAATGTAGAAAAGCTGTCCTTTATGCCCTTTCATAAGGCTTCGGCTGACTTTGAGTGTCTCAGGTGCACGCATCTGCGGATGATCAAGCAGAAGAAAAAAGGCGAGCGCATACCATAGCTGTACGAGAGTGACCATAACGACACTAATCAGCGAGGCAAAAATTACGATTGCTATTTTTCCCAAGTTTATTCCATGGGATACATTCAAAAGGATCAAGCTGGCAATCATAGGAAGCAATGCTACAAGCTCGATGATAAACATGAGAAGTCCGATTACAATACAGCGGTCAGGATGGTTTTTGAATGCCCAGAAAACCATTCCCGTTTGATATTGCTCTCCTCTTGAGAGCGACAGATGCAGACGCAGTAACCCAACGGATAAGACAATGGAGAGCAGGGAAATCAGAAAGTCAGCAATATAAAAAATAATGGTCTGTGATAAAGGTTGTGAGGATTGCTGCAACATGGAAAATGGCAGTTCGGTCATCAGAGGGATAATTCCGGCAAGTAGCAAGGCAGACATCGGTGTACCGTAGCGTCCGCTTAAGTTTAGTCGTGCAATTCTTTTTAGTTCTTTACAAGGTCTGTTCATAATACTTTATACTCCTTAGACAGCAAGATCGATGTTTGCACCCCGCAGACGAGCTGCGTCAGCAGATTTCAATTCCTGCTGATAAGGATTGCTTTCGTTTTTGTATTTGATCATAGTGTGGGTTGTGCCGCCGGAAATGTAACTTCTTCCACATTCCGGGCAGACAGCAGTGTGGATGGATACCGTTGCAGAAAGAACTTCACCATTTTTTTGTGAAGCTTTCTTGTATGCATTACTAACATGTTCTCCTTCGTGAGCGCGGACTGCAGCTCCAGCAGATTCCGGAGAAATATGGGCAGCTGCCTTAAAGGAAACATTATTTTCATCTGAACCATCCTGATATTTGCGCCTTTTGCAGGTTTGGCATTCTGTTTTTTTCTGCTCGTCAGGATCTGTGTTTGGAACGGAATCGGCAAATCTGCTTTGGTTCGGTTGATAGATACTATTTGTGTAGGATAGGTATCCGGTATTAATATTCATAAAGGACTCTCCTTTCTCTGGTGCTGTTCGTTTTGACAGTAGAGCAGATAATGATTATACTGTAATTTATTGTAAATCGTAACCCAAAGAGATAGGTAAAAAAGGATACAAGTATGAAATATCACATTTGCAAAATCAGTCCTGTATTGGACAAGTGTTTTTATATCATTGGCTGGGTATGTATCGGCATTGCAGGAATCGTATTTTTGAGTGCAAAATTTGGACTCTTTCAAAAGCTTGGAGGATTTCCCCCCTGTATGTTTCACCGGCTGACAGGCTATTATTGTCCGGGCTGTGGGGGAACCCGCGCAGTGATTGCATTGTTTAGAGGAAAAATCCTGACTTCTCTTTATTTTCATCCAATCGTAGTCTATACAGCGGTATTGGGAGGATGGTTCATGCTTTCACAGACGATTGAGCGCTTGTCCAACGGAAAATTGCAGATTGGCCTGCATTATCGGGATCTTTATCTTTGGATTGCACTGGCGATCATTATTCTGAATTGCCTCATCAAAAATTTGCTGCTTCGTTTTACTGGATTTGTGTGGATGGCATAAGCTGCTGTATCAGATCATTGTAATCCATGTTATACATTTCGGAATAGGCCTTCAGGATTCCTTCAATACTGCCGTACTGATACAGGGCCGCCCCAAAGAAGACTGCATATAATGTAATCGTAAATACGAGGGCGAGAATTCCTAGAATCATCCCCATCTGTGCTTTGGAACCGTAGCTCATTCCACCACCCCGAGATAATGAGGCGAAAATAATGGCAAGTGCGCCACAGGGAATGGAAAGGTAAAGGCATGTGCAGCTTACCAATGCGATGATGCCTAGCGTCAGAGCAGCAATTTCCATGCGTTCAGAACGACGGTTGGAGTTGGACTGTTCGTAGGTGTAGTTATAAGATTGTTGATACATATCCATGTGATTACCTCCAATTGGTGTTGATTTCATTTTATCACTTCATATATAATAGGAAAAGAAAAAAATGTATCGAAAGGAATTTTTTATGGATGTAATAGAGAAAATTGCAGAGGAACTTGAGATTGGTGCAGGACAGGTAAAGGCAGCGGTACAGTTGATTGATGAGGGATGTACAATTCCGTTTATTGCCAGATATCGAAAAGAAGCAACTGGAGCACTTAATGATGAGGTGTTGCGAAATCTATACGACCGATTGACCTATCTAAGAAATCTTGAAGATAAAAAACAAACTGTACTTGCTTCGATTGAGGAGCAGGGAAAGCTGACGGAAGAATTGAAGACACAGATTCTTGCAGCGGAGACACAGGTAGCAGTGGATGATCTCTATCGGCCGTTCCGCCCAAAGAGGCGTACCCGTGCGACAATTGCAAAGGAGAAAGGTCTTGAACCACTGGCAAACACCCTTTTACAGCAGGATTTGACAACGTCAATTGAGGAAGAGGCTGCGAAGTATATTGATCCGGAGAAGGAAGTTGAGGATGCTAAGGATGCACTTGCCGGGGCAAAGGATATTCTTGCGGAACTTATATCGGATCATGCAGATTACCGGACTCGTATTCGTGAAATAACTATGAAAAAGGGACGTCTTGTTTCAAATGCAAAAGATTTGGAGACTGAGTCTGTCTATGAGATGTACTATGACTATGATGAGGCACTTTCCAGTGTGGCAGGACATAGAACCCTTGCTCTTAATCGTGGAGAAAAAGAGAAGATTCTGACCGTCAAGGTAGAGGCTCCGGTAGAGGATATCATCCAGTATCTGGACAAGCAGGTGATTACAGAACCGGGAGCGCAGACAGCGCCAATTTTGCATGAGGTAGTAGTGGATGCTTATGACCGTCTCATCGCACCGGCAATCGAGCGTGAAATTCGAAATGATCTTACAGAGAAGGCCGAGGATGGTGCCATCAAAGTCTTTGGCAAAAATTTAGAGCAGCTTCTAATGCAGCCTCCAATCAAAGGACAGGTAGTGCTGGGGTGGGATCCGGCTTTCCGTACCGGCTGTAAGCTTGCTGTGGTGGATGCCACGGGAAAGGTGCTGGATACTACGGTCATTTATCCGACGGCTCCCCAGAATAAAGTGGAAGAGTCCAAGACTGTCGTAAAGAAATTGATTGCAAAGTATCACATTACCCTGATTTCTCTGGGAAATGGCACAGCATCCCGTGAGTCGGAGCAGATTATTGTGGACCTTTTGAAGGAGATTCCGGTGCCGGTACAGTATGTCATTGTCAATGAGGCGGGAGCGTCTGTCTATTCGGCCAGCAAACTCGCAACGGAGGAGTTCCCGAATTTCGATGTGGGGCAGAGAAGTGCAACATCCATGGCACGGCGTTTGCAGGATCCACTTGCGGAGCTGGTAAAGATTGATCCGAAATCCATCGGTGTTGGACAGTATCAGCATGATATGAATCAGAAAAAGCTAAGCGAGGCTTTGTCAGGAGTGGTTGAGGACTGTGTGAATCGTGTTGGCGTGGATTTAAATACGGCATCGGCTTCACTTTTGGAATATATTTCTGGAATCAGTAGGACTATTGCAAAAAATATTGTTTGCTACCGTGAAGAGAACGGCGAGTTTTCTTCACGTGCCCAATTATTAAAAGTTGCCAAGCTCGGACCGAAAGCTTATGAGCAGTGTGCCGGATTCATGCGGATCACAGGTGGTAAAAACCCGCTTGATGCGACAGGAGTTCATCCGGAATCCTATGCAGCAACAAAGGAACTTCTTGCCAGACTTGGATACTCCTTAGAGGATGTCAGCAGTCGTGCAGTTGTTGGAATTTCTAGAAAAATATCTGATTACAAGACCCTTGCAGGGGAACTTGGGGTTGGAGAACTGACACTTCGTGATATTGTAAAAGAATTGGAGAAACCGGCCCGCGATCCCCGTGAAGATATGCCAAAGCCGATTTTGCGGAGCGATGTGTTGGAAATTAAAGATTTAAAACCAGGTATGATTCTTAAGGGAACCGTGCGCAATGTTATTGACTTCGGTGCATTTGTCGATATTGGTGTGCATCAGGATGGCCTGGTTCATATTTCCGAAATCTGTGATCATTTTATCAAGCATCCGCTTGAGGCTGTCAGTGTGGGAGATATTGTGGATGTCAAGGTACTCTCTGTTGATGAAAAGAAGGAGAGAATCCAACTGTCGATGAAGACGGGAACCAATCAGGTTAGAAAGCCATCCGGAAGTTCTGGCAGTAAATCGAAGCAGGGGAAAGGCGGAAAAAGCAGGGAAAAGCGTAAGACGTCGGAAGATGGAGAGCTGAATCTGTCAGGACTCAGGAATTTTATGCGAAATCGATAAAAACATATTTAGTTGCGATGGTTGGTACATTATTGGAAGCGGGCTTAAGATCGCATTTTCCTGCGTTCCTCTTTTATCAGTGACATATTAAAAACTATGGTAATATTTATTATGTTTGAAAATGATATATGTTATCGGGGTATAGTAGGAAGTAGCAGTTTATCAAGGGGAATCTTTATGAAGGTTCCCCTTTGATGATAATGGGACGGAAAATGTGATAAATGTAGGTAGTCGGATAGCAGATGAGAAAATAAAAAAGTTGAAAAAGTTGATTTTGTGTTGACAGATCACTTTTATATGCATACAATGTAGAAGTAAAAATAAATAGGAATTCTTCGGGGCAGGGTGATATGAGAAATTCATAGATTCCCGACCGACGGTATAGTCCGTGAACTGCTTAGGCAGCCGAACCGGTGAGATTCCGGTACCGACAGTATAGTCTGGATGAGAGAAGAAAGCGTCATGAAGTCTGCGCTGGCAGGCTTGTAAAAATGTGATGAGTGCCCCGGTTGCTGTTGTGCAGTCGGGGTTTTTTCCTTTCAAAAACTTGGAATTCCTGACATGAGAAAAGGAGAACACATTATGAACAATGAAACAAAAATAACAAAGACAACCAGAGGAATGAACAAAAGTGTACGCTATATTACGGTTACGGCTATGCTTGCCGCAGTCTCTTTTATTTTGCAGTACATCGAGATTTCGATTCCGATTATGCCGACGTTTATCAAGTTTGATTTCTCGGATTTGCCGGCGCTTCTTGGAAGTTTTGCACTTGGACCGGTATGTGGAGTGCTGATTTGCCTGGTAAAGAATGTATTACATCTTGCATTCTCCAACAGTATGTTTGTCGGAGAATTATCGAACTTTATCCTTGGCGCTGTATTTGTAGCAGTAGCCGGAATCATTTATAAGAAAAAAAAGACAAAGACAGGTGCATTGGTTGGTGGACTTATTGGTGCAGTTGCGATGGGACTGTTCAGCATTGTATCAAATCTGTACCTTGTATATCCGGTTTATTATCAGGTAATGCCAAAGGAGGTCATTCTCGGCGCTTATCAGGCAATCCTTCCGTCAATGAAGTCTATTTTTCAGTGCTTGATCTGCTTTAATCTTCCGTTTACGATTATAAAGGGACTGATTGCAGTTGCACTTTCAATGTTGATCTATAAGCCATTGTCCCCAATCCTGAAGGGACGTAACGAATAAAGAGACTGGTTTTCCATGCGCACCGCTGCGGCGGTGCGTTTTTGTCTTTCTTTTTTGGATAGGAACTGTTATAATGGATTAAATTGAAGGAAGAAATCAGGAGAAAAATATGAGTGTTTCATTTGATGTACAATTACAGGCGAAGGATCTGTATCGGTTCAATATGTATCAGACATATACAGGATTGCAGGGGTTTGTATCGATTATATTGGGAATCCTCGGATTTGTCATGGCAGGAATTACCTTTGGGGAGGCAGAAGTACCTTATACAATTATGTATATTGTGGTAGGATTGCTGTTTTGGTTTTATATTCCGGTGTCACTCTGGCTTCGAGCCAAGGCGACAATGAAGACCAACAAGGTGTTGGCAGGAAAACTTCATTATGAGGTGTCGGAGGACAGTATTCATGTTACACAGGGAGAGGATTGCGGAGAATTGCCATGGGATGCAATCTATAAAGTGATTTCCAATAAGAAGCAGATTTTGATTTATAGTAGCCGCATCAATGCCTATATTATTCCAAGAGAACAGATTGGGGATCAGTACGATAGCTTTTGCGAGGTTGCAAGAAAAAAGCTGGAGTCTTTCCGTTTGCGGCTAAAAAAATAACAGGAGCAGAAAATGCAGGAGCAGAATACTACAACAATTGAGACGTTTTCGGCAGAGGAGACACTTGCTTTGGGACAGAAGCTGGGACAGGAGGCGAAACCGGGCGAAGTATATACATTGCTTGGAGATTTGGGCGTTGGTAAGACTGTTTTGACGCAGGGAATTGCGCAGGGACTTGATATTACCGAGCCAATCTGTAGCCCGACTTTTACCATTGTACAGGTCTATGATGAGGGACGTATGCCGTTTTACCATTTTGACGTCTATCGGATTGGGGATATTGAGGAGATGGACGAGATTGGATATGAGGATTATTTTTATGGGAATGGACTCTGTATGATCGAATGGGCCAATCTGATCGAAGAGATTTTACCAGAACATTATCGGGAAATCACGATTGAGAAGGATTTGCAAAGAGGGTTTGATTACCGGAGAATAACGATTAAGGATAGATAGCGGTTAAGAGGTTGAAGGAATGAAGATACTTGGACTGGACAGTTCTGGGCTTGTGGCGAGCGTGGCTGTCGTAGAGGATGACAATTTGCTTGGTGAATACACCATTAACTATAAAAAGACACATTCACAGACGTTACTTCCGATGCTGGATGAAGTTGCTCGAATGATTGAATTGGATTTGGATTCTGTGGATGCGATTGCAGTATCAGCAGGACCTGGGTCATTTACAGGTCTTCGTATAGGGTCGGCGACGGCAAAGGGGCTTGGCCTTGCGCTGAAGAAGCCGATTGTTTCTGTGCCGACAGTGGATGCGCTTGCTTTTAATCTGTGGGGGAGTCCTGATGTGGTATGCCCGTTGATGGATGCAAGAAGGCAGCAGGCATACACAGGACTTTACGAATTTTGTGACGGAGAGATGAAAACGATTCTGCAGGAATGTGCGATTGGAATTGGAGAGATTGTGGAAAAGGTAAATAACATCGGACGTCGCTGTGCTTTTCTCGGAGATGGAGTCCCGGTTTTTGCAGATTATCTGAAGCAACATCTTACGGTGCCATATCTTTTGGCTCCTGCACACTGCAATAAGCAGCGTGCAGCAAGCGTGGCCGTTCTCGGGGAGATCCTTTTTGCACAGGGAAAGGAAGAGGATGCGGCGGTTCACCGGCCGGAATATTTGCGACTTTCTCAGGCGGAACGTGAAAGGCAGGAAAAGGAGCGGGATTTTCGCATATGATAATTCGAGATATGGTTCGGGAAGATATCCCAGAGGTCACTGCAATTGAGAAACAGTGCTTTTCTCAACCGTGGAGCGAGCAGGGATTTATGGATGGAATGAATGCACCTGCTGTATTTTTGGTTGCAGAGGAAGAAGCAGTTACTGGTTATATTGGTATGTATGTTTCAGCCCCAGAGGGAGAGATTACCAATGTTGCAGTTGCGAAAAGCGCACGTCGCAGAGGCTGTGGGAAGGCACTGATTTGTGCAATGCAGGAATGGGCCAGCGAACATGGCATCACAAGAATTGTTTTAGAAGTGCGTTCCAGTAATGTGGCGGCAATTCGTCTTTATGAAAAGATGGGGTTTGTGAAGCTTGGTGTTCGTAGAAATTTTTATCAGTTTCCGGAGGAGGATGCTGACATTATGGAATTTACTCAGTAATCGGAATATAGGTGGGATTGAGATGTTAGATGTATGTTTATTAGGAACTGCAGGGATGATGCCGCTGCCGTATCGATGGCTGACATCACTTATGCTTCGGTATAACGGCAGCAGTATGTTGATTGATTGCGGGGAAGGAACACAGATTGCAATCAAGGAGGCTGGACTTAGTTTTAAACCTATTGATGTTTTATGTGTGACACATTTTCATGCGGATCATATCAGTGGTCTTCCGGGCCTTCTTCTGACAATGGGAAATGCGGAACGAACGGAGCCATTTACAATCATTGGGCCCAAAGGACTTACCCGTGTGGTGAATGCACTTCGAACGATTGCGCCGGAACTTCCTTTCGAAATTCGGTGTATAGAGCTTGAAGGCGCTGATGAGTGTCTGGAAGTGAATGGATACCATATCCATGCATTTCGTGTAAAACATAATGTGGTATGTTATGGCTATTCGGTGGAGATTAAGCGTGCTGGCAAGTTCTCGGTGGAGCGTGCAAAGGAGCAGAATGTTCCGATGAAGTTGTGGAGCCTTTTGCAAAAGGGAGAAACCATTGAGAATGATGGGAATACTTACACTCCGGAGATGGTGCTGGGACCAGCAAGAAAAGGTTTGAAGGTGACCTACTGTACAGATAGCAGACCGCTGAATGCAATTGTGGATGCTGCGAAAGGGTCAGATCTTTTTATTTGTGAGGGTATGTACGCAGAAAAAGAAAAGCTCGTGAAAGCAAAACAATATAAACATATGACATTTTATGAGGCGGCAGAGATGGCAAGACAAGCGCAGGTGGCAGAATTATGGTTGACACATTTTTCGCCTTCACTGGTTCATGCGGAGGATTATATGCCTGAGGTTCGTAAAATATTTTCAAATGCATATTTAGGGAAAGACGGAAAGAGCGTGGAACTTATATTTCAGGAGGGATAGCATATGAAAAAAGTTGGTATTGTAGTTGCAGCATTGCTCTGTGTTGCTTTGGTGTGTAGTGGCTTTTATCTGGCAAAAAATCATGCGGAAACACATTCCGGAGAGAATGTACAGTTGACGAAGGTACAGAAGATAATTATGCGTGATCTTGAAAATGACTACCCGGCAACTCCGCGTGAGGTCGTAAAATTTTACAATCAGATTATTACGGTATATTATGGAGAGGATTATACAGATGAGGAATTTTCTTCGCTTGTATTACAGGCAAGGCAGGTTATGGATAAAGAACTGTTGGAAAATAATCCGGAAACAGACTACAAAGAGGCGGTTCGCAAAGATGTTGCAAACTATAAGGAACGTTCACGCACAATTCGTCAGACCAGTGTGTGTGATACGAATGAGGTTCTCTACCTGACAGACAAGAATAATGGAGATGAACTTGCTTATGTGACAGCCTCTTATTTTGTACAGGAGAAGAAAAAGTTTGATAAAACATACCAAAAGTATGTCCTAAGGAAGGATGACGAGGGAAACTGGAAAATTCTGAATTATTATCAGATAGAAGGTAGCCCGTCAGAGGAAGATGATGATTAGTAAAGAGAATGAACGTGAAGTGAAAATACTTGCGATTGAAAGTTCGTGTGATGAGACAGCGGCGGCTGTTGTGGTCAATGGTCGTGATATGCGATCGAATGTAATCTCTTCTCAGATTGCTCTCCACACTCTTTATGGAGGTGTGGTTCCGGAGATAGCATCTCGTAAGCATATTGAGAAAATTAATCAGGTAATTGAGCAGGCACTTTCGGATGCGGCTGTAACTCTTGATGAAATTGATGCAATCGGTGTAACTTATGGTCCTGGACTTGTTGGTGCACTTCTTGTTGGAGTTGCGGAAGCGAAAGCAATCAGCTATGCGAAAAACATTCCGCTTGTTGGAGTACATCATATTGAGGGACACATTAGCGCCAATTATATTGAAAATCCCAAATTGAAACCACCTTTTTTATGTCTTGTCGTATCGGGCGGACATACGCATTTGGTGAAAGTGGTAGATTATGGCTGCTACGAAATTTTAGGACGCACAAGGGATGATGCTGCGGGTGAGGCCTTTGATAAAGTGGCACGTGCAATCGGACTTGGATATCCTGGGGGACCGAAGATAGAAAAAGTATCGCATGAAGGAAATCCAAATGCAATTTTATTTCCACGGGCTAAAATTGCTGATGGTGAGTATGATTTTAGTTTTAGTGGATTAAAGTCGGCTGTGTTGAATTATTTGAACGGATGTCGGATGAAGGATATTCCAATTAATCAAGCAGATGTAGCAGCGTCTTTTCAACAGTCGGTAACAGATGTTCTTGTGGAACATGCCAGACATGCAATTCGAGAATATAAAATGCAGCAGTTTGCAATTGCTGGGGGAGTAGCATCGAATGGAGTGATACGAGCTGCGATGGAGCAAATGTGTATGGAAGAGGGGGTTCGCTTTTTCCATCCTTCACCGATTTTGTGTACAGATAATGCGGCAATGATTGGTGCAGCGGCATATTATGATTTTATTGCGGGCAAAAGGGCAGGATTGGATTTGAATGCGGTGCCCAATTTAAAACTTGGAGAATAGGGTGAAACAGATGAAATTTGCAGCGATTATTCTGGCGGCAGGAAAAGGAAATCGTATGTGCAGTGATATTCCTAAACAATATATGAATCTTTGTGGGAATCCTGTGATATATTATAGTCTGAAGGCTTTTGAAAAAAGTGCGGTGGATGAAATTGTTCTGGTGGCAGGTGCAGATGATGTGGAGTTTTGCCAGGAGGAAATTGTTAATAGATATGAAATCAAAAAGGTAAGGGCTGTTGTTGCAGGTGGAGCAGAACGCTACTTATCTGTATATGAAGGACTGAAAGCGGCATCTGATGCGGATTATGTTCTTGTTCATGATGGTGCGAGACCAATGATTGATGAGGAAAGCATTGATTTGTCGATGAAAATGGTACCGTTGGAAAAGGCATGTGTTTTGGCAACAATGGTAAAAGATACCATTAAAGTGGTAAATGAATCGGGATATGCAGTTGATACTCCAAGACGTAACAGCCTTTGGGCTGTGCAGACTCCGCAGAGTTTTGATAGAGAATTACTTGTGGAGGCTTACAGCAGATTTTTTAATGAGCAAAGTAAGGGTGGGGAGCTACCGATAATCACTGATGATGCAATGCTTGTGGAACAGATGACAAACAAAAAAGTAAAAATTTTGCCTGGAAAATATAGCAATATAAAAATTACAACACCAGAAGATCTTGAGATAGCAAAAATGTTTTTAAAAAAATAAAAATAATAGCTTGACACTGATCAACATTGATGGTAATATATGACTTGCGCTGATTCAGATGCGCATAACAATCAGTACGGAGAGGTATCGAAGTGGTCATAACGAGGCGGTCTTGAAAACCGTTTGTCCGCAAGGGCACATGGGTTCGAATCCCATCCTCTCCGCTTTATGGTTAAGCCGATGGAAAAGAATTCGTAAGAATTCTTTTCTTCATGTAATGCTTCTGCATCCGAGCTTGACTGCAATATTAAAATAAAGATTTGTTATTCGGAGAAGTACCCAAGCTGGCCGAAGGGACACCCCTGGAAAGGGTGCAGGTCGTTAACAGCGGCGCGAGGGTTCAAATCCCTCCTTCTCCGCTTGCTTGAAAAATATTAAAAAAGATGTAAAAAAGTGTTGACAAGAGCTTTACATCATGGTAATATAATCAAGCTGACCGCGTGAGCGGACAACAGAGAACCTTGATAACTGAACAGTGAAAAACCTTGAAAGATTTAACGAGTAGATAACGAGAAGTGGAACCAAGTGACATTTCGAGTTATCGGTCAATTCTTTTAAATAAGAACAAACCTTAAAACAGTAAACTCAGATTATATCTGAATAAAAGCCAGTTTAACTGGTTGGGATTAACATCATAACATGAGAGTTTGATCCTGGCTCAGGATGAACGCTGGCGGCGTGCTTAACACATGCAAGTCGAACGAAGCACTTTATTTGATTTCCTTCGGGACTGAAGATTTTGTGACTGAGTGGCGGACGGGTGAGTAACGCGT
>JALFLB010000039.1 GCA_022775045.1 Agathobacter sp. | reverse complement strand
GTGAATATTCCGGATGAGATTCCATCGGCTGTCCGGCGATATGGAAATCACTTTTTAGCTTCACTTTTGTGCATACCAAAATATAATTTCTATGAGAATATTAGTAAAGGCTGCTACGCACCGCAGATGCGGCAAGGCCTTGACTAATATCCTCATAGAAATGGACAAGTAATCAAGCACAAAAAAGACGATTTCCGAGTACCGGAACTCCGATTTCCAAATTTCCGGATTTGCGATTTCGATCCACAAGAATATTCACCACGAAGCTGAAAGAAAAAAGGATCACCTGGTTATATTTTGGATCACCATTTTTATTTGGATTAGGATCCACATATTGCTGATGCCATCGACCATTTCTTTGATTTCGTCTTTCATTTGTTCCATACCCCAATACCTCCAATATTTTTTACTTGATTATAGCGCGCACATTGTGAACAAAAAAGACTATATTTTTCATTGGATATATTATAAAGTGAGGATTTTTTCTACTGTATGACATCAAATATTCTTTACGACATGTAACTGATCTTCTTAATAATATAAGCTGGGTGATGTTTTCTCACCCAGCTTATTCTGAATCATTATTTCTTTTTGATGTATTTTGTCTCGTGCTCTTTATAAATGTTGCGATGATAGATCCTATTCCTGTTACTCCAATCAGCGCCCCCGAAATTGCTCCGGCATTCTGTGGAACCATCACAACAATAACAATTGCAGCAATAATACATCCCATTCCTAGTATAAACGCAAACAGGATTCCAAGCAGTCCGTCTCTGGATTCCGATGCTACCATAATCCTCTCCATGTTCTGCCTGTGTTCTGACTGCTTTTCTGCCATAGATAAGATTCTGTCTGCAGCTCCAGGTAAAGTCTCTTCATATCCACTAATGATGCTCGGCGGTGGAATTGGGCCGCTGAATTCGCTCTGTATTATCTTAGCAACAGCACGCTCCATCTTCTGATTTTCTACTGATTCCACCTCAATATCATGATCTCTTGATATTTCCTTCTTCTCTCTGGTTTTCTTCTGTTTTTTATCTTGAGCGTCTAACGCTTCCTCTTTTGAATTGCTCCGTTCCTTTTCTGATTGAATCTCCGACATGACACCAGTCTCTCCTTAGTGCATCATAATCTTTTGTTCTATCGCCATAAATATCTGGCCATTCTTTTGTTCCGCCTAGATTAAGAGCCCGTTTATACCCACTGAGAAAGTACTTGCTTATTGATGCTCTCATATCATTCACTCCTTTGGCATACCCTTTTCTAAGTTTAACTATACAATAATCTATTTTAACTAAAAACACAAGAGATTTTGTTAATTTTTGTATATCTTTCGAATTTTATTCATTGCGTTATTGACTGTATCTGCAATCCGATTTAGAATAACTCTAAATCAACATTAAAAATCCCCGGTGCGTCAACACCGGGAATCCCCAACTGCCGCTCCGAAGAGCTCAGCTTTACTGTACATCCATATTTTAGCATTCGGAGCAGCACCTGTCAATTCAGGTGTTATTTTTTATACCCATTTTTATTATCGGAGGTATGTGCTATGCAAAATAAAGAGCTTTCCCGGATCCTCGATCGTAAGACCGGCGCAATCTATATCCGCGTATCTACGGATAAGCAGGAGGAGTTGTCCCCTGATGCACAGAAGCGCCTGCTACTCGACTATGCCAATAATAACAATATCGATGTTCCAGCGGAATATATATTTCAGGACAACGGCATCTCCGGCCGGAAGGCAAAAAAGCGTCCAGCCTTCCAGCAGATGATCGCATTGTCCAAATCCAAGGAGCATCCGATTGATGTTATCATCGTATGGAAGTTCTCCCGATTTGCCCGAAATCAGGAGGAATCTATCGTATATAAATCTCTCCTTAAGAAAAATGACGTGGATGTGGTCAGCGTCAGCGAGCCGCTTGTTGACGGTCCTTTCGGATCACTGATTGAAAGAATCATTGAGTGGATGGATGAGTATTACAGCATCCGCCTGTCCGGGGAGGTGATGCGTGGAATGACGGAAAATGCCATGCGTGGCCATTACCAGAGCGATGCCCCGATCGGGTACAGATCTCCGGGGAATGGAGAACCTCCTGTTATCGATTCTGGCACTGTGCAGATTCCGCTTACCATCAAAGATATGTTTCTTTCCGGCTCCACGCTCCTGCAGATTGCACGCCGTCTGAATGATCTTGGCTACCGCACCAAGCGTGGAAATCTCTGGGAAGCACGCGGCGTCCGCTATGTATTGGAAAATCCTTTTTACATCGGTAAATCCAGGTGGAACTATACAGATCGCGGCCGGCGCCTGAAGCCCGCAGAGGAAGTTATCTATGTCGATGGCAACTGGGAGCCGATCTGGGATGAGGAAACATTTAACCAGATACAGGCTAAGCTTGCTGCAAACAAACGTACCATCCGCTCTCGCGATGTGTCATCAACCAAGCATTGGCTCAGTGGTATCCTTGTTTGCTCCAGCTGTGGCTCCACGCTCGCATATATGCGTACTTCCTCCTACCAAGGGTTCCAATGTTGGAAATACGGCAAGGGGCAATGCGAAGAATCTCATTATATTGGTGTTGAACGTGTTGAAGAGCTTGTGATCCAGTATATCGACGATATCCTTCGCGCTGATAACATCTCCTACCGGATTGTTCGTTCTGCTCCTGAATCAGACTCTCAGGTTGCAGATCTTCAAAAGCAGCTGGCTCGTCTCTCCGCTAAAGAATCTCGTATTAAGGCTGCATATCAAAATGGGGTTGACACATTGGAGGAATACAAGGCAAATAAAGAAGCTCTTGCGGCTGAGCGGAAATTGCTTCAGGACAACATATCAAGCCTCTCTTCTGGCTCTTCTGACCATGATAAAGCTATGCTGGATAAAAAGATGCGACAGAACATCTCTGATCTTTTGACCGTGCTCAAAGATGATTCCGCTGATTATGTGGCCAAGGGTGTTATGATGCGCAACCTCGTCGATCGGATTGTATTTGACCGTAAAAATTACAGTCTCGATGTGTATCTAAAGCTTGTAATTTAGGGCTTTTACAGCATTATATGTTATTGCAGTACGGTGGTCCAGACGGTGAATTAGGTGCTTCCATGCGCTATCTTTCACAACGTTTTTCTGCTGCAAATCCAAGGGTAGCCGGACTCCTTACCGATATCGGAACTGAGGAACTCGGACACCTTGAAATGATCGGTGCAATTGTACGACAGTTGACCAAAGGGCTTTCTGCAAAAGAATTGGAAAGTCAGGGATTTGCTCCATACTATATTGATCACACTGCCAGTGTATGGCCACAGGCAGCAGGAGGAGTTCCGTTTAACGCATGCGAATTCCAATGTACCGGCGATGCTATCGCGGATCTGGTAGAAGATATGGCCGCTGAACAAAAAGCAAGAAAAACCTACGACAATATATTAAGACTGGCAACAGATCCTGAAGTTGCAGATCCAATCCGCTTCCTGCGTGAACGCGAAATCGTTCATTTCCAACGTTTTGGGGAAGCACTGCGCATGGTACAGGAAGATCTTGACAGCAAGAACTTCTATGCCTTCAATCCGGACTTTGACTGCTTCAAAAAATAAAATTATCGCGCAAAAACTGCGGACCACATAAAGTGCTCCGCAGTTTTCCCTTTACAAACTAATCGCCTCTATCTGCCGGATAATCTGCATGATCTGTGGTCCGCAATGATTGATTCGATGTACATTCCGAAGTGCTTCCTGTCTCATGTTGGAAATGCTGGCCGTACTGTATTCAATCCGTGCCCTAAGCTTCTGTCTGCGCGTAATCAGATCGTGCTTCAGTTCCACCAGCTCACGGCTGTCAACAATCGCATTGGCATGATTCAGCCATGCTCTGGCATCATACATATCCAGACGGGAAAGCTTTTGAATCAATGACTTGGAAAAATAATCCAGATCATCACTGGTTTTCCGGAATTTTGCTTTTTCACGTGCCTCCTCCTGATATTGCTCATATATAAACTGCAGTTCATATCCATTGCGTACATGGTATTTCTCACAGGTGAAATCCACCGCATTCTTGATATTGACATACTTAATTTTCACATGATTTTCCAGTGAAATAGCATGATTGCGGTTCACATCCGCCTTTTTAATATCCCTTATGGCATCCTGATAGCGAATCAGGATATATCCACCAGCCAGCACCGCAAGAATTGCTGCAATCGTCATGACCAACATAAGATCTGTCTTCAGATACCATGAAAGAATCCCCAGCAATGCCATTAATGTTGCAAAACTCGCAAACAGATAACAGGCCGATTTGCGCATAATCTTCTGGGTGCGGATTGACTCTGTGCGTAGCATGCCCCATTCCAGCTTTTTTCCCTCCAGATAAGCCAGATCTTTTTTAATGGCATCAAGATAAGATTCATTGGATTTCAAACGTTTAATGATGCCGGGAAGCTGATCTTCCTCCTCCTGCATCTGGGCAAACTGGGTATCCGAAAGCTTTCGCTCCGTCTTTAAGAATTCACTGCGTTCCTTATCCAGCTTTGCCACATGGGTTGCACACTCTACAATCGGTGCCTTCTCCTCATCCTTCAGATCTTCAATCGTCTGAACATCCGTCAGATAGGATGTCACAAGGTCATATTCGGCCTTTGCATCCTCCAGATCCTTTGCCGTATTGATCATCTGTTCACACAAATCTACAACATAGCGCTTTGCCTGAGCCTCATCCGACAAATTTAATTCTTCAACAATGTTTTCCGTCTGCAGATCCGCATATTCGCTCTGATCATACTCTTCCTGTACATATCTGTTTCTTCTATGAAATAATCTTGAAAAAATCATACTCTACAGCTCCTGCGATACTCTTCCTTCCACTTAAAAATAATATCGTTAATGGCCGCCTTTGCCTCACTCTTATTGTCCTCTTCATTCTGAACGGCAATCTCCTCTAAACGTTCTTCAAAAGCCTGTGTTTTTTCACCACGACTTGCCAGCGAAAGCTCATTCCGGATTTCCTGCATTCCCATATCATCCATGTGATTCTCAAGTGCCTTTTTCATAAACCCATCTTCATCATGCATACACCGATAACACATCAGACATTCCCGCAGGGATTCTCCGCTCTGATTGAGCTTGTAAGCCTTGTCGTAACAGTGCGCGGCCTCCTCAAAAAGAAACAGTCTTGCATATGCTGTCCCCAGATTGTGCCAAATGTTCCCAAGAAGAACGGAGTTCTGTTCCTCTGATTCTTTGGCATCCAGCAAACGCTTGTATTCGTAGATGGCACTTAAATATTTCTCTTTCTCCATCAGTTGATCTGCACGGATCTTATTACATTCGAAATCCGACTTTTCTTCCATCTGTCGGATCGTCAGTATAATTTCCTGCATCTCTTTCATATTACAATATGCTGTATCTTCCAGAATCGCAAGTACAAAATCTGACAACATTCCCTGCGTATGCATGATATCCCGCAGTCGTTCTGCCAGTTTATAAAGTCCCATCTCCTTCTCTACCCAGATGCACAGCTCTTCATTCATAAAAGTAGAATCCAAAAGATAGGTGTTACCGGCAATATAGTAACACAATTCCTCCATGGAGTAGATATTGAGACCTACGCCTTCCACATAATAAGGCAATGATGCAATTGATTCATGACAAAATAATAATTCACCCATATCCGAATCCTACATAACCATTGTATACTTCCAAACTTTATCGGTTCCCCGGAAAAATTCTCCAAACCCCAGATCTTTAATCTCAATTTCAATTTTGTCATCCGCAACCGGATTGGCAGAAATCCGAATTCTTGTGGTCCGATCAGGCCTTCTAGGCAGATCGGTAAGTTCAAGGGTTTCAATTTTTGCCTCACGGCTATTGGGAAGCTGCTTCCAGAAATCCACCTCTGGAGTACCTGTCAGAATCACCTCGCACTCCCCTCTTGTCTCAAACCAGTTTTTTCCTGCGCTGATAAGATTATAAAACGCCACCTTCCCCTTATCTCTTACCTTGAGGCTTAGATTGAATTTCATCTCATTCTCCCCCATGTAAATATAAGGCCAGTTTTCCTCTTTATCCCGCACAGCAGCCGCATAACACGCCCCCTTGGAAAAAAGGTTCTTCCCGATAAATGCCCGACGTCCTCTGCACATAATGTTCAAAGAATTCTTCATCCATCCCCCGTCAAATCCATCGCCAACCAGGTAAACGGCAGAAACAATCCGGTTCTCAAATGCGCGGGTCAAAATATCGGAAAAATCTTTATCCCGCTCCTCCCGAAGGGCATGCCGCCCGGACTCATGAATCGAAACCACCTGCGGTCGTGTTCTCATATCCCTCTTCAGATCATAGGAATAGACCAGATCCTTCTCACAGCCAAACAGAAAAACATCATGCAGCCACAATTCTTCCTGTTGGTTCAGTGCAAAGTAATAAAAGCTCTCTTTGTGATCCACAACCATAAACTGCTGAGCTGTAAGTTCCAGTCTGGAAGCCACCTTCCAGAAAACCTCCATATTCTCCCGTGTGAGACGGTCAACCGTCAGCACCAGGCGATCCATCTTCACTGCATTTCCCAGCTTCTGCGGCAATTCCATAACCTTTCTCAGAAAAAGAGCCAGCAAATCCACTGCGTCGTAGTTCTCCCCACCAACACCGATCACCTCTCCGGATACCGCACGTCGAAGCAGACAGTCAACACAGATTACCTCACTCGTTTTAGCCATCTTCTTCGCCTCTTCACCATAATACCACATTGCAATATTTTTTCTCCGTGCAAGAAGCATCGGGATATGATAATTCTCGCTCCCGGCTATTGTACTGAAAGTCTCCGGTTCCTTCATATTCTGTTGATAAAAACTGACCATGGCATAATCATCATTCAGATCAATACCAACCATTCTTCTCTCCTGTTCTTCATCCACTACAACAACTTAAATACTTTTTGGGTTACTTCGTCAAATCCCGCATACTGTTTCATATTGTGATACAATGACTTCTCATCCGATAAGGTATTTGACATCAGCATCTGATTCAACAAATTATAGCGGCTTTCATCTTTCTGTGTGTACACGTCACTTTTGGTCAGACGACTGCTTTCTTTCACCTCAACCTGATTGCCATACTCCTCCGTAATGTAGTACTGGACAACTTCCCCAAAAAAGAGAACAAACTGCTCAACAAAAATCCCGTCATATACATCCGGCATATCTTCCCGGATAAAGTTTTCTCCATCCTCATCCCTGCTATAATGCAGTACCACATGTTTCTTTGGGTCTGTGCGGTACTCTAAAAACACCTTATCATACAGATGATATTTCTGTACCAAACGCTTATCGAGTTTTTTATAGAATGAAAAATTCATATTCCGGCAGGTATACTCGGATAACAGGGCATCCTCAATTTCATAAAACTCATCCTGCTGCGGTTCTTCAGACAAAGCTTGCAATAGTGCAAGCTTGCACGCATCATTCAATTCCATGTGATGCTGATACCGTTCCAGAATAATGGAAAGCACTTGCGGTTCCAGCGCCCCCCCCTGCACAAAATAGGCATGTGCACATGCACTGATATACGCCAGTACAACCAGTTCCCGGCCGCCGGCCTCATAATAATGGACAAACAAATCTTCCAGTCCGCCAAGGCTCATATCGGAATACATCATCTGGACAAGAATCCGCTCCTCCAGCTCAAAGGTATTGATTTCAAACTCTCTCGCCGCACGCCACAAGCGAAGCATCATCTCTGCAGGTCCGTTATAAAAATCGCATAGATATCGCAAAATCTTATCATTATACTTCTTACCAGCAAAGGTATTTGCCGCCAAAAGAAGCAAATACTCGTCTTTTTCATCCTCATCCTCCAGATGATCGATCATATAGCTTGCCAGAGTTACCTTTGCAGCTGAACCAACCTGATCCATTCCATATATCTGAATCAATTCATATGCCTGATCATACATGTGATTGTCTACCAGCATCTCAAGCATGTACTGGCGGACAGGCTGTGGCATTACCGAAAAATCTGCCTGTGCAAGATATTCCTTCACAAACGGCTGTGACTCTTTTGTCTGGTAATAGCGTAAAATTTCATGGGCAGTATCTGCCTGATATACCGGGTCCAATTCTTTTGCAAAAAGCATTCTTTCAAAAAAGCGCTCATCCTCTTTCCCATAAGTCAGATAGTTTGGCTTTTTCCCAAAATATGCGATAAGATAAGTCAACTCGTCCGGTGCCAGCTCCATACATTTTTCCAGATAAACCTCCGGCTTCATCAAATTCTCCATACGATATGATATACTGCTGACGTATCGCCGTCCCTTCTCGTCCTCAAAAAGAATCACATACTCGTCTGAATAAAGCTGAAAATAAGCTACCTGTTCCACGATTGGAACAATCTGCGGCTCCCTGATCTGTCTCTGGTAAATAATCGCGCGCACCATCCGCTTATCAAAAAGCACCAGCTTATGAGTAAACAGAATCTTGGACAGGCAATGCGCCAGTTCCTCATTTACAAAGCCCAAATCCAGCATGTCCTCATAGAGTACCGCCAGATTGTCATCCATATGTTCCTGTTCCACCTGCTCCATTGCAAACCGTCCCATGGTACGACGATACTTCTGATAAATCTCCGGTTCAATATCTTTCGATGCAATAATATTATTATACAATATTGCCATCTTCCGATATGGAAGATTACTGTCGTATTGAAAATACATCTGTATAATCTTCGGCACCGTTCCAACGGCACGCTCATCCAGAGAGAGTAAATATGCCTCATACAGGCTGGTAATGCGAAGTTCCAACTCGATTCCCATCTCAAACCAGTGATGATACTTCACATCAAACTTCTGTGCTTTAATCAGATAGCTGCAGATGATTCCAACATGCTCCGGCCCCGGCAGAATCTCATATGCTGCACAGAGCAGTTTATAGTGTATTGGATCAAACCCTTTATTCACTTCCACAACCTGAAAAACCTGTTCTGCAAGATCTCTGGTCAATACATTTTTTCGAATTGCCCAACGCAGAATCCGGACCTCAAATGCTCCCAGATGCGTCAGCAGATAAGGATCCTGACAAATCAAATAATATGCTTCCAAATACAGATATGGCGATGAACAGCCATTCATAACCCAATTTGCAATTGCCTCCAGCTTATGTGCACTATTGTTATAGTACTCTTCCTCCAAGAACAAAAGTACCCAGAACAGTAGCGCAGAATCCGGATTTTGACGGAATATCAGTTCAATCTCATGTGTCATACGGTCTACATAAGACGGTTCCCTCTCCATCAACGTCATAATATACAGATAATATCCCCATTCCGGTGAATTGCGATCTGTCCACTCTCTCTTAAAATCATCAAGAATCCACTCAGCTTCCTGACGCTGCCGGTTAATAATAAGCGCCTGTGCTTTCATGAGCACATACATTGGTTCTTCCGGCTCCATTGCATGAAGATGATTTAAGATTTCAACTGTCTCGTTGGACCACACCCCAGTCACAATCTTCTTCAGACGATACGCCTGATAAAGCTCCATCAAGCCGGCTCTGCATTCTTTAATCTGATTCCTCTCTGATTCCTTTTTCCCCTCTTCTTTCTTGTCCTTATGTACTGCAACTTCCAGAATTTGCGTCTCATAGGCAGAAGAAAAGAAAATTCTTCCATAATTATTCCCGGCATGCATCCGGTCATAATCCAACAAATATTTACAGGTATAAGTACTACCGAGAAAATCCTCTGTAGTGATAACCGTATCAGACAAACTGATAAATTCCTCATCTGCAGACACACGGATAGCCAAATACCCCCACCCGTCTTTTTTGATTTCAACCGATTGCTGCATGGTTTCTGTCATGCAATCCACAATACAGGAAGTCGTATCCAGTGAGAATTGAATCCGTTTCTTTTTGCAGATTCCAATCAAAAATTCCTCCATGTTCTGCAAAGAAGGCTTCGCTGCCAAAATTCCCCGATAGATCATTGCCTCCTTGATCTCTTTGGACTTAATAATATTGGGAAAACTCTTATGATAGAATAATTTATAAGCTTCATTCCAATTTTCTTTCGCCAGACAGGTAAAATCATACAGACTGCGTACCGGTCCCGTGGAAGCTTCTGCATAGAGCTTAGAAATAGACACACAAAAAGAAAGGCTGTGTACACTCTGATTACAAAAAATCACAAAGTCACCCTTTTCTACTTCGCCTTCTACAAGGCCCTTACTATAAAACTGATAACGAATCCGCACCTCTTCGCCCTCAAACTGCGGCGTAAGACACTCCATCCGCGGATTGGTGGAGTAGACGATACCTCGTACCGGAATATGATTCACACTGGTAATCTCAAAGCTGCCTGTATATTCCTGTCCCTCCGTCACTGTAAGGGACATTTCCTCTTCCGGGAGCGAAAGTGATGGCTCATCGTATTCGAACTTGCCTCTGGCAATCTGCCTAATTCGTTTACGCACACCTGCACCTGCTTCGTGTAATCTAATTTGCCTTTACAACAATAAGAATAGTATAAACGATTCCTTCCTCACATGCAACTGCGAAACAGAAAATCTATGCCTGTACTTCCCTGCTTCGGAGAGCATGTACCTTCCCATAAATCCACTCCACAACGGTACACAGATAACGAAGTACCGGTTCTGTAATAATGGCAAAAATCAGCATCAACATTGTGCACTGCTTGGATATTCCTGTAATTCCAAAGAAATCGCCGACAAACAACATACAAAAGGACCATCCTGCGACTACCCCAATCATTAGTATGATATGACCGGTATTCATCGGCTTTGCAATGCGATAGAGAATCATAAACCCAACAATTGCCACAAGAATGGTGCAGGATGTTGACAAGCAATCCAAGTCCACAGAGAATTCACGGCAGAACACAACCAGTCCACTGACCACAATAAAATCCGTCAGACCGGCAGGCAATGCACGAACAAGTACATTGGTCAGAAAATGTCCCTTAATCAGCTCCTTGTTTGGTTCGAGAGCCAGAACAAAAGATGGAATTCCGATTGTAAACATACTGATCAAAGACACTTGCGAAGGTTCCAACGGATAATCCAGCATCAAAATCACCGAGAAAATCGCAAGCAGCATGGAAAAAATATTCTTCACAATATATAAGGATGCTGTCCGTTCAATATTATTGACCACCCGCCGCCCTTCAGCAACTACAGCCGGCATTCTGGTAAAATCAGAATCGAGAAGAACCAGCTGGGATACATTTGATGCCGCATCACTTCCGGATGCCATGGCAACACTGCAGTCCGCATCTTTGAGAGCCAGAACATCATTCACTCCGTCACCGGTCATGGCAACCGTGTGCTTATGCTCTTTCAGAGCCTGTACAAGCATCCGCTTCTGGTTCGGTGTCACCCGCCCAAATACCGTGTAATCTTCAACCGCCTTTTCATAATCGCTCCTTGTCTTAAGTGTAGATGCGTCCACATAGCGCTCTGCCCCCGCTATACCGGCCTCCTCTGCAATCACCGAAACAGTCAGTGGATTATCCCCTGAGATTACTTTGATTTCTACATCATTGTTTGCAAAATAAGTAAAGGTCTCCTTCGCACCTTTGCGAATCGGATTGGCAAGCATGACAAGCCCCATTGGTATAACCGGTTCTGTTAATGGCTTTCTGCTGAGTGTTCCCTCATATTCCCCGAAAACAAGTACCCGATACCCTTTGCTGCTGTAAGAAGAAATCTGTTCCTGATACTCTTCAAACTGACTTCGCAAAACAAACTCCGGCGCACCGATCACATAGGACCTTCCATCTTCCATAATTGCCCCTGAGAACTTTGTCTCAGAGGAAAAAGAGAACACTTCTTTTGCACGCATACCGCTTCCCTTGGAAAAATGCTCCTGCAACGCTTCCATTGTTGCATTATCTCTAGACTGTGCCTGTACAAAATCAGTCAAAAGTGCTGTGGTATGTTCTGAGTCCATTCCCTCAAGAATTTCAACTTCATACACATGCATTCCCGGCTCTGTGATAGTCCCCGTCTTGTCAACACAAAGTACATCTACACGCGCAAGTGTCTCAATACACTTCATATCATGAATCAGAACTTTCTTTTGTGCAAGGCGCACTGAACTCACTGCCATTGCAACACTGGAAAGCAGATACAACCCCTCCGGAATCATTCCGATGACTGCGGCTACCATTGAGGTAATACTGTCATGAAGCGTCCCCTCATTGTAGATAAAAGACTGTACAAACAAAGCAATGCCAATTGGAATAATGATGATTCCCATCACCATGATCAGATAATTCAGAGAACGAATCATTTCTGATTGTTCTCCCTTCTTCGATTTAGTTGCCTGCAGAGTCAGCCTGGAAATATAGGAGTCTCTCCCGACTTTTTCCAGCCTTGCCATAGCTTTTCCTGAAACAACATAACTTCCGGAAAGCAGTGAATCTCCCGGTTTCTTTTCAATCTCATCCGATTCGCCTGTGATGAGGGATTCATTAACCTGCAATTCTCCTTCCAACACCACCGCGTCTGCTGGAATCTGGCTTCCTGCCGAGAATTCCACTACATCATCAAGCACAAGCTGATCTGCCGGAATCTGCGATTTTTCCCCTTCTCGAAGCACAACTGTCTGCGGAGCATTGAGAATCGAAAGTTTATCTAAAACTTTCTTGGAATGCACCTCTTGAATAATTCCAATACAGGTATTGGCAATAATAATCGGTAAAAACATCATATCCGACCATGCACCCACAATGGTCAACAAAATCGCTATGATGAGAAACACAAGGTTAAAATACGTAAATACATTAGATTTGACAATCTCTGACACCGGTCTTGTCGATGACTCCACTTTATAATTATCCGCATGCGCCGCAAAACGTTCATCCACCTGCTGCCTAGTCAGTCCCACAGTCGGATCTGCCTGCACACGCTCCACTGTTATTCTATTTTCTTCTTCCTGTGCCATACGATTCTCTGCCATATTTACCCATTCGCTTCCTATGTAACATTATAACTATTATTTTATATGATTATACCCTATTTTATCTGAAAAGCAGCCGATTTCATAAATATTTCTCAAACTTTTAAGAAATAATGGTTTCCCATCCTTCCATAAAAAGAAGACAGGCCGTGCCTGTCTTCTTCATAATTCTTATTTTGTTGACAAGTATTCGTGAATTCCTTTTGCAGCAGCTTTTCCGGCTCCCATGGCAAGAATTACAGTTGCAGCACCTGTCACAGCATCACCACCTGCAAATACAGCAGCCTTGCTAGTCTGTCCATTTTCCTCGGAAGCTACGATACATTTACGTCTGTTCGTCTCAAGACCTGCAGTCGTAGAAGAAATGAGCGGATTCGGCGAAGTACCAAGAGACATGATGACGGTATCACAGTCAATCTCATACTCTGATCCCGGAATCTCAACCGGACTTCTTCTTCCGGATTCATCCGGCTCTCCAAGCTCCATCTTGATGATGCGAATACCCTTTACCCATCCATTCTCATCAACGAGAATCTCTGTCGGGTTCTGTAAGAGGTCAAAAATAATCCCCTCTTCCTTTGCATGATGAACCTCCTCCTTACGTGCCGGAAGTTCCTCCTCTCCACGACGATATACAATATGTACCTCTGCGCCAAGACGAAGTGCTGTTCTTGCAGCATCCATCGCAACATTACCACCACCGACAACAACAACCTTCTTGCCTCGTGAAATCGGAGTCTCATACCCTTCCTCAAAGGCTTTCATCAGGTTATTTCTGGTCAGAAATTCATTTGCAGAGAACACTCCGTTAGCCTGCTCGCCCGGGATTCCCATAAATCTTGGAAGACCTGCTCCGGAACCGATAAATACAGCCTCGAAGCCTTCCTCTGCCATCAGCTCATCAATCTTAACCGACTTACCAATGACAACATTGGTCTCAATCTTAACACCAAGAGCCTTTACATTCTCAACCTCGGCAGCAACAACCTTATCCTTCGGAAGACGGAACTCCGGAATCCCGTAGCTTAACACGCCTCCGGCACGGTGCAGTGCCTCAAAAATGGTCACATCATAGCCAAGCTTAGCCAGGTCTCCGGCACAGGTGAGTCCGGCAGGTCCGGAACCAATCACGGCTACCTTATGTTCATTTAACTTTTCTGCTTTCTTTGGCTTAATGCCATTCTCACGAGCCCAGTCTGCAACAAATCGCTCCAGCTTTCCAATAGCAACCGGATCTCCCTTGATGCCGCGGATACATTTTCCCTCGCACTGACTCTCCTGCGGACATACACGACCACATACTGCCGGAAGTGCCGAGGACTCAGAAATAATCTGGTATGCCTCTTCAAAATTGCGCTCCTTTACCTGAGCAATAAATGCCGGAATATTAATAGAAACCGGACATCCCTTCATACACTGTGCATTTTTACAATTCAGACAGCGGGAAGCTTCTGCAACTGCTTCCTCTTCATTATATCCATAACATACTTCTTCAAAATTTGTTGCACGAACCTTTGGCTCCTGTTCACGAACCGGTACTCTAACTAATCCTTCCATTATTTGTCACCTCCGCAATGACCACAGCCACCGTGGTGGGTGTCGCCTTCTTCATATGCCAGCTTTGCACGTCCTTCCTCAGTCTTATACTGCTGCTGGCGCTTCATTGCCTGATCAAAATCGACCAGATGTCCATCGAACTCAGGACCATCTACGCAAGCAAACTTCACTTCGCCACCAACCATCAGTCGACAGGCACCGCACATTCCGGTTCCATCCACCATAATTGGATTCATGGAAACAATGGTCGGGATCTCTAACTTTTTGGTCAGAATAGTAACAAATTTCATCATGATCATTGGTCCGATTGCCACGCACACATCATAATGCTTGCCTTCTCCTACCAATGCTTCCAGCTGTTGGCAGCCATTACCATGAAAGCCATATGTACCATCATCAGTTGTGACATAAACATTCTCAGCCACTGCTTTCATCTCATCAATATAGAAAAGCAGATCTTTTGTTCTGGATCCCATAATCACATCCACAGCCACACCGTGCTCATACAGCCACTTTACCTGCGGATATACCGGTGCTGTACCAAGTCCTCCGGCAATAAATACGATATGCTTCTTCTTAGTCTCCTCAAGGTTTCCCTCTGTGCAAAGCTCAGACGGGCATCCAAGCGGTCCTACAAAATCCTCAAGAGCATCGCCCACATTCAGACTCATCATGCGCTCTGTTCCAGCACCAATAGTCTGTACAACGATTGTAACAGTCTCCTTTTCTCTGTCATAGTCACAAATGGTCAGTGGAATTCTTTCCCCAACCTCATCTGTCTTTGCAATGATAAACTGTCCCGGCAGACATTCCTTCGCAACGCGCGGAGCTTTGATATCCATAAGGATAATGTTATCTGCCAATGTTTCTTTCCGAACAATTGGATACATAATCTTCCTCCTAGTGTTTACTATCTAATTCCCTTCATGTGTTATTGCACTTTTTTTATCATATCGGAAATATGAGCATATGTCAAAGGAATATTTTGTTATGAGAAATAAACCAGCTCATCCTCCGGCTTTTCTGCCTTCTCAATGGAAATTGGATAAAGAACCGGTCCTTTTCCCTTATATTCCCTCGCAAACTCTACATGAATCTCCGCTGTAATATCAATCCACGACTTGTGTGGAATTTCATCTTCCTGTTCGTATTTACATTTAAAACCTATAAATGTCACATCCTCAATACAGCAGGTCATGGCGAAACGTCCCGGGACAAATACACCTTTTTTTAATTTCTCCGGATTGTACACAAGGGCTCGGAACTTAACTTTCTTTCCATCATATTTCTTATAATTCTCCATTGCATCCATATACCAGATTGCATAGTCGGCATCTGTCAGTTCAATGATATCCTGATTGATGTCAAAGGGCAGTTCCTCCGGACGCTCATCGATAGTTCCATCCTTACGCTCATACACGATCTGTGCCTTGCGGTTAATATTCTTAATAGTCCGGCGCAGATGCCCGCGATCCGTATTGTCATCCGTGCGGTTAAAAATTACCACATCGCTGGAGAAGACCTGTTCCTGCATTATCGCACGCATATTATTCATATACAGATCAAAGGTTGTGGAATCCACTGTAGCCAGCGACTGTACGATTACCCAGCCATCCGGCAGTTTTGCCTCAAGCAGCTTATCAATTTCCCATGTGCCGTTGTACTCAATAAACACCTGCTCCGGAAGATAGGAATTCTGAATTTCCTGTAACTTCTCAGGTGTGAAATCCTCCTCTGCATCGATTGTCACCAGTTTAAAATTAACAGTGGCAAGTTTTGCCTCATCGTACTCCTTCTCTCCATCCTCACACATGATAATGATACCCTTGGCTCCATCACCAAACTCATTTTCAAACAGGGTCTCTTCTACAAGGGAAGTCTTACCACTGTCCATAAATCCTGTAAAAACATATACCGGTATTTCCTGTGCCATACCAAAATCTCCTTAATATATTCTAAGCAATGCCGAACAATTCCAAAAGTTCCTGCTCATGGATCTCCGTTCCGATTACCACGATGCGTCCTGTGTAATCCGGCTCTCCCTCACGGATTTCGTACTCACCCGGAACCATATCAAAGTAGATCCAGCTTCCGTCTACGCACTCAACCATTCCCTTGGAACGGAGAATTGTATCGGACTCCACAAAGCCTTTGAGGATTTCCTCAATCTTAGCGCGCTCAAACTTATGCGGTGTCTCCTTGCCCCAGCTGGTAAACACATCATCCGCATGATGGTGATGATGCTCATGGTCGTGATCATGGCAGCCACAGGTGCATCCTTCCCCGTGCTCATGATGATGCTCGCTGTCATGCTCGTGGTGATCATGCTCATGGTCGTGGTGATGGTGCTCATGCTCATGGTGATGGTGCTCATGCTCCTCATCATCCTTGGCATGCCGTGCTTCAGCCAACGCCTTCATCTCCAAATTGTCCTGTCCTTCCATAACTTTCAGAATCTGCTCACCCTTTAACGCGTTCCAATCTGTAGTGATAATGGCTGCATTAGGATTTAGCTCCTGAATCTTCTTTACACAGAACTCCAGCTGCTCCGGAGTCGCATTCTGGCTACGGCTCAGTATTACCGTTGTGGCATACTCGATCTGATTGTTAAAAAACTCTCCGAAGGCCTTCATCTGCTTGCTGGCCTTCAGCGCATTGACAACGGTAACCAGTGCATTCAGTTTGACATCCTGTTCTTTTTCAATATCAATGACAGATTTCATAACATCGGACAGCTTGCCCACACCGGATGGCTCGATCAGAATACGGTCCGGATGATATTTTGTAATCACTTCATTTAAATTCTTGCCGAAATCTCCTACCAGTGAACAGCAGATACATCCGGAATTCATCTCCGTAATCTCAATTCCCGCATCCTTTAAAAATCCACCGTCAATTCCGACCTCACCGAACTCGTTCTCAATCAGGACAATCTGTTCTCCCTTGAAAGCTTCATCGATCATCTTTTTGATGAAAGTTGTCTTTCCTGCTCCTAAGAATCCTGAAATAATATCTATTTTTGTCATGTCTGTTCACTCCTTCTATGAATTCTAATAATCTAATATTTTATGATACTCGCATTAGGAAGATTTTGCAAATAAAATTACCATAAACTTATTCATGCTCAGATTCTTACACATTTTTTACCTCATTTTACATAAAGCACATTCTAACAAGCTTTTCATACCTTGTCAAAATTACCGGAAAGATATATCCTTATTCATAAAAGACAAAGGAGGTATACATAATGACAGTAAAAGAAGAATACCACAGTAAACTTGCCCAAACAATCATCCAAAATCTTTCCAAACGCCAGATGGAAGGTTTCTATTGCCCAACTGCCAAAGATGCTTGTGAAAAAGCGCTCTCTCTGATTCATCCTGATTCATCCGTCTCTTTCGGCGGTTCCATGACGCTTGAAGAAAGCGGAATCCTTCCTGCTCTGCGTGCCAGAGAGGATCTTCATCTGATTGATCGTACAAAAGCTGGCACCCCGGAAGAAACCAGAAAATGTTATCTGGATGCATTTGATGCCGACCATTATTTTATGAGCACCAATGCCATTACACTCGATGGTGAACTCATTAACATTGATGGCAACGGCAATCGCGTTGCTGCCTTAATTTACGGACCAAGGCAGGTCATCATCGTTGCCGGAATGAACAAAGTTGTTACTGATATTCCGAGTGGTGTCAGGCGTGTCCGCAACAGCGCCACTCCGCCAAACTGTATCCGGCTGAACAAGAATACCCCATGTGCAGCAACCGGTACTTGTTCTGACTGCCTCAGTCCTGACTGTATCTGTAATCAGATTGTCATCACCCGCCGCAGTGGCAGTCCAGACCGCATCAAAGTAATTCTTGTCGGCGAGGAATTGGGTTACTAAATTTCCAATTGCCCCAGACACAGAGTAAAAAGAACCCCACGGATTCTTTTCCGTGGGGTTTAATACATTAATTGTATTTTCTTTTTCTAGCAGCTTCAGACTTCTTCTTACGCTTAACGCTTGGCTTCTCGTAATGTTCTCTTTTACGAATCTCCTGCTGAATTCCAGCCTTAGCGCAGTTTCTCTTAAAACGACGTAATGCGCTGTCCAAAGTCTCATTCTCTTTTACGATTACACTAGACATTCTACACCTAACCTCCCTCCAGTTGCGATATTGTGCATCAACTGTAAGGTAATCCTAATTGCACTATTGAATATTTTAACAAATAATCTGTATTTGTCAATAGTTTTATTAAAGTTTGGTAAAAATTGAAGTTTCCTTTCTCAAGCCATCTGCGATTTCAAAGTTTTCATCCATTTTTCTGGAGATACGATCCATATCACTCACAAGAACCTGCGTTGAATCTGCAGTAGATACGACACCGCTTACCCCCTCCTCAATTGCATGTGAAATCGTGTTAACAGAATCCGCAATCTCATTCATCGAATGCTGCAGGGAATCCGTTCTCTGCTCAAACTCACCCATAACACCCTCAATAAAGGAGGCTTTATCACGATAAGCACTTCCGGACTCCACAAAATTTTCAAATTCCGGCAGAATCTTGTCTTTCATATACTCAACAAGATCATTTGCATTCCCTGCAAGATTATGTACTGCCGCCGTAACAACAGCATTGATGCTCTGAATGTTATTGGCAGCTTCCTGACTGGCAGACGCAAGCTGGCTGATTTCAGTTGCAACAACCGCAAATCCCTTACCTGCTTCTCCGGCACGCGCTGCTTCAATAGAAGCATTCAATGCCAATAAATTGGTCTGACTGGCAATATTCAAAATATCATTTGTAAGATTGTCAACCTGATTGACACTATTGCTGTCTTCAATTGCCTGGCTGAGCACAGATACGATATCATTTACTTTTGCACCTGTCGTATCCATATTCTCCCGTGCAGCAGATTCCATCTCTTCCGCATGCTCTTTCATTTCCTTCGTGTACTGGGTAATCTCAGAAGTCTTTTCTGCAATCTCGTTAACTTCATTGGCAACGGATTCCGTATTCTCATTAATTCGAGAAGCGTTTTCTGAAATATCCTGCATTGTTGCAGATAACTCCTCGGTCAACGCAGACAAATCGGAAACACTTCCATTGGATGTCTGCACGCTGTCGCGCACCTCGTTGACCACTCCCTCAAGACGGCTCGCGTTGCTGCTAATCATCTTAAAGATATCCTGCAGCTTGCCCATAAAGGTATTGATTCCGTTTCCAACCGCTGCAACCTCCTGATTCGAAAGAATTGATACACGACGAGTCAGATCGCCCTCACGCTGATCAATACCGGTAATAATTTCATTTATCTCTTTCTTTGTCTTAGACAATGGCATAATGACCAGACGAAGTACACAAAGAGCCGCCGCAATCAATGAAATAATACTGATCACAATCGTTGCTCCACTGATCAGTAAAGATTTCCGATAAGACGCAGCCAGATCATCTCTCTGCTTGGAAGCACTCTCATTAATAACATTCTTCATCTGCGTAATATTTTTTTCAATTGCATTTGCATAGTTTCGAATCGCACCATTTGCAAGCCCATAAGCATCCTCGCTTCTGCCTGCAGCACTGAATGCCATCAGATTCGCGCACTCATATTTTAACCCTTCGTAGTTTTCCATTAACGAATCATAATCTTTTTTGGTATCATCTGTCACATATGTCTGATACTCATCCAGACACTTTTCAAATTCATCCTCTTCAGCGCGGATATCATCCACCAGTTGAATCATAGTTTCCAGATCTGTGGCAATAATATGGGATAATCCCAACTTATGAATATCCTGCGTCTGTCTTTCCAGTTCTGCCAGACGCGTGATACTTGCCATGGATTCATCTGCAATCTGTGAAGCATCCGCATTTACTCTGCGCAGACTTGAGACAGCCATCAAATTAGAGATGATGGACACAAATCCAAGTATAAACACCGGAATCAGAATGATCAGTTTCGTGCTAAAACGCTTTGTCTTATCCATGTTCTTCTATCCTCCTAACCTGCCACAGATCTTGTGATTCCCTTCACAAGAATATCCATCAGTTCCTGTAGCTTCACATGATCGGGATTACCCGCAGCAATAGTCTGTCCATATGTTGTACATGCATCCCAATAACTGTTGCCGACACGCTGAAGTTTTCCGAATTCCGACTGTGCAATTACCGCCTGAATTGCCGGGGACTGTGCAACAGCATCAGAATCAGCTGCTTTAATATTTGACGGTCCCTGCCCGTTCTTCTCAAAACGAAGTGTCTGATTCTGTTCGTTTGTCAACCAGTCTGCAAGTTTTGCAGCCCACTCCGGATTCTGTGAATATGCATTTACTCCCATCAATTTATATCCCTTGTAGGATGCCATCTGAACCTGCTTACCCGCCACTGTATAGGTTGGAAGCTTCACGGCACCAAGATCATCTCCCCAGCATTCCCGCAAAGATGTCTCATTCCATACACCGCTGACACCGGCAATCACACTTCCATCCTTTGCACCGGCAACCACCCCTTCATCTCCGATGTTTTTAAATCCCGGATTATTGGCAATATCAAGCATCGCCTGTGCAATATCAACACCCTTGATATCTCCTTTTGTGGAATTCCAGTCACAGTGATTGGTTACACCATCATCATTGATTCCGAAGTCCAGACCGGTATTTCCAAAAAATGAATAAAGATACCATCCGGAACTCCAGTCCATTGTCATCTTCTTTCCATTCTCTTTCGCTACCGCAAGAATTCCATCTAAAGTCTGCACATCCGAATCATTAAAGTACTTCTTATTGTAATACATAAAATATCCATTATCTGCAGTCATCGGATATGCATATAAGACATCTTTGACTGTGGCCGCCAGCACCGCATCTGCAAGATTGGCGTTCTTCACCTCTTCCGCATTTGGAACCGGATAGAGTGCACCTGCCGCAACCAGACCCGAAACCTGGTCATCAGCCAGCGGAAACACATCTGCCGCATTGTGCACATCCGCTAACACATTATTTTTCGTTTCTGCATCAGAATTAGCCTCAAGTGTAATCTCAAATTCAGCCTGTCCTGCATACTCCTGCTTAAAACTTTCAACCATTTCATTCAGGGTATCAAACGTAGACTCCTCTGCCCATACTCTGAGCTTAACCACACCATCGCCGGAGTTTGTCTCCTTTACCCCCTGTGACTCAGTCGACTCTCCCGGTCTGTTATTACCGGAAGCACACCCCGTCAACATTGTCAACATCAGGGTTGTTACCATAAGCATTGAAAATAGTCTTTTCCTCATATTTTTACCTCCCTGTATATAGTACAATTATACTACAAAACAGCTAAAAATAAAGGCTAATTTTCCTTTTTTCAGGATAATTAGCCCATTATTTTTGTATTGTAATATCAAAAACCGGCAAATCGACTAAAAAATCATAGCAGCCAACGCTTCCGAAGCCTCTGCAATCGCATCCGAAATGCCAGCCGGATTCTTGCCTCCTGCCTGCGCCATATTAGGGCGACCTCCACCGCCGCCGCCTACTTTGCCCGCAATCGCCTTAATAAGGTTCCCGGCATGAGCTCCCTTTTTAATCGCTTCATCTGTAGCCATAACAACCAGATTGACTTTACCATCACAATCAGACGCAAGCACAACTACGCCTTCTCCCAATTTACCCTTAAGCTGATCACCCAGGTCACGCAATCCGTTCATGTCGACACCTGCAACACTTGTGGCAAGAAGCTTAACCCCCTTGACATCCATAACCTGATCCATAACATCACCCAAGGCATCCTTTGCCGCCTTGCTCTTAAGCGACTCATTCTCGCTCTGTAATGCTTTCAGTTCTGCGGTCAAATGCTCCAGACGCTCTGCAAGATTTGCCGGTGTTGCCTTGACCACCTTTGCCGCCGCCTCGAAATCTGCTTCCATCTTCTTATAATAAGCAAGTACATTGTCTCCGGTCAGTGCCTCAATACGACGCACTCCGGCTGCCACTCCACTCTCAGACAGAATTTTAAAAGCTTTGATATCAGCAGTATTCTTTACATGTGTACCGCCACAGAATTCCTTTGAGAAATCGCCCATTGATACCACGCGGACTTTCTCTCCATACTTTTCACCAAAGAGAGCCATCGCACCCGTCTTCTTTGCCTCATCAACCGTCATAATATCGGTTCTGACTGCGATTGCCTCATTAATCTTGGCATTCACAAGATCCTCAACCTTGACAAGTTCTTCCGGAGTCATTGCCGCAAAATGCGTAAAGTCGAATCTGGTACGCTCACTATCCTGATAAGAGCCAGCCTGCTCTACATGAGAGCCAAGGACCTCACGCAGGGCCTTCTGCAGCAAGTGTGTTGCAGAATGGTTTGCGCATGTCCGTGCACGCAATGATGCATCAACAACTAGTTCGACCTCTTCACCGCAACGAATCATACCGGAAATCATATGTCCAACATGTCCATACTTGCCGCCGAGCAGTTTAATGGTATCTTCCACCTGGAAAGTTCCATTAGCGGTACGGATAATTCCTTTATCTCCCTGCTGGCCACCCATAGTGGCATAGAACGGTGTTTTGTCCACAATAATCGTTCCGGTCTCTCCATCAGAAAGAGCTTCCACAAGTTCAGTCTCTGTCGTCATAACTGTAACCTTTGAAGAAAAGCTCAGTTTATCATATCCAACGAACTCCGTTGTAATGACCGGATCAATCTGTTCATATACAGTAGCATCAGCGCCCATATAGTTGGTTACCTTGCGGGCACTTCTTGCCTTCTGACGCTGCTCTTCCATACACGCCTTGAATTCGGCCTCATTATATGAAAATCCCTTTTCTTCAAGAATTTCCTCTGTCAGGTCTACCGGGAATCCATAAGTATCATAAAGTTTAAAGGTATCTGCACCAGAGAGTTCCTTGCTTCCCTTTTCCTGCATCTCTGTCATCAGGTCATTTAAGATAGCGAGTCCCTGATCGATTGTCCTATTGAACTTCTCCTCTTCCTGTGTCAGTACCTTGAAGATAAATTCCTTCTTTTCATCTAACTCAGGATAACCATCCTTGCTCTCGTTGATAACAGTCTCAGAAAGCTTTGCAAGGAAAAGGCCATCAATTCCAAGCATGCGTCCATGTCTGGCCGTGCGGCGAATCAGGCGACGAAGCACATAGCCTCTTCCTTCATTGCTTGGAATAACACCATCCGATACCAGAAATGTTGACGAACGGATATGATCTGTAATCAGACGGATGGACACATCATCCATTGCGTCCGTCTGGTAAGTCTTTCCTGACATCTCGCAGATCTTATCACGAATTGCCTTCATCGTATCAATATCAAAAACAGAATCCACATCCTGCATCACGACAGCAAGACGCTCCAGTCCCATTCCCGTATCAATATTTTTCTGGGAAAGTTCCTCATAGCCGCCCTTGCCATCCCCTTCAAACTGGGTAAATACGTTGTTCCATACTTCCATGAAGCGATCACAATCGCAACCAACCTTACAATCCGGCTTGCCGCAACCATATTTCTCACCTCTGTCATAGTAAATCTCTGAACACGGTCCACAAGGTCCCGCGCCATGCTCCCAGAAGTTATCACATTCTCCCGTCTCCGGATCACGGTAAAAACGTGTAATACGATCAGCCGGTACTCCAACCTCCTTTGTCCAGATATCAAAGGCCTCGTCATCCTCTCCATAGATAGATGGATACAACCGATCTTTCTCAAGTCCCAGCACCTCGGTCAAGAATTCCCATGACCAGGCAATTGCCTCATGTTTAAAATAATCACCAAAAGAAAAGTTGCCAAGCATCTCAAAGAACGTCAGATGACGGGCAGTCTTACCTACATTCTCGATGTCGCCGGTTCGCACACACTTCTGGCAGGTTGTCACACGCCTTCTCGGTGGAATCTCCTGTCCTGTAAAATATGGTTTCAGCGGAGCCATTCCCGCGTTAATCAATAATAAACTGTTGTCATTGTGCGGTACCAACGAAAAGCTCTTCATTGCAAGATGCCCCTTACTTTCAAAAAAGTCAAGGTACATCCGACGCAGCTCATTGACGCCATAACTCTTTTTCATTACCAAGTCCTCCAAAATTATTCTTTTGTCTCGTCTGCCAAAGCAGCAGTCTTCGCATCCTTACGCCTGCGAAGCTTAATCCCGATAAATGCCCCCAGGATACCGATTCCAAGCAAAATAGCCATCTCAATCACATACTTTACAATACATAATAAAAAATCCATTTTACTACCTCCTGCTACCAAACTCCCATGTGTGTCTACACCTTTATTCCAATTAATATATTATATATGAACTTGTCCCGAAATTCAATACTTTTGCTCTATAACTCTCCAAACGGAAAAACCTGATTTTCCCGCTCGATTTCTATCACACGCTGTGCCATTCCCAAATTAGAAATTTTCTTCTTATAAGCTGCAATTGCAGAATAATCCTGCCACATATGCATCGGAAAAACAAACTCTGCATCTGTATTTTTCAAAAAGAAGTCAATTCCAAGTGACTGGTACGGTCCAAGCCGCGGATCCATCGGCACAAATGCCAGATTAATGGGCTTGTCCGTAATCTTTCGGATTTCATGCCGATACGCCCTCTCCTGTTTTCCATTGATCAGATCTCCAGCCCCCTCCATCTTCCAGTCATTCAGATCCCCCGCATGAAAAAAACTGACGCCATTTGTCGTAACGTAAAATGCAACTCCTGCATCCGTCGATGCAAGAGTCTCAATTACAAGATCATCTACTTCATACCTTTTGCCTGCCGTAACAAACTGCACCTGCTCTCTCACTTTCGGATCAATCCCATGCTTTTCAAGAAAATGTGGACTGATACGGATATCCTTGGACAAAATATATCGAATATTGGGATACTGACCACTCCAGCGCAAAATATCCATATCAAAGTGATCCCGATGGCTGTGACTGGCAAACATGTAAATCTTTGTATCCGGTGCATAGGATGGAATTTTGCCGGTAAATGTATACCCATTCACACGGTCTCCTCCAAAATAATCAAAAATCAACACTTTATCATCCACTTCTATCAGGAAACAGCTGTGATGAATAAATATTACCTGCATGTTTTTCCTATCTCCTTTATCATTTGTGTCACAAGCGCCTTAAATTTTGGTGCCACAGCATCTGCTGATTTCTGCACCTCCTCGTGTGAAAGCGGTTGCGGTGCAATCCCACTTGCAAGATTGGAAATACAGGAAATACCCACAATGCGCATACCCATATGATTGGCAGCAACCGCCTCACAGGCTGTACTCATCCCCACTGCATCCGCTCCCAGAATACGGGCCATCGCAACTTCCTGCGGAGATTCATAGGCCGGTCCCGTAAACTGCAGATAAGTTCCTTCCTTCAGATCAATGCCAAGTTCCGCAGCACATTTACGACCGATCAAGATCAAATCACGATTATAAATCTCACTCATATCCGGAAAACGTGTACCAAGCTTTTCACAATTCGGTCCGATAAGCGGTGATGGAACAAAGCTGGCAATCTGTCCCGTCAGAAGCATCAGATCGCCGGCCCTCATCCCCTGCTGAACTCCCCCCGCCGCATTCGTAAGAAAAAGCACCTGTGCCCCCATCTGGCGCATCAGGCGAACCGGAAGCACAACATCAGACATCGCATATCCCTCATAATAATGCACACGTCCCTGCATACACACAACCGGAACCTCACCCACGTAACCAAAGATAAACCGCCCCGCATGCCCCGGAACGGTTGACACAGGAAAGCCCTCAATATTATGGTAATCCAGACTTGCCTCCACACGGACTCCCTCGGCATAATCACCAAGGCCCGATCCCAGCACCAGTGCCACCTTCGGCACAAAATCTACCTGTCTGCGCACGCTCTCATAGCAGTGCATCAGTTTATCGTACACTTCATTCATGTTTTTTCCTTTCATCTGCAAACATTTTACTACAAATTGCAAAATTGTGTTTTGTAATGATATATATAGATAGTATAACAGATTGTTGTAAAATATAAAACCGGATTTAGATAATGATACAGATCATTCCCCCATTGCTGTCATTCACAATTTTCTGCATCGTATCCTGAAGCTTTAACTGACATTCATCATCCATTTGCATAATCTTACTGCGGATTCCGTCCTCCATCAGTTCTCCCACCGATTTTCCAAAGATATTCGTTGTCCAGATTCCCTCACCGCTCTCTTCCCCGGCTTTTATGTATTCGATCAGATCATTTGCCTGCTCTTCACTTCCCACAATCGGAGCAATCTCTGTCTCAATATTCGCTTTGATCATATGAATGGACGGCGAAAGTGCCCGCATTTTCACTCCATATTTTCCACCATGCTGAATCAGGACCGGATTTTCCATCCGAATATCAGACAGTCCCGGCATCACAACGCCATATCCTTTCTGCTCCACTGCATCCATCGCATCTTTTACACGCTCATATTCCTTTTTCATTGCAGCAAGAGAACGCAGCATCGAGATCATCTGATATTCTCCATCAATGGTCACACCTGTCATCTCGCTGACATAAGCAAAATAATATCGGTCATCAATCTCCATTCGAATGGTCACAGTCCCATCTGACAAGTTGATATTCTGCAAAAGAATTTCTTTAAAAAATGCTTCTCCCACCTGTTCATTGGCAGTCATTGCAAGATTTTTTCCAATCGACAAAGCACTGACATCCCTCACTTTTTCTACTCTTTCCAGCAGATTTCCGGCGGTTTGAATCATAGCAGCTTTCACAGGATGTTCCGCCGGAAGCATCTCTGTCCATTTGGGAATAAAATAATCCATTCTTGTCACAGGGAACTCCAGCAAAATTGCATTCATGATGGATACGATATCCTCTCTGTGCATCTGCTGACAGTTAACCGGAATTACAACCGTTCCATAAGTCTGTTCCAGATTTTCCTTCAGTTTTACGGTTTCTTCACTATATGGGCGCATAGAATTCAGCACCATCACATAAGGTTTTCCAATTTCTCTAAGCTCTGCAATTGTTGTCTGCTCTGCATCAATATAGCTTTCACGTGAAAGTTCTCCGATACTTCCATCCGTAGTCACAACAATACCGATAGTTGCATGATCACGAATTACTTTCTGTGTTCCAATCCGGGCCGCATCCACAAATGGAATTTCTTCTGAAAACCATGGAGTCTTGACCATCCTGTTTTCATCCCCTTCCATATGTCCACTGGCACCATCAACCATAAATCCCACACAATCAATCAGGCGCACCCGAATGCTGCTCTCATCTGCCAGCGTAATTTCTGCCGCTTCCTGTGGAATAAATTTGGGTTCCGTTGTCATAATCGTCTTTCCTGCCGCCGATTGCGGCATTTCATCCATTGCCCGCTTTTTTGCGTTCTCGTCCTCTATATAAGGCAGCACAAACAAATCCATAAACCGTTTGATAAACGTGGATTTTCCGGTACGCACCGGTCCTACCACGCCAATGTAGATCTCGCCGCCGGTTCTACCCTGAATATCTTTATATAAATCAAAGTCCTTGTTTTCCCTGCTATCCATAAAAAAGTCCCCCTTCCCATATATTCTCAATATATGGAAGGGGGGAACAAATTATGTTTTATTTTTTCTTTTTCGCGGCTTTTTCCTCTTTTGCCTGTTTTTCCTCTTCTGCCTGCTTTTCCTCTTCTGCCTGCTTAGCAAGCTCTTCTAAGATGACGGCATTGATGCGTCCATACATCTCCATATATCTATAAAGCTTCTCCGCAAGCTCATCTGTAATCTGATCACTTGTTGCACGCCATTTCCAGTTTTCACCTAATGTAGACGGAATGTTAATGCGCGCCTCAGACCCCAGTCCAAGCAAATCCTGAAGTGGCACAATTGCCATATCCGCAACGGAAGACCATGCAGCCCGCATCATACCCCAGTTGTATCCTTCTTCTTCTGTAAGATTTAAATACTCCTTAGCAAACTGAACCGATTCCTCCGGAGCGGTATCCATCCATCCCATCACCGTATCATTATCATGTGTTCCGGTATATACCACACAATGCTGAGTATAGGTATGCGGAAGATAATCACTGCCCTCTCGACTATCAAACGCAAACTGAATCACCTTCATTCCCGGGAAGCCGGAATCCTTCAAAAGCTGACGCACCGATGGAGTAAGGAATCCGAGATCTTCCACAATAATCGGAAGCTTTCCAAGCTTTTTCTCAAGCTGATGAAATAAGTCCATTCCCGGTCCTGTCTTCCACTTACCATTCTTGGCAGTAGTATCCTTCGCAGGAATCGCATAATAAGAATCAAATCCTCGGAAATGGTCGATTCGAATGATATCATACAACTCCGACATTGCCTTAATGCGCTTTGTCCACCATGCATAATCGTCTTTTTTCATCTCATCCCAGCGGAACAGCGGATTACCCCACAACTGTCCGTCCGCAGAAAAACCATCTGGCGGACATCCTGCCACTTCAATCGGATTCAAATCTTCATCCAGATAAAACTGCTTCGGATTCGCCCATACATCTGCACTGTCTCCTGCAACGTAGATTGGTACATCCCCGATAATCTCAATTCCTTTATCATTAGCATACTTCTTCAGACTTTCCCACTGCTGGAAAAACAGATACTGCAACATCTTGTAAAACTCAATATCATCCTCATACTCGCTGCGTGCCTTAGTAAGAGCTTCTTCCTTGCGCAGGCGCAAATCATTCTCCCACTCGAACCACGCTACTCCATTGTTGGCATCCTTCAAAGCCATAAATAATGCATAATCATCAAGCCATTCTTTTTTGCTCTTACAGAAATCGGCAAAATCCTCAGGAATGTTCTTTACAAAACGTAAATATGCCTTCTTAAGCAATGCATATCTCGATACATACATTGTACCATAATCAACATATTTCTCATTTCCGCCCCACTCAAAGGACTCACATTCTTCTTTTGTAAGCAATCCATCTTCACACAGATACTCCAGATCTATAAAATATGGATTCCCTGCAAAGCTGGAAAAAGACTGATATGGAGAATCTCCATAACTTGTCGGACAAATTGGAAGGATCTGCCAGTAGGTCTGTCCTCCCTTAAGCAGAAAATCTACGAATTCCCTTGCTGATTTTCCCATAGTTCCAATACCATACGGTGATGGCAAGGAAGATATCGGCATAAGCACGCCACTTGTTCTCATAAGTTATTCCTCCTGATAGTTTTAAACTACTTTTATATCATACCACCTTTTTGTCCTCTTGTAAAAAGCATTTTTCAATGCTAGTATGGAAGCATAAAAGAAAAGGTGGTTTTTTTATGAATGATGTTATGAAACACAAAATCAAACATAACCTGCACCGAGGCATCGTATCCGTCAAGTGGGTTATCTTTGCTATTTTGGTCGGAAGCCTGGTCGGTCTGTGTGGAACTGCTTTCTATTTTGGACTGACTCTGGTAACCGTGCTGCGCACACAAAATCCCTGGCTGTTGTATCTCCTCCCTGTCGGAGGTCTCGCAATTGTTGCCTCATATCAGCTTCTCCATAATGAGAAGGATACCGGAACCAATCTCGTCATCTCGGCAATCCATTCGGATGACGAACTTCCACTACGTATGGCTCCACTCATTTTCATCTCTACGCTGATCACCCATCTCTTCGGCGGTTCTGCCGGTCGTGAAGGTGCAGCTCTCCAAATGGGAGGCAGCATCGGCAATGCACTTGGTAAATTGTTCCGATTTGATGAAAAAGACAAGCATGTTATGATCATGTGTGGAATGAGTGCTGCCTTCTCTGCTCTGTTCGGCACCCCTATGGCAGCCGCCATTCTCCCTATGGAAATGGTGAGCGTTGGAATCATGTATTACATCGCACTTGTTCCCTGTGTGATCAGTTCTCTAGTTGCGCACGGAATTGCCGTTTCCTTCGGAATATCAGGAAGCCTTTTTTCACTGGGTTCCATCCCGGATTTTGGCATTCTGCCGGCAATAAAGATTTCATTTCTTGCCGTACTGAGCGCTTTGGTCAGTATTATCTTCTGTATTATGCTCCATAAAAGTGAAGAGCTTTACAAACGATTCTTCAATAATGCATACCTTCGCATTTTTATCGGCGGCTGTATCATCATTGTCCTAACCCTGCTTGTAGGCAACCACAACTACAATGGTGCCGGTACCGATGTGATCAGACAATGCATTCACGGAAATGTTATTCCAGTCGCATTTCTACTCAAAATGCTCTTCACAGCACTGACACTTGGCGCCGGATACAAAGGCGGTGAGATTGTTCCAACTCTATTCGTTGGTGCCTCCTTCGGATGCCTGTTCGGTAACCTGATGAATTTTTCACCATCACTTTGTTCTGCGGTCGGCATGACTGCCGTTTTCTGCGGTGTAACCAACTGTCCGATTACTTCTCTGCTTATCAGCTTTGAACTGTTTGGCTACGAGGGGATGCCTTATTTTCTCCTTGCAACCGCGCTCAGCTACATGCTGTCCGGCTACTTCGGATTATATCGCAGCCAGAAGATTGTTTATTCCAAATACAAAACCAATTATATCAACAAGATGACGCAGTAAGCACCACGCAGCTGACTGCGTCTACTTTTACTAAATCAGTTGCTTTCCACAGCACTTCCGTTCCGGCACGGGTTCCATCAATATAGGCCTCCCATGTTCTCCCATCCGGCAATGCAATCTGAACCTCTTGCTCATTCGCATTGTAAACTACAAAGAGCTGTTCCTCTCCTGCTATTGTAAATGCCACAATATTATCCGGCAGATTCTCTATAAAATGAATGCTTTTACGCACCAGCTCTGCTGTCGGAAGTCTCAGTCCCTCATGTTTCTTTCGAAAAGCAATCAATCCTTTATAATACTGTATCAATGACTCCTGTTCAGCTGTCCATTTATAACGTATTGCATTTGTAAAAAGCGGCAGATTATAGCTGTTATCTGACACTTCGTCGCTGCCTTCAATCGGCTTTGTTCTGGCAAATTCTTCCCCGCTTAAAAAGAATGGCATTCCCTGAGAAGTAAATACCATCGCAGCAGCAAGACGATTCATAGAAAACCGCTCCTCCTTGCTGCAATCCGGTCTTGATATTGCCAGTTTATCCCACAGAGTCAGATTATCATGACAGGATATGTAACTTACGGTATCTTGTGGGCTCTCTGCCCATGGTCCGCCTTGTGTATACATGTAAGCAGCGTAATCCACCTGTGGGTGCCATACTGCACCCGTCACGCTGTAACGCACTGCATTTTCCATGCCTGGATGACCGTTCACAAAACCGCACTCCTGATCGTAGAATACATGCCCACGGATGGTATCCCGAATATCATCCGAAAACATTCCAATTCCATCAAGCATACGCACATTGGTTTTCATTGCTCTTTGATATGCTGGAAGAATTGAGTCTCCACCAGTCCAGCCCTCACCATATAAAATGATCGAAGGATTGATTTTCTTTAACTTTTTACTCAAATCATTCAGAGTATCAACATCCAACACTCCCATCAGATCAAACCGGAATCCATCAATATGATATTCTTTTGCCCAATAGCACACGGAATCAACGATATATTTATGTACCATCGGATGTTCTGAAGCAGTCTCATTTCCACAAGCGGATGCATCCGAATAGCGGTCTCCATCCTTCCTGAAGAAATAATCCGGCTCTGCTTTTTCAAAGCAACTGTCCTCTGCGTTAAACATGTGATTATACACAACATCCATAATCACACCAATGCCCGCTCTATGCAAGGTGGCAACCATCTCTTTGAATTCCCTGATCCGGACCTCACCATGAAATGGATCTGTAGAATAGGATCCTTCCGGAACATTGAAATTCAGAGGATCATATCCCCAGTTATACTGTCCCTGCGCAGATTCATCTATACTGGCGAAATCAAATGATGGCATGAGCTGCACATGCGTTATCCCAAGTTCTTTCAAATAATCCAGCCCCGTAGCCTGACCGGAAGAATTCCGGGTTCCCAGCTCCGCAAGTCCAAGATACTTTCCCGGATGCTTCACGCCAGAAGTTACATCTCCAGTTATATCTGCAATTGACACCTCACAAACAACCAAATCCGTCTTACTTTTCACTTTCGGTCCATGATCTGTAATAAAACCAATAGGATCTGTGGTTCTTCGATCCACAACCATACTTCGCATACCATTCACTCCGACAGCAATCGAATAAGGATCCTGCGTCTCAACAGTTGTTTCTTTTCGTGTCACCTGATAAGTATAATAAACCTTGTTCAAATCCCCCGTTTTGGAAACAAACCAGGTTCCCTGCACATCTGGTTTCATCGGAATCTCCTCAAGAAGACAGTCACCATCTCCGTGCTCATACAGGCGCAGCTTCACCTCATCTGCCGATGGTGCCCAAAGCCGGAAATCTGTATGTGTTCTTTGGTAGATTGCTCCAAGGCCTTCTCCCAGATAACATTCTTTTTGCATTCCACCACTCCTTCCAATCTGTTCTATATTGCGAGATTGCAATTTTTATTTCGTATTTTTTCGTATTTAATTATATTTAACCTTGCAACAGATGTAAATTGGAATATTCACTAACTTTTTTTCAATATTTTGTGTAAAAAGACTAAACCATCAGAATAAAAACTTAATTTGCAGTTGCATTAACCAATGCTTCCAATTTCTGCATTGCTTTTCCTGAATCAATCGTCTGTGCTGCAAGCACAATTCCATCTTTCATACTGTCTACTTTGCCACCAATATAAAGAGCCGCACCGGCATTCAACAGAACAATATCTCTCTTGGCACTCTGTTCTTTTCCTGAAAGAATATCTTTTGCAATCTTTGCGTTTACCTTTCCGTCTCCTCCCTGTATTTCATCAATCTTACAACGCTTCAATCCAAACTGTTCCGGAGTCACGGTATAGGTGGTAATGTTGCCATCCCTGATCTCAGAAACTGTAGTTTCCCCTGTCAGTGTCAGTTCATCCATATTATCTTCACCGCTGACGACAAACCCTCTTTCAACCCCAAGATTCATAATTGCACCTGCAATTACCTCAGTAAGCTTTGGCGAATAAACACCAATCAGCATTGCTTTCGCCCGTGACGGATTGGAAAGAGGTCCTAAAATATTAAATACGGTACGGATTCCCATTTCCTTACGAACAGGCCCCACATACTTCATAGATGGATTGAAATTTGGGGCAAACATAAATCCAATTCCAACATCCTCCACACACTTTTCTACAACTGCCGGATCTGCAGAAATATTTACGCCAAGCGACTCAAGCACATCACCAGCTCCACTCTTGGAAGAAATAGAACGGTTTCCATGCTTTGCCACCGGAAGCCCGGCTGCTGCAACAACAAATGCAGAGGTTGTAGAAATATTAAATGTAGATGTACCATCTCCTCCTGTTCCTACAAAATCTATATAATTGTCAACCTTCGGCGAGATGGTGTTTGCTTTTTCTCTGAGCACTGCAGCAAGACCTGTAATCTCATCAAGTGTCTCCCCCTTCATTCGGAGTGCTGTAAGAAAACCTGCAATCTGTGCCTGAGTTGCCTGCCCTGTCAATATGAGTTCCTGTGCCCTCATTGCCTCTTCCTTTGTCAGATTTTTCCCTTCTACTAATTTACCTAAAATTTCTTTCATGATCTGCTCCTCCTTCTATCTAACCAAAAGATTTTTAAAGTTGATTTAATTCTTTTTTAAATGTACTGCAATACTTCATTGCTGTCTCTGCAGAAAAATTGCTTTTCCTCATCAGATTAATAAAGTGTGAGCCAACGATTGCCCCATCGATAATATCCTTCATCGGCCGGACATCCTCCGCCGTACGGATTCCAAATCCCATCATCACTGGGATCTTAGATACCTCTTTCACACAGGAAAGATAACTGATGACCTCTTTGTGGAAATTTGCCTCCTGACCTGTTACCCCCATAGCGGACACGCAGTAAACAAAACCTCTCGCATTCTCCAAAAGTTTCGGTACCCGCTCCTTTGAAACCGGCGATACAAGTTGAATCAGAATTGTTGCATCATCTCCTTCCAACGCAGCAGAAAGCTCCTCCTGCTCCTCAAACGGAAGATCCGGAATAATCAGTCCATCCACTCCGCTTTTATGACACATCTCCACAAATTTCTGTACTCCGTAATGAAGAACCGTATTGTAATACATCATAAAAATGATGGGCATCTCCACGCCTTCCCCCCGAAGCTCCTGCATACAGGAAAATGTTTTCTCCAAGGTTGCCCCCTTCAAAATAGCATCATAGGATGCCGCCTGAATAACCGGGCCATCCGCAACCGGATCTGAAAAAGGAATTCCCAGTTCAATAATATCTGTCCCCGCCTTTTCCTGTGCATGGATCAATTCCTTTGTCTTTCCATAATTTGGCAGTCCTGCTGTAATATATGTAATAAACGCTTTTTCTTTTTTCTCCTGCAATGCTGCAAGAGCATTCTCGATACGATTCATATTCTTTCCTCCAATTTATCTAATCCTAATTTAAATATCCCTTTCCAGCCAGATAATCTGAAATTGTATTGACATCCTTATCACCACGGCCGGACAGGCAAACAATCATACTCTGATCCTTTGTCATCTCTTTTGCCTTCTTTATTGCATAAGCAATAGCGTGTGCACTTTCAATTGCCGGAATGATTCCTTCCAGCTTACAGAGCTCCATCAGAGCATCCATTGCCTCTTTATCTGTGATGGAAACATACTTTGCTCGACCGGTATCTCGAAGATAAGCATGCTCCGGTCCTACTCCCGGATAATCTAGTCCCGCAGAAATGGAATGTGCCAGTTGGATATTGCCATCCGGATCCTGCAAAAGGTAAGATTTCATACCATGCAATACTCCTGGCTCACCAAGAGCCATCGCAGATGCGTGCTTTCCGGTCTCAATTCCGAGTCCCGCTGCCTCTACACCAATTAACTCTACATCCTTCTCATCAATAAAATCTGCAAACATTCCAATGGAATTAGATCCCCCACCCACACACGCCATAACAACATCCGGATTTCGTCCTTCCACCTCCATGTGTTGTCGTTTTGCCTCACGGCTGATCACGCTTTGAAATTCCTTGACCATTTTCGGATACGGATGTGGTCCCACGGCAGAACCGATTACGTAGAAAGTATCCTCTGCTGTCTTTGCCCATGTACGAATTGCCTCGTTGGTGGCATCCTTTAATGTATTGCTTCCCGATTCTACAGAGACGACCTTTGCCCCCAGCATTTCCATGCGCATTACATTTAGCTTCTGACGCTCCATATCCTCTTTTCCCATATATACTGTACATTCCATATCAAACAGCGCTGCACCGGTAGCCGTAGCAACACCATGCTGCCCGGCTCCGGTCTCTGCTATGACCTTTGTCTTTCCCATGCGCTTTGCCAAAAGAATCTGCCCGATTACATTGTTGATCTTGTGGGCACCGGTATGATTCAGATCTTCTCTCTTTAAATAAATTTTTGTCCCATATTTCTCCGAAAGACGCTCCGCAAAGTAAAGAGGTGTCTCACGCCCTACATACTGACGCAGATAATAATGATATTTCTCCATAAATCCCGGATCATGGATTGCCTCCTCAAAAGCATGTTCCAACTCCTCAAGGGTATTCATCAGCGACTCTGATACATACTGACCACCAAATTCTCCATAATAAGCTTTCTTATTCATAACCTTTCACCTTTCCTGTAAATTCTTTGATTAAATTCCGATCCTTACCGCCTGTGCTCTCCACACCCGAACTTACGTCCACTGCATCCGGTTCGAAAAGGCGGATGCCTTCCTCAACATTCGAAGCATTTAAACCACCCGCCAGGATAAATTTTCTTCCCTTAAAAATATTTTGTTTCCGCAGTCCTATCTGCGATTTCTTCCAGTCAAATGTTTTACCGCTTCCATATTCTCCCGCATCCACCACAATGGCCTCAATTTTATCAGACAATATTTTCGGAAGTTCCTTAATAAATCTGGTCTTTTCATTAAGACCCGACACATCCGATAAGTTGACTGCATACCAGACTGGAATCTGTACAGCTTCAAGCACCTCCGGCTTCAACTCTTTATGTACCTGTAAAATATCAAATCCGGCACTCCCCAGCTTTTCTACCAGTGACACATCCGGCGCCACTGTCACAGCAACGGTTTTAATTGCTGTATCCAAACGCATTCGAATCTCCTGTGATTGTTCCAGAGTTACATTGCGCTTGCTCGGTTCAAAAAAAACAAATCCTGCATAATCTGCACCTGCCTCATTTAGAAATTCGGCTTCTTTGGGATGTGTCAATCCACATATCTTTACTTTCATAATTCTTTCCACTTTCCTGCAAGCATTTTCGGATTCTCTGATTCCATAAATGCACGCCCGATTAAAAAAGCATCCACACCGCACGCTCTTAAAAAACGAACATCATCGTCTCCCATAATTCCGCTCTCCGCAACAAAGACCTTTTCCTCCGGTACATAAGAGCGAAGTCTTTTTGTCGTCTCAAGGGTGATGGAAAAATCTTTGAGGTTGCGGTTATTCACCCCAATAATGCGCGGATTAATCTTCATTGCCCGATCAACTTCTCTCTCATCATGTGTCTCCACAAGCACATCCAGTTCGAGCTGTCTTGCAAGTTGATAAAAATCATGCATCTGCACATCATCCAGAATCGCCGTGATCAGAAGCACCGCATCCGCTCCAATTGTTTTCGCCTCATAAAACTGATATTCATCAATCATAAAGTCTTTTCGTAAAATTGGTAATTCCGACATTTTTCTAATCTGGATTAAATAATCAGCATTACCATTGAAATGATCCTCCTCAGTCAAACAGGAAATTGCATCTACCGATGCATTGTAATCCTCGATTCTTTCAAGAAGATCTATCTTGCTGGTAATTTTTCCCAAGCTTGGCGAAGCCTTTTTAAACTCTCCAATAATGGACAGTCCCGGCTTTTTCAAATTGCTATAAAAGCAGTCTCTGTTACGAGTTTTTGTCTGTTCTGCCATCTTCCGCATCTCCTGCGGTGAAATACTCTTTTTCTGTTCCATAAGACGTTTTTTCTTATCCGTAACAATCTCATCTAAAATCATATCTGTTCTCCTGACTATTTCTATTACAAGGTATCATTCACAAAGTTTTCAATAATTCTCTTTCCATGCTCTGTGTAAATCGATTCAGGATGAAACTGCAGCCCGACAACCGGATATTGCTTATGACGAACTGCCATAATCTCACCATCTGCTGTTCTTGCCAGCACTCTGAGACACTCCGGCAGATCTGCTTCCTGAAGTGCCAGAGAATGGTATCTCGCCACTTTAATCGGGGAATTGATTCCCGTAAAGACACTGCTTCCATCATGTTCAATGAGCGACTGTTTACCATGAAAAAGTGCTTTTGCGTAAGAAACGGTTCCTCCCAACGCTTCTCCAATACACTGATGTCCCAGGCATATTCCAAGAATCGGCTTTTTACCAGTAAACGTTTTTACCACATCCGTACAAATTCCTGCATCCTTAGGACTCTTTGGACCCGGTGATAAAACAATCCTCTGCGGATCCATCTCTTCAATTTCTTTAATCGTGATCTTATCATTTCGAATAACCTTGATGTCAGAATCAAAGATTCCAATATACTGATACAGATTGTAGGTAAACGAATCGTAATTATCAATCAGTAATATCATAAGTTTTCCTCCTCAACCAATGTCTTTGCAAGTGCCATCACCTTATTGCAGCATTCCTGATATTCATTTTCCGGCACAGAATCCGCAACGATTCCTGCCCCGGCCTGTAAATATACCTTATCCCCTTTTTTAATCATGGTTCGGATTGTGATGCAGAAATCCATGTCTCCGGAAAAATCAATATATCCGGTTGCTCCACCGTACAATCCTCGTCTTACGTTCTCAAGCTCATCGATAATCTCCATCGCACGAATCTTTGGTGCCCCGCTCAATGTTCCCGCCGGGAGAAATGAAGACACTAAATCCAGCGGATGAAATTCTCCCTTCTTGCGCCCCTCCACCATAGATACGATATGCATAACGTGGGAATAGTTTTGTACTTCCATAAATTGTGTCACCTTTACGGTTCCAAACTCAGATATCCGCCCCATATCATTTCTGGCCAGATCTACCAACATGACATGCTCGGCTCTCTCTTTTTCATCCTGTAACAGTTCATCCCGCAACAATGCATCTTCTTCCGCGTCAACACCTCGCCGTCTCGTTCCAGCAATTGGACAAGTATACACACGATTTCCCTGTTGCTTAACAATCATTTCCGGTGAACTTCCAATCACTTCAAAATCACCATAGTTGAAGTAATACAGATACGGAGAAGGATTGAGTTCACGAAGTTCCTTATACAGTTCAAATCCACTCTGCCCAGTCTGTACTGTCCACCTCTGTGAAAGAACCGTTTGGAAAATATGTCCCTCGCGAATGTATTCTTTGATTCTATCCACTTTGGCACTATACTCTTCAAGAGTATCAGACTGGTGGATAATCACACCATCATGAACAAAATTCCTTTTCGGAGCATCTCCACCACCTTTTCGTGCCTTGACAATCATTGCCTCCGCCTTCGCAAGCGCTGCTTTTCTTCCTTCCTCACTATCTTCGCCAAGAACAATTCCCGTCAATGTCTCCGCAACATGATCAACCATAATAAATTCCGTCATCAGCATCATCTGAATTGTCTCAATTCCGATTTCATCCGGATTGTTGTCTGGAAGCACCTCCGCATATCGGACAAAATCATATCCAAGATTGCCAACTAAACCGCCGGAAAACGAAAGTTCCTCATTATCCTTAACAATATCAAATTCACTGTAATATTCCTTCAGCCGCTCCAGTGGATTACCTTCCCGGATTTCTTTTGTTCCATCACTTTTTGTAATGACAAGTGCATTCCCTTTTGAAGTAATAATTTCCTCCGGCTCACTTCCAAAAAAGGTATAGCGGTCATAATTCTTGTCATAGCTCTCTAAAAGAAATCCTTTCTGGTTTCCCGCAAGACTCTCATACATTCCTGTTGCTGTCTCACTGACAATACTCACTGTCTTTTTGTATACACGCAATCTTCTTTTCATAACCTCTTTCTCCTTTTCTAACAAACTAAAAAGTCCCTGATATAGCTTTTACTATATCAGGGACGAATTTTCTCGTGGTGCCACCCTTCTTTGCTACGCGCAATTTTCTTCCTTCAAAAGAAAAAGCAGTTACTTCCGAACCAGAAATAACCGCCACCAATTACGTAACCTCTATGATACAGAAACAATATCATTGTTTCGATATCTTCACCCCTATAACGTGGGGAAACGGCTCAGCTACTAATGAAATCACCATATTCACCTCGCATCTAACGAATCCATTCCGAACAAACTATCTTATCAACTCCCACCATCGTTGACTCTCTGAAAAGAATCATCTGCCGTACTTACCTTCGCTCAATGACTTTAACTTATCTAACTGCTAATACTATATTCCAAATTCATCCAAATGTCAACCTCTATTTTGTCCCCAACTTCTTTTTTTGCTGATGCCCTGTCAAACGAATATAAAGCGATTGAGGAATTAGGCGTCCAAATGTTGTTGCTGCTTTCATCGTCATCGTTGGAACGATTAGGACTCGACGTTTACGCATCTGTCTGACTGCATATTCAGCACAATACTCCGGTGTTATGCCATGCAGAGCAAATTCCACATTAGCTACCGAATTAAACTCGGTATCAACGGGACCTGGACACAACGCACCAATATATACACTGCTCTTTCTCTCCTTCAGTTCTTGCGCGACAGCTCTTGTCAGACTTAACATATAGGATTTCGTTGCATAATAAGTTGCCATATACGGTCCCGCCGGAATCAATCCTGCAGATGAAACAACATTAAGAAGATAACCACCATTCTGCTTTTCCATCTTCCTTAATACCAACTTGCTCAAAAGATGCATCGCCTTAACGTTAACATCGATCATTTCCAATTCCTTTTCCACATCCGTTTCAAGAAAACAGCCACAATCTCCGAATCCTGCATCATTAATAAAAACGCCAAGTGTTTTACTGGAAAGTTCTTCCATCAATCGATAACACTCTTCCTTTTGGGATAGATCTGCCACAAAGACCACGCTTTCCACACCTGCCTGTTTTAATTCCTGCGCAAGCTGCTCTAATCGTTCCCGTCTCCTCGCAACTAACACAAGTGGATATCCCTCTCTCGCAAGACACCTTGCGAACGCAGCTCCAATTCCTGAACTTGCACCAGTAATTACAGCGTATGAATGTTTCATAAATCCCCCTTAAAACTAGCTTAACATTAACTCCCGCGGTGTCACATCCAGTTCCACACTGGCAGGATCCTTTTTATATGCCTCCAGGACTTGCAGCCAAAGCATATGTATTTCATAAGAAAGCATTTGATCTGCCTGAATTGCATAAGGCGCCAATACATCAACATCAAAAAAGCGAATGCCGGCCGGTGGCAAAAAAATCAGATTACAAGACTTTGTTTTATCACCGCACGTATAGAATTGTTCATATGTAATCAGCAAAAACTCCTTTTCCTGATGAATACAGTGATAAGATACAAAACATTCATCTACTGTCCATTTTTCTCCTTTCTCCACCTCAACAGGCTTACTCTCTGGATCGTTATATTCGCTGGTCTGATATTGTATCTGCCAATGCACTCTGCCCCCCTGCGTTTCCTTTATCAATTCCGTTACCTCTCGCAACAATTCCTGTTCCTTTTTCATTCTTTCACCCTCTATTCTTCCTTTTTCGTATCGTCACAATAACTGTCTATCCGTACACCATGAACAACAAACCTCATTCCTGACCTTGAGCATGTGGATAGTGTTACAATCTTATCCTCCTTCGTGGCAACAACTCCCGTATCATAATAGGACAAACGATACAGCTTTGCAATAAACTGTTCAAAGGTTTCGTCTGCAGCATAAGGTACATGATAGATAAAGCTGTCTGCTGAAATCTCCTCACAAGCAAAGATTTGATAACGATATACGCCTGCGTTCGTAATAATCTGAAAATATGCATGGTCTTTATAGTAATCTTCCTGCTTATAGTAGCGCAGCTTTCCAAACATACTCAGATTACGCATATTATGTCCATAAATAATCGTATGACTATCCTCCATATCCGGATGATTTCCACCTTCGATAAAAATAGAACCGGCAGTCGCAGAGCTTCCATCTAATGCCGTATGCAGATAAGTCGTATCATCCCCCGAATACATAAGCGGATAACTAATGTCTTCATTTTCAAAAAGAAGCCATCCTGCTACATCCGGGTTTTGTTTCTGGAGCGAAGGCAAATCGATTTCCGCCATCTGATACCATTCGGGCACATCCTGCACAGGCACTTTGACATATTCCTGCTTCAGCTGTTCATACAAATCATTGGAATCCCGGTAATCCTTCGATATCCGATACATATTCCAAATTGCAAACAAAATCATTGCAATCCCCACAACAAATATAATTGTTGTAGAACGATTTAATTTGCCTTTTATTTTTTCTTTTGATATTTGTTCATCGGCAGAATCTAAATGATCTGCAGAAAACCATAGAATAAATACCAATCCAACCAGACATGCCAACAAAACTCTTCCCTGTGTGGTTTCAAAAAGTGATACCACTTTCCCCATATGGGAAAGTTTATAAACCGGCTTTCCAATAAGCCTCTGAAAAGATACCGGACTTACATCAGCCTGCTCATTTGCATCCCCCTTTGTGGTAAATAATCCATTGTCCGTATCAATTGCCACTACTCGATGGGTCATAACCTGCGTAGTATCCGTTCCAAGAGAAAACGTGATGACATCCCCCACTGTAATCTCATCCGGATTAGCATCTTTCACATAGATAACACTTTCTACCGGATACTCTGGTGACATACTGTCTGAAATCACTTCGAAAATGGAATAACCCAAAAATCTTGGTATTGTAAAGGGAATACTAATTACTACTAATCCAATCAACAGAATCGTTCCCAACGCCTGAAATAATTTCTTCATTTTATCCCCCTTTATCACTATTCAGTATACACATTCTCTCGTAATTTCACAACAAAAAGAGGACAGGTTTCTTTAAACCTGTCCCTTTTCTATATTGATTACTCGATTTTCACACCATTCCATGGATCAATCTTAGAACTAAAATCCGGATTAAAATTTGCAGCCTGAATTGCTTCTGCGGTAATGCTGATATGAAACGTTTTACCCACAAAAAAATTTCCCCATTCTTTCGGAATGGTAACATGGGTAAATACCGTCAAATTCGTCCCCGGCTGCACAACCTGCGGATAATAGTAATATCCGTTCACATAAATCCATCCGGTTGTATCCAATCCCAATTCAGACAGATGCTTTGACACTTCTGCATCTGAACTGGTTCTGTTGATTTTCACCCGAATATAGGCAGGCTGCGAATCAGATGCCACCTTGACAATCGGTTTCTTACTGATCACATCCCCCGGTTTCACACCGTCATACCGAATACCATCCGTATATTCCTTCTCTCCGGTAGAATCCGTCTTTTCAACAAGACTAATATGAACTTTTCCCATGGTAATTACGTTAGTTGCTTCATCACGGTCCGTGAAATAAGCAAGCGTACCGCCGATGGCTACGGTAAGCACCATAGCCACAGCGGCAATGCCAAGTGAAATCTTACGCTTCATAACTTATTCTCCAATACGGGAAGGCAATTGCTTATTTTGTAGCTGCCAGATTTGTAAGCTCAGTCTTTGCAGTATTTACATCAACATTATCAGCCTGAACCATATATCCTGTAACTACAATATCAAACTTCGGAAGTTTTCCAAGATTCTCCACTTCCATCTTGCTTCCATCCTTGAGTACATAGTAAGTTGCGGTGCTGTCATAACTCTTAGAATCAACAGAAACCTCTACATAATACTTTCCGTCTACTTCCTTCTTATTTCCCTGTGCAGCCTCATATGTAGCCTGGTCAACCTGCTTGTAAGCAACTGTAACCTCTGTGGTCTTGTTGTAAATAGTCTCCATCTTTGCATTTGTGGTTACCTTAGTAAACAGAGGTGCAGTTGTTGTGTTCTTGTCAAGTGTTGTCTTATACATATATAATGCATAATTATCATTCTTTGCAATCTCATCCCATGCTGCAGTATTGAAATCATCAATTGTTGCATATGTTTTCTGGAAATCATCCAGAGAAATAACATTTCCATCATTATCCTTAACAACAACCTTCATTGCAACATAAGCATCAAAATCACAGGTGCTCTTCAGCTGTGGATCCTTCGCAATTGTCTGTCCAGGAACATACTTGCTAGCAGTCTCCTGATTCCAGCTCGGCTCTACAAGCTCACCTGTCAGATTAGAATCGCTGGAAAATACATTGTCTACTGTATTGGTAACCTGTGTTAAGTAAGCAAGTGTTCCACCTACTGCCAATGTTCCTACCAATGCAGCTGCGCATGCTGTAAGTGCTACTTTTTTCTTATTCATTTTGTTGTTCTCCTTTTTACATTTAAATTTAATATTTGCATGCAATCCATACTCGATTACACCTTATAATATCAGTATAATGGTATCGGGTCACATGTTGGTCACATAGAGGAAATTAATTTCCACACCCTCTACTGATTTTACTCATTTTTGTAGATTGGTGTTTCTCCATTTGAATAACATGGCGAATCCCATGCATCATTTACTGCCTTCACATGATCTTCTGTTGTACTGCCCTCCGCCTGAATCGCGTCTGCCAATACATTTATCTGCAAATATCCACCTTCTGCCTCTCTCGGTATCTCAGCCCCTTCTTTTACAGAAACTCGTTCCAAAAGATAATCTGTCAAATTTTCCGGATCGACCGGTTCCGTAAAATAATAATACCCATCTTTTCCTTCTACCCAGTAGCCTTCTACATTTCCCTCTACCATACGATCCGCCAGATTCAGCTCATAAGTCAAAAACTCCATCGGATCAACAGGAACCGCAACCGACCGCACATTTCCGTTCTCATCCACCTCATCCTTCATCCATGTCGCGACAAGCTGAACACGGATATATGCCGGTACAATATTCAGATCCTCTTCCTTACTGTTTTTGATTCGGACTTTTTTCACAACAGACCCCTCTGTCAGAATATCTCCACCCTCAAAATCCTCATCAACAGCAATATTAACAATTCCCGGCCCAAAAGCATTATAGAGCGTATTGGTAACTTTCTTAAGTAACGCCAGTGTAATTCCCACTGTCAAAACAATCATAAGAACAGCTGCCAACGGCGAAATGTTTTTAATCTTCTTTCGAATCATGCTTTTTGGATTTTTCATTTTCCAGTCCATCCTTTTCCTTTTCGTCCGACCAAATCAGATCGCCCATAAACATCAATATCAAATCAACAATAATAACAACTATGTAGATAATCTTGCCCGACGTTTGACTAACTTTATCCGCCAGATAACCTGCCTGTGGAATATTGAATACCGGTATTCCAAGAACCTGATCAAAACTTACCGGTGTACCGTCCTCCGCATCATTTGCATCTCCTTTGGTGGTATACGTCCGGTTTTTTTCATCAATATCTACAACTCTGTGTGTAACCAGAGTGCTTTCATCAAGATAGAACGTAATCGGATCACCAACCTCAACCTTATCCGTATCTGCTTCTTTTACATAGAGGAGAGAGCCAACATGATAAGTAGGCTCCATACTTCCGCTTAAAACAATCATCGGCTCAATGCCAAAAAGTTTTGGCACATACATAATCGCAATAAATGCCAATAATACAACTAAGACAACCGTTGTCACAAAGTTCCAAACTTTTTTCATCTCTGCTCCTCTACTACATCTTCACTCGGTATATCGCTGGCCTTTGCATCATCCTGTTCAATTCTCTCCTTAAACACGTTCAGCACATTCGTGGTATCCGCAAGCCATTTTGAACCTGCATAACGATTTTCATAACCAAGTTCAACATAAGCAAACACCTCATCCCGAGGATTGATTACTGTATTCTCCTGCTGTCCGGCAGTTAATCCATCCCGATACTTTCCAAAATAGAAAATACCATCCGCTTCTTCAAAATCATTTGTTTCAAAATTATTCTGATTGATGCCTGACACCATGGTTTCAACAATGCCTTTTTCACCCCTATAGCGCCATGTCCATTCATCCTCAACAACACGATACACACCAGCCTTCAGATGTTCCACCTGAACGGAATCCTCATCTGTTATGGATACCTGAAATGTTTCAATCGGCTCTGCTTCACCATTCTCAATCAAATCCTTGGTGGTATCCTCTGCGTAACGCTCAATCGTAAACACCGCCGTCTGAATTGCATTTACCTGCTCACTCTCATGTTTTGAATACGGCAGTGTGTCTGCGAATTTTTTATCATAACACTTAGAAAGATTCAGCGTGCCGGCAAGAACTTTGACATAATAGTACGCCGGTTTCATATACCCCTGATCTTTGCCATTCTCATCAAAAATGCTTTCTGCATCTTCCACGCTCTGCATACTTGCTGTATACAGTTCTCCGGAAGAATTCTTCATGTTTTCTGCCGCATCCTGTGCTGCCTGTTCATTTCCTCCAACCTTTGGGACCGCTGTCACATTAAGCTGATACGTGATATCGGCATCCGGCGTCAAAGCAGCAATATATGCCTGATAATCTTTTAAAGAACCGGTATGATTCTCATCCTTATCATCTTTCCAACTGTACACAAAATCAACATCCTGTGTATCCAGACCATTTACCGTGAACAGTTTTTCCAGCTGATTGTCATCAAAATATCTTTCTAATGTCTGACCAAGGAAAATCGTATCATCCGTACTTCCCGGTGCAAACTGAATTCTTACATTTACCTTCGGTTGTGGAAAATCATACTTTTCCCCACTATCAAGTGTCACACCCGATCCCGGTCCGTTGGTACTCACCGCATTTCCACCAACATACGGATCCTTTGCCCGTATCTTGAGCAATGCTCCCCAACCATTTAACGCCACATTAGTCCATTCTACATAGACCTGACCATTTCCATCCACATGAACGGTTCCTGTATTTTCTGCCGCATCTGCTTCTGTTGCCGTTTTACCCTGACTGTTCACCTGCGTTCCTTCCGTCAGCACACCTCCGGTTTCTGCATCAATAAGTTCAAATCTCGAATCAATATAATCGACAACCGTTCCCGTTCCATATCTGGTCTGTTCATCGACAACCTCCTTAAGAATTGTCTGGAACAGAGATGGAAGCTGAAGAGAACTTCCTTTTACATAGTAACCTTCTTCTGTTGCAATACTGTTCAAAAGTTCATCGGCAACCATCATATAATCATTGATATCAACACCAATGGTCATAATCTTCGCTCCACATGCCTCAATCTGGTCCTTCAGTCCGTTATCTCCCAAAATCGTATCCGTCGTCACGGTTTCATTCGTTGGACATCCGTCAGTTACCAAAACAACATACTTTTTATTATTAGCAGGATCATAGCTTTCCATATCATCTGAAAGCAAGCTTGCTTCTGCACCATCCAAAGACTCCTGATCGAACGTATCTCCATCCTTTGAAACGCCCGCAGAATTCACACCACTTGCGGAATCTGCCTCTGTAAGATTTGCACCTTCCTGTGTCTCCGGGACTTCCGACACCGTATTATCCAAATTCGTCACTTCATTTAAAATTGACGATGCGCCATTTTCCAATCCGGTTCCCACTACAGATACGGTACCATCTGTCTCACCGGAAGCCACTTCATTTTCATCCCCCTGTACTTCCACATCAGAACTTTCCACTGCATCTGTATTTTCCTGAGCCTGCCCTTTTTCATCGGAAGAAGTTACTGCATCTGTGTTTTCAGAAGACTGCCCTTCCCCATCTGTCAAATCAGACTCCGTCTCAACAGTTGCTTCGGATACCGCATATGTCTGTGCCGGTTCAGACATCTGAGCAAGAATGTCCTGAGCCACCTGCATTCCTTTTTCCTGACAAGTCTTAGAAGCAAGCTGCCCTCTCAAAGCTGCGATACTGCTCTTTATAGACTCTGCATTGTCCCCGGTCAGATCAAGGATTTCACCCATCTGCTCTGCCTGACTGTTAAACCATACAACACCAATACGCGTATTTTCATTCCCGGCAGCAAGCTGATCGATAAAGCTGTTCACCGCCGTCTCCATCTGATCAAAGCGAACACCATCAGAGGAAGCACGATAGAACTGCCTAATCTCGTTGTTATTGCCGTAAGTATAGGTATAACCAGCTGCCTCCTGGTAATTATAATCCACCATCAAAGGCTTCCAATCCCCATAATTCTTATAATTAATTTGATAATCACTTGAGCTGTCGCTCAATTCACGGTATACCCAGCCCACATTTTCCAGATACTCAACACAGTATGGGAACCGGTCTGCATAGCTTCCATATCTGCTAAAGAAATATCTACCGGAATGATTGTTCGGGTCAAAGTTCTCCACATGGTTCGAACCGTCTCTCCAGAAATAGTAATGCGCCATCAGCTGGATTGGCTCGCTGTTCCATGATTCCCTTAATACCGTCTTGGTCTCGTATAAAGTGTTCTCCTGCATCTTTCCCGGAGCACTTCCGTTGTTGGATGCGTCAATGTACATCCATGAACCAGCATTATCATCATAATAAGCACGATAAACGGTAGACTGAGAATTTTCTGTCACGAAATAGTATTCCTGATTCTTATCCAGTTTACGATTTCCGCGTGTATAGGTTGTCAATGCGCTTGGAAAATTCATGGACCAGGAAGCATCCAGAACCAGCACAACATCGATTGGATCCGTGATCAGAAGATCATCTCTTGAAATAGTTGTATCTTCAACCGTAGCACCAAGCTGAATATCATAGGTACGATTCTGCCAGCTGTCAAGTGTTGCTGTCTTCGTTACATCCTCCGAATGCAATCCCTCCGTAACCGGATCATAAATCACATCATCAACTGTTGTTCCATCTGATTTCTGCAAAGAGAATGCCAACCGGTCATCACCAATACTCTTTGCGACCAGCATATAATCCTCAACACGGTCATATCCCGCCGGTGCCTTCGTTTCTCTGACCCAATAAGTTCCGGCCTTCACATCCTTAAATGTCACCTTACCATTATCATCAGAAACCGCAGTCCCGCAAACCTGCTTCGAACTGATATCAATCAACTGGAACTCCGCCCCTGAAAGAACACGTTCATCCGATGCCGACTTCTTCGTAAAAGAATAGTCACCAGAGCCATCTCCAACTACAGGCATATTAAACGTAATCTTGCAGTTCGATTCTCCACCACCTCGCTCCATATAGAAAATCTGAAGCTTGTGCTGCTTATTATCACAGATTGCATTTCTGTCCACACCGATTTCTGCAAATGAATAGGACGTATGATCTTTATAGTAAGTTCCTTTTCCTGTTCCAAGCCTTCCCGTCTCATTATATGTATGATTCTCATAAGTCACGATTCCCTGGGCAAAATTGACCGATGCCGCAGAAGCCTCATGAATACCGCCCAGATCCAGAATCAGCTTACCGTCGATAAAGATCCACACATCATCATCACCGGAAAACTGAAACACATAATCTTCATTATTATTCTTTCCCTCAGTCGGCATGGAAAAATCCACTTCCATACTCAAACCGAAGTGAACATTGTGTCCATCCGAATTTTTTCGTCCGATATTGTCAAAAGGGAAAAACTGTGCATTTGTTCCCTGTACATTTCTTCCAACCTTAAGTGTATTGCCCGCCTGATCATATTTGTACTCATATTTCTTACTGTCGAGGACATAGTATCCGTTCTCATACTTAAATTCTACATTCTGATTCTGATATACGGCACAATCTTTTTTTCCACTTACCGCATTCATATCAAACGGATTCACTCCGTACAAATTAAAATCCGGGAGATTATTGTACAAGGTGCTTCCAACCAATCCCTGATACGCAGTACCCTTAAGGTCACTCGCTCCCGAATCCAGACAGTTATAGCGCACTCTGTTATTCTCTGCCTTATTGATACTATAGTTGCTTGTAGAAATCTTTTTCGAGTTACTGCCGGCAGTCCGTTCATTTACACCGCCTTTATCTGTGAAAAAGAATGCAGGATATGCGCGTACAAGCCACTCCTCATCCAGCTTGCCATTAGACCAAAGCTTCTCATCGCTCTTTGCATCTTTATATACCATGTCCATGGTTGCCTGATTCATACTATCCATATCATAATCAAACACCGTTGCCTTAAATGGTACAACTGCCCCTTCTTCCAGCTTCTGGTTCGTTGTCTCAGCCTTAATAGACGTATTCGCAAAGCAGCCGACAAACATAGCAGTGCTCATCACCATTGCAATTATCTTCTTACCTAATCCTGCAGACTTCATCCTGCAACCTCCTGAATAAATATATAAAATTCCTTTTATACTGTACTTAATATAACAATTGAAAGTCACACAAAGGTCACATATATAAAAAAGGCATCTGTGTATCCACAGAAGCCTTTCCGTCCTAATCCACAAGATTTCCATCCTGAGAAACCTCTTCAATATTTATTTTTACATTCACTTTTTTATATTTCGAGTTCTTTTCGTACATTTTGGATACAATTCTGTTTGCAACAAGCATAGCTAAATCCTTTGTGCAGGTTGGCAGAAGTAAAATGAACTGAGAATCGCTATACTTTGCCGCCACATCCCCCACACGGAGGCACTCACAAATGGTCTCTTCGAGACCATTCATTGCCTGCTTAATACGAAATTCTGCCACTTCCTTCGTATCCTCTTTCTTGGGTTCCAGCGTTAAAAGCACTAGATTTTCCGGCGAATCAGAACGAGTACTTTTTCGCACTTCCAAATGATAGATTTCCTTAAAGATCGGATATCCACACAAAAACACGCCACTTGGATTTTCTTCCTCAATGTCTTTCTTTACTTCGCTGATATTGTACGAGACACCACCCTTACTGATTGCCATCAGTTCCTCATACACTTTATTAAGAATAGTTGTCTTACGAATACCAAGCTCCTTCTCCATAATTATTCGAGCTTCATCATAAGAATCAAACGCAAGATTAATCTTTCCGCAGTGCATACGAGCCTCAATCTGATAACAATACAGTTGTTCGTCTGCATTCTCCAGCTTGAGTGCATCCGTACAGATACGTTCCATCTCCTCATAACGCTCCATCTTCAGATACAACTCAGACAAAGCCTTCACGCAGGTAAGATAAAGAGAATGATAATATGTATTAAGTGTAAGGATCCAATGCATATCCGTCAGTTTCGTCATGAAATCCCCCTGATAGATTGCAATCGCCTGTTCATACATCAGGATAGCCCTCTCATACACATTTTCCTGCTTAGCCTCATTAATCAGTTTTTCAAACTGTTCAATATCCAAATTAACCTCGACATCCGTATTCCAGCGATATGACCCTCGATTTGTCAAAATAAAATCCTGATTGCCAAAATATTTTGCGAGATTCTTACGCAGACGATACATCAAATTTTTTAATGCTCCTGCCGGATTATCAATCTCCTCGTCCTGCCAGATTGCAGTTGCAATATCTTCCGTTGTCAAGGTTTTATCGCGATATAACAAAATATACATCAACAGTTTCGACAACATAATGGAGCGAAGATCATCTTCATTCACTACCACATTGCCATCTGTCAGCTGGAACTTTCCAAGAGAATTAACTGTTAACATCCTTTACCCCCTTCTAAAATGTCAAACATTTTTTATTATATCATTTGAGAAATCGAAAATCCACATTTTCCCGATAAAAAAAAACCGTTACGCAATCAACTTCTTTTGCATAACGGTTTTTATCTAATTATCTGCCGTTTTCTTTTTCTTTCGAATATGAACCGTAACAAGAACAACTGCAACTGCCAGAACCACAACCCCGGCAATCGCCCCTATCATCCAAGTATTTAAACCTGCCGGCTCATTTGCCGCCTTCGGGACCTCCGACTCTTTGATCTCGTTCAGTTCCCCCATAGAAGCATCATTTCCCGGCGTCAATGGCACATCATCATCCGGAATCACATTTTGCGGCGCATTGTTGCCGTTTCCATTCTCTGCATTTGCATCCGCATTACCATCTGCACCAGCATTTGCTCCATTACCTCCATCATTGCCATTGGCATTTTGGTTTGCATTAGCATTAGCATTTCCATTCGCATTCACGTTTGCGTTCCCTCCGGCCGGAGGATTATTCACAGGAACATTAACAACATTTGTCACATATTCATACTCTGTACGATAGGTGGTCTCTCCCGGTACATAAGTAACTCCTGTATAAGTATAGGAAAAAGTAACCACATTCTCCTTTTCTTTCGACAATACAATGGTAACAGGCTCTTCGCTTGATTCATACTCACTGACCGTAATCGGCGCAAGCGTCACACTGTCCCCTTCACTTCCATAGCTTAAAACAGGTGCCGCAACAGCTTCCCCACTACTGACATCTACATAGTTCACTGTATAAGAAACCGGATCAACTACCACTCCGTAATCCAACACATATTCCTCATTATGCCGGACTACATCCGTAGCCTTCGGTCCCCAGGATGCTTCATCCAAAAGCGTATACTGTGCATTTTCTTTTAAAAAACCAAGAAACAACGCATTCAAATCCGCCGTACCATTGACAGCTCTGCCAAAAGCAGCATAAATCGCACTCTGTACACTCTGCCCTCTTCCAACCTTCAGCTTCACATACTCAGCCCGGGCTTCAACAAGATTATGATTTTTCACAGACTCATTAACCTTTTGGGTATCAAAACTCCCCACATTTCCGGCACGAAATGTAACCGTATATGTAGATGCCGCTTCCACACGCATCTGCGGAATCACTGACAATACCAAAACAATTGCAAAAAGCCAGGTGAATAAATTACAACGAACTATCTTTTTCATCAGGCATCTCCCTTCCTACGCTTCACAACTGCAACAACAACAAGAACCACCCCGGCCAGCAAAATCACCGCAAAAACACCATACTGAAAACTATCCCCTGTCTTTACTTGAGTTGTCTTCTTCGTTGTCGTAACGCGTTTCTCCACCGTGACAATCTCAGTGTCCTCTCCATATGTTACCTCATGCTCTACATCATATGCCCGAAACGACAGCTGCAAATGTGCAATCGCATCGGTATAATTATTGCTTGCACGGTTATCGTTTCCCTCGCCTTCCAGCTTCAGTGTTAAATACAGATAAGTATCCTGTCCCGGCTCAACTGTAGCTAAAAAGGTATAATTCTCCAATTCTTTAACTTCTGCAAGCCCCTCTCTGCTCCCGGTTCCATCCGCACTGTAGCCCCCTGACTGTGAATCCAGCAGCGAAACCGCATTCGAAAAATCATCTCCAACCAGAAGATTAAAATAGTAAGCGCCTCCAGAAGAACGATTATCATCCTCAAGAGTATCAAGAGTCTTCTGCGAAATATAAAAGTTCACAGTATCTTCACTGTCATTATGTAATCGAATAATCTGCGTGCGTTCATCTCCCGGAGCCATTCCTGAAAATTCTGTCAGTGACAGGGAATCCACCTTAACCTTCTCATTCTCATCTGCATAATATTCAAATTCATCCTGATCTGTCAACCGGACAGCCGGAATCGTATTAGCCATACAAACAACTGTCTGCAGTCCAATACAAAGTGCCAGCACCCAACCAAAAACTACAAACTTCTTTCTCATGATTACTCCTTATATTATCTCGTCTCCGATACACTAATCAGTGTACCATTATCAAAATGCGGATACACTCCCCATTCTGCCTCGATTGCTTCCTCACTGTTATTTGCCTGTACCGCAGTCACATCCATATCCAGCAAAAACTGCGCCCCTGCATAAGAATTCCCCATCGCATTGCTAAAGGATATAGAATCCAAAAAGGCAGCTGAATCCCCATAGGAAAGAGGTCTTGTATAATACAGAGTAGCCTGTTCTCTGTCACAGTAAGCCACAATCCAATCACCAACCTTCGTCTGTCTGTCATAAGACGAAACAAGAGGCAATGTGTGGTTTGCCAACTGCAGGCTAACATATCCATTACGCTCCTGATCTGCCACAAGTGAATCTGAGGACCATCCAAAATACAAATCTACTTTTGCATACAGATTGTATCCATTCTTCTGATCATTCTGAATCCGATAATCCAATTGTGTGGTTCCACCCGGCACAACATCAATACCTGCATTTGCACTTCCGCTTCCACTTTTGGTACTCCCGGACATAATTGAAATACCGAGAGCCTTCTCGGAAATTTCTTCAAGCACATTGCCAGATTCTACATAACCGGATGCCAAAGTTCCTCCGACTACTGCCACAGCAATCATTGCTGCCACTGCAATCAGCAGTAAATACTTTTTTTTCACAATCTTTTCCTCCAAGGATTCCACTTTACTTTCTGTGCAAATTATAGACGCAAAGAGTCACACGGAAGTCACACGGAGAAATTCCCTATAATATAAAGAAAAGAGAGTCCCTTACGGTTACTCTCTCACATAAATCTCTGACAGGTTGCCCATGATAGCTCCTGCCACATCCGGTTTGTTCATCGAATAAATATGAATATGATTGACTCCATTAGCAATCAGGTCGATAATCTGCTCCGTCGCATAGGCTATTCCTGCCTGCCTCATTGCATCCGGATTATCTCCAAAGCGATCCACAATGCTTAAGAACTTTGCCGGAACCAGATTCCCGGTAAGAGAAATTGTTCTCTTAACCTGCGCTGCATTCGTTACCGGCATAATACCCGCAGTAACCGGCACATCGATTCCTTTTGCCAATGCTTTGTACAAGAAACGATAATAGATGTTATTGTCAAAAAACATCTGTGTCGTCAAATAATCACATCCGGCATCTACTTTTTCTTTCAGATAGTCTAAATCCGCATCCATTGTTTCTGCCTCCGGATGTCCTTCCGGATAGCAGGCACCACCAATACAGAAATCGCCTGCCTCTTTAATCTCCCGAATAAGTTCAATAGCATGGTGATACTGGTTTGGAAGCGGAAAATCTGCGTTTTCCGGGATATCTCCACGAAGAGCTAAAATATTTTCAATCTTTCTTTCCTTCAATTCATTGATCACCGAATGAACTTTTTCCTTTGTTGAAGAAACACAGGTAAGATGTGCAATTGCCGGAATTCCATACGAATTGATCGTATCCGCAATCTCTACCGTATAATCACTGGTTCCACCGGTTGCTCCATAAGTACAACTGATATAGGATGGCTTCAGTTCTGCTATCTTGCCAACAATCACTTTATAATTTTCCAGCTGTGCCCCCTTTTTCGGCGGAAAAAGCTCACAGGAAATTGTAACCTTATTATCCTTTAATAATTCTGATACTTTCATAAATAGTAATCCCCTTGTCCTTTTGTATTTTAACTGCCTTAAAATTTGCGTAATTCATCCGTTCCGTCATCCACAGTATTTTCAATCCGGCGAATCTGCACAAAATAAGAATAATCATCATTCACGCGAACCTCACAACGGTCCCCTACCTTATGTCCATAAATCGCTGCACCCAGCGGCGATTCGCGGCTGATTAAATTTTTCAGCGAATTACTGCGCACCGTGGTCACCAACTTATAAGTTTCCACCTCATCATCATCCTCAAAATAAACATCAACCGTATTATTCATTCCCACTTCATCCTCAGGAGAATCCTCTGAAATGACAACTGCCGTTTTAATCATCTTCTCAAGATAACGAATGCGGCTTTCATTCTCATTTTTAAATTTCTTAGCCGCCTTATATTCAAAATTTTCGCTCAAGTCCCCCTGTGCACGCGCTTCCTTAACATCCTCAAGTGCCTCCTTCCGGACCACAAGCTTGCGGTGCTCAATCTCCGCCTCCATTTTTTCGATATCTTTCTGTGTCAGTTCATCATGCATATGATACCTCCAAATTCCTCACTTATAATATCCTAACAGTTTTGTTCTTTTTACGCAATCCCTAATTCATAGTATTTTACTCATATATAAATTTCGTACCTTCGAACCATAAAATCCCGCTGCAAGATTTCCTTGTACATACCGTCGCACAATACCCGCCACTTAAGATCCGTTGTTCATAGAATCCCCTGCGGATGGTATCAACAGAAGTAAAATCACATGCAAGTCCCTCTCCGGTAAGCTTTACATAGCTCTCTTTTTTCGTCCACATGCGAATCAGATTCTCGCAAAAATCATCTGACGCTTCCAACTGAACCCTCTCGTCAGCAGTGAGACACCGTCTTGCAACCTGTCTTGCCTTATTCTCATCCTTTCCAAAACGGGAAAGCAACTCGATATCCGCCCCAACTTCGCAATCAGCAAGCGCACACAATGCCCGGTCACCGGAGTGACTCAAACTAAAATAAAGCCCCTGATCACAGAGCTGTGGCTTTCCGTTTGCCTCAATCCGGAAACAGGAGTCTGCATAAGAAATCCCCTCCTTCTCCAAAGCCAGACGAAGTAGCAACGTCGCAGAAAGTGAACGTTGCCGGTCTGCATGTGAACGAAACGAGAGGATTCTATCTTTACGCTCTTCTTTTACCAACGCCAGACCTCGCCGAAACACATCCGGTTCCGCAAAAGGCGTACAATCTGCAATATATACCTTAAGCATGCACAAATCCTGCCAATCCGCAAATCAGCACAATCGCGCCAAGAACAATGCGGTACCATCCAAACACTTTAAAATCATGTTTTTTAATATATCCCATAAGGAACCTGATTACAAGCAAAGACACAACAAATGCGACCACCATTCCAACAACCAGAATAACCAATTGTCCGGTCGTAAAGGACAGACCAAACTTCCAGATTTTAAGCAGACTGGCTCCAAACATAACCGGAATCGCAAGAAAAAATGTGTACTCTGCTGCCACAGTACGGGATACCCCAATCAGAAGTGCTCCCACAATGGTCGCACCGGAACGCGATGTCCCCGGAAAAACAGCAGCAATCAGCTGAAACAAACCGATTAAAAGCGCCGTATCATATCCGATATCTGCAAGGCTTGCAATCTTAGCACTTTTTCCCTTGTAATGATTCTCAATCAGAATAAATGCGATTCCAAACAAAATCAACATCACAGCAACTGTCGGATAATTGTAAAAGTATTTTTCAAAGACGTCATTAAAAAGGATTCCAATTACCGCTGCCGGCACACACGATACCAAGATATGAAACCACAAGTGAAAAATATCGGTCTTAATCCATGCTCCCAGACCATATGGAGAAAGAGGAGCCATGTTATCCTTTCTGCCAAACGGCCAGATCTGGTTCCAGAACAAGACAACAACCGCCAATATTGCGCCGAGCTGAATAACGACTTCAAACATACTGTAAAAAGCTTCCCCCTCACTGAGCGGAAGAATTTCATTGAGCAGAATCATATGTCCGGTACTGCTGATTGGAAGCCACTCAGTAATACCTTCCACAATTCCAAATAATACAGCCTTTAACACCTCAAATAATTCCATGAATACTAATCCCTTTCTTTTCCCCAGAAGAACAGCGCAACCGTTCCCGGTCCCGTATGACTTCCGATGGTTGTTCCAATAGAAAAGATTTCTACATTTCCATTCAGTTTTGGAAACCGCTCCTCCACCAATTCAGCTACCGCTTTTGCATCTTCCATACATGCAGAATGACTGATAAAGCACTTTCCGGAATAATCAAGCCCATCAATGGCATTTTCTTCCATTTTATCAACCATTGCCCGAATTACTTTTTTCTTTGTGCGCACCTTCTGCCGCGGAGTCAGTTTGCCCTCCTTATCCACGTTGAGAAGTGGACAGATATTCATCATTCCTCCTATAAATCCGGCTGTCTTGGACACACGACCTCCCTTGATAAAAAAAGTCAGATCACTCGTAAAAAACCAGTGCTGTAAATGCTTTCTATGCTCTTTAGCCCATTGATACAGTTCCTCAACAGTCTTTCCCTCATCCCGCAAATCTGCAAGCTTATCCATAAGGAGTCCAAAGCCGGAAGATGCCGCCAAAGAATCCACAATATAAATTTTGCGTTCCGGGTACTTTTCCTGTAGCATTGCCTGTGCAATGCAGGCCGAATTGTATACCCCCGAAATTCCGGAAGAAAGTGTTAAATGAAGAATATCTTTTCCCTCTCGCAAAAAAGGTTCAAAATAGCTGCAGAATTCATCCACATTAATCTGTGATGTTTTTGTATCTGCACCATCTGCCATCGCCTGGTAAAATTTATCAAAGGGAATCGACTCCCCCAGATCATCCATATACGACTTTCCATCCAGTTCAAAATGAAAACAGATATAATGAATATTTCTCTTATTAAAATAATCCTTTGTAAGATCTGCTGTTGAACAGCAGCTTAAAATATAATCAGCCATAACCATCTCCCTTTCACAATCTATGCCAATTTTATAACAAAAATTATAGAATAGCAAGACAGGTTATGTTATAATCTTTACAACACTCCTGTTTTCGGAGCAGAATATGTATCGGAGGTCTATCATGAGCGAAAAAGTATATAAGACAATGGGAAGTACCGGCGCCGGAACGCTCGCACTCGGCATCTGCGTTTTAATTACCGGTGTTGTATCCGGCATCCTTTTAATTGTGAATGGAGCACGATTACTAAAAAATCGCGAACGGCTGATGTTCTAGCCCAATCGCGTCACATTTTTGCTGCGTATGGGCAAGGGGGCTTTCTGCCCCATCAAAAACCCATATGTTTCAGGTACAGATCCGCGAAATCCGGGTGTGCAGACATTTCCAGATAATGCATACTACTGCGAATTCGTTCCAGTTCCTGTCTTGCTTTCCGTGATATGGCTGCTGATACAGCACCTGAACCGGCTGCGTTTCCAACAGAAGAAGTCACTGAGAGCAATTCCCGTGGAATGAGCCCGATTGCCGCCGCACTCTCCGGCTTTAAAAAGCTTCCAAATCCTCCGGCAAGCACCAGCCGGCTCACATCTTTCCAGACACCCCCTCTCTCCTTCATAAGAATCTCTATGCCGGCAGCGATTGCAGCTTTGGCAAGCTGAAGATTACGAATATCCGCCTGCGTCACACAAACAGTATCCGTCAGCCAGATACATGCTTGATTTTCATACTCCCCCAAATATTTTCGGTAAGCTACAGATACTTCCTGCTGTTTCCTGATTTGTCCACTATTATCGACCAGTCCCATTTGAAGAAAAATGCAAAGGGCATCAAGAAGCCCCGAACCGCATATTCCAACAGACTTTGTATCCCCAATCACCTGCACACGAATTCTGCGCTGATCAAGGTACACATGCGAAACAGCCCCTTCCTTTGCCGGCATTCCCATCTCAATCTGGGCTCCTTCAAAGGCCGGTCCCGCCGCAGCAGCACAACAGACATAATCGCCCTTTTTTCCAAGTACCATCTCCCCATTGGTTCCGATATCGAGGAGCAGAATTTCCTCCTCTTCATACTCCGGTGTCACCGCAAGCAGATCTGCCGTAATGTCCCCTCCCACATATCCCGAAACAGCGGGTGTAAGATAAATCTGTCTGCATCTTTGTATTCCAATTGTTTCTCCCTCACATATCTTTCCAAAATAATCCTGCGGAAGAAATGGAGCTTCTCCAATCGAAGCCGGTGACAGTCCTGTCAGCAAATGGCACATAACTGTATTTCCTGCCACCGCAAGAATTTCAATTTCAGGAGCTTTGCTTTGCTCCAGCAAATTCTTCAACATTCTATTTAGCTGATTTACAATCTGCTTCTGTAATTCTGACAGCTTCCCCTCTTTTGCCGCCTGAATCCGCGACACTACATCCGCACCGTAGATACGCTGTGCATTACTTTCGCTTGCCGTTGCAAGAATCCGACCGCTCTTTCCATCAATCAGATGGCATACCACTGTCGTCGTGCCAAGATCACAGGCTGCAACAAGATTATAGTCTTGATCCGGCAAATAAGATGTGCAGGAGCTTTCCTCCGCAATCTGTTCCTGCGCATTCTCATCCGGCAGCCGGACTACCATTCCACACTTTGCCTCCGTGATACAGGCTAAAACCTCCTGCTCCTGCCCTTCTATGTGCACGCTACACTTTCCACACCGCCCCCGACCGCCGCAGGGTGTCGGTATGCTGGTGATGCCACACTCAAGCAGTGCCTCGAGAATTGTCTTTTTTTCTCCCGGAACTGTCTCCAATCGAATCTGCATATGCTTTCTTCCTTTCTCTATCTGATTTCATTATAAACGAAAGACAAAGGATGCACAAATCCAATTTACTCCAGCTGTGTCATACCTCCAAGAAGAATTCCCACATTATCCGCATAAATTTTATCAAACTGCTCCATTGGCAACGGGTTCATGCCTTTTCCTGCTTCGATGGTATAGCCCGGACGGTCATACTCCTGGATAAACCAGTCTTTGTAACCAGCATATCCGGATGCCGCCGGAGTCTCCTCCAGACGATATCCGCTCACACTTGAAAAATACTTTGCAATCTCGTGTGACCCTTCCGGATTATAGTCAAGAAAACGCCAGTAAATAACCTCCCCCTGGGTGTGGTATGCAAGAATCAGAGCAAAATCCCGGCTTCTGGTAAAGTTGTACATAGCAATACTCTCCGGTGCACTCAGAGGCGTCATCCCTACATAATCCCGGGGTGCCGGCTTCACATAGCCCTGTGCATACTTGATGCGTTTTGCTTCCTCCCATCCTGCTGGGAACTGCAGATTCAGATCAACTCCCTGAATGTTCGCCTTCCATCCATCCGGAAACGGAATTGCCGGAAATCCCTGGGCAATCCTTGCCGCCTGCCGGTAAAAGCGACCACTGTCCAGAACCCCGTTAACCAGATCCACACCATCGGGATTCACAAGCGGAATCAGGTACAGGGAAAATTCTTCAAAAAGATGCTCCGGATAGACATCCATGTAGGTATGCTCCTTTGCATAGGCATCCAACAGTTCCTCTGCGAATTTAAGAAGTATGGGCGTCGTAATATTTTCATTTGCATGGAATGAAGCGTTATAGGTCACCTCCGTTGGACCGTTGCCAAGCTTTAAGTACCAGAGAGGACTTCCCATTACACTCTGCCCGATACTTCCAGTCTCCAGATACGGATAACGTGCCTGCAGTCCCTCCACAATCCACTCCACCAGCTGTGAAGAATAGGGAACATCTGTCGCCACCAGTGAAAAAGAAAGAGGCACCACAAGAATACTCCCTATCATCAGATTGTCCGCACTTACCCCCGGATTCGCCTCCTGAATTGTCTCCACTGTAGTTCCATGCATCTGTGCAATTTTATATAAACTGTCCCCAGCGGCAACCGTGTGCGTCACGTACCCCTTCAAATACGGAAGCAGCAGATTCCACTGTGCGTCCTCCACCACACAGCGTCCACTGCTGCCCGTCACCTGCTCCACTGCCGTGCATGTCTTCGGACCAAAGATTCCGTCCAGCGTCACCTGCTGTCCCGCACGCCGAAGTGCCAGCTGAAGATAACGTACAAGGGTTCCCTGATCCCCCGGATATAATTCTCTCATTTTATGTCCTGCCTTGTTCTTATTCCCTTTATCTTATGCGAGAACAGAGCAGATGTTCCATTCAGTTTTCTTTTACAAGTCATCAAGTTCTTAACGCAGGTGGAAAGAATCCGCCATCTGCTTCAAACTCTGTGCACATTCATTGAGCTGCTGGCTGATTGCCGCGTTCTCCTCGGCACTTGCTGCATTGTTCTCCACCAGGCTTGCAACTTCCTTCAATTCCTCGTTAACATCCTCAATTGCTTTCTGCTGATTCTCAACAAACTCTACAATTGCATCCATATGCTGCTTTGACTGGATTGAATCGTTCATTCCCTGCTGAATTGTCGCAGAAGTAGCAGTAACCAGTTCCTTTCCGGTCGCAACTGCAGACTGGGATTGAGCAATCAGCTTATTGATATTCTGGCTTGCTTTTTCGCTGGATTCAGCAAGTGCACTGATTTCATCTGCGACAACCGCAAAACCCTTTCCTGCTTCTCCGGCACGCGCAGCCTCAATCGAAGCATTTAAGGAAAGCAGATTCGTCTGCGAAGCAATACTCTGGATTTCACCGACAAATTCCGCAATCTGTCCATAACAGCGGTCGATGCTCTCCATTGCCTGCACCAATTGTTCCATCTCACCATTTCCAATCTCCAGATGTTCCTTGGTAAGCTCTGCATTATCACGTACATTGACAGCTCGTTCCGTAATCTGTCTTGTCTGCTCCGTCAGCTGTGTCATATCTTCCGACACATTGACAATCGATTCATTCTGCATAGCCGCACTCTGCGCTACACTCTCTGTTGTCTTCCCAAGCTTGTCCGCAAACTCTAGAACCCGCTCCGTTTCCCTGTTGATTTCCAAAAAAGATTCATTCAGATTGCTAACAATACTTTCCAGACCATCTTTAATCTGCACATAGCTTCCCTTAAATTCGCCATCAATTGAAACAGTCAGATTCTTATCTGAAATCGCTGTAACGGTATCCGAAATACTGCCAATATAATGTTTTAGACTCATAAGTGTATCATTAATGGATTCCGTCAACCTTTCAATCTCAGTTGAATTCTTTTCCTCATCAAATACTACAGACAAATCACCCTGTGCCACCTGCATCATCTTGCCACTTATGGACTCTAGCGGACGGAACAAGACACCGCTCTTTTCGCTGACATACTTCTTGGTAATGGAAAGTGTCACAAAATAAATGGTCAGATTCAGTGCAATAATCAACACAAAAAATATCAGGATCTGATACAACGTCTTCACCGCAACAACCTTCCAGCCGGTCACCGCCGAAGTATCCCCAATGCCGAACTTAAGTCCACCTTTATAGTCCAAAAAGATTTTTGTCTTCATATCTCCCTTTGTAAGAGACTGGTAACGTCCGGAATTAACATTCTTAACTGTAGGTGTACTGTCCGCTGTCAGCGCGTAGGAATCATTCGGATGCACAAGCACGGTTCCATCAGCAGTAGTCAAGAATACATAACTGTTTGACGTATAACTGTTCTCAATCAAAGAAACCAGATTATCCATATACATATCCATTCCTACCACACCGGCGACCTTCCCGTTGCGATAGGTTGCCTTTGCCAATGTAATACAGATTCCGCCTGTCTGCATATCCACATACGGATCGGAAATATATACCTTCTCCGGTTCTTCCTGTGCACACTTGTACCATTCCCGCTCAGTCACAATAAAATCTGCCGGCGGTTCCCATCCACCGCTCATAATCGTTACATTCTCATCATAACAACTATACACTGCCGAAATTTGATCATCCATCTCCACCATGGAATCCACATACGCTAAAACATCCTCTTTTTCCTGAATCGTTCCGCTGCTGATTCCAGATGCAACTGCATCCAGCATACTGACCTTGCTCTGCATGGCCCGATCCATCTCCTCTGTATATTCCACTACAGAACTCTCATTTTCTTTCAGAGTGTACAACACTGCCATAATACCGCTGAGCAATACCGATTCCACACATACAATCAGCAACGCCCGCCTCAGTATTATTGTAAAAGTTCTTCCGATTCTGACGCTTAAGCCCTCTCGCCTGTTTTTCTCCATAACCGCCCCTCACTTTACTTCAAAATGTAACTATCTGGTTTTCTCATTTTTACTATAACATTTTAAAGAATGAAATACAATTTTTAATTTAACTCCCCCACTTTTTAATAATTCTCAAATATTTGCATAAATTTATGACCGCTCTTACCGCTTCATCTACCAGAACAGCCAGAAATACTCCGGTAATTCCAAACCTACAGATATATACGAAGAATGCCGCCACTCCGACAATTCCTATTGTTCCAAAAATCTGTGTATAGAGCATCCATTTGGTATCCCCACTTCCACGAATCCCATTTCCGATAATGATATTCGCAGACTTTGAAAAAAGATTAATTCCCACAATCAATAAATACACACTGCTTGTTGCAATAACGGAGGTATCCTTTGTAAATATTGCTATAATCTGTTCTGGAATTGTAATTCCCAAAATAAGCATAACCACTGCGACAATTGCACACAATCCATATGCACATATACAGACACCCTTGTACTGTGCCAGATCTTTCTTACCGGTTGCCTCCGAGGTTAATGTCATGGTACTGGTTCCAATCGCACCTACAATCACAACAGCCAACACTTCCACCCCAAATATAATCGAATAGATACCTGCTGCAAATTCATTAATGGTATTCAAAATCCTGATTAAACATAAATTACCAATATTCCATGCAAAATCTTCAAGAGCAGTGTTTACTCCAAGCCTTGCTGATCTAAGGTAAGTGGACAGCTTAGCCGCTTTTACCCCTTTCATAGAAGGTCTGGTAACTAACTGATTACTTGTAATAAAAACATACGTGATGAACACTGCTCCCAAATATTCGGCTATTACGGTTGCTATTGCAGCTCCTTTTATTCCAAGAGCCGGAAATCCAAGCTTTCCATAAATCAGAATATAATCCAGGGCAATATTAAGCCCTGCACGTATCACTCCATACACAACCATAGGTTTTGTGTAATTTGATGTCTGAAGAATGACGCTTAAAGATCCGCCTAATCCGGTAAGAATAAATACCGGAGCATAAAATCTGGAGTAACTTAAACACATTGGCATCAGATTTTCGGATACACCCATAAGTTTAAATACCGGTTCTGATAGTAACAGCCAAAAGAAAAACAGCAGGATTGGTATAATGTTATTGTATTTAATCATTGCCCCTGCATATTCTTCAATATTTACTCTGTCACCTGCTCCAACATTCTGACTAATCAAAATAGAAGCACCTGCTGCCAATGAAAAGCAAAATGACATCGTTGCCCACATAGGTGCCGTAACATTAGACAGTGCACTCATATATAAATTATCAGCATGTCCAAGAAAAATTCTGTCAATGAGCATTTGAAACTGACTGATCAGATTGCTCAGTATAATAGGTACTGCTATAAGCAGAAGTTTACTTAAGTACTTTTTATAGTCTCTTTTCATACTCCCTTCCTATAATGTCAAGCCCTAAATCATTGATTTTTCAGTCTTTTCTTTAAATATTTACCTCATAAAACAGAGCCAAAAGTGTATGACAGTCATTGTATCTTGTACTGAACAGCCAAAAGAGGGTGCA
>JALFLB010000047.1 GCA_022775045.1 Agathobacter sp. | reverse complement strand
ACCCTCCTGCCCCGGTTCAGCCGCAAATTTCCGGCGGTGTCTGTAATCGGTAAGTGTATTCAATCCTTCATCTACAACAAAGACGATATCCCCGCCTTTTCCGCCATCTCCGCCATCCGGGCCTCCGTCAGGCACATATTTTTCACGGCGAAAAGACACATGTCCATCTCCACCTTTTCCTGATTTGATTATAATTTTTGCGCGATCTGCAAACATAGTCACTCCTGAATCTGTGCAAATTAAATGAAATCTTTGTTCGAAATAAAAGAAATAGACCCGGCTACTCATTAGTCGGGTCTACATCAATCTTATTCGTTTACCGGATAAACAGAAGCCTGCTTCTTGTCTCTTCCTACTCTCTCGAATCTTAATACACCATCAACCTTAGCAAATAATGTATCATCTCCGCCGATACCTACATTCACACCTGGGCGAATCTTAGTACCACGCTGTCTGTAGAGAATATTACCAGCCTTTACGAATTGTCCGTCTGCTCTCTTTGCGCCTAATCTCTTAGACTCGGAATCACGACCGTTCTTTGTAGAACCAACTCCCTTTTTGTGAGCAAAAAACTGAAGGTTCATATTCAACATGTCTTACACCTCCTTGAAATCAAGAATGATATAATCATTCCCATAATCACTTTGTATTCCTTGCAAGCCCAGAATCATGGAGTTTATCAGAAGCGCTGCATTGTGATCTGCACTCTGATCAAACTCAAAATCAATAAGTCCCGAGTCCTCCTCTGTCTCTAGTTGAAACGAGGAAGAAGAAAATGCTTCGATGGAATTGATGGTATTAATGACAAGAATCGAAACTCCAGCACAAACCACATCACTTCCATATTCTGCATACCCTGCATGTCCGATGCAACGGAAACCCGTTACCTGATCATGATTCTGAAAAATCGTTATAGTTATCATATAACAATTCCTATCGATTATCCATTAATCTTGTCAATCTTAACCTGAGTAAACGCCTGTCTATGACCGTTCTTCTTGTGATAACCGGTTTTTCTCTTGTACTTGTAAACGATTACCTTCTTAGCTCTGCCCTCTTTGATGACAGAAGCCTCAACAGTTGCTCCAGCTACAGTTGGATTACCAACCTTCATATCGTCACCGGAAACTGCTAATACCTGATCAAAAGTAACCTTCTCACCAGCATCAACTCCAAGCTTTTCAATGGTAATGATATCGCCTTCGGATACTTTGTACTGTTTACCACCTGTTGCTATAATTGCGTACATATGGCACCTCCTATTTATCATTACTCGCCAGTTACGGTGCTGTATTACTACAGTCTTCTACCTCACTGTGCGGCATACTAGAGTATAATAGCATAGTTGACTTTATCCGTCAACAACTTTTTTCCCTGATACGTATTTTGCATGGCGGTCAAATATGAGAACACGCAGGTTAATAAGTACTTTCCTTAATTTGCACAAAAAATCATGAAAAAAATATCTCACGCATTGACTTATAGACTTTCTTTCTTGTCAGTTCTACCAAACCAAGCTTTGTAATATCAATAAATTTTGCCGGAACGGAGTCCTTTTTCAATTCCTCCCTGATGACACGGATCAAAGTATTCCGCTGCTCCTCCGATTTCATGTTAATAAAATCGATAATGATCATACCGGAAATGTTGCGTAAACGCAGCTGCCGTGCAATTTCTTTTGCTGCTTCTACATTGATATGAAACAGTGTTTCCGGTTTCTTCGACTGGTTTTTCCCGCTGTTTACATCAATAACGGTAAGTGTTTCCAGGGATTCAATAATAATGTTGGCGCCGGAATCCAGCCAGACCCGATTCCCAACCAATTCATCTATGCTGCTGCGAAGATGATACAGAGTCGCAAGGCTGACGGCGTCATCTTGATACAGGTGTAACTGCCCTGTTTGAACAAGCTGTGGCATATATGATGAGATCTCCTGATGCAGGTCGGCACAGTCGGTAAGAACCTGATCCACATTTTCTAATGGCGTAGATTTTAGTCTGGACAGATATCCCGGCAGGTTACGATGCAGAAGCTTTCCGGGACGGCTGCTTTTTGCCTGTTTCATCAAAGTATTAAATTGATTCACAACATTTTGTATATCTTCGGTTAGTTCCTGTTCAGAGGCTGTGGCTGCATTTGTGCGAAGAACCAGACCGTATCCCTGTTGCTCATGTCTGCTGCATAGCTGTTGCGTTATCTTACGAAGCTCCTCAGATTGGTCCTGTGATAATTTCTTTGATACACCAAGGTTGGTATTCTCCGTCGTCAGTAAACAATAATGTCCGTGCAGTGTGAGCCTGGTACTTACAACCGGATCCTTCGTCTTAACGGCATCCTTTGTCACTTGTACCAGTAGTTCATCTCCTTCACACAATTTTTGTTTTTTTGACAGTTTTTTTGTATATACCGGCGATTGTACATCCTCCAGGGGCAGATAACATTTCTGTTTATCTGCGATGCGCACGAATGCAGCATTGATATTGGGTACGATTTTCTCCACATAACCAACATAAATATGGCCTATCAGTGTTTTATTCTCTGGTTCAAATACCTGCAGTTCTTTCAGTTTCCGCTTTTCATCCAAAATGATGTAGGCGGTGTAATGATTCTGCCGGTGTTCAAACCGGGTAATCACTAATCGATTCATCTTATCTGATTTCCTCTCCGAGGGCATCCAGCGGAATCAGCTTACCCGACTCATCCCGCGCAAAAACCTCCATACGGTGGATCTGAATGGCGTTTTCGTTATAGGGAATCCCCATTTTCTCGTAGACCGATGAAAGCACAAGTTCCGGCTTGATATTGTCTATACTTCCGGTAGACACTTTTAAAAAGAAAGACGGCTCTCCGTCATGCTCCTCTACGGAAAAAGCGTATACCAACGGCTTTAAGTCCACTTTCCGCTCACTCTTTTTCGTCTTTTTTGTGATCAAAAAGGATGGCTGATTGTAAAACTCTCTTGTGAGAATTTCCTTCCACTCCTGTACAGAATAAGGGCTTTCATATCCTTCTTTGTAACTTAACCGGTAATCTGCGGCAGCTACAATGGACATAGCTGTTTTGGAATTATCCGGAAGTTTCACATATGAAGTCACTTCGACCCCGTCAACCATTGTCTGATTCAATGCTGCAATGGATTCTTTAGAAGAAGCCGTTGAATGGACCTCGATGTCAAAATATTCCCCATCGCTTGTAATGCCGACACCAAGCGGTGCCGCAAAGGACATGATCTGGTGTGGAGAAAATCCTTCTGAGTATCGGATATCAATATTTGCCCTGCGGACAGCTTTCTGGAAATAGCGCATCATATCCAGGTGTCCGATAAATTTCATAACGCCCCATTTTCGGAACTTAATTCTGATTTTCAAAGCAGACACCTCCATCAAATTGTCTTGCACCGCATCCGGAACACCGCATCCGGCAGTTTGGTGTTACAAGCTCGTTATGTGCAGTTCTCCATTCCCGTAGCAGAAAATCCTTGGATACTCCCACATCAATGAAATCCCATGGGAAAATCTCGTCTTCCTGACGTGGGCGTTTGGTATAAAAATCCATATCAATGTCGCAGGCATCAAATGCCTCCAACCATAAATTAAAATTAAAATATTCAGACCATGCATCAAAAAATCCCCCATGCTGGTAAACATAGAGAATTGCCTCGGAAATCTTCCGGTCTCCTCTGGCGAGAATCCCTTCCAAAACCGTTACATCTGCTTCGTGCCAGTTGTAGCGGATACTCTTGTGGTTCAGCTGCTCCTTCACATGGTCATTGACAATCTTCGCCCGCTCCAGATAGTCGGAAGGATCAAGCATCGTTGCCCACTGGAAAGGGGTAAATGGCTTTGGCACAAAGAAAGATGTACTGATGGTAATCTGGCATTTTCCGTTCCGCTGTTCCTTTGGAACAGTCTCGTAATAGAGAGCTGCGATGTCGTTGGCAAGCTCTGGAATCGCACGCATGTCCTCTTCGGTTTCCGTTGGAAGTCCCAACATAAAATAGAGCTTCACTTTGTTCCAGCCACCTAGAAAAGCTTCTCTGGAGCCACTTAATATATTGTCAACCGTAAGCCCTTTGTTGATGACATTGCGAAGACGTTGAGATCCAGCTTCCGGTGCAAAGGTCAGACTGCTTTTTTTGATATCCTGTACTTTTTGCATAATATCGAGGGAAAAAGCATCTATCCGCAAGGATGGCAGGGAAATATTTACATGCTTTTTGCTGCATTCCTCGATCAGAAAATTGATCAGTTCCTCCAGTTGGGAATAATCTGAGGAACTTAAAGAGCTTAGCGAAATTTCCTCATATCCTGTCTCTGCCAGCATCGTGTGAGCAAGCTCTTTTAAACGTTCCACATCCTTTTCGCGATTCGGACGGTAAATCATACCTGCCTGACAAAAACGGCAGCCTCTGATACAGCCACGCTGGATTTCAAGCACAACACGATCCTGCGTTGCCTTGATAAATGGCACAACGGGTTTTTCCGGATAAACAGCTTCTGTCAGATCCATATCCACCTGCTTTTTAATGGTAGCTGGAATATCATCATAAAGTGGTGTAAATGCTGAAATCGTTCCGTCTGATTTATAGCTTACTTCATAGAGAGAAGGAACATATATGCCTTCAATCTTTGCTGCTTCATGCAGGAAAGATTTTCGGGAATAGTTTTTCGAATGCATTTCCTTGTACAGATCAAGAAAAGCATTGTACTGGATTTCTCCCTCGCCAATATAGAAACAGTCAAAAAAGGCAGCGATCGGTTCAGGATTGTAGGAACATGGACCTCCACCTAAAACGATTGGGTCATCGTCCGTCCGGTCTTTCGCCAGAAGCGGAACCTGTGCCAGATCCAGAATCTGCAGGATATTTGTATAGCACATCTCATATTGCAGTGTCAGACCGATAAAATCAAAATTTTTGATTGGTTCCTGCGACTCAAGACCAAAAAGCGGAATGTGCTGTTCCTTCATGATTTTGTGAAGATCCGGCCACGGAGAATAAACCCTCTCACACCAGGTATCTTCTCTGCGGTTGAACATATCATAGAGAATCTGAATGCCAAGATGTGACATGCCAATCTCATATACATCAGGAAAACACATCGCAAAACGAATCTGCGATGTGTCCTTTACAACTGAGTTCAGCTCGTTTCCAATATATCTGGCCGGCTTCTCAATCTGCATTAATATTTCATCACTTAAAGCTAGTTTTTTCATAAATACCTCTCTCAGCGTTGCGACAATTCATTGGCAATTTCTTCCCAGGTCACACCCTTTTCTACCATCAAAACCATGCAGTGATATAGAAAATCCGAAACCTCATGCTTGATTCCTTCCAAAGAATCAGGATTTTTCGCTGCAATCACAATCTCCGTGCACTCTTCCCCTAGCTTTTTCAAAATATTGTCAATGCCTTTTTCAAACAGATCCTTGGTATAAGAACCTTCCTTGGGATTGTCTTTGCTCTCTTTGATAATATCGTATACACTTTCTAATACTTTGAGTGGATTCTTCTCAACATATTCCTTCTGTACAATTTTATTGAAAAAGCAGGTACGGTTACCGGTATGACAGGCAGATCCGACCTGAGAAACCTTTGCAAGAATCGTATCAAAGTCACAGTCTGCTGTCAAAGCTTTGACATACTGGATATGTCCAGAGGTCAGTCCCTTCGTCCAAAGTTCCTGGCGGCTTCGGCTCCAATAAGTCATTTTCCCGATATTTATCGTTGTATTGAATGCCTCCTCATTCATATAAGCAAGCATCAAAACTTCATCTGTCCGATAATCCTGAACAATGACAGGTACCATTCCGTCAGAATTCAGTTTAAGATCTGACCAGTGCAGATCCGGTGCAAAATTGTCCATCTTTATTCCATCCTGGGACAGCATCGACTTTAACTTCATAACATCGGTACTTGGATCATTGATATAGGGACCGGCGATTCCGCGGATTTTCTGGCTTTTCAGCAAATGAACAACCTGATTGTAATCAAATTCCGGAAGGTTTACCACATATGGAATATTGGTCAGGTTTTCAAGAGCATCCAGAATATCCGGATTTAACACTAGAACCTCATGGAAGGTATCTTCCATAATATTCTGATTCTTAAAGATAAAATCCACGTTGTTCACTGATACCAGAATCCGATCCTTCCCGAAACGAGCACTAGCCTCACCTGCAAGTCCAACGCTGGATGGTTTCGAGGCATTTAAAATCACTTGCAGACATCCCGCATAGAGAAGCTTTTTAACATCCTCCAAACGGTTGATATTGCCACCAGCACACACTTTTATTTCAAGATTTCGATTGATATTTTTAATAGTCTGAATATTTTTCTCATGTTCCTCATCATTGGTGGACAAATCAAAGATCATGATCTTGTCGATACCACTGTCATTGTAGAGCTGACAAAGCTGGTATACATCATCTATTGGTGTGAAATCCGTCATAGAGCGTACGGATTTGCCATCTTTTAAGTAGATTGTTGCGACAATGTTTTTTTGTTCCATTTATGATAAACTTCCTTTCGTTGACAGAATTCCCTGAATTCTTGAATCAATCGTTACGGCCTCATCCAGTGCACGGGCGAAGGCTTTAAACATAGCCTCGGCCATATGGTGGTTATTTCCCGGGTTTAACACTTTTACGTGAAGATTCATTCCTGCACTGTAAGATACTGCATAAAAAAATTCCCGTACCATTTCAGTATCCATGTCACCAATCCGCTCAGTTGTAAATGTTCCATCAAAAGCCAGATACGGACGTCCAGACAAATCAACTGCACATAAGACAAGGGTTTCATCCATCGGAAGAATACAGCTGCCAAAACGACGAATGCCTTTTTTATCTGTAAGAGCTTCCCGAATTGCATTGCCAAGAACAATTCCACAATCCTCAATTGTGTGATGACTGTCCACATGAAGGTCTCCCTTACAGTTTAGCATCAGATCAAAAAAACCATGTTTGGAAAAGCCCTCCAGCATATGGTCAAAAAAACCGATTCCGGTATTGATCTCTGATTTACCAGTTCCATCAAGGTTCAAATTTACTTTGATATCAGTCTCCTTTGTCGTTCTCTGTTGTGATATTGTACGATCAGACATAACGATTGTTCTCCTTTACTTTTCAAAACGAACACGAATAGAATTGGCATGTGCTGTCAGTTTTTCGCATTCTGCAAACTGTTCAATATCTTCATGTACTTTCTCAAGAGCTTCCCTTGAATAAGAGATAATACTGGATTTCTTGATAAAATCATCCACGGACAGTGCAGAGAAAAATTTGGCAGTTCCATTGGTTGGAAGCACATGGTTTGGTCCGGCAAAATAATCACCAAGAGGCTCAGAGGAATACTCTCCAATAAAGATTGCTCCGGCATTACGAATTCTTGTCATTATATGGAATGGATCTGCTGTCACAATCTCCATGTGTTCAGATGCAATTTCATTGACTGCGTCGATAGCATCATCCATATTATCAGCAACCAGAATATATCCATAATTATCCAGTGATTTTTGGATTATTTCTTTTCTCGATAATTCCGAAACAAACTGATCAACCTCTGCGGATACTTTTTGAGCAAGCACTTCACTTGTTGTAATTAAGATTGCAGATGCCATCTCATCATGTTCTGCCTGTGATAACAGATCTGCTGCTACATAACGCGCATTTGCAGTCTCGTCAGCGAGAACCAGAATCTCACTTGGTCCGGCAATAGAATCAATGCTGACATAACCAAATACAGCCTTTTTAGCAAGAGCAACATAAATATTTCCAGGTCCGACAATTTTGTCAACCTTTGGAATACTCTCTGTTCCGAAGGCCATTGCTGCAATTGCCTGTGCACCACCTACCTTGTAGATTTCATCTACGCCGGCTTCCTTTGCAGCGACTAAGGTGGAAGGATATACCTTACCATCCTTTCCCGGAGGCGTACACATAATAATCCGATCTACACCTGCAACCTTTGCCGGAAGCACATTCATGAGAACAGAAGAAGGATAAACTGCCTTCCCACCCGGAACATAAACGCCAGCGATGGCAAGAGGCGTTACCTTCTGACCTAAAATGACCCCATCCTCTGTTGTAAACCACGAATTCTGTACCTGCTTTTCATGATATTTTTTTATATTGACAAGAGATTTACGAATAACTTCAAGTAAAGTTTCATCCACCTGTTCGTATGCTTCTTTAATTTCCTCTTCTGTTACAAGAATATTCTGAGCATTAATATCCGCGCCGTCAAACTGTTTGGTATAGGAAAAAACTGCCTCATCGCGATTGGTTCTGACCTCTTCGATGATTGCATTCACGCGCCCTTCAAATTCACCATAATTGTTCGGACTTCTCTTGAGAAGATTTTCTAATATGTCTTTCCTTGTATCTGCTGTCAGTTTTTGAATTCTCATGATACTCCTCCTTAAATAACCGTTTTCAGATCACGAATCAATTGGGTGATCCGTTCATTTTCCATCTTCATACTTACCTGATTGACAACGACACGGGCAGACAATGGGCATACCTCTTCCAAAACAGTAAGTCCATTTTCCCGCAAAGTTGTTCCTGTCTCAACAATATCACAAATCACTTCGGACAAGCCCACAATCGGAGCCAGCTCAATGGAGCCATTCAACTTTATGATCTCCACAGTCTGATGCTTTTTGTTATAAAAATAATCCTTGGCAATATGTGGATACTTGGTTGCCACACGAATTTGTTCATGATGTTGCAAAAGATCTCTTGCACTCTCCGGTCCGCAGATACACATACGGCACTTTCCAAATCCGAGATCTAAAACCTCATATATATTGCGCCCCTCTTCCAGAATTGTGTCTTTTCCTACAATTCCGATATCTGCAGCACCGTATTCTACATAAGTCGGAACATCCGGCCCTTTTGCGAGAAAAAAGCGAAGACGCAGTTCCTCATTGACAAAGATTAATTTACGGGTATCCGGATCCTTAATTTCTTCGCAGGTGATTCCGATTTTTTCAAACAACTGCAATGTTTTTTTTGCCAAACGCCCTTTGCCAAGTGCAAAGGTCAAATATCTCTTCTCTTCCATTCTGTTCTCCTATGTTTCATCATCCATAAAATCAACTTTTGCGATATGGTTTTTCATAGCGTAGTTGATATAATCATCCTTTTTATGATCTGTATCTGCCGGAATCATTGTCACAATACTTCCCTGTTCTCGAAGCTTCTGCGCTTTCTGGATTGCTTTTTCAATGATTTCTTCACGATAGATTAAAAGTACACTCTCCTCTGAAACGGCAAGAGAAATTTTCTGCCTTGAGAGTGCTGCCATCAGTTGATCAACAACAATTCCAAAACCGATGGAAGGTGCATTTTTTCCAAAATAAGTAAGCAGCTTATCATAACGTCCACCCTTGACAACCGGCTCACCCGTTCCAAACGTATACCCTGCAAAGATAATACCGGTATAGTAATGATAATTACTGATAATTCCAAGCTCAAAAGACACATATTTTTCAATTCCATAGAGTCTCAAATAGGAATCAAGCTTTTCTAAATCTGTAATTGCAGAAAGAATTCTTGGATACCCGCAAGAAAGTTTTTTTGCACGAGCAAGCTCCTCCACCTGCGTCTCAAAGCTTCCGAGCATAAGAAAAAGCTCTTTTAAAGCATCTTCCGGGTTTAATTTTTCAACAAATTCCTCCACTCCAAAAAAATTTTTGTTGTTGAGCAGCTCACGAAGCTCGTCCTCAGCCTCCTCGCTTAGTCCTGCTTCCTCAACAAGTCCGCGGAAAAACTGTGCATGCCCTACAGAAATCTGAAAATCTTTCAGTCCGCTACTTTTTAATGAGTCCACGACCATCGCCAGAATCTCAGCATCAGCCGCCACACTGCCATCCCCAATCAATTCCGCACCACACTGCGTAGTCTCTTTCAACCGACCCTGATAGGAGGAAGAATTAATAAAGGTATTCCCCATATAACATAGTTTTACAGGCATATCATCCTCTGTATAGTATTTTGCCGCACTTCTTGCAATGGATGGTGTGAAATCCGGACGCAGAACCAGCGTATTTCCATCCTTATCAAAGAATTTATACAAATCTTTAGAAGGAATGGTTCCAATCTCTTTGCTGAAAATATTAAAAAACTCAAAGGTTGGTGTCTGGATATCCCGGTAACCATACCGACGCAATACATCATGTAGCTTGTCCTGCAGTAACAGCTTCTGGCTGCATTCTCCGTTATAGATATCCCGGACACCATCCGGTGTATGTAACATTTGGTCTGTCATAATCTAACCTCTCGCTTTAATATAGTAAAGTGATACCGTGATAATTCGGTAACAAAATAAAATCAGTGCTATTATATGGGAAAATAGGACAATTGTCAATCCCTTGTATCCAAATCACGTTGAATCATTGGAAGATATGGGACAAGTATTCCGGACTCCTTCGGAAGGAAAAAGGCTGGGTCAAGTTCTTCATAACGAAAACTTTTCCGTCCACCTTGTTCTGCTCTCTTCCAGAAGATTTTCAGATCCTCAAATCGCAGATAATAGAATTCATCCCTGTGAGTAAATGAAATCAGGATAAAGGCAATTCCCTCCTGCTTCTCAAACTGTTCCATGAATTTTACCTGATGCTCATGAATGTTGGCAAGAGGAAACGTGTCCGTATTACATTCCTTTGCGTCAAAACAAACTGGAATTCCTTGTACGGCACCGATATAATCCACGGTACTTTTCTGGTCAAAGTAGGCCAGAGTAATATGACGTGTCTCCTTGTCGATATTGATCGGTGTGATCGGTGTTGGAATTTTCTGAATGAGAGCAAGTCCATGCTCTGCATACTTTTCATTTGTACGGTTTAGAAGGTCTTCAAGAGTTGATCCTCTGAGTCCTCTGGAATTCCATGTTGCCATATCAAGTTCTCCTTCGTACGAGCAATTGCTTTCATGAAATTTTTATTGACGTTTCATGTGATAACGTTACATTATTATACTATATAAAGTTATAATTGTGGAACCCTCTATGAATACCAATATACTATAATTTCAGCAAGCACTTAACATTTGGTGAACAGTAGATCAAATATCTTTGGCAATGGGGCGATATATGTTCGTCCATCCGGAAATTCCAGGCGGTATGCATGAAGGAGCTGATGGTTTACATGATTGTGTTCATAATACTTCTGATTTATCTTTGCATCACCGTACTTCATGTCTCCAATAATCGGATGTCCGGTGGCAGATAAATGTGCACGGATCTGATGAGTGCGTCCGGTGATGAGATGAATCTCAAGCAATGTAATTCCATCTGCATAAGCAACTGGCTCATAGGATGTCTCAATGGCAGCCGCTCCCGGGACTTCATGATCCAGGATAGATACCTGATTGGTCTCTTCGTTCTTGAGAAGCCAGCCGGTTAAATGTGCCTTTTTCTCAATATGTCCCAAGACAGCTGCACGGTAATATTTCCGAATCGTTCGCTCTCTCAGAGCTTTTGATAGCAGCTGAGCTCCCGCTAAGGATTTACTCATCAGTAAAAGTCCTGTCGTATTACGATCGAGCCGGTTGCACACAGATGGTCGAAAGGTCGCACACTCTTCAAGTTGAAGGGTTCCGGACCGAATCAGGTAACCGAGAAGATATTCGTTTGCACTCAGATCTTCAGGCTTGGCTTTTTGAGAAAGCATATTATACGGTTTATCGGCGATAAGAATATCTTTATCCTCATAAATAATCTTAAGCCCTTTCATGGGCAGTTTTTTAAGCATTTGATACTCATCTTCAACGGCCTTCGTGTTCTGCATGAACCTAAGGAGTGTCTCCTCACTGAAAAATACCGATACCTTATCTCCGCAGTGAATCATTTCCTTCCCAGTTGCCTTCTTTCCTCTTAACGTAATGTTCTTCTTGCGAAGCATCTTATACAGAAAGCCAGAAGAGGCATTGGGAAGAAGTTTTTTTAAATATTTGTCGAGGCGCTGGTTATCCTCGTTTGTACCAATAATAAATTCTCTCATAAATGATCTCAACTTCCAGTTTAATTTAAGATGATGTATTACTTCCCTTTTTCTTATGAATATTGCGGATAGTCCTTTTCTTACGCTTATGTTCTGATTTTTGTTTGGATGGATTTGAAGAAGGTCCACGTTGGCGTTTTCCCGTGTTCTTTGAATCCGTTCCGCCACCGTAACGTCTTGGTCGGATCAAACATTTCTTGTCAAAGCCAATCAAATCCTGCCGTCCTGCTTTCATAAGTGCTTCATATACCAGATCATAATTCTTTGGATTGCGATACTGGATCAGTGCTCGTTGCATTGCCTTTTCATGTGGATTCGTTGCCACATAAACCGGTTCCATTGTCCGTGGATCAAGACCGGTATAATACATACAGGTTGAAATCGTAGACGGTGTCGGATAAAAATCCTGTACCTGCTCCGGCATATACCCAAGGTCACGCAAATACTCAGCAAGCTCGATGGCCTCCTTCAGGGTTGATCCAGGATGGGAGGACATCAGATAAGGAACCAGATATTGCTCCTTTCCAAGTTTTTGATTCATTTCCTTGTATGCTTTAACAAAACGGTTGTACACCTCCACCGGAGGTTTCCCAAGCTTGCTTAACACATTGTTGCTAATATGTTCCGGCGCAACCTTTAGTTGTCCACTCACGTGGTATTCACAGAGTTCCCGCAGGAATGAACGGTCTTTATCATACATCAGATAGTCAAATCGAATACCGGAACGAATAAAAACTTTTTTTACATGTGGAAGTTCACGTAATTTGCGAAGCAGTTCAATATAATCTTTATGATTAACCTCAAGGTTTTTGCAAGGCTGAGGAAACAGGCATTGCCGATTCGGACAAGCACCTTTTGTCAACTGCTTTGAGCAGGCTGGTGACCGAAAATTAGCGGTCGGTCCGCCTACATCATGAATATATCCTTTAAAATCAGGATCCTCTGTAATCTTTTTGGCTTCCTCAATAATTGAATTATGACTTCTTGTCTGAATGATTCTTCCCTGATGAAATGTGAGTGCACAAAAGCTGCAACCACCAAAACATCCGCGGTTACTAATCAATGAAAATTTTATCTCACGAATTGCAGGAATCCCACCTGCTTCCTCATAAGACGGATGATAGTTGCGCATATAAGGAAGTGCGTAAACAGCATCCATCTCCTCCTGGGAAAGCGGTTTCGCAGGAGGATTCTGTACCACATATGTTGTACCGCCGTATGGCTCAAACAGACGTTTTCCAGAAAAAGGATCGGTATTGCAATACTGCTTATAAAAACTCTCTGCAAACAGACGTTTGTCGGATTTGATTTCATCATAATCCGGTAATTCGATGGCATCATAAATAATATCACGATTTTTGGTTTTGTATACCGTTCCATCCACAAATGTTATGTCACGTACAGGAATTCCTGCATTTAACGCATCAGCAATTTCCACAATACTATGTTCACCCATCCCATAAGAAATGAGATCAGCCCCAGAATCCAACAGGATGGAACGTTTGACCTTATTAGACCAGTAATCATAATGAGCAAGCCTTCGAAGACTTGCCTCAATTCCACCAATAATGATGGGCGTGTTTTTATAGGTATGACGGATCAGGTTGCAATACACCACGGTTGCATAATCCGGACGTTTTCCCATAACACCGCCCGGCGAATAGGAATCCGTACTTCTTCGCTTTTTGGAAACAGAATAGTGATTGACCATGGAATCCATATTTCCGGCCGATACTAAAAAACCAAGGCGCGGTTCTCCAAGTATAGAAATGGACGCATCATCCTTCCAGTCCGGCTGGGCAATGATACCGACTGAATACCCATGTGACTCCAAAAGGCGTGCAATAATAGCATGTCCGAATGACGGATGGTCCACATAAGCATCTCCGCACACATAGACAAAGTCTAACTGTGAGATTCCGCGTTCTGCCATATCTTCTTTTGAAATTGGAAGATATCCTTCATATTTCATACTTTTTAACCTCCTTCTTTTCTCTTTTGCAGGATACAGCCTGCTTCAATTCCATCACTTCTTTTTCTGTCAGTTCCCGGTACTCTCCTCTGGGCAGATTACCAAGGGTCACCCCTCCCATAGACACTCTCTTCAAATAAATAACCTCGGAGCCAATTGCATGGAACATCCTCTTCACTTGATGAAAACGACCTTCACAGATGGTAAGCTTTGCTGAATAAATGGATTCCGTCTGAGTCTCTTCGACAGGGAAAATCGTCAGATTTGCGGGGAGCGTTGGTTTATCATCTCCTATATCAATTCCATTCGCGAATTGTTCAACTGCATCTGGAGAAACCGGAGCATTTAATCTGGCATAATAGGTTTTCTCTAAATGATAGGCGGGGCTGGTAAGGCGGTGATTGAGTTCCCCATCATTTGTGACAAGAAGCAGTCCTTCTGTATCCTTGTCAAGCCTTCCAACCAAAGTTCCCTTTTTTTTGACAAAATCCGGGAAAAAATCCATTACTGTCTGTTCCACCTCATCATGACGCGCAGTGACATATCCTGCCGGCTTGTGAAACATATAATAAAAAAAGGATATATTTCGAATTTCTTTTCCCCCACAGCAAATACAATCATTTTCCGGGCAGATTTTCTGTTCGGGACCTTTCGCCGGCTCTTTATTGACCGTAACCTGTTTTGCCTTAATGTATTTTTTTACTTCACTCCTTGTACCGATACCGGCATCTGCAAGAAATTTATCTAAACGAACAATCATAGCATCCTCTCTGTTTACATAAAATTAAAACATGAAAAAAATGAGTTGCATTTTTGTTTTATTGATTATGGTTCTGTATTTTATTTTTGCCCCTTCCGCCGCCCTTACTGCGTCCAAAAACGGATTATCTCTATGGTTTGAACAGTTGCTTCCGACACTGCTTCCATTTTCGATTTTGTCCTATATCATACTCAGTTCCAATCTGTTTGCTTCTTTTCATAAAAAAATCAAATGGGAATGGTATATTATTATCTGCGGTTTTCTATTCGGCTTTCCGATTGGCAGTAAACTGACAGCCGACTGTTACCGTGAAGGATGGATTTCAAAGGAAAATGCTTCCATACTTTGCTGCTTTACCAATAATTTAAGTCCGGTTTTTGTTACTGCTGTGTTGCGGGAACAGCTTGGCTTTCCAGCAAGTCCTCTTCCGTATCTACTTCTTTATGGGCTCCCGTTTCTTTTTGGAATTCTCTGTCTTATTATTTTCGGAAAGAATGTTTCAACACAAAAAAACACGGCATCAAGATTTCAATTAAATATGCAAATCATTGACGCCGGTATTATAAACGGATTTGAAACACTGATTAAAATATGTGGTTATGTCATAATGTTTTCCATTTTTTCTGAAATGCTGAAATCGCTTCCGATTGGAAATACGGTTTTAAAGCTGCTAATTATTGGTTGTACGGAAGTAACAAACGGAATTGCCGCTCTGACCGATACAGGTCTGATCATACAAATCCGCTTCCTGCTAGCAATCCTGTTCCTGTCCTGGAACGGAATCTCAGGCTTATTTCAGACAGCATCAATTCTCAGCAAAACAGATCTATCCATAAGAAAATATTTAAAAATAAAATTAATCCTAGTTACTCTTACAACCGGAACTGCCAGCTTATTCGTTTTCCTCGGATGGATTCCCATCTGAAACAGAAATCGTTGTAATCTCTGATTCCTGTGCTCTCTCTTCCGACTTCTCCGATGACTTTGACTCCGTCTTTGTCGCTTCCGATTCTTGTGGAAAGAGTTGTGCACGATTCTGGCTCACAACATCTAAAAATCCCTGCAGGGAAGAAACCAGACTATCATAGCGCGCCTGCGAGGTTTCAATGGAATTGGTAAGAATATCTTCAATTCCACGCAACTGTTCATCTGTATAGTTCATTGCACCCATCCGGATACTGTTAGCTTCATTAGTTGCATTATCCAGAATTTCCTGTGCTTGTTTAGTGGCAATCATGACAACCTCATTTGCCTGCGCATAGGCCTGCTGCATAATCTGATGTTCACTGACAAGCTCTGATGTCTGAATCTGTGCCTGTGCAATAATCTGATCTGCTTTTGCCTGCGCATCTGCAAGGATTGCCTCCTTGTTACTGATAATCTTCTGATAACGCTTGATTTCCTCAGGTGTCTTAGACCGGAGTTCCGCAATCAACTCCTCCAATTCTTCTTTATTGACAATAATACGAGTATTGGAAAGCGGCTGATATTTGCAGCCATCAATATATTCCTCAATCTCTTCAATAATCTGTTCCATTTTACTGCTCATATTACATATTCTCCTTCTTGATCTCATATTTATCATAAATTCGATCAATAAAACGTTCCGGCACAAAATTGGAAATATCTCCGCCGTAGGAAGCAAATTCCTTGACGATGGTCGAACTTAAATAAGAATACTTAAGATCGGTTGTCAAAAAAATGGTTTCAATCTTAGAATCCTGTACATGGTTTGCCTGTGCAATCTGAAGTTCATATTCAAAATCTGTGACTGCACGAAGCCCACGCACAATAATTGTGGCATCAATCTCATTCATAAAATCGACAAGTAATCCATCAAAGGATGCCACTTCTACATTCGTCATATCTTTTGTCATCTCTTTAATCATACTAACACGTTCTTCTAAAGAAAACAATGAATTTTTTGCACTGTTATTAAGTACACCCACTACAAGCTTATCCACAATCTGGGAAGCTCTCGTTATGATATCCATATGACCGAATGTTACCGGATCAAAGCTGCCCGGATAGATTGCTTTTTTCATAACTCTACCTCTTTTGTATAAATACATGCATATTCGTTTTATATTTTTTGAATTTTTCGATTGTAAATCCCAGCTCGTCCAAGTATGAAAAATCCGTATCAAGAGAAGACTCAACAATAATTTTTGTCTCAGGTTTTAAAATATGTGAATGAGATAAAAAGTGAAGAACATCTTCCTCTAGTCCTTGCCGGTACGGCGGATCCATAAAAATAATATCAAATGCATACTTTCCTTCCAGACTATGCAGTCCGCTGATGACATCCATCGTAAGGAGCTTTGATTCGTTTGTAAATTTTGTAAATGCAATATTGTCTTCAATACATTTTGCAGCCTTGCGGTTGTTTTCAATAAAAACTGCGTAAGAAGCTCCTCTGCTAAGCGCTTCAAGTCCAATCTGTCCACTTCCTGCGAATAAATCTAAAAAATAAGCATTTGGTACATCTCGCTGAAGTATATTGAATAATGTTTCTTTAATTTTATCCGTTGTTGGACGTGTTTCAAGTCCTTCTATCGTCTTAAGTGGAAGACTACGTGCGGTTCCAGCAATAATTCTCATTTTTTCCTCCCGAAAGATCTGATATAGTTTGTTTATTTTTGATCCTTCAACACATTCTTATTCTTTACAATATAGTCAACCAGAGAAATCACCGTAAGTACGAGAGATACATAAATCAGTACCGTTCCAATAACAGAAAAGACTGGATTCGGAAGATTTAAGATTAAAACAATTACCATAACCATCTGAGATGCGGTCTTAAATTTTCCCCAATAGCTGGCAGCAATCACAACACCATTATCGGCTGCAATCAATCGAAATCCACTGATAATAAATTCTCTGGCAATAATGACAATCACAATCCATGCAGGAATTAATGATAATTCGATCAAACATATCAGTGCAGAGCTGACCAAAAGCTTGTCTGCCAACGGATCCATAAACTTGCCGAAATTAGTTACCAGATGATACTTTCTGGCGATTTTTCCATCCAGAAAATCCGTAATGCTGGCAATGATAAAGATTGCTACTGCAATATAATTTCCATATCCGGGGAAATAAGGTGCAAGCAAAAAGAAAACAAAAAACGGAATTAAAATTACACGAAACAGTGTTAATTTATTTGGTAAATTCATAATATCTCTCCTATTTTACTATTTCTCCAATCAGATCATACTCATAGGCACCAACCACCTGAACCTTAACGATATCTCCTGTTATAAGTTCTTCATCGGTATGAATAAAAATATAACCATCTACATTTGGTGCATCCCGGTAAGTTCTTCCGACATAAGCATTCTCATCCGCAACCTTTCCTTCGATAAAAGCATAGAGAATCGTTCCTTTCATGGTCTCGTTTTTATCAAAAATGACTTCCTCTTGAAGTTCCATGACATCTGCCTGCCAATCTGCCTTTTGCTCTTCCTTTACCTGATCAGGCATCTCTGCCGCAGGGGTTCCCTCCTCGGGAGAATAGGCAAATGCTCCAAGACGATCAAATTCCATATCATTGACAAACTGCATCAATTCTTCATGCATCTCTTCTGTTTCACCCGGGAATCCACAAATCAAAGTAGTGCGAAGCGTAATATCCGGAATGCGTTCCCTTAGATCTTCAATCTGCCTGATCAACTCAGCTTTATTTGTCTTTCTGCCCATGCGTTTCAATATACTGTCATTGCAATGCTGAATCGGCATATCCAGATAGTGGCAAACCTTTTTATCCCTGATCATGGCAGAGATAAGCTCCTCGTAGATTTCCTCCGGATAACAATACATGATGCGGATCCAAAATAGACCTGGAATTTCATTCAATTGATCCAAAAGTTCATGGAGACATTTCCGCCCATACAGATCCGTACCATAAAGAGTTGTCTCCTGTGCAACTAGAATCAACTCCCTGACTCCGCCGGCAACCAGTTCCTTTGCCGAGGCAACCAGTTCTTCCAGAGGAACACTGCGGTAGCGTCCACGGACAGAAGGAATCACACAATATGTGCAGTTTTTATTACATCCCTCTGCAATTTTTAAATATGCAAAATGTCCACCTGTTGTGACCGTTCGTTTTGTCTCCAGATGTGGAAGCCCTGTCAGCGTATGGAAATTTTCATAAAAGTGATCCTTGAGTGTCTCTTCTACAGCTTCCCATATAGAATCATAGGAATTGGTCCCAAGAATTGCATCCACTTCTGGAATCTCCTGCTTCACCTCTTCCTGATACCGCTGGGTCAGGCAGCCGGTGACGATCAACGACCTGCAACATCCTGTCTTTTTCTGCTGAGCCATCTCAAGAATCGTATTAATACTTTCCTCTTTTGCATCGCCGATAAAACAACAGCTGTTGATAATGATGATATCTGCTTCTGTTTCATCATCTGTAAGTGAAATCCCGTGAGATGTCAGCATGCCAATCATATATTCGCTATCCACAAGATTTTTGTCACAACCGAGTGAAATAAATAATAGTTTCATAATTCCTCTCACTTGAAAAAGGGAATGACAGATGTCACTCCCCCTCTTTTTTAGTTATTCTCTTCCTCCTCAGGTACAATCTTTACCTCACTGCGATATAATTCCTCAACAGCAATCGACAGCGGCTTGTTGCATTTCGGATTATCAATCATAGGCTCTGCACCTGCAATAATCTGTCTTGCACGCTTTGCTGTAGCAAGTACGATGGAATAGCGGCTGTTTACCACTGGCTCTTCACCAATTTCAGCCTCATCATTGACAACTTTCATTAATTCTACATAAGATGGATGTATCATGTTTATTCTCCTTTCGAAAAGCTTTTAAGCTCTTCCCTCATTTTGTTAATAAATTCTATATTAGCAGATACCCGATGACTGCGATTATGCTCAGTGTTGCCGGAACGCTCATCGCGAATCAGCTCATCAAGCAATGTGACAGCTTTGTCCACAGTATCGTTTACCACTAAGTAATCATAATTCTCAATTCCTTCGGATTCTTCATATGCACGGGAAAGCCGTGCTGCGATCACATCCGGGGCTTCCGTTCCCCGTCCTGCAAGACGCATATGCAGGGTATTTGCGTCTGGTGCCGTAACAAACAGCAAAATGGCATCCGGGAATTTCTCTTTGATTTTGAGTGCCCCCTGCATCTCAATCTCAAGAATCACATTCTTACCGAGATTCATTTGATCTTCAACGTAAGCCTTCGGTGTTCCGTAATAATTATTCACATACCGGGCGTACTCTACAAATTCATCTGCAGCAATCATTTCTTCAAATTTTTCTTTCGTCACAAAAAAATAGGAAACTCCATTCTGCTCTCCCGGTCTTGGATCTCGTGTTGTGGCAGATACAGATAATGCATAATCTTGTCCATGTTGCTCCATTAAGGCTTTCATAAGGGTTCCTTTCCCTGCTCCGGAGAAACCGGAAATCACCACTAATTTTCCTTTGTTATCCATTCACTCATCCTCTTATTTACTCAATATTCTGAATCTGTTCACGAACCTTCTCAATACCGGTCTTCAAATTAATTCCCACATCGGAAATCTCGATATTATTCGCCTTTGAAAGAATAGTGTTAGCTTCGCGATTCATCTCCTGTGCAATAAAATCAAGCTTTCGTCCGATTGCCCCTCCGGATTCCAGCGTTTCTTTTGCTGTCGATATATGACTGCGAAGCCGAACCGTCTCCTCATCTACACAAATTTTATCTGCATAGATGGTAACTTCCGTAACGACACGGGCATCATCAATCTGACGGTCTCCCAGCAACTCCTGGATTTTTTCCTCAAGATGTGTACGGTACTCTTTCATAATCTGCGGAGAGCGTTCCTCTATAAAATCCACGCAGGAAAGCAGCTCATCAAGTTTCAGGATGAGATCACACTTAAGATGTTCCCCTTCCCGTATCCGACTTTCCACAAATTGTTCACATGCTCCACGAAGAGCTTTTTCCAGACTGTTCCAAAGCGCTTCTTCATCAATATCCTGTTCTTCCATAACAAAGACATCAGGATAACGGGACAAGGTACTCACCCGAATGTCATTTTCGAGCTGGAATTCCTCAGCCATAGAATTTAAATATTTTAAATATTCGGCCGCCAGAGCCGCATTATATTTTAATGAATAATTATCTTCCGTATAATCTTCATAAGTAATATAGACATCGACTTTACCGCGCTCAATGTATTCTTTGAGCAGATTTCGGATAGCACTTTCAAAAAAATTTAACTTTTTGGGCATCTTGATATTCACATCCAGATACCTGTGATTCACAGATTTAAGTTCAACCGTAAACTTGCGTTTCTCATCTGCAACTTCACAGCGCCCAAATCCTGTCATGCTTTTGATCATTCTTATTTTCTCCTAATCAAACTCCCAGCTTACGCATAGATGAATTCATTATAATGCTAATCTTTTGTTTCGTCAAATATTCATTGGATTTTTCTTTCATTTCGTACTATAATTATGAGAAAAATGTATATATTAGGAGTAAAATAATGGCTTTTGATGGAATTGTAATAGCAAGTCTGGTTCACGAGCTGAACGAGACAGTATTAAATACCAAAATCAGTAAGATTGCACAACCTGAAAATGATGAGCTGCTTTTAACCTGTAAAGGAAAAAGCACTCAATATCGTGTTGCCATCTCAGCAAGTGCCTCTCTTCCTTTTCTATATCTGACGGATGAGAATAAAACCAGCCCGTTACAGGCACCAACTTTCTGTATGCTGCTTCGCAAACATATTGCGAACGGCAGAATTATCAGAATTTACCAGCCTCATATGGAACGGATTATCAATTTTGAAATTGAGCATTTGAATGAAATGGGAGATTTGTGTCACAAAACACTGATCGTTGAACTGATGGGGAAACATTCCAACATCATTTTCTGTGATGAGGATGGAACAATCATAGACAGCATCAAACATGTTTCATCTGCAATCAGTTCCCTCCGCGAAGTATTGCCCGGAAAAACTTACTTTATTCCATCCACACAGGAAGACAAGTTTGACCCTCTGGCAATTGACAGTGATCAGATCTATGAAATTATTCACGGAAAACCGATGACTGTTACCAAAGCAATTTATACCAGTTTTACGGGCATCAGTCCTCTCATAGCCTCTGAAATTGCTTTTCGGTCCGGTTTAGATGGGGACCAGCCTATTGCCTCTTATAGTGATGACAGCATCCGTCATCTTGTCAACCATATCGCATGGTTTTTTGATGAAATACGCCAGAATGATTATCACCCGGTGATTGTACGAAAAGGACAAAAACCATTGGAATTTTCTGCAGTAATACTCACAATGTATCAGGATTGTGATACGGAAGAGTTCGACAGTATTTCCAGAGTGCTGGAGGTCTTCTACTCCGAACGGAATATCTATAGCCGCATTCATCAGAAATCTGCCGATTTACGCCGCATTGTATCTACAGCTTTGGAGCGCAGCCAGAAAAAATATCAGCTCCAGCAAAAACAGATGAAGGATTCTCAAAAGCGGGAAAAATATAAGCTATACGGGGAACTGCTCAATGTATATGGTTACAATCTTGAAGATGGTGCAAAAGAACTGGTATGCGAAAATTTTTATGATAACAACAAAGAAATTCATATTCCTCTCGACCCGACTCTCTCCGCACGTGAAAATTCGCAGAAATATTTTGATCGCTATGGAAAACTGAAACGTACTGCAGAAGCTCTCGAAACCCTTCTGGCAGAAACCAAAGGACAGATTGAACATCTGGAATCCATTCAGAATTCATTGGATATCGCACTTTCAGCAGATGATCTTGTCCAGATCAAGGAAGAAATGATGGAATATGGCTTTATTAAAAAACACCGGGGCGGGAAAAAAGTAAAAATCAAAAGTAAACCGTTTCATTATCTTTCCTCCGACGGCTATGATATGTATGTCGGTAAAAATAATTATCAGAATGATGAATTAACTTTCAAATTTGCAACAGGAAACGACTGGTGGTTTCATGCAAAAGGCATGCCTGGTTCCCATGTGATTGTCAGGAACAATAAAGACGGGCAGATGCCGGACCGCGTTTTTGAGGAAGCTGGAAAGCTGGCCGGCTATTATTCCAAGGGACGTGAAAGCGATAAGATTGAGATTGATTATCTTCAGAAAAAAAATGTGAAAAAACCTGCCGGAAGTGCTCCGGGATTTGTTGTCTACTACACAAATTATTCTCTGACCATACATCCTGACATCAGTAATCTGACTCTCGTGGAATAAATTTTTATAATGTCAGATTTTGTAAAAAGCGCCCAAAGTTTCCAGCATACGCTTTTCTTCATTGCATATACTAGAAGTGTACCAAGAGTACAACGCAAAGGAGGAAGAAAAGCATGGCTAACAGAAGTACAAAGAAATCATTAGAGCGTTTTAAGTATGAAGTTGCGGACGAGCTTGGAGTTCCACTTAGCAACGGATACAACGGTAACCTGACCGCAAAACAGAATGGTTCTGTTGGCGGTTATATGGTCAAGAAAATGATTGAAGCGCAGGAAAGACAGATGGCCGGAAAGACCGATTCCCAGCAATAAAACCCGGACGCCATTCGTAAAATTTACAAAAGAAAAAACAGGTCCCGTTTGGGGCCTGTTTTTATAAATTCATCTTTCCAATCTGTTTCTCAATAAACTGTTTCATTCTATTTTGAAGGATCTTATTCTCCTCAGCTTTGAGGTCAGGATCGTTATCAAGAATATTTTTCACAGCCTCCGATGCACATTGAAGAATCTCCGCATCCTGATAGATGTCTGCAAGCTGAAATGCCAGTTCGCCGCTCTGACGAATGCCAAAAAAGTCGCCCGGTCCGCGTAGTTTTAAATCTTCACTCGCAATATAAAATCCATCATTGGATTGGTTTAAAATTTCCAGCCGCTTTTTTGCAGTTTTGGTGTCTGAGGTATTGACCATAATACAGTAGGATTGTGCATCTCCACGTCCTACACGTCCGCGCAGCTGATGAAGCTGTGCGAGTCCAAACCGATTTGCGTTTTCAATCATCATAACGGTTGCATTCGGCACATTTACTCCAACTTCAACCACTGTTGTAGAGACAAGCACTTCTATCTCCCCTCTGGCGAATTGTTCCATCACAATATTTTTTTTGTCATTATTCATCCTGCCGTGAAGTACTCCTATCCGGATGTCTGGCGGCAACTGTGTTTGAAGCTGTCTGGCATAATCTGTTACATTCTCACCTTCGGAATTTTCACTTTCCTCCACAAGCGGACAAATAATATAAGCCTGATGCCCCTGCCTTACCTGTTCGGTTATAAATTCATATGCTTTCGGGCGATAAGCAGTATTTACAACACAATTTTTGATAGGAAGTCTTCGTGCCGGCACCTCATCGATCACAGAAATATCCATATCTCCATAGATAATGATTGCAAGTGTCCTGGGAATAGGCGTTGCACTCATAACAAGAATATGGGGATGCTGCCCTTTTCCTGCAAGAATATCTCTTTGCTTTACCCCAAATCTATGTTGTTCATCCGTAATGACAAGTGCAAGATTTAAAAAAACAGCTTTTTCCTGAATCAGGGCATGTGTTCCAACAATCAGCGCATTTGGTCGGGATGCCAGTTTTTCATATGCAATCTGTTTCTCTTTTGTTGTCATAGAGCCTGTAAGCAATACAACCGGGAAATCGAGTTCAAAATCTTCACATAACTTTTGAAATGTTGAAAAATGCTGTCTGGCCAACACTTCCGTAGGGGCCATGATTGCAGACTGAAATCCATTAGATGCGCACCATGCCATGGAAAGAAATGCAATAATCGTCTTTCCAGAACCAACATCTCCCTGAATCAAACGTTGCATAGCATAAGAACTTTGCATATTTTCTGTCAAATCCTGTAAAGTTTTCTTCTGAGCATTGGTCAAATGATAAGGAAGCTTCCGAACCAGCTTCCAGACAAAATCTTCCCCCTGCAGAACAAAATCATTCTTGTGTTTTTGTTTACATTCTTTCTGATACTGCATACCCATGATGAACATAAAAAATTCATCAAAGACCAGACGTCTTCTCGCCTGAATCAAAGTATCCATAGAATCCGGAAAATGGATCTGTTTGATTGCATAATTATACTCACACAATTCATGAGTCTGACGGACTTCCTTTGGCAGATACTCTGTCAGCAGAATTTCCTCATCCAGAATCTGACGAATGGTTTTTATCATCAGATTATTGGTGACCCCCTCCGAAATGGAATAGACAGGAAGAAAACATTCTTGTATTTTCTGGTAGTTTTCGGGGGTGTAGATGACGGGGTGCTCCATCGTATATTTTCCTTCCCTCACTGTTACTTTTCCATAGAATACAAAATAATGTCCGTATGTCAGTGTATTTCTGATATAAGGCATACGGTACCAGACTAATTGAATCTTATGCCCGCTGCTACCAATAGTCAGAAGTGTTACCTGCATACGTCTGGTGTTTTTTACCAATGGTGTCTGCATTACCTTCGCAACAATAGCATGCGGTTCCTCTGACAAAAACGAGATTTCATCTATTGCCTCAGCCTTCGGATATTTGACATAAGTCCTGGGAAAATGAAGGAGTATATCACCAACGGTGTATACTCCCATTTTCGCAAATGAATCTTTAGTTTTCTCGCCAATACCTTTAATTGTGGTTATTGCTGAATTCTGATTCATAACAGCTCCTGTATATCTATTCAACAGAAATTACATAGTAATAAATTGGTTGTCCGCCATTGTTGATTTCCACTTCAACCTCCGGATATTTTTCTTCAATCACAGCGGCAATCTCCTGTGCAGATTCCTCCGTTGCCTCTTCTCCAAAATAAATACTTACAATTGCAGAATCTTCATCCACCATGGCATCAATCATTGACAGTGTGGTTTCTTTCAAATTCTTACCAACCGCAAGAATGGATGTATCCCCAATGCCCATGTAATCATCCTGATGGATTTCCATACCATCAATCTCTGTATCCCGGACCGCATAGGTTACCTGCCCCGTCTTCACACTGCCAAGCTCAGACAGCATCATTTCCTTATTCTCCTCAGCAGAATAGTCAGGAATATAGTTGACCAATGCAACAATTCCCTGTGGAATCGTCTTAGTCGGAAGAACAATAATCTCTTTATCTTCGACAAGCTCTGCTGCCTGATTAGCGGCCATAATAATATTCTTGTTATTCGGAAGAATAAATATATGCTCTGCATTGACATGATCAATTGCCTCTAACATATCCTCCGTGCTCGGATTCATCGTTTGTCCGCCTTCGATAATGTAATCGGCACCCAGACCACGGAAAATTTCATTCATTCCGGCTCCAATGGAAACGGAAATAAATCCGATTGGCTTCTTCGGAGCATCTTTCTCCTCTTCCTTCTGCTGTGCTGCAAGTTTTTCAGCATCCTTGATCAGCTTTTCCTGATGTTCCTCACGCATATTATCAATCTTGATCTTACTCAAAGAGCCATGAGTAAGAGCCTTTTGGATTGCAAGACCCGGATCGTTGGTATGTACGTGAGTTTTTACAATCTCATCGTCCGCTACCACTACGATAGAATCCCCGATTGATTCCAGATATGCCTTGTATTCCTGCTCCTCCTTATCGGAAAGCGGGCGGTTCAATACAATAATAAATTCGGTACAATATCCGAATTTGATTTCTTCCTGCGTCTGCGCAGAAATCTTTACAACCTGGGTGGAAGAGGCGCCTTCAATCGCATAATCAATTTCCTTGCCAAGAAGAGAATCATAAGCTCCCTTTAACACCTGTACCAGTCCCTGTCCGCCAGAATCCACTACACCTGCTTGTTTTAATACCGGAAGCATCTCCGGAGTCTGACTTAACACATACTCAGCATGCTTAATCACTTCATCACAGAAATAAACCAGATCTTCTGTCTCTGTCGCTAATTCAAGAGCCTTATCTGCTGCTCCCTTTGCAACAGTCAGAATCGTGCCTTCCTTTGGCTTCATGACTGCTTTGTAAGCAGTCTCGACAGCTTTCTGGAAAGCTTCACTTAAGATTGTTACATCCACTTCCTCATATTCAGCAATCACTTTACAGAATCCCCGGAAAAGCTGGGATAAAATAACACCGGAATTACCGCGGGCACCGCGCAGGGAGCCTGAAGAAATTGCCTTGGCAAGCTCCTTCATCGACGGACTGGTAAGACTGCTTACTTCTCTGGCTGCAGACATAATCGTCATTGACATATTTGTTCCTGTATCACCATCCGGAACAGGAAAAACATTCAGTTCGTTAATCCATTCCTTCTTTGCATCCAGATTCTTCGCACCTGCGAGAAACATTCTGGACAGTACCTCTGTATTTATACTTGTGATTTCCAATTTTTTATCCTCCCTAGTCAATTACACGAACGCCCTCAACATAAATGTTGATTTTGTTGATTGTCATACCGGTAAAGGACTCTACTTTATATTTGACGGTCTCAATCAAATTATCAGAAACCGTGCGAATGCTGACGCCATATGCAACAATCACGTGAAAATCGATGGCAATCTGATTATCACCCTCTACAACAACGCTAATCCCATGAGTCAGATAATCACGTTTTAGCAGTTTAACCAACCCATCCTTCATATTAACAGCAGCCATACCAACAATTCCAAAGCATTCAACCGCAACCGAACCGGCATAGGTGGCAATGACGTCCTCATCAATCAAGATTTTTCCATATTGGGTATCCATCTGTCCCTTCATACTCATACCTCCAAAATCCGTAATCCATGTCACAGATATTACATCATATAACTATACGTATTATAACCACTTTTTCATAAATTGTAAATAAATACTATTTATTTCATTTTTTTATAATTTTTCCTTGCATTTAAAAAACGAATCTGATAGAATACTCTTGTTGTGAGCTTGGATAAGTCAAGCTGAATGAAAAGCAAGGAGGTGCAATATCATGGCAAAGTGTGCAATTTGTGAAAAGGGCGTACATTATGGAAACAATGTCAGCCATTCTCATAGAAGATCTAATAAAATTTGGAAATCAAACATCAAACGTGTAAGTTGCAAGGTAAACGGAGTACCACAGAAGTTATATGTTTGTGCTTCCTGCCTTAGATCTGGTAAAGTTGAGAGAGCTTAGTAAACAATTTGGAACCATCGCATTGCGGTGGTTCTTTTTTTACCTATCGACAAGAAAACAACAGATAAGAAAGAAGCATTGCTCCTGCAATCAGTAAAATTCCGATAATTCCCCCGCCGATGATATACATCACAATCATTCCCACCCCAAACCAAAACAATGTATATCCCCAGATTCGTTTCATATTCCCACCAAAAAAGCATATATTACTTATAATATATGCTTTCTTTGATAAAATATCATTATTCTGCTGTAGAATGATCGGTCTGCTTGTCCGGATTTTTACTCTGGTCCTCTTCGCCTAAAATCACATCTGCTTCGCTATCAACTTTCCCTGATGTAAATTTATTAACAAAATCCGGAACCATATCCAGAATCTTTGTAATCCCATCCTGATTCTTAATGTTGACCAACTTTGTCACTCCGTTCTGAATCACCAGCACAGCGCTTGGATTGATCTTACCGCCCATACCTCCAGCTCCGTTATTTTTCTTCTCCTCTGCAAACGCTCCGGCTGCCACACCAAATGAGACATCCACAAGCGGAAGAATAATTGTATCCCCGATATGAACGGCATCACCAACAACCGTTTTGGTCGTGATAAAACTGTCCATTCCTTTAAACAGGGATTCTATCGTATTATGAAAACTGTTATCTGCCATTATGACACCTCCCAAACTCTAATGTTTTGATCTTATTTTATTATATAGTTTCTGGCAATTCTTATCAAGCAGAATTCCAAGTAACGCCTGCAAGAGCCAAATTCCTAAAAGATGACCTCTCACATCAAAATCAGCCTCTGCATATAATTCCTCCGAGACAAAATCCGGCGCAATGTTCCAGCGATTCTGATAGCCCATGGGCAACATAGCAAGAATGCCAAGAAGTTCTCCTGTCGTATCCGGAGAACCAGTAGAATATTTCAGTATAAGATTCAGCTTGTGCGGCTTAATCTTCTTAAATAAATAAACTATTTTATCCCATATCTTCCGAAATGCCGCCCTGGATTGCGAATCCTGCATGAATTGCGCAATTCGCTCACGCGTGTCATTGAAATTTTTCAAAGCATGAACTAGATTTGATATCACCTGCTTTATCTTTGCAAAATTTCTATCTTCTGACTCTTCATGAAGTCCGTGGTCTGCCACCCTCTCTGCACTAACTTCCTGAATTTCTGTCAGATCCTTCACTTTTTCCTTTGCAGCCATCTCAGTTTTCATCCTGTCATTGGCTATAGTATCTTCAAAATCTTCCAGATTATCATGCTTCGAAAAAGATTTTCGAAGCCCCAGTATACGCAGATACATGTGAAAATTTCCATCGTCTGCATCTGCAAACATGCCAAGCAGGCAGCCTGGCCAAAAAACGCGGACATGTAGCTTGAGCACTTTTTCATGATAACTGCCCTTTATCCGGTATGTGATTGGACAAAAAAGGACAAGAAAAACCAGTATTAAAACCAACGCCAGCAAAACCAGAAGAATCATGCCAAGAATCTTAAAAATAAGAAGAACTATACTCATGTTGCTTTCCTCCGCTCTTCCTTAAGATAAGACCATACATCCACATCTCCGGTCTTCTGGTATGTTTCATCAATGATTCTGCGCACCAGTTCCAAAGCTTCCTCATAGCCCTTTGCAAGACCGATGATCTTGATTCCTCTCTTGGGATAATGCTTCTGCATCACTTCCCAAGCCGGAATAATGTCCAGCAGATTGTCAGGATTGGATGCAAAGGCAATTACATAAACAGAAATTGTGCCCGCATTATGATTGATTTTCCATTTGATTTGGTTTACCTTATTTGCAATCGAATCTCCAACATAAAGATTACGGTACCATTCCATGCACAGTCCTTTCCATCAAACACCAGGTCCATTAATAGTATTTGTGAGTGCCCCACAAATTGCTTTTTTTCAGATCCAGATATTCGTTATATGCTTTTTCTAAGATCTGTTTCTCATTTGCGAACTTGAGCAGATGGTAAGCCTCATGATACTTATAAAAACCAGAGTCTACAAAATACTCTTCTCTTTGTGGCTTGCTATAATAACTTTCGCCCATCATCAAATACCAGTGAACTTCCTTTTCCACCGTATCTTCCGGAACTGTAAATGTATATTGGGTCTTGCCTACATATTGGATAATGGTTGCGGTTGCTCCGGTTTCTTCTTTTACTTCCCGAATTGCCGTATCCTTATATTCCTCTCCCGGTTCAACAGTACCCTTGGGGAGAACCCAGCCTTCATACTTATTTCTGTAGTTTTTATACAGAAGTAAAATCTTACCACGAAAAATTACCACACCGCCACAGCTTGTTGCTTCGATCATTGCAATCCCTCCTGTGTACGACCTCTGTCCTTAAATGAGTATATCATCTGTTAAAATATACGTCAAATATCTTCTTTGCAATCGGAACCGCATAGGTACTTCCTGCACCGCTGTTTTCCACAATAACTGCAACTGCGATATCCTCATACCCCTCCTTTGCCGCATAACCTACAAACCACGCATTCGTCTGATCGGTTGAATCAGAAACCTGTGCAGTTCCTGTCTTCCCGGCTGCCTCATAGGATTGTCCTGCAAGCTTGCCGCCTGTTCCATCCGTCACTACAGAACGCATATACTCCTGTAGAAATTGTGCTTCCTTTTCCGTCATCAGCGCCGCATACTCTTTCGGTTTATTGGCACTTACTTCTACTCCCGAAACATTCTGAATATGATCCACCAGATAAGGTGTCATCAATACTCCATCATTATCAATGGCACTGACGATAAGCAACATATGAAGTGGAGATACCAATGTCTTTCCCTGTCCAATCCCCGTCTCCATAACCATGGCCTTCGAATCTTTTCCGGTCAACGAGAAACTGCTCTTTGAAGACTCAAACGCGATTGGAAGATTTTGATTAAACAGCAGGGAATCACAAGTGTTCTGGAATTTACTGCGATCAAGTGACAAGGATAAGCTTGCAAAAGAAGAATTGCAGGAATTCGCAAAGGATGTCTGTAAAGTTTCCTCTCCGTGCTGTTTGTTTCCGGCACAGTGAATTGTCTGTCCATCTACTGTAAATGCTCCATTACAATCATATTGATATGTGTTATATGATTCAGGATTTTCCCGATAAAATTCCAATGTGGTAAAAATTTTAAACACAGACCCCGGCGCATATTTTCCCTGTGTTGCCCGGTTATATAAAGCGGTACTTCCTTCTGCGGTGAGAGAATCCCAATCAGTCTTAACTGTGTTGGGATCATAGTCCGGCTTGGAAACCATTGCAAGAATTTTTCCTGTCCTGGGTTCCATCACAATCACAGCTCCGTCATAGTTACCCAGTGCCTCATAAGCAATTTTCTGAATCTGCGTGTCCAATGTTGTAACCACATTGTCTCCCTGACTTTTTCCTCCTGCAAGGTCATCTGCGACCCTCGTCAAAATAAACTCGTGGGAACGAAGCATAGAAAAATTTTCCTGATTTTCAAGTCCTGCTTTTCCATTGACTGCATAGCCAACTGCATGAGAGAACATACGCCCGTAAGGATAATCACGATGCTCTGTTCCATCATCATTCACCTTTGTAGTTGCAAGAACTTCCCCGTCAGCAGACAAAATATCACCTCTCACCACATGCTCAGAAAAGAGATCCTGCAGGGAATTATAAGGACTATTGATAAATGCTTCACTCTTATATACCTGAAAATACACAAAATAAACCATCATTGCCAGAAATAGCCCTAAAAACAGGTACATAATAACAAGAAATTCTTTATTCCTTTGTGTCTTTCCTTTTCGCACCTTTTTTCCCTCCCTTCAGTTTTTGTTCCTTTTTCTGCACCCGGTTATCAAACTGCATGATATAAAGCCCCTGAATAATCCCGAATACAATCATGGTGGAAAGCAGCGAACTGCCACCGTAACTGACAAGCGGCAATGTAACACCGGTAGATGGAATAAACTTAATGACACCACCAATTGTAAGAAATACCTGTAGTGCATACAAAGTACCAAGTCCTACAGCAGTCAGTCGGTAAAAATTATCCCGCAAATTCATTGCTACATTTATGATCATAAAAAAACAGCTTACACAAACCATAATCAGGCATATCGCAAAGATTCCTCCAAGTTCCTCCGAGATTGCAGCAAAGACAAAATCTTTTGTTACAACCGGAATTTTCTGCGGCATTCCCTGTCCTAGTCCAAGACCGAACCAGCCTCCAGTTCCGATTGCAAAGAGGGACTGACAGATCTGGTATCCCGCATTGTCAATTACGCTAAGCGGATCTGACCATGCCAGAACACGTGTCTGTACATGGGAAAATAACCGGTATCCAACCACTGCCGCCACTGTCAGCGCCAGAACTCCTGCACCAAAGTATGTAAACCGACGTGTTGCGACATAAATCATGACAAGGTAAGTAAAAAAATATAACAGTGCCCCGCCAAGGTCTTTCGATGCCACCAGAATAAGGACAAACAATGCTGAGCATATACTGGTAAGAAGCACCTGATGAAAGTCCTGCCGCCGATACAGCATGGATGCAATATAGAGTACAAAAAGGATTTTTACAAACTCCGACGGCTGAATGGAAATTCCAGCGATCGACAAGGAAAGCTTTGCACCATAGCTCGTCTGTCCTGCAACCGCAACTGCAGCAAGCGCTCCAACACCAAGCACGATATAAACCCATGTCAATTTACGGAACAAGGACATATTTTGCAATACTAACGGAATCAATAAAGAAATAATGAATCCTGCACAGACAAAAATAAATTGCCTGAATGCCTGTTCAAAAGAGATCCTTGTAAGAATGATGAATCCGATTGAAATCAACATGCACATATTATTAAGCACAAGCTCAGAAGCATGTTTATAAAACAGATGATAGGATACTATGATTGCAAGTAATACTATCAGTTGCATCAGATAAAATCCAATTATCTGCACATTGTAGGTGGTCAGATACAACACTAAAAAAGCATCAAAGTGAATGGAAAATAAAAGCCCTCTTTGTACCCGGTAGATATGACGCTGTTCCTCCACATCCCCATTGTATTTAAAAACATGAAAGCACTCAAATGTATAGATCAGGAAAAGTAAAATCATCAAATATTTGGATGCCTCTACAACCAGATGTACCATATTATTCTACTCCTCTTTTATAATGTCCATTTGTATAGGCGTTCTGCCATTTCTTTGGATACTCTGCATTTGGGTTTTTCATAAATGCCTCCAACAGATCTAAGATTTCCTCTGTCCGCTTACAGTCTTCCAATATAAAATCAAGACGAAAATTTTGAATTCCAGTTCTCTGCAGTTCCTGCAAGTGAGAAAAGAGCATCACCGGCAAAGAATTATAAATTACGTTGTAGCAGACACTGCAATAATTTTTTACCGCGAATTTTACTTTATACCGATCCCGAAGGTAACAAATGGTTGGTGTTGTATCACATCCCTTTGTGTTTTTGTGTACACATTGAGCACTTGTCATCAGTGGATAATATCCGTAAACAATCATTTCACTTGACTGATTATTCCGATGAATAATCTCACTTCGGTTCAGTTCCAGCGGAACCGTGTTTCGCACAACGTTCTGCCGGGCAAAAGCATCACAAGCCCAATCATTATACGTATACAGATTATGATCCGTCAACATGATGCTGTCTGGAAAATTCTTTTTTACCCAGGCAATCTCTTCATAAGTACGCACAAGAAATCCATCCGGCGATAATCCCCGGATTTCTTCCAGCATTTTTTCGAATTGTTCTGCAGTATGCTGTCGGAAAATGCGGGGCATCGCAAAAAAAACTTCTTTTTCTGCGGCTCGAATTCGTGCCACATCCTCTTTCAGTTCTACCATTAACTGCAGATTCGAGTAGGCGGCAAGTTCAAGATAAACAGCGGATACAAAAGCTTTCTTTATGATAGCCGGAATCACCTTACGATTCTCTGCCAGACAGACAATTCGTGGCGGCATCTGGTTTTCCGTGGCACATTTTTCCACAAGAGGCTCTGGTCGCTCCACGCAATTCATCCTGCGGTAGGTATGAAGGAACTGTTCTTTCAGTTGAGAAAGAGCCTCTCTTCGTAACTTATTTAAAGCTCCATTGGGAAGAAATATCTGCTGATCCAGATCAACTGTAATAGAACTCATATAAAACGGTGTGTCACCTGTTTTTCCCATACGGAGTTTAATTTCTTCCTCCATCAATGGTTTTTTCTGAGCAGGCATCACTTCCATGCCGGTGACACAGATCTGTATTTCTCCGGCACTTACTTCATAAGTAGCTGGCGTATGCAAATGCAGCGTCACTTTTCCCTCTACTGCGATTCTCTCATCCTTATTTCCATACTGTTTGATAATCCGCTTTTGCAATTCCTCATTGGCTTTCTCATAGCTTGGCTTTACAAAGGTAACCATATCCGGACCGTTGTGTCTGCTGTAGTACCCATCTGTAAACCCGCAGCGATTTCCGAGATCCATGATATCGCGAATATCCTTTGGATCAACCGAAAACGTATCCTTTTCATCTGCCTTTAGGAGCATATCAATATATTTGCGGTAAAAAGAAACAACTCCTGCTGCATAGGAAACCTGCTTCATTCGTCCCTCAATCTTAAGAGAGTATACACCGGCATTGCGTAGCTTATTCAAATCTTCAATACCACACATATCTTTCAGACTTAGAGCAAAAGTCTCTTTTTGATAAGCCTCCTGCTTTTCATCCAATATCTCATATGCCAACCGGCAGGGTTGCGCACAGCGCCCGCGGTTACCGCTTCTTCCACCAAGCAAACTGCTAAACAGACACTGCCCGGAATAACAATAACAGAGTGCACCGTGTACAAAGGCTTCCAATTCCATACCTGTCTCTTCATGAATTTGCTTCATTTCTTCCAAAGACATTTCCCGGGCCATCACAATTCGTTCTACCCCAAGACTCTGCATCAGCCTTGCTCCTGCGACCCCCGTCACCGTCATCTGCGTACTTGTATGGATCGGAAGATCTGGAAAATATTTCCTGACAAATAAAAGGACCCCGAAATCCTGTACAAGCACGGCATCAAGTCCTCTCTCATAAAAAGGAAGAAGATAATCATAAAGCTGTCCCATTTCCTCATTTTTCAACAACGTATTTACCGTAAGATAAAGCTTTTTCCCATGCAGATGCGCATAATCAATTGCCTCTAACAATTCCTCTCTGGAAAAATTATTTGCGTATGCCCGTGCCCCAAATAAATCTCCACCAACATATACCGCATCTGCTCCGGCAGCAATTACCGCTTTCATAATTTCAAAAGACCCGGCCGGTGCAAGCAGTTCAAATATATTCAATTTATCTTTTTTATTATTCATAATCAATTCCATGTTACCTATTATACTATATCTTGTGTTAAGTAGCATCAAAAAGGTTCCTTAATTTTCTGTTAAAAAAGCACAAGACCTCAGGTCTTGCGCTTTGTATTTGTTTTCGCATCTGTTTTCCCATCCAAAAGTTTATCCTCAAGAGCCGCCTCCAGGCGTGTTTTGTTTAAGAGCAATTCTTTATTTTCTGCTTCCAGCTGTTTTATAGATTCCTCCGCGCTCTCCGTCTTGATCTGATTTGAAATAAGATCATGTTTTAAATCATAAATTTCCTTGTCCTTATTTTCAATATCACGTTCTAGCTTTTCCACCTGCGCCTTTGCTTTGAAATAGTCATCTGCGATATTGAGCTGGATCAATGTGTTTTTCATGTTAAGTGGAATATGCCGGTATTCCTCTATTTCTTCAAACTCGCTGATCTTACTGTTGATATAAGCAGCGACCTTCTGGAGATATTCTTCTCCCTCATAACCGCTCAATGTATAAACTTTTCCATCAATTACCACTTCGGCACTTGTCTTAGCTGACATATCGTATCCTCCAGTTCTCTTGTACCATATCCAGTATTATAATCTTCTATAGTTGGAAAAGCAACCTACATATCACCAACATACTGATCTTTTCCCCTTTCTTTCGCCTCATAAAGGTATCCGTCTGCCCTGCTGATGGTATGTTCAAACTTTTCTTTTCCACTCCACTTTGAAACACCTGCTGAAACCGTAACTCCAATACAGTTATCTTCATATTGATACTTTTCGTTCCGCACTTCTTCCAGCACCTTTTGAATTGCTGCAGACAGATTCTCATAAGCTTTCTCTCCCACAGACAACATCAGAAATTCTTCTCCCCCCCCACCGGCAGGTATGAATACTTTCTGACTCTTTCCCGTAAATCTTCTGAGCAACACCTTTTAAAATAAAATCTCCGGCATTATGGCCATAGATATCGTTAACGTGCTTAAAATCATCAATATCCAAAATTGCAATAGAGATTTCTTCAACCTGGTCTTTTCTGTAAAACAGTTCATTCAGGCTTGTCTGCATGTTCCTTCGATTGCTCATGCCTGTCAGTTCATCCTTCTCAGCTGCCTCCACAAGACGAGTTTCCGTCTGTAATACAATACATTCAAAATTCTCCACATAAATAATGAAAAAAACAATTACAAACAATGCATTTACAAGATAAAGCAACGGATACATATTAGGGTTATCCAGTGGGCAAAGCGGTTCCACCCAATGGGAAGCCAGATACAGCAACACATAAAGCATTGCAACGCCAATACTGATTCTCCGTGGATACATCCTTTTTCCATTCAATTTCACACAAATATAATCGCCATAATAGATTGTCAAAATCAATGCAAACGAATACAATTGAAATCCACAGCTCCAGCCAACGACTCCAATTGCCAGAATCATATGTAATAAAATTTCCACATAAACGCAAATGAACATACTTTTAAGCTTTGATGGAGGCCAAAAGAAATTTAATGCATAAACAACAATACTAATCAAATTTGCTCCGATCATCCAGACAATATGCATGACAGAAAACATAATCAGTAAATAGACATGAGAACATAACAGCATCATATTCGCCATACGTGAAAGCTTGATTAATTTTTGATATTCTGACTCCGTAATTTGTATATTCATCAATTGATTATCCTTCTCGCTTTTTTTCTCTCTGAAAATGTTCGTAGGCCAAATCCGTCGCTACTCTCCCCTTCGGAGTGCGGTGAATCAAATCATTTTTCACCAGATAAGGCTCGTATACATCCTCAATTGTCCCGGAATCCTCCCCAATGGAAGCTGCCAGTGTATCTAACCCCACCGGTCCACCATCAAACTTATCAATAATTGTAAGTATGATATTCCGATCATTCTGATCAAGTCCCATCTTATCCACTTCCAACAGATCCAAAGCAAAGGCAGCTACTTCATATGTAATTTTACCGTCATATTTGACCTCCGCAAAATCTCTGACTCGTTTTAAAAGACGGTTGGCCAGACGTGGAGTTCCACGCGAGCGGCGTGCAAGCTCATATGCCCCCTTCTCATCAATCGCAACATTTAAAACCTTTGCCGACTGGCAGATGATTTTTTGAAGCTCATCGACTGTATAATATTCCATATGACTGACTACGCCAAAACGGTCACGTAGTGGTGCCGAAAGCATTCCTGCACGTGTCGTTGCTCCTACCAGCGTAAACTTTGGAAGATTCAGGCGAATTGAACGGGCCGACTCCCCCTTTCCAATCATCACATCAATGGCATAATCTTCCATTGCCGGATATAACACTTCCTCCACCTGCCGGTTTAAACGGTGGATTTCATCCACAAAAAGAATATCTCCCTCTGAAAGATTGTTGAGAATTGCAGCCATCTCACCAGGCTTTGCGATTGCAGGTCCACTGGTCACCTTCAGATGTGTGCCCATCTCATTGGCAATAATACCGGCAAGTGTCGTCTTGCCTAGACCCGGAGGACCGTAAAACAGCACATGATCCAATGATTCGCCACGTGCACGGGCGGCCTCAATATATACTTTCATGTTATCTTTAATTTTCTCCTGCCCAATATAGTCCGTTAACTTCTGCGGACGCAGAGAGGTTTCAATGGAGAGATCCTCCTCCTGAACCTGGGTAGAGATTACACGTTTCTCCATATTTATTTCTTCTTCCCTTATTATTTAAAAAAGCGACATATGTTTAAGCGCTGCCCGTAATAAAGCTTCTACATCCATATCTTCTGTAATCTCCACAGCAGATACTGCTTTCAAACTTTCTGTAGATGAATAACCAAGCGCAGTAAGTGCCATAACAGCATCATTTTTTACCGAACTACTCCCTGATGATTGCACTGAATTTACGTGTTCCGTCTTTTTCTCGAAAGCTTCCTCCAAAGACATCTTATCCTTCAGTTCCAAAATCACACGCTGAGCCGTTTTACCTCCAACTCCCGGCGACCTGGCAATTGACTTTGCATCTCCTGACAGTACAGCAAAACGCAACTCATCAGCGTTTAATGTGGACAGGATGGCAAGTCCGCCCTTCGGTCCAATACCACTGACTGAAATCAGCAGTTTAAATAATTCCAAGTCATCCTTGGTCAGAAATCCGTATAGAATCATTGCATCCTCACGCAGATACAGATAGGTATAAACTTTTAATTGTTCACCAATCGGCGGCAGATAAGAAAAGGTCTGTCCGGGAATATAAATCTGATAACCGATTCCACCAGTCTCGATGACAATGTGATCACTGTTAATTTCTGCTAATTCACCTTTTATATATGCATACATTCCTGTTTTCTCCTGTTATGTATTAAAATCGAAGCGACCGGATAGCCGGACAATCAGTTCCTGTGCTAAAATTCCAATCAGAAGACCGGTAATGAGTCCGGCAATTAAAAGTACTGGAATATAGAACAGTATATTAAAATTATGAACAATAAGTGCTGCCACCAGAATCTGTCCGATATTATGACTGATTCCTCCCGCTACACTAACCGATATACAGCTCAGATGATCCAACTTCTTCAAAAACAACATTACCAGAAAACTGAGAATTCCACCACTCAGCGAATAGCAAATACTGAACAGATTGCCAAATAAGATTCCTACAAGTACAATTCGAAGCATGGATACCCCAAATGCCTCCCGGGGGCCGAGTGTATACAAAATTAAAACCACAACAATATTGGTAAGCCCTAGTTTCACACCTGGAATTCCAAAATTGAACGGAATCAGTGTCTCAATATAGCTGCATACAAGAGCAATTGCAAGGAACAATCCAAGATATGCCGTTTTCTTCCAATCCTTCCTATTGAACGAAGCCATCAAATCCCCCAAACTCTTCATTTGTGACAGTTACTACTACCCGGTTTGGCAGACAGACAATATTCTCATTTTGTATAGAAATTGCCTTCTGGTGTACACATAGTTGATCTCTGCAGTCTGCCTCAATCATCTTCGCTTTGCCATTCTGAATGAGCAGAGTATTGGTTACCATTCCATTCTCATCCGTAATATCAACACTCTGATTCTCGGAAAGGGAACAGACTTTATATATTACTCCATCTCTCGTAATAGTAACCTGACTTCCTTCTCTGCTGTTCCACAGACGGAAACCAATAAGAACAAAAACACAAATGACCAAAAGACCTCCTACAAAAAGCCAGTCATTTTTTCCGAACCGCCTACACATCTGCCACGATTTCTCCCAGATAATAAAAGCCACGACACTCTGTTAATTTTACCATAAATAACTTCCCAATCATATCTACAGTTCCAGGAAAATGCACAACCGAATTATTTGAGAGTCTTCCGGTAATCAGAGAATCATCCTGTTCATTCTGTTCCTCGGCAAGCACCTCCATCACACGACCCTCAAGCTCCATGGCTTTCTGTGCACTGATCTGTTGTACTTCCTTAAGCAAAAGATCAAAATGCTCTTTCACTTCCAAAGGATTAACCTGATTCTCCATGGCCGCGGCAGGTGTTCCGGTCCGTTTTGAGTAAATAAATGTAAAGGCGCTGTCATACTGTACCTGTCTTACTACGTCAAGTGTCTCCTGAAAATCCTCCTCTGTCTCTCCCGGAAATCCCACAATAATATCCGTTGTCAGAGCAATATCAGGAATTGCATCCCGTAACTTTTTCACGAGCGTAAGATACTGTTCCTTATCATAATGTCGATTCATGATCTTTAATATACGTGAGCTGCCAGACTGAAGAGGCAGATGCATATGACGGCATACCTTATCACACTCCTTCATTGCCAGAATAAGATCATCTGACAAATCTTTCGGATGTGATGTCATAAACCGGATTCTTTTTAATCCTTCAATTTGATTGACCTCACGAAGTAATTGCGCAAATGTAACGGGGTGTTCCAGATTCTTGCCGTAAGAATTCACATTCTGTCCTAACAACATCACTTCGCAGACCCCATCCGCAACAAGCCCTTCGATTTCACGAATAATATCTTTAGGCTCACGGCTTCTCTCGCGCCCGCGTACATACGGAACAATACAATAACTGCAAAAATTATTGCAGCCAAACATAATATTGACACCGGACTTAAACGGATATTTCCGCTTAATTGGTAAGTCCTCAACAATCTTATCTGTATCCTTCCATATATCAACTATCATGGAATCTGATTCCATACTTCGACATAACAGCTCTGCAAACTTATAGATATTGTGGGTTCCAAAGATCAGATTTACAAAGCGGTACGACTTTCGAATCTTCTCAACAACCGTTGGTTCCTGCATCATGCAGCCGCAAAGAGCAATCATCATATGGGGATTTTTTTTCTTATAATTTGACAAGTACCCCAAACGCCCATACACTTTATTGTTTGCGTTTTCACGCACCGTACAGGTATTATAGATTACAAAATCCGCATGCTCATCTTCCGTCTCTATATACCCAATGTCTGTCAAAATACCAAGAAGCTTCTCAGAATCCCTGGCATTCATTTGACAGCCAAATGTTTTTACACAGCAGGTCAACTTGCGGCCTGCAAGTTTTTCCCGCTCCTGTACATATTGTTTTGCTTTTTCAATATAATCATATTGGAGCTTTGTCTCCTCTGCTCCGGATAATACATTTGCTTCCAAATCTCTCATAATCTATTTCATCCATCCTGTTTTACGGACGGACCTGTCCGTTTCCGTAAATAATATATTTATAGCTGGTCAGAGCCTCTAATCCCATCGGACCTCTGGCATGGAGTTTCTGAGTGCTAATTCCGATCTCCGCACCAAACCCGAATTCATTCCCATCGGAAAAACGAGTTGAAGCATTGACATAGACACATGCCGAGTCAACCTGATCTAAAAATTTCTGAGCAACATCATAATTCTTTGTAATAATAGCTTCGGAATGTGAAGTATTGTACTTGTTAATATGTGCGATCGCTTCCTCCAGACTATCAACCACTTTGACGGAAAGAATATAATCAAGGTACTCTGTTCCCCAATCTTCCTCCGTTGCTTTGCTTACTAGGGGTGCATCTGTTCCCATACAGGAAACTGCACAGTCATCTCCCCTCATCTCAACAGCATATTCCTTCAACGCCTCATAAAGCTTCGGTAAAAAATCCTTTGCAATCGCACGATGAACTACGATTGACTCACATGCATTGCACACACCAATTCGTTGTGTCTTTGCATTACGAATAATGTTGATTGCCATATCGAAATCTGCAAACTCATCCACATAAATATGACAATTGCCAGTTCCGGTCTCAATCACCGGGATTGTTGCATTGTTTACCACACTTTGAATCAGTCCCCTTCCACCTCTTGGAATGAGCAGATCCACATACTGTTTCATTTTCATGAAAGCATTAGTGGTCTCACGATCCGTGCTTTCAATCAGGTTCAATGTTCCTTCAGGAATCTGCATGGCAGTAAGTGCCTCCTGCATTGCTTCAACAATTGCAATATTGGAATGAATTGCATCACTGCCTCCTTTTAAGATTGCACAGTTGCCCGATTTAAAGCAGAGACCAAAAGCATCCGCTGTTACATTTGGACGCGCCTCGAAAATGATTCCGATCACACCGATTGGAACTCTCCTTTTCCCAATAATCAATCCATTTGGACGTTTTTTCATCGATATCACTTCACCAATCGGATCATCCAGTTTCGCAATCTGGCGCAAACCATCTGCCATCCCCTCCAACCGGTCATGATTTAATGCAAGACGGTCCAGAAGTCCTTCTGGCATATTGCGATTACGGCCATTTTCCATATCTTTTGCATTTGCTGCAAGAATCTCCTGCTCATGAGCCAACAATTTGTCTGCTGCACGGCGCAGGGTTTCATTCTTAACGTCCGAATCCAGCATTCCAACTGAAATACGGGCCTCATGTGCTTTTTTACATAACTGCTCTAAATTCGTTTCCATCTGCTCTCCCTTTCTGTTACAAGTTCCCTCATACAATAATCATGTATTTCTGGTTGGATTTCCACAACAACCTGTTCGGAAAAACAAACACCAATCGTATAGATACTCGGATGTTTTGCGAGATATTTATCATAAAATCCGGCTCCGTACCCAATTCGGTATCCCTCTTTGGAAAAAGCGACTCCGGGCACGAGCATAACGCTATCGGGCTGTTCTTCATACTTTTCCAACACCAGGTGTTCTATATCTGGTTCCTTTACAGATAATGCGCCCGGACAAAGCGCATGCCAGCTGTCTATCCGGTAAAACTCCATCTCTTTACCTAATACTTTGGGAAAATAAAGCCGTTTTCCATCTGCCCATGCTTTTTCACAAAAAACAGAAAGATCAACCTCACTCTGAATTGCAGAATAAGCCAAAATATTTGGAGTATTCCGATACCATGAAGTGTTTACAAGTCTTTCCGAAATCTGCCGGCTTTTTTCGCATCGCACTTCTTTTGGAATTGCATCACGCACAACCTTAAGCTGCCTACGAAGTTCTTGTTTTCTTTCCATATTTTTCCCCGAGATTTTCTACACTTCCATCCTCATTTACAATATCAATACTATTCAGCTGACTGCGCAGATTTCCTTTCACAGAGGCAATAAATTCCTTGCGCAGAAGATCCTGCTCCTTTTTTTCTTCTGCAGTCAGTCCCTCTGCCTTTGATTTTTGATATAACTTATTAATTCGATCGATTTTTTCCTGTGTCATCAGCCTATTGTCTCCATAATATATGTTGCAAGATTAAAGTTTGGATTCTCATTTGCCGTAAATAAAGTCCCAAGATAATCATCCGCAAAAATATCCTGAATAATCCTTACGTCCTGTCCGTTCGTGATAATCATATCAGCTCCGGAAAATGTAGCAATTTTCGCGGCCGTAAGCTTCGTTGCCATGCCTCCGGTTCCTACATCACTACCAGTTGAATCCTTTGCCATTCCATAAATACTCTCATCAATTGAATCTACCACTCTCAGCAGCTTTGCATCCGGATTTGTATGGGGATCATCGGTGTAAAGTCCATCAATATCCGATAACAAAATCAGTAAATCTGCCCCAACCATGGAAGCGACTAACGCGGAAAGAGTATCATTATCACCAAACTGCATCTCATAGGTGCTTACAGTATCATTCTCATTGACAACCGGAATAATTCCAAGCCGGAACAGCTCCTCAAAGGTATTCTTTGCATTCACTCGTGAAACCGGATTTACCATCGTATTTTTAGTCAACAGAATTTGTCCCGCAGTCTGACTGTATTCTGCAAAGAGCTTCTGGTATACCATCATCAGCTTTGCCTGTCCAACTGCGGCACAAGCCTGCTTAACAGAAGTATCCGAAGGTCGTTCTTCAATTCCCATTGCGGCTCTTCCCACCGCAATTGCTCCGGAACTCACCAGACATACATCGATGCCCTGATTATGAAGATTACTCAGTTCCCTTACGAGATGCTCCATTTTTGCGAGATTAAGTCTTCCTGTCTGTGCATGTGTCAACGAAGAAGAACCTATTTTAATTACAACCCTTTTATATTTCAATTTATTTTCCATTCCTATCTAATCCTCATATTTTATTTGCCACTCTTTACTTTACCATATCTTCCGACAAATTACAAAAAAAATTACTTCCAATCTATTAAGTTGTAATATATCATAGCCAGATTTGCATGAACAATCAATTTATAGTATAGTAAGCAGGTAAATAAACACAAAGGATGATGACTATGAAATTTCAGAAACAGATACTTGTTTTTGTACTGCTTATATCCCTATCCATATCCCTTTTATCAGGATGCGGCACCCAAAAACAACAAATATCCCGCAATGGATTTTTTTTTGATACCATCATTACAATTACTCTCTACGGAACCGACAACGAAAGCTATATAAACTCCTGTTTTTCACTCGCTTCGGATTATGAGAAAAAATTTTCCAACACTATAAAAGACAGTGAAATTTCAAAAATCAATCAAAATGCCGGCTCCTATGTTTCTGTCAGCGATGAAACCATTGAACTTCTCACCGATGCAATCGAATACGGGAATATCAGCGGAGGAAAATTTGATGTCACAATCGGCAATCTCTCGGACTTATGGAACTTTTCTGAAATTGCCAAAAATTCAGGCTCTCCAGACAACAAAGTGGATTCATCTGTCGTTCCTTCTGATGAAGAGATAAAAAAACAACTTTCCCATGTCAATTACCATTGTATACAAATAGATGGAAACAGGGTAAAACTGACCGATCCAGATTCCAAACTTGATGTTGGCGGAATTGCAAAAGGATATATTGCTGATAAAATGCGTACATACCTCAATCAGGAGGGAATAACCTCCGGTGTCATCAGTCTTGGGGGCAATGTGCTGACACTTGGTTCAAAAACAGATAATAAGCCCTATACGATCGGCATTCAAAAACCATTTGCCGATACCGGCACTCCACTTGCCGAATTACGGGTAAAGGATGCCTCCATTGTTTCCTCCGGTATCTATGAACGCTATTACCGGGTGGGAGATAAGCTTTATCATCATATTTTGGACACTGAAACAGGCTATCCCGTTGAAAATAATCTATACCAGGTAACCATCATCAGTCAAAGTTCTATGGACGGCGATGCGCTCAGTACAACTTGTTTCGCGCTTGGTCTGGAAAAAGGTATGGAGCTCATCGAAGAAACAGATGGAATCGAAGCAGTCTTTGTCACAGATGACGGCAATCTTCACTATAGTTCCGGTATTGGTGATAACGAAGAACTTTCTTTAAAACAATTATAAATCCACGAAAAAACAGAGCATACCCGTATTAGCGAATATACTCTGTTTTTTATTTTTACAAAATTAAAGAATAATCTTCTTCGGACATTTTTCTGCACAGATTCCGCATCCGGTACATTTTTCCTGATCAATGTAAGCCACATTGTCAACGACATGAATAGCATCCGATGGACAATTCTTTTCACAAAGATGACATCCGATGCAGCCAATGGAACAGGCATTCATCACATCCTTGCCCTTATCTTTTGAACTGCACTGCACCAAATGTACTGCCTCATATGGAACAAGTTCAATCAAGTGCTTTGGACAGGCAGCAACACACTTGCCACAGGCCTTACACACTTTCTCATCCACTTTTGCAATGCCATCCACAATATGAATAGCATCAAATGGACAGGCCTTTACACAGGAACCGAATCCAAGACATCCATAATTACAAGTCTTAGGACCACCATTGGGAACAAATGCCATTGCCGCACAGTCTTCAACACCCGTGTAATCGTAATCCTGTTTTGCCTTCTCACAGGTTCCTGCACATTTCACAAATGCAACCTTCTTCACACTTGCTCCCGCAGATACACCCATGATTTCTCCGACTTTTTCTGCCACCGGATCACCCCCGACCGGACATTGTCCAACCGGTGCTTCTCCCTTTGCGATTGCAGCTGCAAGTCCGGAACATCCAGCATACCCACAGCCACCACAATTATTACCCGGAAGCACATCCAAAATGGCCTCCTCACGAGGATCCACCTCTACCTTGAATTTCTCACCGGAGATTCCGAGGAAAAATCCAAGAATAATTCCTACACAACCCACAACAAGAGCTGCAGCAATAATTCCAGTCATCATATGTCTCTTCCTCCTAAATCATTCCTGAGAATCCCATAAAGGCAATTGACATCAGGCAGGCAGTAACCAGTACGATTGCTGTCCCCTTGAATGTCTTTGGGATATCATTGTATTCAATTTTCTCACGGATACCAGCCATCAGCACGATTGCAATAAAGAACCCAACGGCTGTGGAAAATCCGTATACAACACCTTCTAACAGATTGTATTCATAAGTTACACAGTTGAGAGCTACACCCAGCACAGCACAGTTGGTAGTAATTAATGGCAAATACACACCAAGTGACTTGTAAAGGGCCGGCATTTTCTTCTTGAGAAACATCTCAACAAACTGTACCAGTGATGCGATAACCAAAATAAATACGATTGTCTTTAAGTATGTCAGGTCAATTCCTTTGCTCATCAGAAATGGATTGGCCAGAACAAATTTGTAAATCAGACCTGTAATGAAAGAAGCAATTGTAATAACAAAAATTACAGCACCTCCCATTCCAGCAGCTGTCTCTGTTTTCTTGGAAACACCAAGGAAAGGACAGATACCCAGGAACTGGCTTAATACCACGTTATTTACGATTGCAGAGCCAACTGCAATCAGTACTAATTCCGCTAATGTACTCATTGTTTCTATCCCTCCTTATGATTCGCTTTTGGCATTCTTTGCCTCAATTGCACTCTTTCCCGTACACATTGCAGACTGCCCACAGTGTGCACAGTCACCAGACAGACATCCGGCAGGCTCCGCAAGCGGCTTTCCCTTTGCTTCCATCTTCTTGCGGATTATATTCATTCCTGCCACAAGAAAGGCCAGCACAAGGAAAGCCCCCGGTGCCATAATGAAAATTGTGATCGGTGTAAAACCTTTAATTGCTGATAAGAACGGCATATTAAAGAAGGTTCCTGCGCCTAAAATTTCACGAATCAATCCAATTATCGTAAGTCCAACGGTAAATCCAAGTCCCATTCCGATTCCATCAAAAATTGATTCCACCGGACCGTTCTTGGAAGCGTAGCTCTCGGCACGGCCTAAGATGATACAGTTAACCACGATCAGAGGAATATACACCCCCAGGGACTTTGACAGACTTGGCAAGTATGCCTGCATCAAAAACTGAACCACGGTAACAAGCGATGCAACAATAACAATATAGGCTGGCATGCGTACACCGTTCGGAATCACCTTACGAAACAGAGAAATCAGCAGATTGGAACAGATCAGTACCACCATGGTAGACAGTCCCATTCCAAGACCATTGATTGCCGAAGATGTAACCGCCAGTGTCGGACACATACCAAGCATCAAAACAAAAGTCGGATTTTCTTTAATGACACCATTATATAAACGTTCTACATATTTGTTCATTACTGAGCACCTCCTAACGCGTTCTGGAAGTAGTAAATTGCAGCATTACAGCCGTTCGCCATTGCCTTAGAAGTAATGGTAGAACCTGTGATTGCCTCAATCTGGTCATCCGAAGCAGGGGTCTGTTTTACAACTGTAAACGCTGATACCTTCTTATTCTGGAACTGGCTGTAAAATTCCTCATCTTCCGCCTTCATGCCAAGCCCCGGAGTCTCTCCGATATCTGTAATCGAGTAGCCATTTACCGTACCATCATTGCAGATTCCAACGGAAAAAGTAATACTTCCCTGACTTCCGTCCTTTGCTGTAACCGTGATAACATATCCAAGTACATTGCCATCCTTATCGACAGCCTGCTCTACGTCATCAATCGTATCATTGTATCCCGCATCTGCAACCATTTTGTTAGCCGCATCCACATCATAATCCTGTTGATTAAAATTGTCGGCATCCGCAAAAACTGCCTGATAAGCCTGTCTTGCAGCTTCCGCATTTGCATTGTCAATCGGTTCTTTCGTAATCCCGTAAACGACACCGAGAATCAGTCCCAAAACCAATGTAAAGGCTGTTAAGATCAAAGCGTCATGTACAATCTGTTTATTCATTCTTCTTTGCCTCCTTTACAATACCAAATGCTCTCGGCACGGTGAATTTCTCAATAATCGGCACAAGCAGGTTGCTTAAAATGATTGCAAAGGAAACCCCCTCTGCATTGGCTCCAAAGCAACGGAAAATACCTGTTAAAAGTCCACAGCAGATACCGAAAATGATCTGTCCTGATGGTGTGATCGGGGATGTAACATAATCGGTAGCCATGAAAAATGCACCAAGCATTAATCCACCGCCACACAGCTGTGCAACAACATATGTAATATCAAATCTCTCTGCCCCGAAAAGGAACATAAAAAGTGCAAATGTAATGATATAGGATGCTGGAATTCTCAAAGTGATTACGCCCAAAAGAATCAGGATAATGGCACCGATTAAAATTGCAATCACAGATGTCTCACCGATTGTTCCCGGAATCTTGCCGGTCAGCATATCCATCACATTGACAGAAGAAATTCCCTCATTTCGAATCATTCCAAGAGGCGTTGCTCCTGAATATGCCTCGTACTTTGTGCTGTTAAAATTGGTCATGTCAGCCGCAAAGGCAATCAGCAGAAAACAACGTCCGCCCAGAGCCGGATTCATGAAATTCTGTCCCAGACCTCCGAAAAGCATCTTGACAATTACAATTGCAAACACACCACCAATTACTGCTTCCCACCACGGAAGGGATGCCGGAAGATTCAATGCAAGAAGCAATCCTGTTACCACTGCACTCAAATCTGGCAGGCTGTTCTTCTTATGTACAATCTTATCAAAAATCCATTCAGAAGCAATACAGCTTGCTATTGTAACTAAAATTAAAACAAGTGCCCGATAGCCAAAATTATAAATGCCAAACAGACTGGCTGGTAAAAGCGCGATGATCACATATAACATCACTCTGCTTGTGGAATCTTTGGCACGCACATGTGGTGAAGATGAAACCTGATATTTTTCACTCACAACAATCCACCTCTTTCTCTTATTTTTGTTTTCTCTTTTCCGCTAAAACAAGCTTCTTCATTGTCTTGACTGACTGAGCGACCTGCCGTCTGGAAGGACATACATAAGTACAGCTTCCACACTCGATACACTCGAGGCCATGCCATTTTTCAAATTCTTCCATCAATCCGTTGTTGCCAAACTTAGCAAGCCGGGATGGAATCAGATTCTCCGGGCATGCCTCAACACATCTGCCGCAGTTAATACACGCTAACGGCTCATGCGCCGCCACCGCATCCTTTCCCAGACACAGAAGTGACGAAGAAGTTTTTGTTGTAGGAACATCAAGACCAAACATGGCAAATCCCATCATTGGTCCACCTGAGATTATTTTTTCCGGTTCCACCTTAAATCCACCAGCCGCCTCAACCAGCTGTGCATATGGTGTTCCCATACTATAGAGGAAATTAGATGGATTCGCAATGGCATCTCCCGTTATTGTCGCGACACGTTTCATAACAGGAATTCCGTTCTTAACTGCATTGTAAACTGCAATGATTGTCTCAACATTGTCAACAATACATCCTGCATCTGCCGGCAACATTTTGGAATTGATAGCACGTCCGGTCACAGCGTAGATCAGCTGACGCTCACCACCCTGCGGATACTTTGTCATAAGCTCACACACTTCCATACGCGGCTCATCTTTGACTAATTCCTTAAGCTTTGCAATACAATCCGGTTTGTTATTCTCAACGCCAAACACGCCCTTTGCATTGTCAAACAATTGAAGGATAATCTTCATTCCTGCAACCAATTCTTCCGGATTTTCCAGCATTCTGCGGTAATCTGCGGTCAAATATGGCTCACATTCCGCACAGTTGGCAATGATATACTCAATTTTTTCAGGCTCCTTAGGAGACAGCTTTACATGAGTCGGGAAACCTGCGCCTCCCATGCCGACAACACCGGCCTCTTTCACCTTACCTATGATTTCTTCTTTTGATAACGTTGTTACATCATCAACAGTCGTATACGTCACCTCATTGAACGCATCATCACTCTCGATCACAATAGAATTCACCATATCGCCCACGGCAACACGTCTTGGTTCAATCTTTGTGACAGTACCGGATACGGAGGAATAGATTGGAGAAGAAACAAAACCACCCGCTTCTGCAATCTTCTGCCCCTTAAGCACTGCATCCCCTACAGCAACAATCGGAGTTGCTGGTGCACCAATGTGCTGTGACAGTGGAAAAACCAGTTCACCCTTGGGTAAAACTTCTTTGATTGGCGTATCCTTGGCAAGTTCCTTGCCCTCATATGGATGAACGCCGCCTTTAAATGTTTTCAGACCCATTCTTGTGCCCTCTTTCTTGTATTATTTGTCAAAACACGATAGTTTTTGACAGATTATCAATTAAATTATAGCACTATCTGCCTAATATTGTACCTGATTTTTTTATTATTTTGTATTCTTTTTAATACAAGAAAGCGTGACGCTTTCCGATAATTATGATAAAATAAACGAAAAATAAAAGGAAAAGGAGTTCCCTATGAAAAATACGCACAAGGAAGAATTGTATATCAAACAGGATCCTCTGACTGATCAGTTGTTTGATGATCATTCCATTTTTTTTGATATTGAAACAACCGGATTTTCCCCTGCACGATCTTCCCTTTATATGATCGGCTGTGCACGCAGGGCCGGAAAATATATCTGTGTTGACCAGTTTTTTGCCGAAAAACCAGAAGAGGAGAAATTGATTCTGACAGCTTTTCTTGAACTATTAAAACAATATGACACCATTATCTCCTTCAATGGTGTTGGCTTTGATGTTCCTTATCTGAAAGCGAAATGCGATACCTACCATCTTTCAGAAAATTTCAAGGAATATCATTATCTGGATATTTTCAAGTGTGTATCAGAGCTCAAATTTTTATTAAAGCTTCCGAATTATAAGCAAAAAACAATTGAAAGCTTTCTCGGTCTTTCCAGAGATGACCGGCAGACGGGAGGAGAACTGATCAATGTATATCAGGAATATATCCAACACCCAACCGAAGAAGGCTTACGGCTTTTGTATTTGCACAATTACGAAGATGTCATCGGGATGATTGATCTGCTTCCAATCCTTTCCTACCTTGAAATTTTCAATGGTCAATACAGCATTCTCTCAACCAGAATTGACTCCTACCACACTTACGATGGTACAACTGGGAATGAACTAATCATCACTATGCAGAATGATTATCCGGTTCCAAAACGGATTTCCCACAAACTGGACAGTTTCTACCTGATGATCAGTAAATCGCGTACTTCCATTCGTATTCCGGTTTTTGAAGGGGAACTGCGCTATTTTTATCCAAATTATAAAGACTATTACTATCTTCCGGCGGAAGATATAGCAATTCACAAAAGTGTTGCTTCCTATGTTGATAAAGAATACCGCCAGAATGCCTGTGCTGCCAACTGTTACAACCGTAAATCAGGATCATTTCTTCCTCAGTACAGTAATATTATGCAACCGGAATTCCGAAAAGAATATAAAGATAAAATCACTTACTTTGAAGTGACCGATGATTTTTGTTCTTCGGATATCATGTTGCGCCGATACATCGATCATATATTAAAATATATGTGTACAAAGAAAAAGTAATGTCTTTCTCACCGAAAGACATTACTTTAGATTTAAATCTTTTTTTCAAAATAAAAACTGCTCATCCTCTCAAATCCCAGTTCCCGATAATTCGTAATCTGTTCCGTGCTGCCAATAAACAATACCCCATGGTTTTTCAATGAACTATAAAAATTCTTATAGATCATATCCTTCGCTTCATCTGTAAAATAAATAACAACATTTCTACAAAGAATCAGATCAAAATCCTTTGGATAAGGGTCCTTCAGCAGATTATGTTCCTTAAAAGTTACACAACGTTTGATCTCATCTGAAATCTGGTAAGACTCTCCAACCTTTGTAAAATATTTTTTCTTCAAATCTACCGGAACATTGGCAATACTCTTTTCATTATATAAGCCAACTTGTGCATGCTGAATCACCTGCTTATCAATATCTGTGGCAGTGATTCGGATATTTGTAAGCGGAATATGTTTTGAAAATGCCATAGCAAGTGAATATGGTTCATCTCCGGTAGAACATGCTGCACTCCAAATTTTTAAATTTCTTCCCTGTTCACGAATCAGTTTTGGAATAACTGTCTCATCCATAAGCTTCCACTGATCCGGATTTCGATAAAATTCTGAAACATTGATTGTCAGAAAATTAATAAACTGAGTAAATTTTTCCTTGTCTGTTTTAAGAACTTTCACATATTCATCATAATCCTGGCATCCGTGTTTAGTTGCAATCGTATTGATCCGTCGTCGCATTTGTTTTTCTTTATAATAATTCAGATCAATCTTCGTCAGTGCAAGGACATCCTTTTTAAATTTTTCATAATCATCAAACATAACAGCCCCCTCCCCTGGCTCTGAACGGATAAAAATTAAGAAGCTGCCAAACAGACAACTTCTTAATCTACGAATCCACCAATTACTCTTCTGTCTCTGAAGTACTCTCCTCAGCATCCTCTACCGGAGCTGTTAATGCCTTGATACTCAAGCTGATTTTTTTATCTTCCTCATTAAAATCAACAATCTTAGCTTCAACTTCCTGACCAATCTTTAATACATCTGATGGCTTCTCCACATGTTCTTGAGAAATCTGTGATACATGAAGAAGTGCATCTACACCAGGTGCCAGCTCGACAAATGCACCAAAATCAGTCATACGTGCAACTTTACCCTTTACAACATTACCGACTGCATATTTCTCAGCAGCTCCATTCCATGGATTTTCATCTTCAAATTTCATGCTGAGTGCAATTTTTGTATCAGTAATATTCTTGATAAATACGCGAACCTGCTGTCCAACAGTAAATACTTTCTTTGGATTTTCAACTCTTCCCCATGACATCTCGGAGATGTGAAGCAATCCGTCAACACCTCCCAAGTCAATAAATGCGCCAAAATCTGTTACATTCTTTACGGTTCCTTCGATAACATCGCCAACCTTAATCTTAGCAAACAGTTCCTTTTGAAGCTCAGCCTTCTTTGCAACCAATAATGTCTTGCGGTTACCAATAATTCTTCTCTTTCTAGGATCAAATTCTGTAATTACAAATTCAATCTCCTGATCCTTAAACTTAGATAAATCTTTCTCATAAGTGTCGGACACAAGGCTTGCAGGAATGAATACTCTTGTTTCATCCACAATCACACATACACCACCAGCAAGTACCTGACTGACCTTTGCCTTTAAGATTTCCTGATTCTCAAAAGCCTCCTCTAATCTCTTGCTACCCTTTTCAGCTGCAAGGCGCTTGTAGGAAAGGGATACCTGGCCTTCGCCGTCATTCACTTTAATGACCTTAGCTTCTAAGGTATCGCCAACATTAACAACTGTAGTAAGGTCTACATTTGGTTCGTTTGTATATTCATTACGTGTAATGATTCCATCTGACTTATAACCGATGTTTAAGATAATCTCATCAGGCTTAACATCAATAACGGTACCCTCTACCACTTCTCCATTTCTTATTGTTTTTAAAGATTCTTCCAACATTTGTTCAAAGCTCATTTCTGACATTCTTTGAAACCTCCTCGATGATATTGTTTGGGGTTGAAGCCCCTGCGGTAATACCTACGTTATTGATGGATTGTATCTGATGATAATCCATATCTTTACTCGTTTGTATATAGTAAGTATTTGCACATTCCTTTTTAGATATTTCATACAATTTTTGCGTATTGGAGCTATGCTTGTCACCAATGACAATCATGAGATCCGACTCCGCAGCAATTTTGCGTGCTTCCGTCTGTCTTTCCTCCGTTGCATTGCAGATTGTATCTAAAACACTTATATCATAACCTTTTTTCTTTATAATTTCAACTAATTCTTGAAATTTATTGTAGTTAAATGTCGTCTGTGCCACCAGACAGACTTTTTCTCCCTCTTTTAACGGTAATTTTTCAATATCTTCCTGACTTGTGACCGTATAGGCAGGCTGTCCTTCCACCCATCCGAGAAGTCCTTCCACTTCTGGGTGATGTTCGTTTCCGGCAATCACAATCCGGTACCCTTCTTTGCTGTACTTCTCCACAAGCCGGTGAATTTTCAGGACAAACGGACAGGTTGCATCCAGCACTTCAAATCCGCATGCCTTCATTGCTTCATGTTCTCTGCGGCTGATACCGTGTGAACGGATGAT
>JALFLB010000025.1 GCA_022775045.1 Agathobacter sp. | reverse complement strand
GACAAGCGGCGTGTGGTGGATTTGATGATCACCACCATAGCCGCCACAAGCGACAGCTTGAACATCACATGGAAAATCTGACTGGCGGCACCCCTCCCGTCAGATACCTACCCTGTGTAGTCCCTTGTAAACTGTACTTTCCAGCATTCCCAAACACATCGCACCTAAGATACCCGGATTTTCGCCAAGCGCCGGTGCCACAATATACTGATCAATCTGCGCGTCCAACATTTCATGATCAACGTAGCCATTTAATATTTTTTTCACTTTTTCTCTTACCATCGCAAACAACTGCTTCTGATGCATCACTCCGCCCCATAACACGATTTTCTGTGGAGAATAGCATAACACATAATTGGCGATTGCCTGTGCGAGATAAAACGCCTCCATCTCCCACACCTCCTGCTTGTCGGCCAATTCTATCGCAGGTTTTCCCCAGCGTTTTTCTATGGCAGGACCGGCAGCGAGTCCTTCTGCGCAATTGGCGTGAAACGGACAGTTTCCCTTAAAGTGATCCCCGGGATGGCGTTCCAGAAGGATATGACCGCCTTCCGGATGCACCAATCCATGCACCAGCTTTCCATTGCAGTACACCCCGACACCGATTCCGGTTCCCACGGTAATATAAATCGCCGATTCGCAGCCTTTTGCAGCTCCCCAGACTACTTCTCCGAGGATCGCCCCATTTACATCCGTATCAAAGCCAACCGGAATCTGCAAGGCATTTGTAAATGCTCCTGCGATGTCACAGTATGCCCATCCCGGCTTTGGTGTCTTTGTGATGCAGCCATAGGTTGCGGAATTGCGGTTTAAATCAACCGGTCCAAAACAACCGATTCCCAATGTCTGAATATCCCACTTCTGAAAATACTGAATCATTTCCGGCAGTGTTTCTTCCGGACTTTTTGTTGGAACAAAGATGCGATCCACAATCTTTACTTCCGTTTCCAGCGATCCATCCGTTTCTCCGATTGCACAAACCATCTTTGTGCCGCCTGCTTCAATTCCTCCAATTAACATGCTCGTTTTCTCCTTTTCATCATCGATCACTTGGGCGTTTGCAAAGCCAGCCGAGCCCGGACGCGCCGCCACCAGAGTTTTGTAAATGCCTAGTCGATCTAGTTTATATTTCTATCTAGCATACCACATTTTCATCCATTTCGTAGATCAAACTTTTTGTAATTTCAAGATCGCCATCTAATGTGAACAGCTTTACCGGAAAGAGCAGATTGGTCATAACCACTTCCCCAACATTCATAAACAGCTCACTCTGCGAGACATCCAGCAGCAAGCTCTTTTATTGTCGTCATTTTGATTCCTGTATCCTTCCTTTTGTGATAGCGCAGTCGTTTTTCGGAATATCTGTCAATGCATTTGTTTTCGTCGGGCCAAAATGCGGCACCATAAACGTTTCACAAACGCCTATGATAAACTAATCATCCACTTGCGCCGCTTAAAAATAATAAGCGATACAACCAGTCTGAATATTTCCTCCGTGGTAAGCAGTGTATACACACCGACAATGCCCCACTCAAATACATATGCAGCAAGCAGACACAGTGGGATTCCGATGCACCATGTGCCAACAATATCAATCACCATGATAATCTTCGTATTACCGCCGCTTCTTATGATGCCGCCTCCAAGTATCATATTTTCCACCTTGACCGGTGCATACAGAGCAAATACAATAAGCAGTATCTTTCCAAGCTCTTTTACGCTGCCATCTACACGATACAGCCCGGTATATACTCCTGCCAGAAGAATGAGCAATGTCGATACGGCTACCGCTCCGGCTAAGCCTGCATACATGATTTTCTTCGATTCTGTGTAAGCCTCATCGTATTCTTTCCTGCCAAGCCTCTTGCCGACCATCACACCGGCAGCCGCTGACAATCCGCTAAGCGCTCCTACGATAAGCCCCTGTATCGGGCAGGTAAGTGTGTACGCCGCCAGGTTTGACGTGCCTAGATGACCATAGACGGCAGACTCCACATTTTGTCCGAGGCTCCACAAAAACTCACTGATGAGAATCGGCATAATCATAATCACATAATCCCTGATCGTAATTTTACTGAAATGCAATGACCATACCGGTTTATCTTTATCCTTCCTGATGCATAAGATCAATCCGATAACAATAAATCCGAGGTTAAACAACTGCGAAATAAGAGTTGCAACCGCTGCTCCCTTTATTCCCATACATGGCAATCCGAATTTTCCAAATATCAACAGATAATTAAGGCCTGTGTTTACAGCAACTGCCCCAAAACTTGCCAAAAACGATATCGTAGCATGCTCCTTACAGCGCAGCCATGAGGATAAAATATTGCTGACTGCCATTGGGATATAGGAAAACGCAACGATCCTGAAATATACCGCACCGGTATTTACAATACTCACATCCTTTGTGTACAGACCAAGAATCCACGACGGAAAAAAACCTGCTGCAAACAGGAATAAGGCTGATATCATAATTCCGCAAATGAGACTCACATCAAAGCTGCACCATGCCTCTTTTGTATCTTCCGCACCAATAAACTGTGCGATCAATATCCCCGCAACCGTACTCACTGCACCGATTACCACGGAAAAAATGAGAGAAAAATTTCCACATAATCCAACTGCCGATATATTCGTCTCTCCCAGCTGTCCGATCATAATCTGGTCTACAATGGAAAAGGATGCCTGCAGCATGCTTTGCAAGGTAACAGGAATTGCAATTTTACACAATGATTTCATAAACTTTGACATGATAATTCCCCCGTACTTTCTCTTTTTATCAACTCAACCGGCAACACAATTTCTGTCTCACATTCTGCTCCATCGCGCATTGCTTCAAGGCACTTGATTGCAGTTTTTGCCCTAAGAGGTGCCTCCTGATGAATCGTTGTAAGCGCAGGATTACTTTCCCTGCTTGCCATATTGTCGTCAAAACCTATGATCTGAATATCCTTTGGAATTTGTATGCCTTTTCCCTGCAAAAACCTCATAAACTCAAGTGCATAAAAATCTGATACTGCAAAAACAGCTGTAACATTTCCCTTTACCAGCTCTCTATATTTATCCTCATAAAAGCGCATTCTTTCCTTTTCCGTCTTTGGTATTTCCCATCTGAATGTTTCCCCCGGTTCAAAGGCATCTCTAAATCCCTCGATGCGCTCTTGATCCATACAGATGAAATTATCCGCTATCTCCGTTTGTTTGCGGAAACATATCAACAAATTCTGTAGCAAAAAAGTATTGATACCATTCGCTATCCATATCACAGCCTGAACCTCGTCCGTTCTTCCTACAAAGAACAGGTCAACGGCTATTTTTCGCCCCGACTGATGGCTCAACTTCCATACACTCGACCTTGGAAAACTGAAAATTTTAATGGCAATACTGCTACTTCTTCGCGTTCTCCTCCAGTTCCAGCATGTACTTATCAAAGTCAGACATAAATAATCTGTCCTGAATCACGCGGTATTTTTCAAATTCGGTCTCAGCTTTTGCCTTTGCAATCTCCGCTGTGATTTTGCCTGCATCCTGAAGAACCTCTCTGTCATCTGCCATCA
>JALFLB010000044.1 GCA_022775045.1 Agathobacter sp. | reverse complement strand
TTCTCTTTCCTTCGGTCATTGGTTTTGGTTTGTAAACTTCTTTTTTTCTGTTTGCCATAATAAAAGGCCTCCTATGATTTAATATTTTATCATAGAAGACCTTTGTATTGTCTAATTTACAGAGATTTTTTCACAGGCTCTAATAAGAGAACCCCCTTCTAGATATTGGTTGTTTCTACAAACTCTTTTGTTCTCTTTATCTGAACAGTCTACCTATTTCTTATTCTTTCACGCTCTTGCATCAGCCTCTTCTTGCACTCTTCAGCTTCCTTTCTGATGTTTTCATCAGATATAACCTTGCTATTTCTTATTTCTTTTAATGCTTCCTGTCCAACCTCTATCCCAAAAGATTTTCTCATCTTCATTCATCCTTTCGACTATACTACTTATTAATTACTAGCCTCAATCCCTCTAACACTTCCATATTATGGAACCTATATCATTCAAACTATTAATACATCATCCATTACACAATTAATCTTCAAAAATATCAACACACACGAAACAAGTCCCCTTCCATAATGCCATGTGATACGAATTCCGGAATATAATTTGTCTCCTCTCTCTCCAACGGGACCCCCATGATCTTACAATACAGCTCTTCCGATACCGAATAAATCGGTGGATCAATCCTCATACACCGGATTTCATGATAACGACTGCATAGCGGGACTTCCTCCAATCGGGACAGATAATCTGTCACAGATAAAAGATACAAGCTTTGCACACGCTGACCGGCTTCCCAGTACTGCATAATAGCATCTGATTCCAAAACTTCTATCAAAAAACGGATATTGCCTAGGCTCTTCATACGATGACATACTTCGCTTTTAAACTTTTCGAATTGGCGTCTTGAAAAATACTCATCCATAACATCATCTCCACTCCCATTCGCTCAAAACATCTATCCGCAAGTATAATCTACAATGCGTTTACAAAACATCATTTTTATGTATAATGGGTTATTTTCGTAATAATGTCAAGTATTATATAAATCGTATTCCCCTATAATTCGTTCAAATAAAATAAGTGCATTATCAGTCATAGTATAACTGACAGTGCACTTATCATTTTCATATATCTTCTTTCCTACTAAAATTTTGTTCTAAAATAACACCATTTAACTTCTGAAAAAACACCACGAAAAACACCAATTAGATCATAAAATCCACCAATTTATACCAAGATATACCAAAAATATTAAACTATCATAACTTTCGAAAAAATCCCGTAAACCTTTGAATTACTCACTATTTTTCCAGTATTTCCGTTGCATCAATGAACTCATACGGAGTCTGCTGGTATACGTAATAATTGAGCCAGTTCGCATAAAGAATGTTTCCATGTGAACGCCACTGCAACATCGGTCGCTGGGTTGGATCGTCATCCGGATAATAATTTAACGGCAGATCGATTGGCAATCCTTTTTCCTTATCCCTCACATATTCATTATGCAATGTCATACGATCATATTCCGGATGCCCCATCACGAATATCTGGCTTCCGTCCTGATTGATCACAAGAAAAACTCCTGCCTCCTCAGACTCTGCAAGGATCGTAAGATCTTCCTTCTTTAAAATATCTTCCTTTCTCACTTCCGTGTGGCGTGAATGCGGCGCATAGAAATAATCGTCAAAGCCTCTTACAAGCGGAATCTTACGATTCTTTACTTTGTGCTGATACACGCCAAACATCTTCTTTTCCAGTTGATGCTTTGGAATCCCATAATGATAATAGAGTCCCGCCTGTGCACCCCAGCACAGATGCAGCGTTGATGTCACATGTGTTTTAGACCACTCCATTATCTCACAGATTTCTTCCCAGTAATCTACCTGTTCATACTCCATCAGTTCTACCGGAGCCCCGGTAATAATCAGTCCATCAAAGTACTGCCTCTTAATTTCATCAAATGTCTGGTAAAATTTATTGAGATGGCTCATGGAAGTATGCGTCGATTCATGCGAAGCCGGTGTCACAAAAGACACGTCAACCTGCAGCGGAGTATTGGATAAGGACCTCAGAATCTGCAGCTCTGTATCCTCTTTCAATGGCATAAGATTCACAATCACAATATTGATCGGACGGATATCCTGATGCATTGCACGATTTTCATCCATCACGAATATATTTTCTCTTTCAAGGATCTCCTTTGCAGGAAGATCACTCTGTGTTCTGATTGGCATAATAATTTCTCTCCTTAGCTGTCATTGCCGGACAAATCTTTTTACAAATTCGTCTTCCGATATAATTGGAATTCCAAGTTCTTTCGCTTTGCGATTCTTCGACGAAGCCGACTCGGTATCATTATTGACCAGATAGGCCGTTTTACCGGATACACTTCCGGCAACCTTCCCCCCCTGGCTCTCCACATAGGCTTTGAATTCATCCCGGTTCTTATAGTGATGTACGTCTCCCGTGATTACAAACGTAAGACCGTTGCAGCTTCCTCCTGATGTATCCTTCGGTTCTGCTTTCTCAACAGTCAGTTCCTGCAAAAGATGCTGCATGGATGTGCGGTTGCTTTCTTTCGCATACCAGTTTTGGATGGAATTCGATCGTTCTGCTCCGATTCCATCAATATCCTCAAATCCGCCTCCTTCTTCCAACCTCTGTAAAAAGGCATCAAACCCGATGGATCCTACAATTTTCTTCCCGGCATCCACGCCGATCAACGGAATACAAAGTGCAAACAGGAAATTCACCGGATGCACATTCCTGCTTTTTTCAATGGATTGATCCATATTCGCCACTGATTTCTCCCCAAATCCTTCCATTTGACTGATTTTATCAAAATGCTCTTTCAAATGATAGATGTCGGCAAATTCATGGATATATCCCTCGTTGATAAAACGCAGCATCGTCTGAATGGACAATCCATCGATATCCATCCCCCACTTGCTGACAAAACGTGTAAATTTCTTCACATTTTTCGCCGTACAGTCGGGATTCGTACAATGCAGGGTTTTCGTCCCGCTGTTTTTGCTGATACGGATTTCTGTAGGAGCATGACAGACCGGACACTCCTTGGGAATCTGTACCTCCCCTATGGCGTCCTTTACGGCAATGCACTTTGGAATAATTTTGTTAGCCTTGATTACGGAAAGTGTACATTCACGACCAATCCCCAGACGCTCAATCTCACTCAGATTACAGAGAGACGCCCTTGAAACTGTAGTTCCCTCAATCTGTACCGGTTCAAACACTGCAACCGGGGATATGGTTGATACAGCGCAGGACCATTCAATATAAGACAGACGTGTATCCACCGCCTCGTCCTGCCACTTGAACGCAAATCCTGCACGTGTTGCATGATGTCCTGTCACACTGCCGGAAGCCGCATACTCCGTATCATCATAACAGATTACCAGTCCGTCTACCGGAATGTCCATCTGCCCATCCTCCACACGCTTTGTCCACCGCTCAATTGCCTCCGGAAGAGCTGCTGCATCTGTTTCCTCTCGATCTACCACTTGAAAGCCCAAATCTTCCAGATACTGCATTCGATCTCCCCATGAAAGGATTTCCTGATCTGTATACACCAGCGTAAACGCATGAAATGTCACGTGGCGATTCTTCACTTCCGCCGGATCTTCCAGATTCAATGTCCCGGAAGCCAGATTTCTCGGATTTGCATACTTTTCATCATCATCCTCAATCATATCATTGATCATTGCAAAATCAGTGTAGGAAATCGCCGCCTCTCCACGCACAACCAGATGTCCAGTATCTTTTATTTTCTGTGGAAATCCACTGATTGCACTTTTTAAAAAAGTAATATTTGTTCCTACCGTACCATTTCCACGGGTCAATATCTTAGTCAGTTTTCCGCCATCATAAGTCAGCACAAGTGTGAGTCCATCCAGCTTCCATGACAGCCAGATAGGACGTTCTCCCGCCCATGCCTGCAGCTCACTCACCTGCTTTGTCTTTGCTAGTGACAGAGCCGGAAACTCATGTGCTTCCTTCTGCCCGCTCCCGTTCTCCTCGTAACCAGTATTCTGCGTCGGACTGTCCGGAAGGATATAACCTGTATCTTTCTCCAATGCAGTCAGTTCATCGAACATTGCGTCCCACTCATAGTTGGACATCCGTTCATCCTGTCCATTGTAATAAGCTGCCGATGCAGCATTTAATTGTTCTACTAATTGCTCAATGCGCTTTCTTGTCTCTTCCATTACGATCCTCTCTATCCGGATTTCTATTTACCACGGTATAGGTTCCGCGAAGCTGATTCTGTTTTCGTTCCTTCACTGGCTGATTGCTTGAACGTGCAATCAGCTGCATCAGCTTTTGATATTCTTCCGGGGTCACATTCCGGTATGTTCCCGGCTCCAGATCCCCCAGTTCAATATTCATAATGCGGACACGAACCAGTTTCTGTACACGATACCCAAAATATTCACACATACGTCGAATCTGACGATTTAAACCTTGTGTCAAAATAATACGAAACTCTTTTTTCCCTATCTGTTCCACCTTGCACTTGCGTGTCATCACACCAAGCTCCACAAGGGGCACACCTCCAGCAAGACCTCGCAAAAAAGAATCTGTCACAGGCCTGTTCACCGTCACCAGATATTCTTTCTCATGACGGTTCCCGGAACGCATCATCTTATTTACAATATCACCATTATTGGTAAGAAGCAAAAGACCTTCCGATTCCTTATCCAGTCTGCCGATCGGATAGATGCGTTTTGGATAATGGATATAGTCAATCACATTATTCTTTTCACGTTTTTCTGCCGTACACACAATTCCTGCCGGCTTATGAAACGCAATCAATATCATCTCTTCTTCTTTTGATACCGGTTTTCCCATATAGCAAACATGCTGTCCCGGAGACACCTGCTCTCCCATCTCAGCAACTTTTCCATCTATTGTCACATTACCAGCCACGATCTGACGGTCTGCTTCTCTGCGGGAACACACCCCCGCCTCACTTAGATACTTGTTGATTCTGACTTTCACTGTTCAATCCTCACGAGTAAAAAATGCGGAGACCTTTTCAGCCTCCGCTATCTCTTAGCTTTTTTTCTTAACTGCCTTAAGCAGGTCACTCTTAATATAACCTGTCTTTCCCTGGAACTTTACCTTGGTCCATTCACCTTTGGTTCCAAGCTTTTCAAGTTTTACCCCGATATCCACTCTTCCCAGAAGCTCTGCATCAGTACTTGGCTTTTTTCTGACATTACAGATATCAAGCGTCTTAACCATTTCCGGCTCATCATCAGCTTCTTCCTTTTTATCCTCTTTATCCTCTTTATCTTCTTTCTTGGAATCATCCTTGCCGGTCTCTTCCTTCTGTGTCTCTTCCTGCTTAACTTCCGTATTCTGTGTCTCATTCTGAGTATCAGCCTGCGTTTCCGCCTGTGTCTCTGTCTGTGCATCACCAATCACAGAATCACGCCATTTCGCCATCGCATTGCGGAGCGTTCCACCTACCATATTGGCAAGTTTCTCATCGCTCTTAACCGCCTCATCATAACGAGACTGTACTTCATTCTGAATTTTTACAACCTCATCGCTCTTTTCATAAGCAAGAATCATGGAATAAAGATTGGCATCCAGTTCCTGATCCATGAAGTTGAAATTATAAGCAGAATATACATTATTGATAAAAAGATTTCCCTTGCCATCTCTCTCTACATAGAAGAAATCCATTCCCGGTGCAAGTGTGTCCACCTCGTAGAACTTGAGATCGTAGCATACGGATACCAGATAAGAATCCTCCGTTGCCCCAGGCATTGAATAACAAACGATATTCTGATAGTTCTCATAATAATCGGAAAAAGTTCCGATATAGCTTTTCTCATTATCGGAAAGTGGCTGTGCTAATGTCTCTAACGTCTCCAGATCACCATTCGCATATGCCGTATAATAATTCTGCATCAATGTTACAAGCTCAGGATCCGCATCCTTTTGCAACTTACCATCCAGCTCATACTCTGTCTGTGTATTCTGCGTCTCTGTTGCCGTCGTTCCATTCTCTGTATTGTCATTCTTCTGATTCTTTGGCTCTGTGCAACTCACAAGAACAATAACTAAAACAAGAAAAAGCGCCGCTGCGCCAAAATACTTCTTATATTTAAGCAGGAAATCTGTCACTTTCTGCATACACTCTCTCCATTCCACAATCAAAATAAATTTTCCAAAAGTTAATCTAATTAATGCACCCGGCGGGAATCGAACCCGGTTGTGTTATTAAAATCCGCCATTTTATGCTATTCTGAAATGGAAGTAATCAAAAGGTAATCACGATATTTTACTTGCCATCTCAATATATTCTGCCTTTTTTTGCATGGATGATACATCGTATGTATAATTTTTCTCGTTCACCTCTTCTGTGTGACCAAGAATAGCAGCAGCTATTGTTACAGGAACTCCAATGCATCGTAAATTTGAGTTGAGTATCCTCCTGATCGTGTGAATACTCTTCTCGTTAACAAACTCCTTGGTTTTTCTATTGTACTTCTCTGATCTTTGAATGGTTATTGTATTTCTTTCAAAGTCAATATTGCTCCACATCAACCCTGCAAGCTCTCCAACACGCATTCCAGTGTAGAGAGATAACTAAACAGCATATGTAGCAATGTACGTCTTACAAGTATCATCTATTTCATTCAATTTGTCAAGTAAAACTTTCCGCTCCACATCTGATAGCGTCCGTTCTTCTGACGTTTGAATCTTCTTTTCTCTAATATCTCCTTTCTCTTTTGCATCTCAATAGGCGTTTGCGAAACGCCAGAGCCCGCATAAATACGGGATTCTTTTTCTTCAAAATAAAACAACTCCTCACTGATTTATGGTACAATTGAGATGTCCAGTAACAATTAACCATATCCACCTGTAAAGGAGTTGTACCTATATGATAACATACAAACAGCTTTCTTTGGCAGATATTTTTACCGATTGCCAAAATAAATTTGATAACGATAAATATGAATTTCTTTCCATACTCGATAAAACCATCAACCTTGATTATTTTCCTAAAATATTCTCAGGAATTAAGAGATTTCTGTGGATTCGACGTTGTCCCCGATACCTCTAAATTTACCCGCTTCAAACAGGATTTTCTGTCGGACTTACAATCTATGTTCGATCATATGGTTGACCTGACCAAACCGATATGCCAACGAATTGATAAGCAGAAAGCATCCATGCTGCTTTTTGATACCTCCGGAATTAAAGCCTGGGTCACAGAAAACAATCCCAAGTATGCCAACCGCATTATTAAACAGCTCAAAGCATTTAAAAAAGCAAATGGTCTGGATGATTCGTATGACCCCTATAAAGCTGCTTACGGATCTATGCCTTCCCATGCTGCCGCCAATCCTGCAATACAGCAAATGTATATAAACGGACATTTTTGCTATGCTTATAAATTTGGCATTGTTACAAATGGACTCGGCATTGTCAGGGATATCTGTTTTTACAATAAAGAGTTTCTTCAATCTCATCCTGAAATCGTTGTTGAAAAGAAATCTGACTCTCATTAATCCTAAAACTTTTATGGGAGATGCCGCTTTCGATTCCATCGAAATTTATAAATACCTGTTACAGGAAACTTCCTTTGAAAAAACATATATTCCACTGAAAAACGAGCTGAAAATCAAAGGAATTGATTATACCGTCAATGAAGATGGCGTTTACACTCAGTTCAAATGATGATTCTTGGGCACATGCCGCGTTAACAGTATCAGCTGTCTGAAGGGACATCAATTCCGCCGGTACAGGTACGACTGCCTGTTTCGCAATCTCGGATGGCACAGCATCCAGGCAGGCTTTTCGAACCTGAGTCATTCGATAATAATAATTCGCTTTGGTAATTGAATGGGCCTCACACCATTCATCTACAGACATTCCAATTGGTCGTGTCTGGCAATCCCGAACCATCTGTGCCCAGGAACGCAAGCGTTGCTGACGGGCTACTGCACTTGTTTGAGTTTTCATAGACATCCTCCTATCGGAGTCTCAAAAGTATAGACTAAACTTTTTAGACTAAACTTTTGAGACCGGTATTAATTGTTGAGTCTATTTTCTCAAACATTATAAATTTACCTAGATTATTCACGTTGAATCCGTGAATAATCTAGGCTAAATTTAGAATAGCAACAAACAACGAACCTTGACAGCCTGATAATCACTCCCAAAAATGCCATAGGGATTTTATACCCTTTTTTAGGAATATTTGAGTGAAATTATGGCTGTGAGAATTAAATTTTACGATTCATAGTGCAGATTTGGATATGAAACTGCACTATGAATAATTTGGGATAAGTATATTTGACAGAGATTCTTCCCTTTCGCATCGAAGTTTTTTGAACATTTCAGAAGCCGTTGAGCTGGGTCTACTCGTCTCTGCGCCCCATTGATACAGTGTATCTTGTGTAATACCTGTTAATTTACCAAACCCCATATATCTACGTTGCGAAAATGTTGCAAATTGTTGCAAGAGTGTTGCAATGCAACAAAACTTGTACAATTCTATCATTTTTGACTAAAAACAGGCATAAGAAAAACCGCCATTTCTGGCGGCTCTCTTAATCGTTATTTGTACTATTCACCGCCTCATTTGCCAAACAAGTCGGAATGTGTTCCAGTTCTGTATAACACTAACTCGCTACCCTCTACACGATACACAAGCAACCAATCCGGCAATATATGACATTCTCTTTTGTTTGCATAATTACCTGTCAAATTGTGGTCTTTGTTCTTTTCTGGTAACGCCTCAGGAATTGCCAACGTATCAATGACAGATTGAAGCAATTCCATGTTGTATCCACGTTTCTTACACAGTTTATAATCTTTCCTAAATTGTCCTGTAAAGCTGACTTGTAACATTTCTATGCCTCCAAATCTGCAAATAAATCCTTTGTATTTGTGTATCTCTGCCCAGTCCCATCTTCAAGCATTTTATCGCCCTCTGCAAATGCTGAAAGCGTTTCTGCGTTCGGTTCGTCCTCTCCTGCTGTTACGCCCTGCAAATATGCCACAACATAGCCGATTTTATAATCTGGCACGGAATCCAATAACTGCATTGCTCTTTCTCTATCACTCATGATATTATACCTCTCTTTCATTATATATTATTATAACAGTGTCGCTAATTCATAAACGGCACATCTGAAAAGTCTTGTTGCATTTTCTATTGCTCTTTGTTAGTTGGCTTATATTCCATAATCTGCCCAGGCTGGCAATGCATTATTTCACAGACCTTTTGTATTGTCCTTGTGTCCGTGTGACCGCTTCCATCTTTCATTTTTGCAACTATTCCCGGAGAAATGCCGCAATCCCTTAAATATTGCCACTTCTTGCCCTTTTTGCTTAACAAGAAACCTAATTTTTCAAACGAAATCATTACAGGCTCAGCTTCTTTGTTTGCCACTATAACCACACCTTTCTATTCCTAGTACGTTTCTATATTTCTAATATTAGTACCTTTATTCGTACTACGTCAAGTAATAAAAATGAAGTAGTTATGTTTTAGCCGAAACTCTCCACTCTGGAGAGCCCACCGTGGGACGGTCTCCCGGTGCTGATGATGGCAGACCAATCGAACAAATGAAAGGATGGTTGATATTATGAAAATTTTACTTAAAAAATTACAGAGATTGTAAAGAATGGAAGAAATTGCAGACCATGCAGAAGCTGACTACGACAGAAAACCAGAAAACAAAGAATACGAAGAAACTTTTGACAGAGCATATAAAAACGAGTTTGACGCATATATAAGCGCTGCGAAATATATCGAGTATATGACAGACGGAAATATTAATTTTATGACTGCAAAAAAGATTATACAAACAAAAAGAAGCGAATTATTAAGCATTTTATCAGTATAACAGCAAGAAAGAAAGGCTTTCCCGTCTAAACTGGTGGTATAGGCTGGAGAGTCTCTGGTCTTTTCCTCTTGCACCTTGACAACTGTATTTTGACCGCGTAAAATCGGATTTAAGGCACTTTATAATCGTAGGCATACAACTAAAGCATAAATCACATAAATTGTCTATATGGCAGCGTGAGCGTGTCAGCTGTGGCATATATGGATTGTACCGGATGCAACAGCGGCGGCTGGATTGTTTGGAAGTGTTCCGAACAGGATATGAACGATATGTGAAATCGTGACAAAATCGGAGTGAAATTTCCAAGGAAAATATTTTTGAAAAATTGAGATGAAAATGATAGGGTGGGGGGATTCAATTTTTTTGTGCCTATTTTTGCGCAAAAAAAATAAACCGATTCATGGTCGATTTATCTTAAGTAGCATACGTGCAAGAATCTCCTTTCTCGCGTATTTTCAATAAAGTAATCAAAACATTTGTTTCCATTTTTCTTGCAAACCATTGATTTTACTGCATTTTCAAGAAAAATATTAATGCACCCGGCGGGAATCGAACCCGCATCTCAGGAGTCGGAGTCCTGCGTTCTATCCATTATACTACGGCTGCCCATGTAATGCTTCCGTAAGGAAGTATTACCTACGCACATGCATCGCGTCAGCGATTTCTCATGCATGTGCTCCTTCGCTTCCGTAAGGAAGTATTACCTACGCACATGCATCGCGTCAGCGATTTTGCGCCAAAGCAAATATAACACATCTGTCTTCGTTCGTCAACAAAGGATTGCTCTATGCAGAACATCAAGCACCCGCTCCAGTTCTCCCATCGGCAACTGCCCCGGTGCACTCGCCTGTTCTCCTGCCCCAAAGGTCACACAGGATCCGACAAATTCTCCTGCCACGCGGGAAATACACCCTTTTTTCCCCATAGACATCGTAATCAACGGTTTTTCCGGATGATTTTCATGAAATACATTTGTCTCCTCTAACAAATCCAACACGTCCTGAATGGATTGCGGCATAAGTGCAAGCTTCACAACATCCGCACCACTTTCCCTCATCTGTTCTAACAACATCCAGATAATTTTCCGCTCCGGTGTCTGCTCAAAATCATGATGGGACGCAATCACATGAGCCCCCATCGACTGAAGCTTCTCAATCTCGCGCTGAGGCTTTTGGGATTCAAAAAATTCCACATCAATAAAATCTGCCACATCCGTCTCCGCAGCTATCTGATGAATATCATAGATTTGTTCTTCATCCAACTGCACAAGACCTCCCTGCCGCTTTGAGCGGAAGGTATAAACCAGAATTGTATCCTGTACAATTGGTGCCAGTTCCTCAAGCACTTCCCGAATTGCATTCAGACTCTGTACCCCTTCAAATGCATCAACTCTCCATTCAATCATATCCAAATGCAGATTCACCAGTCTCTTAGCTTCCTGTATGATTTTCTTCCGTTCCGATTCCATGATCGGCACACACACAAGCGGCTTTCCTTTTCCAATCGTCCGCCCCTTGATGCACAGCAGATTTTCCATCGCTGTTACCTCCTGTTTGTCCATTTGCAATCTACAGACAGAATAATTATATCAGTTTCACCTGTAGAAATAAAGAAAATTATGCGATAAAATTGACAATTTATGCTTTTTCGATTAAGATAAACGCTGTATGTCAATATATTTATACGGATAAGGAGCAGATTATGAGTTTCGAATTTTTAAATCAGTTACCGACTCCGGCCGATATCAAGCGTGATTACCCGCTGTCACCGGAGCTTAGAGAATTAAAGAAAAAAAGGGATGTCATGATATCTGACGTCATTACCGGAAAGGATTCCCGTTTCTTAGTAATCATTGGACCATGTTCCGCCGACAACGAAGATTCGGTATGCGACTATGTGAGCCGATTGACCAAAATTCAGGAAGATGTGAAAGATCAGGTCATTATCATTCCCCGTATTTATACCAATAAACCGCGTACCACCGGTGAAGGATACAAAGGAATTGCTTCCCAGCCGGATCCGGAAAAAGCACCGGATATGATCGAAGGTTTGATTGCAATGCGCAAAATGCACATCCGCGCCATCGAAGAAAGTGGTCTGACCTGCGCCGACGAGATGCTTTACCCGGAAAACTGGGGCTATGTCGAAGACCTTCTCTCCTATGTAGCCATCGGTGCCCGTTCCGTAGAGGATCAGCAGCATCGCCTTACCGTCAGTGGTTTCGATGTCGCATCCGGAATGAAAAACCCAACGAGTGGTGACTTCTCCGTCATGCTCAATTCCGTCTACGCCGCCCAGCATCCACATCATTTTGTATACCGCGGATATGAAGTAGAGACCACCGGAAATCCGCTGACCCACGTTGTTTTACGTGGAGCTGTCAGCAAGCACGGAAACACCACCCAGAATTATCATTACGAAGATCTCATCCGTCTTCATGAGATGTACGATAAAATGGATGTAATCAATCCGGCTGCGATTATTGATACAAATCATTCCAACTCCGGCAAGAAATTCAAGGAACAGATTCGTATTGCCCGTGAAGTTATGCACAACCGTCAGCTCTCACCCGAGATTCGTACCCTTGTAAAGGGACTGATGATTGAGAGCTATATCGAAGAAGGCAGCCAATGTATCGGTGATCATGTATACGGAAAATCCATTACCGATCCATGTCTCGGATGGGAAGATTCTCAAAGATTAATTTACGATATTGCAGAGATGAACGCAAAAGCATAATCGACAAAAGGAGCCAACCGGCTCCTTTTGTTTATTCTTTCTCTGTTAAAATGCGCAAATCTTCTTTTACTTTATCCGCTGTAGTCAGGATTACATCTGAAGACGCTGCAATCTCCTGTGCGGCAGCCGCAAGATTCTGCGTACGGTCATTCACCCCTTTTACCACATCCAAAAGCTTCTGCGTCTCTTTAAAGATTTCAGAGATAGAGGTAATTACGCGTTCCTGATTCTCATTACTTCGTGAAGCTGTCTCCTTTGATTCAGAAGCAAGCTTGTTAATTTCATCTGCAACAACCGCAAAACCTCTTCCCGCTTCACCCGCACGCGCTGCCTCAATGGAAGCATTCAATGCCAGCATATTGGTCTGGGACGCAATTGACATAACCTCATCATTATTTTCCGATAGCTGTCTGAGAACTTTTTCAATATCATGAAGCGACTCATTCAAGCTATCACAAAATGTTGCAACACTCAATACCTCTCCGGAAATTGCGGTACTCTCACTTGCATTATTTTCGTTACCACTGACCATATCATCCAACGAATGATACAAATCCTCAAACAACAATTCAATATGGCTGACAGTCTGTTCAACACGTTCATTCTGAGCCTGAATTTCTTCTTTTTCATCCCGAACTTCAGCAGCCAGCTTCAAAGCCTTTTGATGCTCACGTCCCACCTTGTCTTTAATGTAATGAATACAATTCTCTTTGTTATTGAATCCATTGAAAATTGCAGTCACCATCTCTTCACAGCTCTTATAACCACAACATCCACAGTCAATACAACGGGATTCTTTTGTGTCCTTATACATCTCCCTATAGATGGCGTCCTGCTGTGCCTGCGTCGGTACGGTATACGAACATTCTTTTGAACGATCAGTATAGTTGCGCAGATAATCCTCAAGATTCAATTTTGCGAACTGCCTGTTCAGCTTTGCAAGGCGTTGCGCCGGCGTAAGCTTTTGAGCCCATGCCCCTGCCCGTCCATTCTTTTTACAAGCCTTACGAATCTGTTGCACTGTATAAAGCGCCTGATCCGTCTTTGCACATTCCGGTTCAACTGCAGTACCATACAAGCATCCCATATCACAATTCAATGCATCTACAAAAAGTTCTTTGTTTCTGCCTGACGCAATTTCATTTTTATGCTCTTCCAGATAAGAATATGCCCTCTGTTCTCCCTCAATCTGTCTAATATAGATATCCTCGCCTAAGAACCAGTAAACATTCTCCTTCAGGCCGCCCGGCATCGGATAAATAGACCCCAGTCCATACTCAATTTCATCCCTTGCCAGATCCCCTTTGATTCCATGTTGTCTGACATACTTCATCAAATGGTCAAATGTCACGTTATATGAAATATATCCCCCTGTATTGGGATCATCGATTTCGTTCTTCTTGGCAATACATGGACTGATAAATGCAAGCCTATCTGTAATCCCCAGTTCCTTTTTCGCATAGATTGCTGCACACATCATCGGACTCTGCACCGGAAAAAGCTTTGGAATCAATTCCGGTATATATCGTTCAATATAACCGACAATAGCCGGACACGGTTGCGAAATACCACCTGTAAAGTTATATTTCTTAACGTAATTCAAATATCCCCACGTAGTAATGTCTGTGCCAAAGGACACATTAATAATCCGATTTACCCCAAGGCTCTTAAGTCCGCCAAGGACACGTTCATATTCCTCCGGATAATTTGCCTTAAACGCAGGCGCAACAAGTATCGAAATTCGTTCTCCCCTGGCCAGATCTGTAAAGAAACGCTCTGTATCATCCGCAAATTCTCTTGCTCCGTGTTCACACGCATCGATACATGCACCACAGGCAATACACTTAACCGGATCAACGTCTATTTTTGCACGCCCCTCTTTCCCTTCCACAGCCACACAGGCTCCAATACAACTGCAGGCTCGAATACACTTATTACAACCGATACACTTATCATTCACGTACACTAACTGCACAATACTCCCTCGAATCCATTCTATAGATTTAACTTTAGTAGTTAGTACTATTATACTACATCAATAAATAATTCACAACATTTTTAGACAATTTCCTCTGTTTTTATGCAATTTGTCAAATCCATTTATAGTTTTATCTATTCTCCAACCAAAGAATCACCCAACGCAGCAAACGAACTCCCAGTACACTCTCAAAGACGCATCCCAGCAAAATTGCAGATACAACTCCCGAGTACAATGCCACCCTCTTTAGCAGCAAATTCTTACGATTATAAAGACTATGTATATCGACATGCAGGATCAAAATGATTGCAATCAAATAAAGAACTCCATGCGGAAACCAGGAACATATAAAAAACGCAAACCCCGCTACCCCCATATTTAACATACAGGCTGCAAGAAAAATTCCTGCGGTAAAACAGATTCCGCAACGCAAAACAAGTGGAATAATTTTCTTAACAGGAGTCATCGCGGCAATACTCAGCAACAGAAAAAACTTTCCCCTTTCCCAGATGATATTTGCAAGTAAAGCCTTACTATCCAAATCAGCACCCGCAAATGACTGCATATGATATTCATTTAAAAACCCATAGGTTACAAAATACTCATATCCAAAAAAACAGGCACACAATACCCCTGCCACGCAGAAGCATACCCCGATCATAATCTCTTTTCGCATATTTCTTCAGAATAATCTCTCTAAAAATCTTTTCTTCTAAAAATATGTCCTAGCTTTTTATTTTATTACTATAAGCCATAATAGCAGCAACTGTTTTTCCGTCCTGTATCTTTCCCTCATAGATCATTTGGCACAATTCCTCAAGTTCATAAATTTCTACATCAATAGACTCCGCATCATCTAAATGGCGTACTCCCTTTTCCAAATTCTTCGCCACATATATTTCAACAAATTCATCGCAAAAGGCTACGGTTGTACGCAAAGAAAGAAGATGTTCCACATGATTGCTCCGATAGCCGGTCTCTTCCTCCATTTCTCTGGCAGCACACAAGCCCGTGTCCTCTGTTTTACTATCACGGCACCCTGCCGGAATCTCCAGTGTCTCTCTTTCAAGTGCGTTTCGGTACTGGCGAACCATCACAATACGTCCATCCGGCAGTACCGGAAGAATTGCCGCCGCTCCCATCCGATGTGATACAAAATCCCACTCTTCCCGCTTTCCATTTGGGAATTCCATGGTATCTTTGTATATATCCAGGATTGTTCCTTTATACATCAATTTCCTACTTAGTCGTTTCATTCTTTCAATCATGATACTTTTCCTCTACTTCAAAAATCAAATTCAACTAATTATTCAACTGTTCTCTTTCTTACTTTTCAAAATCCATCCATCCCCTGAACAACTCCCCCTCAATGGAAAGTAAATGCTCCACTCTCAGCACTGCCCCCTCCTCCAGCAGAATCCGGTGCTCATATTCATCAATCTTTTTCACTCTTCCCGAGATTGTCTGATAAGCACCACCCTGTTTTCTCTCATCCGGCTCGAAATAGGTAAATGTAACCTCCGGTCTTTCATCCAGATGTTCCCGTATCATCTGAAGCTGCTCATCCAATAATTCCTTACTGTCCTCATCCAGCTCCACCCGTTCCTCCGTAAGCCGCTCTGTCTCCTTAATGGCTGCATCGTGTCCGGTCAGCGCTGCAAATGGCGAAAACTGTGCCGCACGATCATACATGGACATCTGTGGGTGTCTGGCGGAAACATGGTGTGGCAAATTGATAATATCGTCATATTCATGTGTACCGTTCATTCTGCCGCTCCTCCTTTAGGCTTTATGACCTCCAATTTGCTTGTTCCGTTCAATCGTCATGGCTCCCTCCTGCAGATTCATTCCCTTTAACATGGCATTCTTTCCGTATTTTTTCTTCACCGCAATCATTGCCTCCTGGAGCTTCCGCTCCTTTGCCAGCTTTTCCTCTTCCAGTTTCCGCTCCTTTTCAAGAGTTCCATAATCGGTAAACAAATTCATCTGCTCATAGGCTTCGACCTCTTTTACCTCACACTCCTCTGCCAGATGAGCCGCCACCACGGTAACCCTGCGGACCAGAAGCTTCGGGTCAACAATCCGATCATACAACTCCATGACCGCTTCCACAATCCGCTCCGTGGACGAAGTCATTCGTTCCAGATTGACAGTTCCGTGGGCATGCTTCGGAACTTTCCTTCCATAGTGGTCTATGGTAACCTCTCCCTGATAACGTTTCTGTATCTCCGGATTGGACAGATTCTCAATGTCATAACCTATGGTTAGCACCATCTGGTCTGTCACAAGTTTTTTTTCTACAAGATCCAACACCAAAAGATCTGTCATCTCCTTCACAATAAGTTTTGCCTTATCGAAATCATACGGATACTGCAGCACCTGTCCCGAAGATAAGCTGTTGGTCTCCGGCTTATATGCTTTAATGAGCTCGATCGTTGTAGGTTCCCAGCCCCAGGCATGGTCAATCAGAAGCTCCGCATTGATACCGAACAGCTTATACAGCAGATCTTCATTGTAGTAATCCCTCGGATCTCCCAAAGAACATCTTGCAATATCTCCCATAGTGTAAAGTCCGACACCCGCAAGCTTCTTCTGATAGCCCAGTCCAACTCTCCAAAAGTCGGTAATGGGTCTGTGATCCCACAAAAGTCTTCGGTAGCTCATCTCGTCCAGTTCCGCAATATGGACACCATTTTCATCTGGAGTAGCATGTTTTGCCAAGATATCCATGGCCACCTTACACAGGTACAGATTACTTCCGATGCCCGCGGTGGCAGTGATTCCAGTCTCATTCACGATATGCTTAATGATCTTGGAAGCCAGTTCCTTTGCCGTCATCCGGTAGGTTCCCAGATAGTGCGTCACATCAAGGAATACCTCATCAATGGAATACACATGCATATCCTCCGGCGCAATGTAGTTCAGATATATATTGTATATTATCGTGCTGTACTGCATGTAAAACGCCATTCTAGGAGGTGCAATGATATAACTGAGTTCAAATTCCGAATGTTCCTTCAATTCTTCCGCCAGATACGATGAACCCGAAAACTGCCCACCCGGTGCCCGGCCTTTCCGCTCTCTGTTTATCTCCTTCACACGCTGAACCACTTCAAACAATCTGGCCCTGCCTGGAATCCCGTATGCTTTCAGAGCGGGAGAAACTGCAAGACAGATGGTCTTTTCAGTCCTGCTGGCATCCGCCACTACCAGATTGGTGGTCAGAGGGTCAAGCTGCCGTTCCACGCACTCCACCGAAGCATAAAAAGATTTCAGATCAATTGCAATATAGGTATGTTGTTCCTGCTTAGCCATTCTTTACCCCCTTCTTTCCAAACCCGTTTCCTGCCCGATTCGATTTAATCCAAAACGATTTTACGCCTGTATTACGCTGATGAAGTATAAACTTACGTAAAGTAAGATACCCATAAAGCAAAGAAAAAACCGCTATATCTTCACAAATATAGCGGTTATCATTACTTAATTTAATCGTCTCAAAATTACTTTGCGTAATCAACGACACGTGATTCTCGAATCACATTGACTTTGATTTGTCCCGGATATTCCAATTCAGATTCAATCTGCTTGGAAATATCTCTAGCTAACAGAACCATATCTGCATCGCTGATCTGCTCAGGAACAACTAAGATTCGAATCTCTCTACCTGCCTGAATCGCAAAAGACTTCTCTACTCCCTTATAACCATTTGTAATATCTTCCAGCTGCTGTAAACGGTTCGAATAAGTCTCCAAAGTTTCCTTTCTTGCCCCCGGTCTTGCTGCACTAATTGTATCTGCAGCCTGTACCAGACATGCAATCAAACTTTCTGGCTCTACATCTCCATGATGAGACTCCACCGCATTGATCACAAGTGCTGACTCCTTATATTTTCTACAGAGTTCAACACCCAATTGAATGTGTGAACCTTCCATATCGTGGTCAACAGCCTTGCCGATATCATGTAATAATCCAGCACGTTTGGCCAAACGTACATCCTCGCCAATTTCAGCTGCAAGCAGTCCGGTCAACTGAGCCACCTCAATAGAATGCTTTAATGCATTCTGTCCATAACTGGTACGGAACTTCATCTTACCAAGAAGACGAACCAATTCCGGATGAATTCCATGGAGACCAACCTCAAGAACGGCAGTCTCTCCTTCTTCACGGATCATTGTCTCAACTTCTTTTTGGGCTTTCTCGACCATTTCCTCAATACGTGCCGGATGAATACGACCATCCACAATCAATTTTTCAAGCGCAATTCTCGCCACTTCTCTTCTGATTGGATCAAAGCTTGATAAGATAACTGCTTCTGGTGTGTCATCGATAATCAAATCTACACCTGTCATAGTCTCAAGAGTTCGAATGTTACGACCCTCTCGTCCAATGATACGTCCTTTCATCTCATCATTCGGAAGCTGCACAACAGAAATTGTAGTCTCTGCCACGTGATCCGCAGCACACTTTTGAATAGCAGTAACCACATACTCCTTTGCTTTTTTCGCAACTTCTTCCTTTGCCTGCGACTCCATCTCCTTGATCATCTTTGCAGTATCGATCTTGACATCTTCTTCAACGGTCTTTAAGAGATATTCTTTTGCTTGTTCAGAGGTTAGACCAGAGATTCTCTCCAGTTCCTGTACTCGCTGTTCATTGAGTTTTGCTATCTCAATCTTCTGCTTCTCCAGCTCTTGTTCTCTGGCATTGAAACCTGCTTCGCGCTTTTCAATCACTTCAAGTTTCTTGTCCAGATTTTCTTCCTTTTGAACAATACGACGCTCATTACGCTGAATCTCATTTCTACGCTCTTTGATTTCCTTGTCGAGCTCATTCTTGGAACGAATCGTCTCTTCCTTAATCTCAAGCATAGCTTCGCGCTTCTTGTTCTCAGCTGCTTTTACGGCTTCATCAATAATCCCTCTGGCCTGCTCTTCTGCATTTCCAATCTTGGTATTGGCAACCTTCTTATGATACTCTGCAGAGATAAACCATACAGCAACCGCAGCAATTATAATTGCGATAACAACAACAATAATTGAAACCTGTGGCACAGGAGCACCTCCTTTATTTAGTTTTCATTGTACATATAACAAAAAGAAATAAAGCTTTTCCATGTCATAATTTTACAACGTATTAATTCTATCCTTTTTGCTTAAAAATGTCAAGCAATACCGCTCTCACTTTGTCTAAAGTTCCAACTATTTTTTCATTGCTTTAAGAATATCATTACTCCGAAAGCCTCTGCGAATCAGGTACTGATATGTCCGCCGAAATTCTTTATCATCTGCTGCTGTTCCTTCCACAAAGTGTCGCTTCTGCAAAAGGCGAAAAATCTGTTCCTGCTCGTCTGCCCTGTATTCCTCATCCAAAGCGGATTCAATGAGTTCCCTCGATATTCCCTTCTGTCCAAGCTTCATTCTCATCTGCTGACGGCTCATTTTCTCCTGTGAATATCTTACAAATGTACAGGCATAACGATAATCATCCAGATAATGAAACTTCTTCACATAAGCAATTGCTGCATCAATGCTTTCCTCGGGATAACCTCCCAATTTAAGTTTCTCCCGCAGTTGACTTTCTGTCCGGTCCATCCGTTCCAGCAAATACATTGCACGCTTCTTCGCTCGCTTTGTAACCACTTCATCTAATAACTTTTGATAGTTTTCTTCCGTCAGCCGGGCTTCCTTTTCAATACGAAAAGCCCGAGCTTCAGATCGATATAAAACAAACTGTGTTCCATTATCAAAATGAACACAAATTCTGCCCTTTTTCAAGAAATCACACTTGATCACATCTATCATCAGTACTAATTTTCCTCATTTTCTGGTATCTCATCGACTTCCGGATCTGACACATCCTGCTGTCCATCTTCCTGAGCAAAATAATGCTCTCTTACTCTCTGTTCGATCATATCGCAAAAATCCGGATTTTCTCTCAGATAAGTTTTTGCATTTTCACGTCCCTGCCCGATCTTATCACCTTCATAGGCATACCAAGCACCTGACTTACTGATAATTCCTACATTCGCAGCAAGATCAAGTATATCGCCCTCCTTAGAAATTCCCTTTCCAAACATAATATCAAACTCAGCTTCCTTGAAAGGCGGAGCAACCTTATTCTTGACCACCTTGACACGGGTATGGTTACCAATGACCTCTCCTGCCTGCTTTAATGCCTCCACTCTTCTGACATCAAGACGGACTGAAGAATAAAACTTAAGTGCACGCCCACCGGTTGTTGTCTCTGGATTTCCAAACATAACACCGACCTTTTCACGAAGCTGGTTAATAAAAATAACGATACAATTTGATTTGCTGATGACGCCTGTCAGCTTACGGAGAGCCTGACTCATCAGCCGTGCCTGCAGACCCACATGGGAATCCCCCATATCTCCGTCAATCTCCGCCTTCGGTACAAGTGCCGCAACCGAATCCACAATCACAATATCCACTGCACCAGAACGCACCATGGTCTCCGTAATTTCAAGAGCCTGCTCTCCACAATCCGGCTGGGAAATATAAAGATTATCAATATCAACCCCGATATTCTTTGCATAAACAGGATCAAGTGCATGTTCCGCATCAATAAATCCCGCAATACCTCCCTGCTTCTGGACTTCTGCCACACAGTGCAGCGCTACAGTTGTCTTACCACTGGACTCCGGTCCATAAATCTCAATAATACGTCCCTTCGGCAAGCCCCCAAGCCCCAGTGCAATATCCAGACTCAAAGAACCTGTGGGAACTGTCTCCACATTCATGTTTGCAGAATTATCTCCGAGTTTCATCACGGAACCCTTGCCATACTGTCTCTCAATCTGTGCAATTGCAGCGTCCAATGCTTTTAATTTATCATCCTTTGCCATAATAATCTCCTTTTATACGAACTTATGTTCGTTTTTATGTTCTAATAGTAGTATACTTTGAACTTAATGTCAATATATAATTTAAAAACAGGGGGGAAATAAAAAGACAGCTGCTTTCGCAACTGCCCTCATTATACCGACAAATCAATTATTCGTCAAGAAGTGTCTTGAGATATTCCACAATCACTTCTTTGCTCTGTAATCCAACCATCCGCTGCTGAAAAATCCCATACTTCATAAAAATAAGTGTCGGAATACTCGTTATCTGGTAATTCAATGCAAGTGATGCCTGTTCATCCACATTGACCTTACATACCTTCACCTGATCCCCAAACTCTTCGCAAACAGCGTCCACAATCGGAGCCTGCATTTTGCAAGGCCCGCACCAGTCAGCCCAGAAATCAATCAGCACCGGCTCCTTAGCAGCCAGCACAACCTCTTCAAAATTATCCTTTGTCACTTCTACAACACCCATGATTTTTCCTCCTTTGGTATCTCGCACTTAGTTTCTGCCAAACTCAGTCAGCACCAATCCCTCATTTCTGTCTAATGTCATGCCTACGCTCCATTCATTAACAAATAAAAGAAGTGGATTACCCTTCATGTCAATCACTTTCTTCATATCTGAGGTACCGGTCAATCCGTCCACATCGACTTCATCCTTATTCTCAATCCAACGGATATGTTCATAAGGCAGATTTTCCAGCCTGATTTCCACATTATACTCATTCTCCAGACGGAATTTGAGGACATCAAACTGTAAGACACCAACCACTCCTACTATTATCTCCTCCATCCCGCCTTTATATTCCTGGAAAATCTGGATCGCACCTTCCTGAGCGATCTGTGTAACACCTTTGACAAACTGCTTCCGTTTCATAGAATCCACCAGACGAACACGGGCAAAATGCTCTGGTGCAAAAGTTGGAATTCCCTCAAACTGAAACTTCTCCTTTGATGTAGTAAGCGTATCACCGATGGAAAAGATACCCGGATCAAATATACCGATGATATCCCCCGCATACGCTTCCTCCACAATCTTTCTTTCATCTGCCATCATCTGCTGTGGCTGTGCCAGCTTGATCTGCTTTCCTCCCTGCACATGATAAACCTCCATTCCGGCATCAAATTTACCGGAGCAGATTCGCATGAATGCAATTCTGTCACGATGATTCTTGTTCATATTTGCCTGAATCTTAAATACAAATGCACTGAAATCCTGCCCGAACGGATCAATCATGCCAATATCCGCCTTGCGGGCCATTGGCGCATAAGTCATCTGCAAAAAATGCTGCAAAAAGGTTTCCACACCAAAATTTGTAAGTGCAGATCCAAAGAAGACAGGCGAGAGTTCTCCCTTAGTGACCAGATCAATATCAAACTCTGCTCCGGCACCATCCAGAAGCTCCATCTCCTCATCCAGCTGCGCCTTTTTGTCCACTCCGATCTCGTCAACAAGAGCCGGATCATCGATATCGATAATTTTCTCAGACCCCTCTTTTGTTCCTTTGAGCGTATCCGCAAATGTCATGACTTTTCTGGTATTCCGGTCATACACTCCTTTGAATTCCTTGCCGGAACCGATTGGCCAGTTGATCGGGCATGTTGCAATTCCAAGCTCATTTTCAATATCATCCAGCAGTTCAAAGGTATCATTAGCATCACGATCCATCTTATTAATAAAAGTAAAGATCGGGATATGACGCATCACGCAGACTTTAAACAACTTACGGGTCTGCGCTTCGACACCCTTACTTGCATCAATCACCATCACAGCCGAATCAGCAGCCATCAGAGTACGATAGGTATCCTCCGAGAAATCCTGATGTCCCGGTGTATCCAGAATATTAATACAATAGCCATCATAATTGAACTGCAGCACAGACGAAGTAACAGAGATACCTCTCTGCTTCTCAATCTCCATCCAATCCGATACCGCATGTCGTGCTGTTGCCTTTCCCTTGACGGATCCTGCAAGATTAATCGCTCCTCCGTAAAGTAAAAACTTCTCGGTCAGAGTTGTCTTACCGGCATCCGGGTGGGAAATAATTGCAAAGGTACGTCTCTTTTCTATCTCTTTTCTTAAATCACTCACTTAAAAATCCTCCAAATTGCTTGCACACTGAGGATTATTTTACTCTATACAGGATGGATTTTCAACTGTTCCTTTCAAATTCATCAGCATAATAGATCCCAACACCAAAACAATTCCCACAAGACTGACAAAGCCAATCTCCTCATGAAATACCGCCATTGCAATAACTGCCGCAACAATAATTTCAACCGAGGTCAGCACAGGAACCCTGCTGCTCTCTGTAATTCCTTTCATTCCTCCATAATAGAATACATAGGAAAGCACCGTCGGAACAAAAGAATAGGCAACCGCCCAGATCACCTCTTTCCCGTCAAGAGTGAAAGTTCCCTCCCAGAATTTCGTAAATGGTAACAGAAAAAGATCTGCAAATATAAAACAATAAAAGCAAATCACAAACGGGCTTACCTCTTCCCTGCTATATCGCCCAATAATCGCTGATGTGGAGTACACAACTGCCGCAGCAATTCCAATCAATATACCGGTAAGTGACACCGACATAGCATCAAATCTGCCGTTTGTGGCACAACATATACACCCTGTTATATTCAAAAGAATCGCAATAATTTTTTTCAGTGTCATCCGTTCTTTATATATGAGCGTTGAAAAAAGCATTGTATAAATCGGTGCCATATTCACTAACACTGCTGTCAAAGCCATTCCGGCTTTCTTACACCCTATGGCATAAAGCACATTATAAGCAGCATGACACAGCAATCCGAGCAACACACAGCACACCAGTGTACACTTACTGACAACAAAGCCTTTCCGTCCCTCTTTTACAAGTACAATCGCCCCCATAAAAGCACTGGCAAATGCAAATCTAAGGAAACTGATTACAAAGTCATTATCAATTCCCAAAGCACATAAATTTTTAATAAAAAAGCCGTTCGTTCCCCATAATGCCCCCGCAAATACGACAGCAATATAGGGACCTTTTCCGGCTCCATAATCCAATATTTTTCTCATTATAATGCTTTTTTATACAACATCAGTACATCCTGTCTGGTTGTACTTCTTGGGTTAACCGCAATATTTCCACTCTTCATAGCATCATCTGCCATCGCATCAAACTTATCTTCTGTCACTCCTGCCTCTGCAAGACCTGCAGGTATTCCCAGAGATTCATTCAATTCCCTGAGCAGATCTGTAAGCATAAACGACTCAAATTCCTCAGTACACAGCGGATACTTAGCGATGTAATTGTAAATTTTTAAATATTTTCCGGTATCAGCCAGTGCATTGTATTCCACAATAGTCGGAAGAAGTATCGCATTTGCCACTCCATGCGGCACATTGAAAAATGCACTTACCGGATGACTCATCGCATGCACATCCCCCAGTCTTGCCCAGGAAAAAGCAATTCCTGCAAACAAAGAACCAACAAGCATGCCTTCTGCCGCCTCTAAATTGGTACGATCTGCGACATAACTTCGAATATTTTTTCCAATCAATTCCAAAGCCTTTTCTGCCATTGCATCAGAAAACGGAGATGCATCCTTTGAGATATATGCCTCCAAAGCATGAACCATAGCATCGATTCCACAGGCTGCTGCAACCGATTCCGGAGCTGTTGTAAGCAGTTCTGCATCAAGAATGGCATAAGATGGAATCAGCTTATAGCTAAACACGGTTAATTTATAATTTCTGCTATGATCAGTAATTACAGAAAATGCAGTGACCTCTGACCCTGTTCCCGCAGTGGTAGGAATCGCAATGAGGGGAACAATATCGCCCGGCACCTTTCCTCCGCCTTCATATTCTGTAATGCTTCCTCCATATTTTGCCACTACACCGACAGCCTTTGCCACATCCATCGGAGAGCCTCCACCTAATGCAATGATAAAATCAGCTCCACTCTCTTTATAAGCCTTTGTAGCTTTTTCAACTGTTTCCACCGATGGATTTCCCTCTGTCTCTGTAAAGGAATCCACTTTTATTCCAGCCTTTTCCAAACTTTCTGCACAGGAAGCGACGATTCCCATCTTATTTAAATGCGGACCTGAAATAATAAATCCGTGTGTCCCCCCCAGTTGTTTGGAAAGTTCCGGCAGTTTTTTTAAACTTCCCTTTCCTACCACAATATTCTGCGGAACCGAAAATGTAAAGTCTTTCATCTTTATTGCTCCTCCTCAAATTAAAATTGCACTTTTCTTTGCGCTAAAATTTTAATAATAGCAGCATCAATAGCAGCATCCAACGCCACAGAAATTTCTTCATCACTGGATTGAAGTGCAACCGCATCCTCTGTCGAAATAATCTCAACCAATATGCCGAATTTCTCTCTGTATTTCTTTTTACATGCCACACAGAAAACTGCTCCAAGAATGATCCAGCCACCTACCATGACCCACTCCTGCCAGACAAGCGTAGCTCCTGAATTCGGAATCAGATACATCGCAACCATAAAGCCGGACAGTATGACCGCCATTGTACCAATAAACTTATCGTTTTTGACTTTAAAAGGTCGTTCCATATTCGGTTCCTTTTTTCTCAATACAAGAAACGAAATGGACACAATGCAATAGGCAATACAACATCCAAAATTTCCCGCATCACAAATCCAGACCAACATCTTTCTACCTGCAAATGGTGCCAGAATCGAAAGTGCTCCAATCAGATACAACGCATTGACCGGTGTCTTATACTTCGGATGAAGTTTCGAGAAAAATTTTGGAATCATATAAGACTCTGCCATGGAATACATCGCACGGCTTCCACCCATCAAAAAGGAATTCCAGCTTGTCACGATACCACACATTCCCCCTATAATAACAACCTTTGCCATTACGGTTGAATGAAATGCCTTCGCCATAGCATCCGCTGTCACAAGTCCTGAGCCTTTTGCTGAGCTCATAATCTCAGATGGGTTCAAAATAAATCCAACGCTTAAGATTATAAGCGCATAAAACGTAACTGCAAGTACAACAGAAAGAATCATTATTTTTCCAATCTTTTTAAGTGGCACATTGATTTCTTCTGCCGCCTGCGGAATAACGTCAAATCCAATAAAATAGAATGGGGTTACAACCGCAACTGACAGAACGGATTTAACAATGCTTCCTGTAGATTCTCCCACAAACAGCTGCCCAGACAGATTGGATGCATCGCCATTAATTGCCGATGCCGCCATCAGCAAAATCCCGACTCCACCAATAATACAGGTGAGAATCGTCTGTAGTACAGCGGCTGTCTTTACACCCAGGATATTGATGAATGTCATAATAAATGCAATTCCCACCGCAACAGCAAGCCATGACGCATAAATATCAAATCCTGCGACTGTATACAAATATCCCTTCAAAAACTTTGGATAAATATATGTTATAATCGTTGGAAACGCACAAGCTTCAAAACATACAACACCAACATAACCAAGAATAATCGCCCATGTGCAGACAAATGAACCGATCGGTCCCAATGCCCTATGACTGAATACATGCTCACCTCCACACTGTGGCATTGCCGCAGTGAGTTCCGCATAGGTCAGTCCCACAAAAAATACCATGATCCCGCCAATGACAAAACCGAGTGCAGCACCAACCACACCGCCTCTTCCAATCCACTCGCCAGAGGAGACTACCCAGCCCCATCCAATCATTGCACCAAATGCAATAACTAAAATATCCCAGGCACCCAGAACTTTTGTAAAGTCTGATGATTTCTTTTCTTCCATATTCATCACTCTCCTCCGAACTTTTCTTTCACAACATGTTCGATTAACTCTACAGTTCCATCCAGTCCCAAAAGGTTCGAATCAATCAGTAAATGTCGGTTATGTCGATCTCCCCTGTAAGTTCCCGTAATCTGTAAATACCGCTTATGAAGTGATTCATCGTTTTTTTCAATTAACAAAATGGCATCATTCCGATTTAGATTGTGCATTGCCATGACATTTTTAATCCGGACTTCCTCCGGAGCATAAATAAATACATTTAAGCAGTTATCCCGTTCTCTCAAAATGTAATCCGAACACCGTCCGATAAATACACAGGAACCTCTTGCTGCAAGCTTCTTAATTACTTCTGTCTGTATGTATACCATCCGGTCTGTCAGATCCGTATAACCGGTCGGTCCACCCACATTTCCACGAACGGCAACACCTGCTTCTGCTTTTTCTGTTAAATCTCTGGAAAACCCTGCTTCCGCTATAATATCGTCAATCAATTCTCTGTCGTAGTAAGCGATTCCAAAATCTTTTGCTATCTTTTTCCCGATTTCCGGGCCAAAACATCCATATTCGCATCCTACAGAAATCACAAAATTTTTACTCATCTGGCGACTCCTCACAATCTCAGCTTCTATTTTTCAAGCGCTTCAACCGACTCCTTTATAATAGCAACCGCTTTATCACAATCCGCTTCATCAATGATAAGTGGCGGAATCATTCGAATGATATGCGCACCAATTGCGGTAATCAATAAATGTCTGTGCAGACACTCATGCTTGACATCAACTCCTGAAATCGTGTCATCAAACTCGACACCAACAAGTAATCCCTGCCCACGCACATCTACAACATGCGGAACTTCCTCGCGCAATTTATTCATAAAATACTCACCCACTTTTTTTGCATTTCCCGCAAGATTTCTGTCAAGAAGTTCATTTACTTCAGCAAGTGCTGCTGCACAGGATACCGGATGTCCACCGAAAGTTGTTCCGTGGGATCCCGGTGTAAATGCCTTTGCAACTTCTTCTGTCGCACAAATCGCACCAATCGGCATACCACCCCCAAGAGCTTTTGCCATAGATACTATATCCGGCTTAATTCCGTAATTCATATAGGACATTACCGCGCCGGTTCTGCACCAACCGGTCTGTACCTCATCGATCAAAAGAAGCATTCCCTTCTCATCACAGAATTCGCGAAGTCCGGTCATGAACTCCTGTGTTGCAGGATGTACACCACCCTCCCCCTGAACAGGCTCAATCATAATTGCAATCGTGTTCTCTGTACATGCGTCCTTAAATGCCTGCAAATCATTGTACGGAGCATAAGAGAATCCATATGTCATAGGTCCAAAACCAACCTGACATCCATTTCCCGGCTGGCCGGTTGCAGACATTGCACCGAAGGTTCTTCCGTGGAATCCCATCTTTGCTGTAACGATGTGATACTTATTTGGACCATACTTTTCGATACCGTATTTTCTTGCCATCTTAATCATTGCTTCGTTGGCCTCTGTCCCTGAATTCTGATAAAAAATTTTATCCATGCCAATTGTTGTACATATTTTCTCAGCCAAAAGAGCCTGTGGAATTGTATACGGATAATTGAAGGTATGCATAATATCTGCGACCTGATCCTGCACTGCTTTTACAACTTTCTCATTGCAGTTTCCTGTGGAATTAACCGCAATTCCTGCATAAAAATCCAGATACGCTTCTCCGTTCTCATCATAGATATACTGATCTTTTGCTGTCTCTGCCAAAAAATCAAAACGCTCATACGTCTCAATCATATATTTGTTTACTTTGTCTTTAATGTCCTGCGCTGTTAACCCTACATCTTTTAATTTCATACTTTTTTCCTCCTAAATCCAAAAGGCGCCTAAAAGATTCTGTAAAGAATCTTTCAGACGCCTTTGTCTTTGTCTATTATTTTGTACACCATTACAATATCATGCACTTTTTATTTTGTCAATACCTTATTTAACTGTTTTTTATTAAACTTTTTGTTCACTATATTGAACTTAATATGTAACAAAGAAACAACTAAACACTAATCGCTCCCCTCCGCTGTTACAATACCGATGTTCCTGATCAGATTCGAAGCGATATACATCATCCGTTGTAATAACCTCTGTTTTTCCTTTTAAATCTATAGTCAGCACACCGGAAAGCACCGATATATATTCTCTGGTTCTTTCCCCATGACTCCCACTGACATAAACTCCTCCCGGCTCAATTTCAATACGATAAATTTCCACTTGATGGTTATCTTCAATCGGAAAGCAAGTCATAACCCGGTATTGTCCTGGCATTTCTTTAGTTGGAACTAAATCTCCGGTATGTACCAGATAAGAATCCAGCACAGGTGTTTGCAACAAATCATCAAATGTAATTCTAAGGCCACTCACAATCTTTCCCAAAACACCTATAGATGGATTTGCAGTTCCCTTTTCAATCTGTGCGAGCATACTCTTGCTGACACCTGACTGTTCCGCAACAATATCCAGACTCATTCCCTTTGACTTTCGAATCCTATTCAGATTAATTGCAATATTATGTGCCAGATAATCCACGACCGTTCTTCCTCCCTTTTCCACTGTCCATTGACAACTGTGTTTTATTATAATATAAAACGTCCAAATGTCAAAATCGGTTCTATTTGAAATGCTTGCATAAATTTCAATCTGAAATTCTAACTGCATTTTCCAATCCATCCATAAGTTCTTTCCGTGCCGGAGTCGGCTGTGTCTTTCACTCACTGACAGATGCCCGCCAAAGTGTCGCTGAAGCAAAAGAAGCGCTTCACATGATTCACCAATGTAAAAAGAGTGGTGAAATCCGTTTTTTCGAAGACACTGGTATTTATCGTCTGTTATTCAAGTTTAACGACAAAGATGAACTTCGAGACATCTGCAACACCATCAAATACCGGATCAAAAAATTCAGGAAATAATATCCGTTACTGAATCGGCGTAATTACTATCTTCTCTGCCTCCACACCCGTCTTGCGTTTGACGATATCCTCAACCTGTGCACGCTTTGCATCTGTAACTTCTCCCATATCAAGTACCACATCACATCCATCATCACTCATACTGACAACCACATTGGTAAATCCTTTTGCCTCGAGCATCGTCTCTGCTGCAGACTCTTTCTCTGAAATTTCTGTCAAAGTAATCATTTCATCCACTGCCGCCTGTTTCTGAGCTTCATCCAGTGCTTCGTTGTCAATAATCGCCTGCAGCGTCTCACGATTCTTCGATCGAACCTGCTCACGGTTCAACTTTACTTTTGCCGCATAGTCAGAATCCCCAACTCCGGCACTCGTAAGCACTGTCTCCCCTGGGTTTTCAACATTCTCCGTGGAAGCGGAAGCTACCATATCCTCGTCACTGATATCGGTCTGAATGTTGTAATCTTCCTCCAGATCATTTCCGTTCACATTGCTCTCCACATTTGCCACAGTTTTTGCCGTCTCATTTCCGTCATCACTTTTCCGATCATAGGTCACATATCCTGCAATCGCGATCAACACCGCAAGCGTTGTAATTACAACCTGATTTTTATGTACTATTTTTTTCACAATTATTCCTCCTACACTGACATTTTAACTACTATTACCTTATGCGCCTCAATATCAAATAATGACATGACTGCATTGGAAATCTCTGTTGCAACCTTGGAATTTCCTCCCCCTTCACTAACCACCACGACACCTTCGACCTTAGGCCATGCCCGACGAATCACATAAGGCTCTTCCCCATCCCCGGTGTCATATACCACGGTTTTTTCTTCCCGTTTCTTCTCATCAGTGGACACATCCTTGTCCACGTATGTCTCTCCTTCATCCGCCAGTGTGATCATCACCCGTGTTCTTCCGGCACCTTCCATCTGACTGATCAGTTCCCCCAGCTGCTTTTCCATAGAAGCTTTGTAATCCGCCTCCGACTGCACTTCTTTTTGCGTCTGTTCGTTCTCACTGACATCCTTTTCTTTTCTTAAACTACCGGTGGGAATTGTGATGATCATCAACAATACGCCAAGCAATATCATAATCAGAAAATCGGTCTTATTCCGTTTCTTCATCCTGTGTTCCAGCCATTCCCGGATCTGAAAGAAACTGTTCAAAAATGTTCTCCCCCTTTTCATAGTATTCTATACTGGAAAGCTGCTTCTCAATTCCTGACAATTTCTCCCGGAATTCATCTGCTGCATCACGGTCTATAAACGAAAGGACCGGGCGCATCAAAATGGCCACCATAAGCGCGCCGATAAAAAAATGAAAATATCTTCGATAACTTTCCTTTGGTGCCAAATAGGAAAACAGGAAAAGAATCAGCATAAAAATAAAATAATTTTTAACAAAATCGAGTATGCTCTGCATGATTCACCTCTAAAAAATAAAACTCGTGGAGGCACTGATCATCGATATTGTAATAAAAAATAAAATCATGGCATCCACAATTACCTTCAAATAGATTCCACAACCTCGGCCGACATCATGCACACACTGGGCAATCCTTTTATCACAGAAGGGCCAGAGCAGTGCAGCCGTCACACGGTACATTACAAAAAAACAAAACACCTTAAGAATCGGCGCAAAACAAAGAATCAAAAGCAAAACTAACGCTGCCGCACCCACACTATTTTTAATCATAATACCACACCCCACAAGAATCTCCCCCGCTGCTCCAATCGTATTTCCAACTCCCGGAATAGCCTCCAGTCCTTGATAAATTCCACTTGTAGAAAGCCTGTCTTTTGCCGGAGCAATGAGCGACTGTACAACTCCAAGCCCTACAACCGCTGTCAGCCCCACTTTTAACACAAGCCGGATACCGTCCTCGAGAAGCTGTGCAATTTTTGACAATTTGGTCTCTTCAAAAAAATTATCCATCATCAAAAGTAATACAAACACCGAAACTCCCGGAAGAAACAGAAATTTCATTCCCAGTTCCAGCAGATAAATCAATCCGAAGGCCATCTCATAAAAGACTCCTGCTGAGGCAGCATTTCCTGCCAGAAGAAGTGTTGTAGCATACGTTGGGATAAAGGCACTCATAAAAGACACCATACGCCCGATTCCCTCTTCCACCACCGTTTCGATAAGTGAAAATGATTGCAGCAAAAGAAGCATAATTCCCGTATACACGGCAAAAAATGAAAGCTCTGAAACATAACTTTGCTTTGTGACAAGCATTTTCCCAAATAGGGCAAACAAAAGAGAGATACAAACCAATTGTAAAAAGAGTGGTTTCGCAGCTGCTATCTCATAAAAAAACAAATCAAACACATACTGGCAGATTACTGATGCATCAACGCCTTCTGTTCCATCGTGGACAAACGCCTCCACCAGTTCCTCAAAACTTATCTTATCCGGTAATGCCTCTGTCTGTTCTACGCTCTCCTCTACTTCATCTAACTTAAGCTCATCCAGAATGACATCCAAATACTCCTGTGCCGAAACCCTCTGGGGTACAAGTATACAGATGCAAAGACACACGATTCCGACATATCGTTTTATTGATTTCATGCACTACCCTCACTTTTACCAAACTACAGAAATTGTTCCATAACCTGAATCAGATACGTCAGTTCCGGAATCGAAAGAGCAATGATGGAGAGCTTTGCAAACAATTCCATCTGACTCCCCACAGATCCATATCCTGCCTCCCTGCAAATGGAAGTTGCAAAATCTGCAATATATGTAATTCCAAGCATTTTAAGCAGCGCAGTGAGGTAAGTTTTTTCAATGGGCAGCCTACCTGCCAGATCCTCAAGAAAATCTGTAATCGCTCGCACCCGGACAAGCACATATCCAAAAATCAGAGTTGCTGCCGCCACAGCAATGAGCATTGCAAATTCACCTTTCTCCTTGCGCAACAAGAGTGCCAGAAACACCCCGGTTATTCCGGCAAGCCCGATTTTCAACATCATATTCATAGTTCAAAAAGCGTTTCCATCGTTTCAAACAAATCACCAATGCAGGGTACAATCCAGAACAGAACAATAATCAGCCCCGCAAGACTCAGAAGAAACGCCTGTTCCTCCCTTCCACTGTGTTTCAATATCTGGCTCAACACAGCAACCACAATTCCAACGGCTGCAATCTTAAATATAATTGTTACGCTCATAGCCTCCCTTTCTCCAGTATCACACCAGTAAAATAATCAGTATCACTCCTCCAAGCATCCCAACAGGCATGTACACCTTCCATTTTTTCACCAGCTCCGTGCGTGCAGATTTCAGTTCCTCCTCCATACGCCGCATACATATCTCAATGTTGCGCAGACTCTCCTGACTGTTATTTCCAAAAAAAGCATCCCCTGCATCTTCAAGAATCTGCCACGCCTCCCCGGTCAGAGGAAAAGCACTATCATTTTCTTCCAACAGCTTCTTCCAGGCAATTCTTCCCGACTGATAACAATTTTGTTCCAGCAGGTTTTTTAGTTCCATGAGCAGTTTTTTCACTTCCACAAATCGCGCCGGATATTCCTCTAAAAAATCATAAAGCCTGATATGCTCACGTTCGAGCGCATAATGCCAATGTGCAAAGAGCCGGATACACTCCTCCATCAATGCCTGCCGCTTTTTCTGCATCTCATACCAGCCCATCAGTGTTCCTGCACAACCGGACAGAATCAATCCGATTCCTAACAGCCTTCCCACAACAGTTCCCCCACTCCATCATACACTGCTATCCTGCGTGTTCCATCCTCTTCTCTCTGCAATCCCACCAGCCGCACAGCATCAAGGATTCCCTCAAGTCCGTTCCCACGCAGTCTCTCCTGCACCTCTGCCGCATTTCCGGCATGAATGGTACCTAGTACACAAACTCCGCTTTTGGCACTCTCTGCAACTGCTGAAAAATCCTCCGGAAGTCCCAGCTCATCCACAGCGATCACCTCCGGTGACATGGAACGAAGCAACATTTTCATTCCCTGTTCTTTCGGACAATTATCAAGGACATCGGTACGGGGACCGAGATCATTCTGCGGTATCCCCCTATGGCAGGCAGCGATCTCTGAGCGCTCATCAACTACTCCAATTTTCAATCCCTCTCTGTTGGTACTCCCCATTGAAAGACAACGGATACAGTCACGCAGATACGTTGTTTTGCCTACTCCCGGTGGTGCGAAAAGAAATGTGTGATAGATTCTTCTGCCATGATAAATCCATTTTAGAATCGGCCTTGCGCAACCCTTTTTCTCACGTGCAAGACGGATATTGAGTCCGCTGATATCGGATAGCAGATTCATCTCATTCCAACGTCCTTTCTTCTGATAACTTGTGCGGCCGGATACCCCGACACGATGCCCTCCTTCAATCGTAAAAAAACCCTGACGCAGTTCTTCCTCAATCGCATAAACCGAATAACCACTCAGATAATTCAGCATCTCCCGAAGCTGTGCAGCATTCAGCCGTCCGAATTTCCTACTCTTTGCATCTGCATATAAGATTTCCAGCGGTTGTCCTACACGAAGGCGTATTTCCTCAGCTCCCTGCAGGGTCGTTTCGTCTACCTGCGTCCGAAATGCCACCGGCAAATAATTTTGTAAATCCATATCCTTTCACTCCTTAAAAAAATGAGCCATAGGGGTGTTTGTCCCTATGACTCATACTTATGCGCCACTTATGAAATTATTCCATAATCCGGATAGATTTTACATGCGATCTGGAGCCGAAAATCCAAGAACATCAATACAGGTCTCCAAAATTCCTTTTGTCAACATCAAAAGGCCAATATAGGACATCTGAATTGCCTCGTCTTCCTCAGAAAGAATTTTTGTCTCATGGTAAAAGCTGTTAAATGCATTGGAAAGATCATATATATATGCACAGATCTTATGTGGTGCAGTCTCCTCAAAAGCATTCTCCATCATTGCATTAAACCGGGCCAGAACAAGCATCAGATTCTTCTCACTTGCAGAATGCGCACCAAGAATGTCTCCCTGCGGCAGACTCTTACCGGAGGCTTCATATTTCTTCAGGATGGACTTAATACGAACGATGGTGTAGAGAATATATGGTCCTGTATTCCCCTCAAAAGAAGTAAAACGTTCAATATCAAAAACATAATCCTTGCTTGCCTGATTGGACAAATCTCCGTACTTTACAGCTGCAAGTGCAACAGTCTTTGCAGTCTGCTCAACCTCCTCATCGGTGATATCGAGATTCTCCTTTTCCTTCTGATTCTCTTTGATCTTTTTGAACATCTCTCCGTTAATCTCATCCAGAAGATACTCAAGACGCATTACACCGCCATCTCTTGTCTTAAACGGTTTACCATCCTTGCCATTCATGGTACCAAAACCAATATGCTTCAGCTGTACATGTTCATCCACCAGTCCGGTCTTGCGTGCACAGCGGAACACCTGCACAAAATGCATACTCTGCCTCTGATCCGTCAGATAGATGATACTGTCCGGATTATAATCCTTAACACGCATCACAATCGTTGCAAGATCCGTTGTACTGTACAGGGATGCCCCATCCGACTTTAAGATGATACAAGGCGGAATCTCCTTGGTATCAGTCTCCTCTGCCACATCCACAACAAGGGCACCCTCGCTCATATAAGCATAGCCCTTATCCTTCATCATCTGCACCATATCTGGAATATACGGCTGCGCATCGGACTCTCCTTTCCACAATTCAAAATTAACATTCAAATTGCGGTAATTGCGCTTTAAATCCGTAACGGATACGTTTAAAATATGGGAAAGCAAAGCCTGATAACCTCTTCTTCCCTGCTGAAGCTCATGGGTTGCCTGAAGTGCTGCTGCCTTAAATTTCTCATCCACTTTTGATTTTCCACTTGCAGTCGGGTAAATTTCTTCCAACTCGGATATGGTAAACGGAGCCTCTGTCGGATACTCTCCGGTATAGCTCTCATCAAAATAAACTAGTTCCGGCTTTCTCTCCTTTAGCTCCACAATAATCAGTCCCATCTGCAGACCCCAGTCACCCAGATGCACATCTCCAATCACCTTGTGCCCCATAAATTTACCGATGCGCTTCACACTCTCTCCGATAATTGCCGAACGCAGATGTCCGACATGAAGCGGCTTAGCTACATTCGGTCCTCCGTAATCCACAATGATGGTTTTCGGATTCTCTGTTTTCTCACAGCCGAAACGTCCCTCATCCGCTTTCATCTCACTGACATACTGAGCCAGATACTCGCCGTTTAACTTTAAGTTGATAAATCCCGGTTTTACGGACTCTGCACTTTCAAACATTGAATTGCCTAAAAGCGCCTCCGCGATCTTGTCCGAAATCATAAACGGTGCACACTTATACTCCTTTGCCGCCGCCATTGCGCCATTACACTGGTACTCACACAAATCCGGGCGGTTAGACAGTGTCACCTTACCATATTTTTCATCATACCCATTTGCAACGAAAGCCTTCGTGACTTCATCGGTAATATTGTCTATCAAAGTATTCATTCTGCGATTCTCCTCATTGTTCTGATTTCTGTCTCATTTTATCCATCAAACCAGAAATTGTCAATTGCTTCTCTGTTTTATTTTTACCAAAGAAATCGGCACAGACGGCTAATCTTTATACACGACGGTAACGATTAAAACAGGAGAAAATTTCCTGCACCCGCGGCATCGCATAGCCTCCCGGAATATAACTTCCCTCTGCAAAAAAAGACAATCCCTTTTGTGAAAGCTGTTCGTCTAGATATGAGACAATCTCTGCAAGTGTACGATTTCCATCCACCAGATTCTCCACCGCATACTTAAGTAATAATCCAAGTGCTGCAGTCTGCTCCGTATCAATCAGCTGCTCAATGTAGCGAAGATCCACATTCTGCTTTCCGAGAGAGAAACCATCCCTGCCCATAACCTTCACTTTGAGTCGTTCTGGTTCTTTGCTCCGTACCTGTCCCGTACGGTAATCCCTCCGTTTAACAGCACCATTTGCATCAACCGACATGACGCGATGACTTTCCGGCATAACAAAAGGCGCTGGTTTTTCATCAGAAAGTGGAAACTGCGCACAAAGCTTCTTTGCTTTTTCTGTGATATCCACCGGTGTGTAATTGTCCATCTGGATCACTGTATCTGCAATATGGAAAAAAGCGCCCGAACTTCCCGCAACGAGAATCGTCGAAATCCCAGCTTTCCCATACAGATCCTGCGCCCGTGAAAGAAACGGCGTAATCGGCTCTTTGTCAGGGCTGACCACACTCTGCATAAACGCATCTCTCACCATAAAGTTGGTTGCCGAGGTATCCTCATCAAGAAGAAACAGACGGCTGCCCGCCTCCATCCCCTCCACAATCCCGGCAGCCTGCGAAGTACTTCCGCTGGCGTCCTCCGTGGAAAAACGCTGCGTATCCTTTCCGTTCGGAAGATCGTTAATGAACATGGAAATATCCACATCCTTAATGAAACGTCCATCCTCAGAACGAAGCTTTAAGGCGCTCTCGTCCGTAATCACGTACTCCCGGCCGTCCCCTGCAATATGGTTATAGACCCCAAGCTCAAGAGCAGTAAGAAGTGTGGATTTTCCGTGATAACCGCCCCCGACAATGAGTGTGATTCCCTCTTTGATTCCCATGCCTGTAATGGTTCCCTTATGTGGCAGATCTAACGTAATCCGCAAAGAATCCGGTGAGGTAAATGGCACCGAACCCTTCATCGGTCGTGATGAAATACCACTCTCCCTCGGCAGAATAGAACCGTCTGCTACAAATGCCACAAGTTTTCTTTCTCTCAACGCACTTCGGATTGCCGCCTGATCTTCTGCCAGGTCAATGGCAGCACGAAGCTCTCTTCCATTCAGATTTTTATAATAAAATGCTTTATCCACGCATGCCGGAAGATACTCAAAGAGAATCTTCTCCAGTTCCCGCGCATTAATGGTTCTTCCATTTGCCGGAAATCCCACCGCAAATCTTGCAATAATCTCCTTCTCCGTCACTTCACATGCACTGCGCTGCAAAACCTCCTGTCCACAGCGTGTCACGGAAATCAGACCACTTTTGCCGGAACCCTTCGCCTGAAATGAGTAGCGGTTCACCTGAGTTCCAAACTGCCGCGTCAGATAATCTGCACAAGCCGCACGTGTCAGCTCATCCTTTACGCAAAAATCCGGAAAAGCAGCATCTTTTGCCTTCACCATCACACTAATATGGGAAGGGGCCGCAAAAGGATCCCCCTGCACATGGTCAATACTTAACTGATACCCGTCAAACTGATAGACTCCCCGCAGGGATTTGTATGCCGGGTAACTTTTATGGTCAATGCTGCGTAATTCATTCTGTAAATCTCTTGACGATTTCATTCATGCACTCCTTACCTACTGATGTCTCTGCTCTTTTTTCTTAAGCAATGCCGAGGTATCCAAAGCCGCCGGTTCCTGCTTCTTTTTCTTTGGATGCTTCTTATATTTTTTTCTGGTTTCGGTCTCAGTGTCCGGCTCCGATGTAACCACTTGTGCCTGCTTAAATTTCTCAGTAGTGATTATATCCTTTTTTCTGCAATTCGTCCAGCATTGTGCCATCATCCGGTACAACTTCGTGCGCCTTGGATCAAAGCAGAACCTCCGGAATGCAATATCCATGATAAACCACAGAATTGCAAACACTATAAACCATTTGGTCAGATCATAACGGGCACGCAAAGATGTGGTTTTGTTTTTCCAGAAATTATCCTCCGGTTTGATGAGCTTCCCGTACTTCTCTACAAATGCACAGAATTTTTCATTGGTGAGGGCAAATTTATATTCATCTGCGTACTGCACCACTGCCGCACTTGTCATGGCATTGACGATTTCGTTGCCGTTCATCCGCCGTACACTCAGATTATACACACCTGTCAGGTCTGTATCAATCACAGCCTCATACACTCCCGGTGCACTTGCCTGCAGCTTTACCGTCTGCGTTCTGCCCTCCGGATCCGTATAGACAGCCTCTACCTTTGTCTGTTCCGTATAATCCACAGCATAATACGTAAGCTTTGTATTTCCTGCAGCAGTCACCACATCCACAGAATCCTCTCCGATTCCTGCATTTCCTGCACTGTAATCAATGAGCCTCTTCCAAAGCTGAACATAGTCCCTGTTACCTGCATAATATTTTGTCCAGCTTCCTGTTACATCTGTATTCCATGCAACCGTATGTCCCAATCCATACTGCATTACCGTGAGAAGAGGATCATCCTTTTCAGAAACAATCAGAACATTGGAAGAAGCTTTCGGTGTTGCACTGACATAACCCAGAACATTTGGCCAGCCATCTGTAAACAACCCCTTTGTAATCATATTGCCACTGTTAACCTGCAGTCCAAAGCTTCCATTCTGCAGATATGTGTCACCGCTTAAAAATACCTCCTGTGCAAAAATTTTCGGAATATCAGTGGAGATATCCGAATAATAATAACGGCCATCACACTGGTCAGCAAGACGTTCCAGAAGACGGGTGTCCGACTCGGTTCCAACTGCTACCGTCGAAAGCGTCACTCCCTCCTCCTGATAATCGCAGATGACATCTTCAAAATTGCGAGTCTCGCCCTGTCCATCCGTAAGCAGCACCACATGACGGATGTCTGCTTTGCTTTTTTTTATCTCCGAAAGCGCCGCACGAAGGGCGGGTTTAATGGTGGTTCCTCCCCCCTCTGTAACCGTCTGGATTTTCTCATGGATTGCATCCTTATCTGAGGCTTCGGTAATCGGTAGCTGCCAGCTGTATTGGTCATCAAATGTCACTACTCCGACATAATCCTGCTCCCGCAGCTGGTCTACCGCTGTATTGGCAGCCGTGATTGCAAGATCAAGATTGGTTGCACCACTACCATCTCCCACACTCTCTGACATACTTCCAGAATGATCAATAACCATGACCATCGCCAGTGTTGGAAGTTCATTTACCCCCCGCAGTTCCATATCCACAGGAAGTACCTGCTCGAGTTCCGTATCACGGTATCCCCCCAGTGCAAAGCTTTCCTCTCCTCCGCAACAGATCAGCCCACAGCCATAATCCTTCACATATGTGTCTATATTTGCAAGAAATTCCTCCGGCAGATCCGTCCGGTAAACATTCTCCAAAACGATAGTCTTGTATTCCAACATCTTTGTCAGGGTATCCGGCGCATTGATTGCCGATACCACCTGATAATTGCAGCCCGCACTGGAAAGAAGTTCTGAAAAATTATCACTGTCCTCCTTCATTCCCGAGATAATCAAAACCTTTGGCACCGAATGAACCACCGAGTATGCACTGAAATCATTATTCTCCTCACAGCAGTCCTGCTCCGCAGCAATATGCACCCGAAAGCTTTCGACATTCTCACCTGAAACCTTCTGCTTAAGTACAAACTGATTCGTTCCTTTATTCAGATGAACCTTCGTTTCCTCCTTTTTCTCAGATCCCATCCAGATTTGAATTGCCGCATCTGTATCATAGCTGCTGACAACCGTTACCGTCATGGAATAGGAATCCCCGGCATACAGATAGGATGGGATCTCCACATTTTCAATATAGGCATCCTTCCCCTGCGTAACATCATAAACTACCGAAAGTAACTCCACATTCCGTGAAACCAGTGCAGAAGCAGTACTTTCCACATTTCCTTTTGTCTCTTTTCCATCTGTCAGTATCACAAGACGCCCGGCTGCGTTCTCCGGAATCATGGATATACCCTGTAAAACTGCATCCTCAAAATTTGTTGCCGTCTTATCCGGCAAAGACATAATTCCGGAGAAATGTCTCTCCTCCGTCAAAAACTGTTCTACAAGAGCGTTCTTCCCAAAGGTAACAATTCCATATTGATTCTTATCCGGTATCTTTTTGACCATTTCTGACAAATACGCATCCATCTCTTCGAGATTCTGCTCATTGCTATTGGAAATATCCACAAGAAAAATTGTCGTATCCGCCGATCCATGCCTCTTTACCGTCACCCCGAACAACGCAAATACCACCAGCGCAAAAAGGACAAGACGAACCCCAAGATAAAATTTACCCCGGTAGCGCATCTGCCGGACATAAAAAATCCATTCCACAACAAATAAAAACAGAACAAAAAGCAGCAGAATTTTGCGCAGCTGTTTGCGAACCACCTGCCCCTGGTGAGAGCCTGCCCCTTCGATTCCCTCCGCCGTGATTCTGCCATCCGACTGACTGGCGGACGCAAAGCGAACCACATACTGTTCCTTATAATCTCCGGCAGAAACCTCGTAAATTCCCGCTTTTGCAGTAGATGCAGAAAGTGTACTCACATCAATGTCCGCCTTTGGATGAAAGAGTACCTTTTCGCCTGCCTCATACACATTCTGTGCAAGAAGAGAACTATCGGACAAAAAACTTAAAGCATTCGCCATAAAAACTGGAAATTCTGCCTGCAGAGCAAAATCCGATTCCCGGATATCAAAGCCGATGACGACCTGACGGATTCCATCATGTTCCCCGTAATATCCGGCACAGGCATCCCCGCTCCACAAAAATCCCCTCGCCCATTCCGGAAGATCATAAGTATAGGTTTCATTGACACCGACTGAAAATCCGGTAATGCCTGACGTAAGGTCTGTTTCAGACATCGTCAGACTGACATTTTTTGCTGTTCCCGTGCTTTGTTCCGGATTCTTGAACACCATCCTGCTGTTCACACAATTTGACATTACGGTTGTATCCGAATCATAGATCCGTATCGCGGTATCCCCGTCCTCAAGAGTACGATCTGACTGTACTTTCGCAAGATTCTGCCCCGTTACTGCCTGATATGCCTTCTCAATATAGAGATTGCCCTGGCCAATCAAGGTCGTATCCATCTGACTGGTCTCATCTGCAACCATATAGGAACAATTGTCTTCATCAAGCGAATCCTTCTTCTTATTTCCCTCAAACACAATGGAAGAAATTTCTGTATGAAGAGGCTTTCCGTTCCATGCTACATCCTCAAAAAGACACGTGTAGGATGCATCCGGCTCCAAAGTAATGGAGCGGATTCCAAGAATCTGTTTTCCCTCATACAGACTAATTTCCAGCTGTGCAATATCATCACTGTAATTGACCAGTCCTGCCGCTGCCGTATAAGAACCTTTTTCCTCCGTGCAGGAAAGAAATGTATTGGCCACATTCGGGACTGCATCTCCCACCACGCGCACTTCAGCTGAAAAAAGGTCTGCCAGATCCCTTGCTTCCGGTTCCCCGATGCCATCAGTATATACAATGACGTTCCCTTTCTTTTCTCCACCGAGAAGTGTCTGAACCGTTCCGGCTGCCTCCGAAAGCTTTCCTGCTGAATCCGTACAGCTTACTTTTTTAAGAGCCTGATATAAACTACGTTTATCGGAGGAATTGACTGCCAGAAGATTGGTTCCGTTTCCATCACTGGTTACAATGGAAAAGCTGGTACTTTCCGATGCTGCGATTTCACTTTTCATTTCCCGGACAGCCTCGTTGATCCGGCTATCCTCCTGTGATGTTCTGTGCTGCATGCTTCCGCTTGTATCCAGCACATAGATCACACTCCCCCCTATGCTGCCCTTCCGATTGATGTATGGCGACATCAGTGCCAGAACGAGAAGAATGATAATGAAAATCTGCAAATACATAAGCAGATTATGAATAAACTTTTCCCAAAATGTTTTGGACTGCTGATTGCGAAAAAGCTTCTCCCACAACAGATTGGAAGATATCCTCGTATCTTCTCCCTTTGGCACCAGCAAATATAAAATAATAACAACCGGCACCGCAAGCAGCAATGCAAGCGGCCATAAACTTTCAAATATCATACAACACCCTTAAATCTTCAAAAATTAGTTGATTTCTGTCACAGGAAGCATCACAGAGCACATATGCTCCCTGACATCCTTTACACCCCTTTTTCATACGTGAAAGCATCCTGTTAAGCTCCTGTTCATAGCTATCAATCGCAGCAGCATCCATCGTAATCCGAAGCTTGCTGTTTGTCTCCATATCAATCAGATTCCGTGTTCCTTCCATATCAATACGAAGTTCTTCCTTCGCAAGTGTCTGAAGGATGACCGGACGCTGTCTTCGATAGCTTAAATATTTGAGCACCTTCTCATAACCGCCATCTGCGTCCTCAAGCATTGCCGGGTGCAAAAAATCACTGATGAGAATTGTCACGCCCGGCCCCCGCATCGGCATCTTTTTTAAGGCAGCAAGCATATCACACTCGCCCTCATAGGTACGCTCGTTTAGCCACGCAATCACCCGTGTAAACGCATTCCGTCCTCCGCCAAGCACAATTCCCCGACTCATCTCTTTCATATCAAAAATAGCAACGCGATCCATATTGTTCAGTGCCAGAAATGATACGACCGCCACAAGTTCCTCCGCCAGAACGGACTTTTTCTCCTTTCCGTAATCCATGGACGCACTCGTATCCAGAAGTACAGAGACCACCGCCTCTTTTTCTTCCATATATTCCCGGATATACATACGGTCCAGACGCGCATATACATTCCAATCCAGGCGCCGCAGATCATCCCCCGGCATATATTCCCGGAAATCGGAAAATTCTGCTGAAATCCCCTTATGCACAGATTTACGATTGCCAGACATATTCAGACTGCTCTTGTGTGCCATTGCAAGCTGCAAACGCGACAATCGATCATAAAAACCCGAATCTAACATATCACGCCTCTTTCTTTGTTTCTAATATCTGTGCAATCACCTGGTCTTCCGTTACCCCGGCTGATATTGCATCAAAATTTAAAATAATTCTATGCCTGAGAACCGGATAGGCAACACTATTGACATCCTCAAAGGCAACATTAAACCGCCCTTCCATAAATGCACGGGCACGGGCCGTTCGTATAATTGCCTGCGCCGCACGCGGACTTGCCCCTTCCCTAATATAGGGATTCTCTTCATGGGTTGCCATTACAATGTCAAGGATATAGTCCATTACTGCATCAGCAATCGGAATGTCCGCTGCCAGTTCCCTCGCCTTTATCAATTCCTCCCCATTCATCATCTGCTGGATCGGTTGATGGTCTTTCCCCTCTGTCAGTGCTACAATTCCACGTAGTTCCTCACGTGTTGGAAATTTCACCAGAATTTTAAACAAAAATCGGTCCAGCTGTGCCTCCGGTAATGGATATGTGCCTTCATTTTCAATCGGATTCTGTGTCGCGAGCACCAGAAACGGCTCTGCAAGCCTGTGGGACACAGTTCCCACTGTGACCGTATGCTCCTGCATCGCCTCAAGCAGTGCCGACTGCGTCTTTGGGGTTGCACGGTTGATTTCGTCTGCAAGCACCAGATTGGCAAAAATTGGTCCCGGTTGGAAACGAAACTCACTTCTGCCATCCTCTTTTACCATGATGTTTGTACCAGTCACATCGCTTGGCATCAGATCGGGTGTAAACTGTATTCTCTTAAAGGACAACAAAAACACCTCTGCAATTGTACGTACCAGCATAGTTTTTCCAAGTCCCGGCATTCCTTCCAGCAGAACGTTTCCACCAGCGAGCAATGCAAGCATCACCTCACGGATAATCTCCCGCTGTCCGATAATCCCCTTTCCGATTTCTGCTTCGCACTCCCTCATTTTCTGCTGATATATTTCTAAATCTGTCATACGATCTCCTTTTCCTTCTGCTTATTCGTTCAAATTTTTAAAATAATCCTTGATTATATTCTCCATTCCATTTGGATACTTCCCGGAAGAAATCCCATCATAAGCATCCTGTGTATAATCTCCGATCACAGACTCAAGACTGACATGTTCCCCTTCCCAGGAAAGTCCGTTTTGCGCCCGGTAATAATCAGAATTCTCTGAACTGTCCTTCTTTCCTGTCATCCCCGAATCCTTTCCCTTTTCGTTCGGCACGCTGACATAATCATGGGTATCACTACCCGCTCCGGTTCCCCGACCACTACCACTTCCATTTCCGTTGCCATTTCCGTTGCCATCACCATCTCCGTTGCCGTCGCCGCTACCATCTCCATTGCCATTTCCGTTACCACTACCGTCTCCGTCTTCCCCGTTACTTCCGTTGCTGTCTCCTGCTCCGGACTCACTTTTGTCTCCGGTTTCATTTCCCGTAGATGCATTTGCATTGGAAGCAATCTCTTGACCTTCCGCTGCTGCCGCTTTTGCCATCTCCTCTGCACTTGCAATCCCGGCTCCGGCAGGATTATCCATCTGGCTTGCGAGATTTTCCAGTCCCTGCGCCGTCTGCTGATATTTGTATTCCAGCTTCTGTTCTGCTGCTGCGAAGTTTTCTCTGGAATCCACTTTTTTGAACTCTTCCATGGAAAGCTCCATAGAATCCAACAGTTCCTGAAGCTGAGCCTTCTGTTCCTCTGTCATAGAAGAAGTATCTATTTTTTCTAATGCCTGAATCATTTTTTTCAGTTCTTCTTCTTTTTTTCTGGCCTGCTGTTGTACCGCATGCTGTTCCTTCGCCAGATCACGCGACTGGGATGGAACAAACGCCAGCGCACAGGCACAAAGCAGAGAAAGGAAAAGCGCCGCCAGATATCGTTTTTCCGGCAGTACTGGTATGCGAATACACTCTTTCGCCTCCACAAGGCTGCAGACAGCATCCTTTCTCTGCAGCCTTACAAGTTCATTGTCCTGTTGCAGATTCTCATAAGCCGTAAGAACGCGCTCCTTTAAACCAAATCCATCAAGCTTTTGCGCTGCTTCCTTCATACCAGTTCTCATGATCACAGCACACACAATCCCCACCGCAAAGCCTGCCGCCACACTGCCCACCGCCCACATATGAACATAATAAAACGGGAATACCAGTGACACTGCCTCCAGAAGAATCGCAGCCACGCCTCCCAGAGTCATAAAAAACGATGATTTCTTTAACAGACGCGCCCAGTTCATTTTTCGTCTGCATTTTAGAATCTGTTTCTGCAAATATTGCCTTTCGTCCATTTCGTTACCTCTGCTCTAACTCGATTGGTTCTGCATTGCCAGCTTACGCGCTTTTCTTTTGGATATTGGATTGATTCGTTTTGCCGCAATCCATAAAAAGAAAACTGATACCAGAATAAATAAAATGCTTGATAAAGCCATCCATCCATAATGCACCGCCGCTGCACTCAACTGGGAACCTTTCACCCCCTGACTCGAAAAAGCAAGCATTTCATATACGGAAGAATACCCACTCATTGTCCAGATAAAAAATTCCATCAGATACCCCGCCGGATTAATCAGATAGAATATCATCGTTACTTGATTTCCCGTTACGGTATACCCCAGAATATTACAAATCATATTGGGAATTGCCGTCACAACAAAGAAAATAACATAAATTCCGTAAGACATAATAACGGCCGTAATACTTTTCTTGCAGACAGAAGAACAAAAAATTCCAATGCTGGCAGAAAAAAGCGAAACTAAAACTGCAATCGCAAGGAACCAAAAAAGATACGCCCATGACATACCTCCAATGACAAAGGCAAGTGCCATAACCGGCATACCTGCAACCACAAAAAAGATTCCCTGAATCATTGCTGTCATCACTTTTCCCGCAATAATTGAGAACGGTGTCATACTTGTTGTCATCATAATATCAAAGGTCTGTCTTTCCTTCTCTCCTGAGATAGACGAAGCGGTTCGAATCGGCACCACAACACCCAGAATGATAATCTGCGTCACCGCAAGGATTGGGTAAAGCATCACAATGTTGCTGTAAATATTTGTGTTCGAATAGACATTTTCCTGCTGAAACAGAAACATCGCCAAAAAGAACACAAGCGCCATAATAGCCTCATAGGCAAACAATCCCCAACAGATCCGCATACTTCTTGCCTGCACACGGATATCCTTCTTAACAATTGGATTCATCTGCATTTTCTGTACCTCCTGTCAACTGCATAAACAAGGTCTCAAGGTTGCCCTCCTGTTTATGGAACCCTGTGACAACGACACCGGATTGGATCATATGTGCAATCATTTTTGCAATCTTCTCCTCCGAGAGCGTATGTGCAATTCTAATCTCTTTCTCGCCAACAGACTCCACCTTGACTCCCGCCTGTTCCTTAACCATAAGAACTGCCGGCTCCATCTCACTGCCAACTGAGATAATCAGCCGGTTACTGCCGAAAACCGTTCCCATTACATCTTCAATGCGACCGGCTGCCACAAGCCTGCCGTGATTCATAATTCCGATACTGTTGCACATCTCTGAAAGTTCGGAAAGAATGTGTGAACTAATGACAATGGTCTTCCCCATACTTTTCAGATTCAGAAGGAGCTCCTTCATTTCCACCCTTGCTCTTGGATCCAATCCGGAATTCGGTTCATCAAGAATCAAAAGTGCCGGATTATGAATCAGACTACGCGCCACACAAAGCCGCTGCTTCATACCTCGGGAGAGGGTATCCACATAGACTTCCTTTTTATCGGAGAGATTCACAAGCTCCAGGAGATCATCCATGATTTTCTCAACATCTCTGGAATTCATACTGTACATGGAACCATAAAAATCCATATATTCCTTCACCTTCAGATTGTCATAAACACCAAAGAAATCCGGTACATAACCAATCTGTTTCTTGATTTCCCTACGGTTCGCAAGCGCATCTATTCCATTAATCAAAATATTGCCGGCGGTGGGAGGCATCAGGCCGCAAACCATCCTGATTGTGGTCGTCTTGCCAGCCCCGTTCGGTCCGACAAAACCAAACAGATCCCCCTGTGGAATATGCAGATTCAGATCCTGTACTGCCTGAAATCTGCCGTAATTTTTATATAAGTGATTAATCTGCAGCATTTGATGCCTCCTGTTCTGCAATTGTATAAAGACATCCATAGGAACTCTCTACACACTTGCTATCAACCGTCCGGTCATAATCAGCAACTACTCCGCTGACAACGATCTGTCCTGCGCCCCATTCACACTTCTGCTTTGCCGTGCAGGAGCCAATAAAAAGCGCTGCCAGCAAATCATACTGTTCCTCATTTGTCTGAAGATTTCCATAAACATCCAGAATATTGTAATACACATCATCCATATACTGAGCTTCCCCCTCATACACAATGCGGTTCTGCTTCTTTGCCTGTGCCAAATTTACTCTCTCCCCCGCTTTTACATCCTTGATTGCCATAAAATAATTATCTGACATCAAAAACATATATGGGAAATCATATTCTGTCTGGTTTTCGATACTGCCACTATTTGTCTGATTAGTCAAAATAACATCCTTCACGGTAATCTGTCCACTGTTTTGGGCAGTTCCTGACGCATACAGATATCCGGTTTCAAAATTTGACTCTGGTTTCATTCCCATGGTCATATCCTCTCCATAGCAGAACCTGTAATGATAATCATCCGGAGTACTCTGTCCCGTACTCATCCCATATCCACATAATCCGGCTCCACCATACGTATAGCAATCTGCCAGCTTGAGACTCCACTCTTTTACCCCGGAATGGTAAGCACAGTAATACGTGTCCAACGTTCCCTGATCTTTCCCATCAGCACACTGTACAGAAACAGTATATACCCTTGTATCATGTACCTTCATGCTCTGACCATATAGAAAAATGACGCCGATAAACACAAGGGCAAGAACCGGCACCCCCAACCAGTACCATTCACTCTTTTTGCATTTCCGGAGAATCAGATACAGGATCGGTCCTACCAGAATCACATAAAGCACAATCATAATATCCGGCCATGTAAAATCTACAGATGTATTCTGATGATCAATCACTCCAAAGGCATTCCGCCCAAGATATCCCCAATCTTCCCAACTGCTATATCCCATCATGCCTGAAGCGTTGCTAGATGTCTCATCATAAATTGTTCTGCAGGCATCTGCACTGGCTTTCTGCAATTCATCTTCCCCAAGAGAAAAAGAAAGCACAGTCACACAGCCATTTCCCCTTGAACAAATCCATCCTGGAAAACAATCCGTCTCATAGTAGCGAAATCCCGGATCATCCAGCTCAGCAACTGCAACCTTTGCAAAATCAATACCGCTCTCTTTGAAAAGATAATAACTATCCATATTGGTCATGGCAAGGGCTGCCTTGTTATCTTCTCCTGGTTTGCTCACCTTCCCCAGAGTCAGTTCAACAAATCCGGAATCAAAGCTGCCCAGTATTTTGTCAGCATATTCACCGGTTCCCAGAATCAGTGCGCCCCCGTTGTCAACCCAGGACTCAATTGCTTCAATTTTTTTCTGTTCAAGCGTTGACAGATCAAACTGATCAATAATCAGATAATACAAGCCATCCAGCTGTGTCTCTAACTCCTCTGGCTTGATTTCTACCAGACTGATTGGCTTCTCTGAATTTCGAAGGTAATAAGTTTCTCCCCCCAAATCCATATATGTCACACGATCAAAATGATCCGAAAGTACCCCGACCTGAAATCCACTGGTCTTGCCCTGAAACAGATCCTTGAAGGGAACCGTCTGAAGCACCTTTTCCTTTTGATCCATAAACGCAAGAATTCCTTTTCCTCTTGTCTGTATGATATTCGACTTCGGAACCGTAATAGTATACTGCTTCTCTCCGGCAGACGGCAGTGTCATCTGCATATCATAGGCACAGTTTGAATCACTGTCATTCCCTGTAAAAAGAAGGCGTACGACTCCTTCAAAATCCTCTCCCTGATTGGCTACTTTCACCTCCAGAACACAGCTGTCCTCTTCTTCCTTAAGCAGGGAAACTTCCCCGGAAAACGGATTCGCCGGCTTTGCATCAATAACTGGTCTGCCAACCATACACAACAGACTAAGCAGGCAGAGAAAAAACATTCCCTTTGCAAATTTTTTTTTCATATTTTCCTCCTTCAATGAGTTTCTAAAAAACTATACCATACCTCATTTTTCATGTCTTTTATTTTATGTCAATTTTTGTTTAAGATTTTCTTAATAAAAATACTGCCGTACAGGCGATTGCAATCACCCATACGGCAGTATCTGAACCTTCATTCTTATATCATTAATCGTTCTTAAAGATGATACTACGGTATTTCCCAAGCATTTTAAGAAGAATTCCTCCCAGAACACACACGGAAATCACCTCACCGATTCCAACAGTCAGCGCATTGAATGGAATGGTCACATCCATACCCTTAACGTAAACTGGCGGAATTCCATATCCATAGCGTAGCACAAATGGCACAACAACCATGTTCGCAATCACCGGAGGCAGTGTGCACAAAAATTTGTGTTCACGCAGCTTGTATGTCACAAATGCTGCTGCCAGCGTTGCCAGACTTCCAAAGATTACATCCCAGATAATTGCACCGGTCATAACATTTGCAATCAGACATCCGATCCATAGTCCCGGTATTGCCGCGACTGTAAATACCGGCAGAATGCACAATGCTTCGGAGAAGCGCACCTGAATCGTATGGGATGCAAGGCCAAGAGCATTGGCAACCATGGTCAGCACCACATAGATGGCAGCAATCACCGCTGCCTGAACGATAAAAGTTACTTTCTTGTTTCTCATATTCTTTTGTCTCCTTTAGTTTTGTTTTACGAGTGGAAGGTCTCGAACACTCGGTTTATATTGCAACGCTAGGCAGTATAGCACAAACAAGCTAAAAATGCAAGAAACGTAAATTCACTACTGCCGGATATAGATTCCCTGAGACTCAATAAAATCATCCATCTCCTCAAGTGCCTCTGTGGCCCATTCCGGATTCTTCGGTTCCTGCTCCGCAAGCTTCTCCTGTTCCGGCATATCCAACTTTTTCTCCTTCATCCGCATATCCTCCTTCTGTCTTAATCTTCCTAATCCCCATCATTTAAGAAAGTATAACATTAACTGAATAAAAAAGCAAAAAAAGAAACATCCTCTTACTAAGTGACGAAAATGTCCCAAAATCATGGTCTGGAGGAAAAGAATTATGTCTTCATACAAAGTCGAAATCTGTGGAGTCAACACATCGAAACTACCCATCTTAAAAGATGAAGAAAAGGAGGCATTATTCAAGCGCATAAACGCAGGAGACAAAAAAGCACGTGAAACCTATATTGAAGGCAATCTGCGGCTTGTCCTGTCCGTCATCAAACGCTTCAACAGCCACAATGAAAATGTGGATGACCTGTTTCAAATCGGGTGTATCGGTCTGATGAAAGCAATCGATAATTTTGATGTGAACGTGGGAGTGAAATTCTCCACTTACGCAGTCCCTATGATTATAGGGGAAATCCGACGTTACCTGCGAGACAACAGCAGCTATCGTATCCCGCGTTCTCTGCGTGACATTGCCTACAAAGCCATGCAGGCAAAGGAACACCTCGCTCGCGAAAATCAAAAAGAGCCAACTCTCGACGAAATTGCAAACGCCTGTGAAATTTCGAAAGAAGACATCGTCTATGCACTTGATGCTATCCAGACACCTCTAAGTCTTTTCGATCCGGTATATACAGATGGAGGAGATACACTTTATGTGATGGATCAGATTTCAGACAAGAAAAGCCGGGAAGAAAACTGGGTTGAAGATATTTCCTTAAGTGATGCCCTTTCCCGTCTGAACGAGCGGGATGAAAGAATCATTAAACTTCGCTTTTTTGAAGGGAAAACACAGATTGAAGTAGCAAATGAAATCCACATCTCCCAGGCTCAGGTTTCACGCCTGGAAAAAAATGCACTGAAAAGTATGTATCAGTATTTAAAAACAGAGGGGGATCGTTAAATGATCCCCCTTTTTCCTCATTAATGATCCCATTTGTCACAAAGCGAATTAATCTGATCTGCAAATTTGGCCAGATCCTTATTGGCCATTCCCTGACACTTTCGAATCACTGCAACAAGCCGCTCTCCTGCCATGACCAGACGATCAAATACACTTGAGCCAGCCCGGTAAACTTTCTGTTCCTTCTTTTTCTCAACCAGCTGCTTACTTCCCTCTGCTATCTGTTCTCCCGTCAGAAGATCATAGATATCCCCACTGTATGGTGCAACCGCATCAAATCCCACGTCTGTCTTCACATGCTCCGCGAAGGAAACGGCCGTGCTCTCCTCCCCATGTACCACAAACACTTTTTTCGGTGGATTTTTAAATGCCGAAATCCATCTGGTCAGATGCTCCTTATCCGCATGCCCACTAATTCCCGGTAAATTCACGATGGAAGCTCTCACCTCAATTTCTTCTCCGAAAAGTTTCACCGTGTCGGCTCCATTGAGCAATGCATGCCCAAGTGTTCCCGGAACCTGATAACCAACAAACAGAATTGTGGAGTCTGAACGCCAGAGATTATGTTTTAAATGGTGACGAATTCTCCCCGCTTCACACATACCGGATGCCGATATAATGACCTTCGGTTTGGCATTGAAATTAATCATTTTTGACTCTTCACTTGTAACGGCAACCTTCAGACCCGGAAACTGAATCGGATTCACACCGGAATTAATCAGTTCCAAGGCCTCCCCATCAAAACACTCTGCCACATTTTTGTGAAAGATATTCGTTGCCTCCACGGCCAGAGGGCTATCAATATACACCTCAAAATTTGGATATTCCGGAAGAAGCGCCTCCGTCTTAATCCGACGCATATAAAAAAGCATCTCCTGTGTTCGACCAACCGAAAAGGCAGGAATCACCAGATTACCGCCTCTTGTAAAGGTTGCATTCATCACCTTGGCAAGCTCCAGCGCATAGTCCGGAGGCGTGTCATGATTCCGGTTGCCGTAAGTCGATTCCATAATAACATAATCGGCCTCTGTAATATATTCCGGATTCCTGATCAATGGTCGGTTACCATTGCCGATGTCCCCGGAAAAGACAAGCTTTCTTGTCTGTCCCTCTTCTCGAACCCAGATCTCTATCGAGGAGGATCCCAGCAAATGCCCCGCATCAATAAAACGAACCGTAAGGCCTTCACAAATTTCAATTGAAACGCCATAATCGCAGGATACGAAATGCTCCAAAACTCCTTGCGCATCCTCCATATTGTACATCGGTGTCACTTCCGCTTTACCGGCACGTCTCGCCTTGCGGTTCCTCCACTCTGCCTCAAACTCCTGAATATGAGCCGAATCTTTCAACATGATATTACAAAGCTCACAAGTTGCCTTTGTCGCAAAAATCTGTCCCCGAAATCCCCGGCTGTACAAAAGCGGCAACAAACCAGAATGATCAATATGAGCATGTGTCACAAACACATAATCAATGATTGCAGCATTCACCGGAAGTTCCTGATTCACATACAGATCCGGTCCCTGCTCCATACCACAGTCCACCAGAAAATGCTTATCCGCAAATGTAACATAGTGACAGCTGCCCGTCACCTCTCGGTCAGCCCCTAAAAATTCCAATACCATAGTAACACCCCTTCTCCTATGTCCTGTCAACTAGTTAATTTTATTATACCATATGTGTTTCCCAAAGTACCACTAATTTTTCTGAATCTCCTTTTTGAGCCGAATCATGATTTTCTTTTCCAAACGTGATATGTAGGATTGGGAAATACCGAGCCGATCCGCTACCTCTTTCTGTGTCATCTCCTTCCCGTCACCTCTCCCGATTCCATAACGGAGACAGATAATTTCCTTTTCCCGCGGTCCCAGATGATTGACAGCGGCTTTTAACAGAGAAATTTCTACCTCTGTTTCCATATCCCGGTATATAATGTCCTCGTCGGTTCCAAGAATATCAGAAAGCAACAATTCATTTCCATCCCAGTCTACATTTAACGGTTCATCAAAGGACACCTCCAGCTTGATTTTATTATTCCGTCGCAGATACATTAAAATTTCATTTTCTATGCAACGAGATGCATAAGTTGCAAGCTTAATCTTTTTCCCGGGATTAAATGTATTTATTCCTTTGATCAATCCGATTGTTCCAATGGAAATCAGATCCTCCACACAGATTCCTGTATTTTCAAATTTTTTCGCCAGATATACTACGAGACGCAAATTATGTTCAATCAGCATCTTTCTTGCATCCTCTTTTGAAAAATCCGTATCTTTTTCTCCAATATCAGAAAGCGCTGTCAGGCAACGTTTTTCCTGCTCATATTCAAGCGGGGGCGGAAGAACATCCGTGCCTCCGATATATAAGACTTCATCCTCCGCAAACAACATACGCAGTTTTCCCATTTTTTTTATTATTTTCTCTACAATTTCCAAGATTTTTGTCCTTTCTCTCTTATTTTCATATTGTCAACAATTACAGAATTCAGGATAACCTGATAAGATTTTCCTTTCATAAGCCCTGCATCCGCACATCCCATCCATGGAGATTGCACCGTCCACTTTTGATTTCCCTGCTCAATCTGCATCCTTTCCATCCGATATACCCGGATCCAGCCCTCAGAGGTTCCAAGTGTTCGAAAAGGAATCTTTTTTGTTTCGATATCTGTTCTATCCCAATCCCTCAGAAGTCTTTTTAAAACTCCGGGATCTACAATATGTACCGGTTCTGCAGATTCCGGAATTTGAAGAAGATTACCGGAATCATACAATCCCGTGCAGGACACACTCCTTCCATGGTCGGTCAAAGTAATCTGCATATACCTTTTTTGCTGGGACACAGAGGTGATGACTGCCTTGACGAGGAGACGGGCGGTTCCAACCACAACTACCGCAACATACAAATACAGATTTTGTATCCCCGTCAAATTAAAAACAGCTGTCGCAATCCCGTTAACAATTACGATTGACAGCCAGCTGGTTCCTATACAAAGCAAAAACTGTCTTAAATTCTGCCTGCCAAATGCAATCAGCAGCATAAAAGGAACCACGATCAAAACCATTCCGGTCACTGCCAGTTCATAGGACCAAAAGACAAGAAAACAGGTTTCCAAAACTGTTCCGGTCACTGCTCCTACCATCATACGAATCCGTCTTCTTTTGACCGGGCTTTTCCAAAACACATGAGTAAGGGATAAAACGATGAGATTCATCAGAAAATTTTGTTCTAAGAATATATCAATATAGAATGCATATATAAAAAATCACCTCCTGCTTTTGCCATTATAATAGATTCATTCTCTATAATTTGGCAAAAACAGGAGGTTGTAATTCAATAATTATTGCTCCGTTTCGACAAACAATATCTATCTTTTTGAATTTTTAAGGAAATCCGGAATATTGATTTCAACCGGCTTTACATTGCTCTCTGGCTGCTTCGGTC
>JALFLB010000019.1 GCA_022775045.1 Agathobacter sp. | reverse complement strand
TTGTGTTGATATTCCAGCCTAAATCAGTTGTCAAGACATCAGCGATGTGCCGAGCGGTACAATTCCCTTCTTTCCAAAGTACGTCCATGACTTTCAGCTCGGAATCGAAAAGTTTGATATCCATTTGTATCATCTCCTTATATATAAGACTGTGGTAGTATGCGACTTGATTTGATACTACTATAGTCTTATGGAAAAGTCAATACTACTGCGGTCTGATAAACAGAGAATTAGATAAAATTAAAAAATCCGCTATACCAGTGAAAAATTGGTATAGCGGATTTTTTACTGTACATTTATTCAGACAACGAATCTTTTTGGAAATGGTACCAGGCTTCCGCCAGTTTCTCTTCAAACTCCTGGGCGTAAGTCTGCTTTTTTCTGCAGCGGTATTGATGTCGATCGTATGATCTGAAACAAGTTTGAACAACATATTCAGTTCCCCGTCATGTTCTCCAATCTGCTCTCCAGCTTCCAGCCCCTGATCATATACATAGGCTTCCTCTGCCCTCCGAGCTATCTTCATCTTTCGGTATTCTCAATTGTCTCTCGGATTGCATCCGTCAAGCTCATTTCGTGCAGGAGTTGTTTTGCTCTCTGAATTCCGATATTCTTCGACTTAATCATATTCAAATCCTCCTCCGTTTTCGAATTAAAAAGTTTTATCCAATCATCGATGCAGGCATTCCCGTTCAATTTTTGTGTCACAGTTTCCATTGTAATCCCCCTGTTCCGCAGGATTACAAATATTAGGAAAAACCTGTGCAATATACTTCCCCCGTCATTTTCCTCCGGCTTATTAATTTTTATAATTGGAAAATAAAAGCATGATTTTATGACATGTGAAAATGATTATGTATATATCAAAAGATATATCATCAAATGATACGCAAACTCTGCTAATAGGTTATCCATCAAAGTATCATATTCTGCATGGTTTGCGCTTTGTTATGTTTTAAATCCTTATACTTTGAATTTAGTGTAGCATGAAGAAATAAGATGCGCAAGCTTTTTTCACAGGATTTTAGCCTTTTAGCTTTCGTACTCCTCTTGTCAATTTCATGTGTTGTGGCATATGTGCAAACAATTATCTCTCTATGTCCTGCTTGAATCCTTAATGATTGTGACAGACAAATTAATTGGAGCGTGAAGAAAAAAGCGCAACAGTTGCGCTTACCTCTTTTTTATTCTAACGATTTCTAACAGTGAAAAAGTAACAAAAGCAGAAGGAAAACATTGGATATACTGTCAATTGTGCAAAAGAAAAAAACGTGATATATTGAAAATAACTAAGAACAAACGGTTGCGCAATCTGCGACGCAAAACAGATAGGGAGGCTGTGCTGGTGCGCATGAAGCAACCGGACATATCACTTATTCTTAAGGAGGAGAGAAAGTATGCAAAAGAAAGGATGGAAGAAACGAGCAGTAAGTGTTGCTTTGACAGCAGCGATGGTCGTATCCCAGATAGGTGTGTGGAATACTGGTTGGGGATTAGATGTCGTAAAGGCAGAGGATATTAATTACATTACGAACGGTGACTTTTCTACAGATGCCAGTGGATGGACATTGAAAACAGATTCTGCCGGAACAGCATCAGAGTCGCTGACATTTGGAAGTGGTGATGGAAGAACAGGAAAAGGAGCCTATATTTCGAATGGGAGTAGTGAAAATTGCAATGCATATTTTACGCGGAAGATAGATAAGCTGCCAGCCGGAAAATATACATTAAGTGCATATATTATGGGAGAAGGCTGCAGTGGAGCGAATGCTGTTGTGAATGGAGAAAAAATTAATGATGCGTGGGTTAAAACTCCAGGATGGGTTACAGATGCAGCAGGTTGGGCGAAACTTGAATATACATTTGAAGTAAAAGAAGATAAAAGCGATTATGTTGTCGGTTTGGATTTGTGGGCATATCAAGGAGGAAAATGGAGTTATATTGATGACATTTCTTTAGTAAAAGCGGATGAGGAAAGTGGAAATACTGATCCAGAAGAAACTTATCTGATCGAAAAATATAAGAGGGACTTCAATGGAGACAATGAGGATTTGAGTGAGTGGACAGCAAACGTGGATTCATCTGGTAGTATTAAAAATGCAATTGAAGAGAGCCAATGGAAACTGTGGTCTAAAGCGGCTCAGACCATGACATTTTCTCATACCGTAGAAAATTTGGATGCTGGCAGGTATTACTTCTCCGAGATTGCAGTTGGTGGTTCTATGAAGAATGAAAACTGTAAGATTACACTGACTAACGGAGATAATCAGGTTGAATCAAATGTTACAATGAATGCGTGGGAAGGCAGTAGTGTAACAAAAACAGATGCCATTACTCTTACAGAAACTGGCAGCATTACGATAACCATGGTATATGATATGGCAGATGGTGGCTGGTGTAATCTGGATGACATGGTATTATATAAGAGTGTGACGCTGGAGGAAAAGACAGCCTATGAGTTTGCAGAATTGCAGAAATTGATTACTGCATACGAGGCTCTCAATCCGGCAAGCTACAGTGCATCCAGCTGGGAAGCATTTTCAGCGGCACTGTCAGCAGCAAAAGCAGTTACAAATGAGGCAGCATTAGCTGATATAGATACGGCAATTAAGAACCTGAAGGCTGCGAAGTCTGCACTTAAGGAGTCTGGAATTTATGTGAAAAAAGTGGAAGGCCTTTCAGAGGACTTCATTCGTGGTGTGGACATTTCTTCTTATGTCAGCATTGTAGATAGTGGTGCTACATTTAAGGATGAGAGTGGGAATGTGTTGGATAATGCAGGTTTTTTCCAGTTACTTGCGGATTCCGGTGTCAATTATGTCCGTGTTCGTATCTGGAATAATCCATATACAAAGGATGTTAAAGGATATGGCGGTGGAAACAGTGATCTGGAAAAAGCAAAGAAAATTGGTAAGCTTGCAGCAGATGCAGGAATGAAGACATTAATTGATTTCCATTATTCCGATTTCTGGGCAGATCCGGAAAGACAGTATTCTCCGAAGGCATGGAGAAATTATACAGAAGAGGGAAAATATGGAGAAGGCTGTAACGATGGAAAATATACAGAAAAGACCGTAGAAGAGAAGGAAACCTTACTCTATAACTATACATATGAGAGCCTTACAGCATTGATTGATGCCGGTGTAGATGTGGGAATGGTTCAGGTTGGTAATGAGACCAATAACGGTATGGCAGGTGTTGGTGCCTCAGGAGATTGGACCGATGTATGTAAGTTGTATAAAAAAGGAAGTGAAGCCGTACGTGCGGTTGCAAAGGACAAAAATAAAGATATCCTTGTAGCACTGCACTTTACAGATCCACAGACAATCGGAAAGTATGACGAATTTGCAGGAAAACTTGCAGCTAATCAGGTAGATTATGACGTGTTTGCATCTTCCTACTATCCAAATATCCATGGTTCCATGGAAAATCTTACAGGTGTATTATCTGATGTGGCTGAGAAATACAATAAGAAAGTAATGGTAGCAGAGACCGCCTGGGCATGGACTACAAAGGATGGAGACGGACATAGTTCAGGATTTAATACTGGCAATAACCCGGATTATTCAGTGTCTGTACAGGGACAGGCAAATGAAGTCCGCGATGTGGTGCAGGCAGTTGTAAACGTAAAAAATAATGCAGGAATTGGTGTATTTTATTGGGAGCCGGCATGGATTCCGGTTCAGTATGCATACGATGGAAATGGCAGTCTGGATTCAGCAATAAAGGCAAGCAATGAGACAAAATGGGCAGAGTATGGCTCCGGCTGGGCAGCTGTATATTCTGGTGAGTACGATCCGGAGCATGGTGGACCATATTATGGAGGAAGTGTAAAAGATGCAGAAGCTTTCTTCGATTTTGAAGGAACCCCATTGAATTCTCTGACTGTTTTCAAAGATATTTATACAGGAAGAACAGGAACCGGTGTAGAAATTGATGTGATTAAGAATGCCCAGGCAGAGGTGCTGCTTCAGACTTCTGATGTGACATCTGCCCTGGACACCATCAAAGCTGCATTACCGAAAACAGTGACGGGTATTAATAATGACAGTTCAAGAGTGCAGATGGCAGTTGCATGGGATATGACAAAGGTAGAGGCAATAAATGATTTTGGCTCCTATTCTATCCCGGGAACCGTATCATATAAGGATAAGGAAGAGAATGACAAAACAGCCACAGTTAGCTGCGAATTGAATGTTTTACCAAAGTCCATTGTTGAAAATGGCGATTTCGAATCTGGAAATACTGGATGGAAAGTTGCAGGCTCCGAGGGTGTTAGCATTGTATGGAATGATACTCCTTTAAGAGGAACAGGAGCTATGCATTATTGGTCACCAAATGCAATGAATTTCACATTGACCCAGAATGTTACAGCAGAGGAAGCCGGTATTTATCGGGCATCATTACAGGCACAGGGGGCTGATGGTGAGCCGAATACCATTGATGTGGCAATTAAGAATACAAGAACGCAGGTTACAAAAAATGCCACTGCCACTGTAGATGGTTGGGCTAATTGGAAAAAAGCAATTGCAGAAGGTATTGAAGTGCAGGCAGGAGATACTATAGTGATTACTATCACAATAACAGCAGGTGCCGGCGGTTGGGGATCCATCGATGACGTATTCCTCTACAAAACCGGAGAATACAGTGGTTCAGAATCTGGTTCAGGCTCTGGAAGCACCCCATCCACCCCAACCACACCATCCAAAGATGACACATCCGTCACCAAGAACCCGGATGGAACAACAACCGAGACAAAGACCGAGACAACCACAAACGAGTCTGGCAAGGAAGTAGAAGTAACTATTACAACAGAGAAAGATACAGACGGAAATGTAACCGGCAGCAAGGCAGTTTCCGTAATTGCTAAAGCAGATGAGAATACATCTGCAACTGTGACCGTGTCAAAAGATGCAGCTGGAAAGGTGACCGATGCAGCTGCAGAAGTGACCCAGACTGGAACAACTGCCACAAACGGTGTGACTGCAACCATTTCCGGTAATGTGGTATCGCAGATTGCAGAGTCAGCAGGAGTTGCTTCCGTAGAGATTACGGTCAATGTGACAGATGCTGAGGGCAAGACAAAGTACACGGTAAGTGCTGATGCAAAAGACCTTACTGCAGGAAACAAACTTCAGGTTGTTGCAATTGATACAAAGACAAAGGAATACATATTAGTCAATGCAAAGACTTATAAGGTAAGTGCATCCGGCGATATAAAGATGACACTGATCAGCGGTCAGAACTATGAGCTGGTTTCAACAAAGGAAGCAACAGCAATTTCCAATGCAATCCTTAAGACCGTTAAGGTAAAGAAGTCATCTGCAAGTGTCAAGAAGGGTAAGACAACAACTGTCAAGATGAGCAGCAAGCTGAATATGGACAACGTAAAGATGATTACGTATACGACCAGCAAGAAGTCTGTTGCAACCGTGAGCAAGAATGGTAAGGTTACAGCCAAGAAGGCAGGAACTGTTACCATCAAGGCAAAGGTAACCCTGAACAATGGCAAAACCAAGACTGTTTCCATGAAGGTCAAAGTAAAAAAATAACTGACGCAAAGGAACATTGCGGATACCTCTGGCTTGTGTTATAATATAACATGGTTCGAAGGTCAAAATTGAAAATTTAAGACCTATCTCATAATAGCGAAAAACAAAAGTATATAGGAGATGATACAGATGTCAGAGACAGGGGTGTTGATTTTTGTCGGAGCAATTGTCGGGGTTGCGGTACTTGGAGCAATTATTGCGGTGATTGCAGCAGTGTCTGGTGCATCCGCAGCAATTGTGGATGAAGAGGACGAAGAAGAAGCATAATATGGAATCCGGAAGGTGCCGGTGCATGAGTGGGGAAGCCCGCAAGTGCACCGGCATTTTTGCTTCAGTTCTGTATAATTTATAAAATGGAAATGAAATTTTGCTGGAATTACTTGTAAATTTATATGAGGCGCGTATAATGAGAACGAAACTGACCCATTTGCCGGTCAAAGTCAGTAAACAGGAGGAAAATATAATGATTTCCAGGTACAGTGTGAAAAAACCATTTACCGTATTGGTAGGTGTGATACTTATAATTGTACTCGGTGTAGTGTCGCTGTCTAAGATGACGACAGACCTGCTTCCGGATATGAGTTTTCAGTACGCGATGATTGTCACTACGGATATTGGTGCAAGTCCGGAGAAAGTGGAGAACGAGGTGACAGCTCCTATCGAAGCAGCGATGGCGACGACTTCCAATATTAAAAATATCAGTTCCATTTCTTACAATAGTTACTCTATTGTGACGCTGGAATATGAGCAGAATGCTAACATGGATTCGGTTGTGATTGAGATTCAGCAGAGTCTTGACCAGATTTCCGGACAGTGGGGAGATTCCGTGGGAACTCCGATGATCATGAAAATCAACCCGGATATGATGCCGGTATTGGCTGCGGCTGTGGATATGGATGGCAAGGATGCATCGGAACTTTCCGATTATGTGGAGAAGGATTTGGTTCCTACGCTGGAAAGTCTTGAGGGCGTTGCATCCGTTACAACGACCGGACAGTTGGCGGAGAGTATTGAGGTTACACTGAATCAGGATAAGATTGATAAGCTAAATAAAAAAATCAAGAAAAGCATCGATAAGCAGTTTGATAAAGCACAGAAAGAAATCGATGACGGAAAAAATAAGGTGGAAAGCGGACAGTCCACTATGAATTCCGGAAAGGATAAGATTAGTTCTGCTATCAATGAAACGATGGAAAAGCAGGATGAACTCTATAAGACGGAAGAGGATTTAAATAAGCAGCTGAAGAAATTAAAAAAACAGAAAAAATCTCTGACACAGATTCAGGAGGGAATCAATGCATTTATGCAGTCAGAGGCATATACCGGAATTGTGGAAATGCTTGAGCAGAACCCGCAGGCAGCAGAGATGCCGGAGGTGCAGGAACAGATCAAGCAGCTGAATGAAGTGGTAAAGACCCAGTTTTCGGCATTGAGTGCTATGGGAATTAAAGTCGATACCTACGAGGATCTGCCGAATGCAGCAGCCGAGGTTGGAAAGCTTCTGACCAAGGTTAATACGGGTATTACTACGATTGATAGTGCCTTGAAAGAGGTTGAGGACGGTAAGATTTCTTTGTCTTCGGCAATGGATACACTGAATGCAAATGCAGCTCTGACCGCTCTTCAGATAAGTACGAATTCGGCAGAACTGGCAAATGCGTCAGCTTCCTTGGATTCTGCACAGAGTGATCTGGATAGCGCAAAAGACAGCGCATATGATTCTGCAGACCTGAATACGGTTTTGACCAAGGATACCATTGCAAGTCTCTTCACTGCACAGAATTTTGATATGCCGGCGGGCTATGCACTGGATGGAAATGATGAGTACCTGGTCCGTGTGGGAGAAGCTGTTAAAAACATGGAGGAGCTTAAGGGGCTTCCTCTCATTGATCTGGGAATGGATGATATTGATACCATCCGTTTGACTGATGTGGCAGATGTCAAACTGGTCAATAATTCGGATGAGACTTACGCCGTGATTAATGGAAATCCGGGGGTTATGCTTTCTCTGGAAAAACAAACCGGATATTCTACAGGCGAAGTGACAGACCGCATTCAGGAAAAATTTGATAAACTTGAAAAAGCAGATTCTAATCTGCATTTATCTGTACTCATGAATCAGGGAGTGTATATTGATCTGATTGTGGACAGCGTGATGCAGAACATGATTTTTGGTGCGATACTTGCCATCATTGTACTGTTCCTGTTTTTAAAGGACATAAAACCTACGATCGTGATTGCATGCTCCATTCCGCTTTCGGTTGTTGCAGCAATTGTTCTTATGTACTTTACCGGCATTTCCATGAATATCATCTCAATGTCAGGACTGCTTTTGGGAATTGGAATGCTGGTAGATAATTCGATTGTTGTGATTGAGAATATTTACCGTTTGCGGGCAGAAGGCTATTCAATCCGAAAGGCAGCAGTAGAGGGGGCTACTCAGGTGACAGGTGCAATTATTGCATCTACCCTTACGACGGTCAGTGTATATGCACCGATTATTTTTACGGAGGGAATTACAAGACAGCTTTTTATGGATCTGGCGCTGACCATTGCCTTTACCCTGCTTGCCAGTCTTGTAGTGGCATTGACTTTCGTACCGGCACTTTCATCGGTTACGTTGCGTAAGACAAAAGAAATCCGGCATCCATGGTTTGAAAGGTTTAAAGAAGCATACGGAAGGTTTCTAGAGGGATGTTTGCGTTTCAAGCCGGTTGTATTTATCGCAGCAATTGTTCTGCTTATAGGAAGTGCGGCACTTTGTTTATCAAAGGGTATGAGCTTTATGGATATGGATATGGAAACGAATCAGATTTCTGTTTCCATTGCGGCAAAAGATGGTGAAAAACTGACTTTTGAGGAGATTACAGAAGCATCGAATAAGGTGATCGACCGGATTGCTGATATAGAGGGGATTGATACCATTGGCGCAATGGCAGGGGGAAACTCGACCATGAATTTGATGAGTGCTGGTGACAATAGTGTCAGCATGTATATTTTGCTGGATGAGGATACAGAAGTCAAAGCTTCAGATGTGGCAGAGCAGATTAAAGAGCAGACAAAGGATCTGGATTGTGAGGTTTCCTGCAGCACTTCCTCGATGGATACCGGCAGCGTTTTTGGGAGTGGATTGTCTGTTCAGATCAAAGGTAATAATCTTGAGACACTGCAGTCGCTGGCAAAGGATGTCGCAGATATTCTGAAGGATACGGAAGGAACAATAGAGGTAGATGACGGACTTTCCGATGCCACCCCACAGCTGACCATTAAAGTAGATAAGGAAAAGGCGGCACAGTATGGAATGACGGTGGCGCAGGTATATCAGCTGGTATATGCAAAGTTGGCAGATGAAAGCAGTGTGACGACTATTTCAACGGATATCAAGGACTATGAGGTTTATCTGCAGACGGAGGAACAGGCAGATCCAAAGCTTTCCGACATCAGGGAGTTGACATTTACGCACACCGACAAAGATGGAGAGGAAGAAGAACTTCCGCTTACGAAGATCTGCAAAATGGAGGAGACCACAACGCTCAGCACCATCAGCCGTGATGCGCAGACCCGCTATCTGACGGTATCCTGTGGTGTTGATGAGAAACATAATGTTACGTTGATCAGTAATGCGGTGCAGAAGGCCATCGATAAAATGGATATTCCTGAGGGCTACTCCATTGAGATGGCAGGGGAAGATGAGACAATCAATGAGTCCATGGGGCAGCTGGTATTGATGATGGTTCTTGCAGTCATTTTCATATACCTGATTATGGTGGTACAGTTCCAGTCGCTAATCTCTCCGTTTATCATTCTGTTCTCAATTCCACTGGCATTTACGGGAGGATTTCTTGCCCTATTTATCACAGGGCAGGAACTGGATATTATTGCAATGCTTGGGTTTATTATGCTTGCGGGGCTGATTGTAAACAACGGTATTGTATTGATAGATTATATTAATCAGGCAAGACGCGAAGGAACATCAAAAAAAGAGGCAATCATTGAATCAGGAAAGATCCGTGTACGTCCGATTCTTATGACAGCACTTACGACGATTCTTGCTATGCTGACGTCGGCCGTTGGCATTGGTGAGGGATCGCAGATGATGAGGCCGATGGCGATTACGATTGTCGGAGGTCTTGTATACGGAACCATTCTGACATTGATTGTAATTCCTTGTATCTACGATGCTTTTAACCGGGAGAAGAGCATGGTTGAGGAGGATTTGTGATGGTTTATGCATGCTCGCAAAGTTTGGAATTTGAAACTTGACAAAAAGAGTGGGCGCAAGTATCATAATTAATATATAGAAAGGCTTTGAGAAAGAAGAGTACGCATGGTTCGTCTGAAAGAGAATGACACTCATTGGCTGAAAGGTGTCAGCAGAAAGAGATGCAGAAGGTAGCTTTGGAGCCGGAGCGCTGAGAAAGCATAGGACATAGGCGTTCCCGTGTCGTCCCCGTTAACGGACATGAGGAGTATTACAAAGGTGGTACCGCGATTTTTCGCCCTTTGCGCAGAGACTTTTTCTGTGCGAAGGGTTTTATTTATAGGAGGATAAGAATGAGCAAGGAATTAAGGAAGACCTATGATCCGAAAGATATCGAGGATCGTCTCTATAAGAAGTGGGAGGATAATGGTTATTTTCATGCCGAAGTTGACCGAAGCAAAAAGCCGTTTACAATTGTTATGCCACCACCAAATATTACAGGGCAGCTGCATATGGGACATGCATTGGATAACACGATGCAGGATATCCTGATTCGCTATAAGCGCATGCAGGGGTACAATGTACTTTGGCAGCCGGGAACAGACCATGCTTCTATTGCGACGGAGGTTAAGGTAATTGAGTCGTTAAAGGAGCAGGGAATTGATAAGGCAGATTTGACCCGTGAAGAGTTTTTGGACAAATGCTGGGAGTGGCGGGAAGAATATGGTGGACGTATTGTAAAGCAGCTTCGAAAGCTGGGATCTTCCGCAGACTGGGAGCGCGAGCGTTTTACGATGGATGAGGGCTGTTCTCATGCGGTTCAGGAGGTATTCACGAAGCTGTATGACAAAGGGTGGATCTACAAGGGGTCCCGTATTGTCAATTGGTGTCCGGTATGTAAGACTTCCATTTCCGATGCTGAGGTAGAGCATGAGGAGCAGGACGGATTTTTCTGGCATATTAATTATCCGGTTGTTGGCGAAGAAGGCAGATTTGTCGAGATTGCTACTACACGGCCGGAGACTTTGTTCGGAGATACTGCAGTTGCAGTCAATCCGGATGATGAACGCTATAAAGATATTGTTGGCAAGACGTTGAAGCTGCCGATGACGGATCGTGAGATCCCGGTTATCGCAGATCCATATGTAGATAAGGAATTTGGAACTGGCTGCGTGAAGATTACACCGGCACATGATCCAAACGATTTTGAAGTGGGAAAGAGACATCAATTAGAGGAAATCATCGTAATTAACGATGATGCAACCATGAATGAGAAAGCCGGAAAGTATGCCGGAATGGACCGTTATGAGTGCCGCAAGGCTCTGGTTGCAGATCTTGAGAAGGAAGGACTTCTGGTTAAAGTGGTGCCGCATTCTCATAATGTAGGAGTTCATGACCGCTGTCATACGACCGTTGAGCCGATGATCAAGCAGCAATGGTTTGTTAAGATGGATGAGATGATTAAGCCTGCTGTTGAGGGAGTTAAAAATGGTGAAATCAAACTTTTGCCAAAACGCATGGAGAAAACTTATTTTAACTGGACGGATAATATTCGTGATTGGTGTATCAGTCGTCAGCTTTGGTGGGGACACCGCATTCCGGCATGGTACTGTGATGACTGTGGAGAGATGGTTGTATCTATTGAGAACCCGGGTGTATGTCCGAAATGTGGCTGCAAGCATATGACACAGGATCCGGATACACTCGACACATGGTTTTCATCTGCACTGTGGCCATTCTCGACACTTGGATGGCCGGAGAAGACGGAGGATCTGGATTATTTTTATCCGAATGATGTGCTGGTAACCGGATATGACATTATCTTTTTCTGGGTAATCCGAATGATTTTCTCAGGATATGAGCAGATGGGCAAGGCACCGTTCCATACTGTATTGTTCCATGGTCTGGTTCGTGATTCACAGGGACGGAAAATGAGTAAGTCTCTGGGTAACGGAATCGATCCGCTTGAGGTGATTGATAAATATGGCGCAGATGCGCTCCGCCTGACATTGATTACGGGAAATGCACCGGGCAATGATATGCGTTTTTACTGGGAGCGTGTTGAGGCATCCCGAAACTTTGCCAATAAGGTGTGGAATGCATCGCGTTTCATTATGATGAATCTGGAAGGAATGGAGATCAGGGAGCCGGCAACCAATGAACTGCATCCGGCAGACAAGTGGATTTTGTCCAAAATTAATACACTTGCGAAGGATGCTACAGAGAATCTGGATAAGTTTGAACTGGGTATTGCAGTTCAGAAAGTTTATGATTTTATATGGGACGAGTTCTGCGATTGGTATATTGAGATTGCCAAGGTGCGTACTTATAAAAAGGACGAGAATCCGGAGTCTGCAAATGCAGCACTTTGGACATTGAAGACCGTATTGATTGAAGCGTTGAAGCTGCTTCATCCATATATGCCGTTTATCACGGAAGAAATTTTCTGTACGATTCAGTCCGAGGAGGAGACAATCATGCTCTCCAAGTGGCCGGAGTATCAGGAAGGATGGAACTTCCCGGAGGATGAGGTTACAATTGAGCACTGCAAGGACCTGGTTAAGGGAATCCGTAATGTGCGTACACAGATGGAGGTTCCGCCATCTCGCAAGGCGAAGCTCTTTATTACTTCAGAGGATGCTGCGCTGCGAAATGTTTTCGAGGATAATAAAGAAGTTTATGTTAACCTTGCTTTTGCCAGCGAAATTGTGGTACAGGCAGATAAGTCTGGAATCGGCGAAGATGCAGTATCGGTAGTGATTCCGGGGGCTGTTGTTTATCTGCCACTTGAAGATCTGGTTGATTTTGAGAAGGAAAAAGAGCGTCTGAATAAAGAGAAGGAGCGGCTGACCAAGGAATTGGCACGATCAAAGGGAATGCTCTCAAACGAGAAGTTTTTGAATAATGCTAAGCCGGAAAAAGTGCAGGAGGAGAAGGAAAAACTTGCAAAATATGAGCAAATGATGGCTCAGGTTGAGGAGCGTCTCGCTCAAATGAAATAAAATTCGGTTTAAAGTGAGATGGGGAGGGATGATGATGGGCAATTCTTCAATTGAAAATGCGAAAGTCCGGATTACTGCGGACGGAATGGAGGCTTATCTGAGCCTCCCACCGCTGGCGCCGGGAGAAAGCTATACATTATCTCAGCTGTTGGCATGTATCCAGTCTCAGAAAGTCTCGTCAGGTATTGATGAGGTAGCATTGCAGAGTATGATTGACACACCAATCTACGGACATGAAGTTTGTATTGCGAGAGGAAGAAAGCCGGTGAACGGCAAGGATGGGGTTATTACCTACAATTTTAATCCGGATATGAATGCAAAGCCTACTGTGCGGCAGGATGGTTCCGTAGATTATTGGAGTATTCATGCAATTGAACTGGTGAATGCAGGTCAGGTGATTGCCGTTTACGAGGAGCCTACGGAGGCAATTGATGGTGAGAATGTGAGTGGTAAGATAGTTCCAGCCAAGAAGGGACGCCCGATTCCTCCTTTGACAGGGAAAGGCTTCAGTCGTTCAGAGGATGGACATACCTATACAGCGGATGTGTCAGGAAAGATTGAACTGACAAACGGCAGAATACGAATCTCTGAAGTATATGAGATACAGGGAGATGTAGGATTACAGACTGGAAATATTGATTTCCATGGAGATGTGGTGATTCATGGAGGCGTGACACCAGGGGCATCAGTCAAGTCGACCGGAAGTATTACGGTGGATGGGGTCTGTGAAAATTGTACATTGATTGCAGATAAGGATATTATTCTGCGAGGGGGAGTTCTCGGTGGGAATAAAGCAGTCATCCGTACCAAGGCAAACATTCATGCAAAATTTTTTGAGTATTGCAAGGTACAGGCAGAGGGATTTATAGAGGCTGCATCGGCATTGGATTGCCGGATGATCAGCTATGACCATATTTATCTGGCGGGGCGGAAAGCGGGAATTGTCGGCGGTTACGCCTATGCAACAGCGGGAATTGAGATGGATGTGCTTGGGAGTCCGAGTGAGGTCAGGACAGTGGTTCATGTGGGGGTGAGCAAAGAGATGATGCGGGAACTGACGGATGCACAGAGCCAGTTGGAAGAAGCTGATGATACGGTTAAAAAAATTACAACCGGTCTGAAACAGTATGACGAACTTTCAAAAGAGCGTGGAATTGATATTTCTAAAGACGAACGTCGTACTGCATTACTTCGCACCCGTATGACAAAGCAGGCAGAGATTGCAACGCTGCAAAAAGATATTGCTCGGTTGAAGAGCATCATTGAGAGAGGAAAAGGTGCAAATGTTCGCGTGATACATGATGTTTATGCTGGAACAACGGTTACAATTGACGAGGCGGTACTGACCGTAAAGGAAGAGCAGAGCGCTGTGAAATTTATGAAGCGTCAGGAGAATGTGGTTATGCTTTCTATTGCGGATGAACTTGTCTAACGAACTCGGAATCTGCGATTTTTTCCGAAAAACTTTATAGAAATTTACTTGCATATCTTAGCCACTATATTATAATAAATAAGGGTATAGTGGCTAATTTTTGTGCCCTGCCGAAGGAGGATACCATGATTAATTTTGAAAAGGAACTGAAGAATTTTGAGCCGAGTCTTGAGGTCGAGGAGGCCGAGACAGCAATATATAACCATGATTTGACAGATGTAACTGATATTATTACGGAGATACTCCGTGAGGCCCGGGAAAGTCGTTAGGCTTAGGAAGAGGAAGATATGATTTGTTATAGATGTGGAGCTGAAGTAGGAGATGCTAAGAGATGTCCTTCATGTGGAGCGAATCTTTCGGTTTTTTTGAAGGCACGCTATATCTCAAATGCTTATTATAATTTGGGTTTGGAGCAGGCGAGTGTTCGCAATTTGTCAGGAGCAGTTGTCAGCCTTAAGAACAGTTTGAAGTTTAATAAAAATAATATTAATGCAAGAAATCTTTTAGGACTTGTTTACTGTGAGATGGGAGAAGTTGTGGATGCCCTGAGTGAGTGGGTGATCAGCCGCAGTTATCAGTCGGAGAATAATCTTGCCAACCGTTATCTGGATGAAATTCAGCAGAATCGTGGACATTTGGATACGGTTAACCAGACGATTAAGAAATATAATCAGGCTTTGCATTACTGCAGGCAGGATAGCCGGGATCTGGCAATTATTCAGCTTAAAAAGGTGCTGTCTCTGAATCCGAAGCTGATCAAGGCACATCAGCTTCTGGCACTTTTGTATCTGCAGGAGGGCAAGCTGGAACTGGCAAAGAAGACTCTGCGCAATGCCGGGAAAATTGATACGGATAATACAACAACGCTGCGTTATCTAAAGGAAGTCAATGCAAGACTGAAAGAAAAGAGTCCGGCAAAGAAGAACAAGGATGATGATCTGATCTCTTATCAGAGCGGAAATGAGACGATTATTATGCCAAAACGTTTTAAGGAATCTTCCATTGGCTCCTCACTTATTTATATTGTGATCGGTTTGATTGTCGGCACTGCGGTTACGGCATGGTTGATTGTTCCGAGTGTTCGGGATAAAGCGAAGGAAGCTGCAAAGCAGCAGATTGTGGAGGCAAGTGATACAATTGCAACAAATGGGCAAACCATCAAGGAACTGGAGGGAGAGATTGTAAAGCTGCAGGATCAGCTCGAGACGGAAGCGGATAATAATGCGAAAGTTAAGGAACAGACAGAATCTTATGAGTATCTTCTGACAGCTTATGTTGCATATGATGCAGATGATATTACATCTGCTGGAAAGGCTTTGGATAAAGTAAATACCAAGTATCTTTCCAAAAATGCAAAAGAAATTTATACAGATCTCAATGGTGTTGTTCAGGAAAAATATCTTGCGGAATTGTACCGGGAGGGATATTCTTTCTATCAGAATGGCAAATATGAAGATGCAATCAAGAACCTTAAGAAGGTAGTAAAGGAGCAGGAGGATTACAATGACGGATCTGCTGCCTATTATTTGGCGCAGGCATATCGACGGAATGGAGATCTGGAGTCGGCAAAGCCGTACTACCAGTATGTTATTGACAATCACCCGAATACAGAACGTGCACGGACTTCACAGAATTATGTGAATGCACAGGAATAAATCGGACAATCGAAAGAATTTTACAAAAGACGTCACAGTGTAAGCTGCTGGCGTCTTTTTGCGTCAGGAAAGGAGAAGTATATGGATGTGCAATATCATGTTACGAAGGAGGAACTGGTGATACCAATGCCACAGGAGGTGGATCATCATGTGGCAAAAAATTTAGGCAGGGAAATTGATTTCCTCATTGACTCCTGGCATATTAAAAGGCTGGTGTTTGATTTTCGGGAGACGGAATTTATGGATAGTTCAGGGATTGGACTTATGATTGGAAGAAAGAAAACGATGGATTTGTATCGGGGAGAGGTTCATGCGATACATCTCGGAGAACGAATCTGTCAGATATTTGAAAAATCAGGTCTGTTTCGCATTATTATAGTGGATGAGACGGCTTAGGGGAGGTAGAAGATGGAACAGGAAAATCATATGCAGGTGTCATTTGATGCAAAGTCGGTGAATGAAGGGCTGGCAAGAATGGTGGTAAGTGCGTTTATGACGGAGATGAATCCAACACTGGAACAGATTGCCGATGTGAAAACAGCAGTTTCCGAGGCTGTTACCAATGCAATTATTCATGGTTACAGCGATGAAAAGGAACTGGTGGAGTTAAGCTGTGACAGAGAAGGGCAACAGCTGGTGGTAACGGTGGAGGATCATGGAGTCGGAATTGCCGATCTTGAGGAGGCGATGCAGCCTTTCTATACTTCGAAACCACAGTTAGAGAGATCAGGAATGGGATTTTCTTTTATGGAAGCTTTTATGGACAAAATAGAGGTCCGTTCTGAGGTGGGACAGGGAACCAAGGTTGTAATGTGGAAGTACATAGAAACGAAGGAGGGGTGTGAGCAGTAGTCCGTCTGCAAAGGATGAGAACTGGCGCGAGGAAATAAGAAAGGCCCAGGAAGGAAAACGGGAAGTTCGTGACCGTCTGGTGACAGAAAATATGGGACTTGTCTACATGGTGGTGAAGAGATTCACAGGGCGTGGTGTAGATGCAGAGGAACTTTCACAGATCGGAGTTATAGGATTGATCAAAGCAATTGACAGGTTTGATGTGTCTATGCCTTATTCCTTTTCTACATACGCGGTTCCATTGATTATGGGAGAAATCAAGAGGTTCCTCAGAAGTGATGGAATGATTCATATAAGTCGCCAGATAAAAGAGAATGCAGGAAAAATAGCAATTGTTAGAGAACAAATGAAAAAGACAGAAAACAAGGAACCTACGATGGAAGAATTGAGTCAGAAAACCGGACTTGACTATGAAGACCTTGTCATGGCAATGGAAGCATCGGCAGCTGTTGAATCTATTTCGAAGCCTGTTGCAGGGGATGAAAGTTCTCCACTTACCCTGGAGGATCAGTTGGAGAATCCGGAACACTTTGAGACACCAATCTTAAACAAGATTGCATTAAAACAGGTTTTGGATGATCTGGAGGAAGAGGAGACAAAACTGATTACATTGCGGTATATTCAGAACCATACCCAGTCTGAGGTTGCCAGACTTATGGGAACCAATCAGGTGGCAGTTTCTAGGTTGGAGCGTAAAATACTGAGTAAACTCAAACGCCGTCTGGCGTAAAACAGCTCTGTTAAAAAGGCAGGGGATTTGGTATAATGCAAAAAGGTACTATGTGTCCAAAGAACAGAGGATAAGGAGCAGAATTTATGGGAGAACATTTACAGAAGGCAATCTTGCCGAAGCATTACGAAAATTATGTGTTTGATTTGTATGGAACTCTGGTGGATATTCATACGGATGAGGAACCACGGGAATTGTGGGAAAAACTTGTGCTTTTCTTCGGATATTATGGAGCACACTACACACCGGAAGAACTGAAGCAATCCTATGGGAAGCTGGTTCAGCAAAGTGAGACTGCTTTGAAAAGAACACTGGAGGAGGATCCTCATTATGCTCATGAAGCGTCACCGGAGATTGAGATTGCAGATGTTTTTCAGCAATTGTTTACCAATAAAGGGGTTGATGCGGATCGTACACTGGCCGTGCATACCGGACAATTTTTCCGCGTGCTTGCAACAGAATATGTGCGGGTCTATCCGGGAACCGCACAGATGCTTTCGCAGTTGAAGGAGAATGGAAAGAAGGTGTATCTGCTCTCCAATGCCCAGCGGATTTTTACGGCGTATGAGATGAATGTACTGGGAATTTCCCAATATTTTGACGACATTCTGATATCTTCCGATTTCCAGACCAAGAAGCCAGATGAACGATTTTTCCGTATCCTGCTGGATCGGCATCAGATTGATGTGGAACAGTCTATATATGTGGGGAATGACAGCCGTTGCGATGTCGGGGGGGCAAAACAGGTAGGAATGCATACATTTTATGTGAATTCCAACATTTCCCCGGAAAACGACAGTGCGGAAGATGCGGATTATATTGTGAATAATTTTTCCAAGTGGGAGATAAACTAAAAGAAATATTTCGTACGAAGGGAGATTTCTTTTAGAATGAGCAAGGGAAAACAGGGCAAAGTCGCAATTATTGGGTGTGGCTTTGTAGGTTCTGCATCTGCTTTTGCACTGATGCAGAGTGGACTTTTTACGGAGATGGTACTGCTGGATGCAAACCATGATAAAGCAGAGGGGGAAGCGAATGATATTGTACACGGGATTCCGTTTGGACGTCCGATGAAAATCTATGCGGGTGGTTATGATGATATTGCGGATGCTGCCATTATTGTGATTACGGCGGGAGCAAATCAGAAGCCCGATGAGACAAGGTTGGATTTGGTGCACAAGAATGTGGCAATCTTTGAATCGATTATTCCGGAAATTACAAGCCGCGAGTTTGAAGGGATTCTTTTGGTGGTGGCTAATCCCGTTGACATTTTGACATATACGGCGTTAAAGCTGTCAGGGTATCCGGAAAATCGAGTAATCGGTTCGGGAACTGTGCTTGATAGTGCAAGGTTAAAGTATCATCTTGGAGAACATCTTGGAGTGGACAGCCGCAGTGTACATGCTTTTATTGTTGGAGAACATGGGGACAGCGAGATTGCCGCGTGGAGTAGTGCAAACGTGTCAGGAATTCCGCTTGACAATTTTTGCGAGATGAGAGGACATTTTAATCATGCAGAGGCAACGGAACGTATTGCGGAGGAGGTTAAGCAGAGTGCGTATGAGATCATCTTGAAAAAGGGGGCGACCTACTACGGAATTGCCATGTCAGTCAAGCGTATCTGCGAGGCGATTATCCGTGATGAGAAGTCTATTTTGCCGATTTCGACCATGATGCATGGCGAATATGGAATTTCGGATGTGGTCATGAGCCTTCCCTGCATTGTAGGCAGAGACGGTTATGAGACGAAGGTGCCGATAGATCTGGATCAGGATGAGGTTGCCAGTCTTCATGAATCTGCCAATACACTCAAAAACGTATTAAAAGGGGCTTAAAAGCTCCTTTTTTCATTGGGCAGACTATTTACTTTAGTAAGATAATTTGATAATATACTAAACAAGTTGTAACTATTCAGAACCCCTTACGAATAAGATGATCAGAATCGTTATGCTTGCATATGAGGCGGGGTTCTGAATGGTTACAACATAGGAAAGAAAAGGAAGGAGTACATGAGATGAAAAGAAAAATTGCAAGTTTATTAGTAGGATGTATGATGTTAGGGATGGCAGCATGTGGCAGTCAGGCAGCTTCGTCGGATAAAGCGCCTGAGGATAAGGTATATGCCGTCGAGGCTGGATCAGCAGGAGAGGCCGCTGCAAAAGATAAGGGATATCAATACAATTCTGTTTCTTCACAGGCAGACGCACTGATGGAGGTGGCTTCGGGTACTTCAGATGCGGCAATCATTGATCTTCTGATGGCAGGTGCCATGATCGGTGAGGGAACCAGCTATCCGGATCTCATTCACACAGATGAGCTGACAACAGAAGAGTATGGCGCAGGATGTAGAAAGGGATCGGATCTTGCTTCCTATATTAATGAAGTTCTGGCAGATACCTATGCAGATGGAACAATGAAGGAGATTGCTGAGAAGTACGGTGTGCAGGAGTCTTTGGTGGAGCAGAAGGATGCAAAGTATGAGGCTGCTGCCAGCGACAGTGATGTTTCTTATATTCAGGATAAGGGAACACTGATTGTGGGTATTACTGATTTTGAGCCGATGGATTACAAGGATGCATCCGGGGAGTGGATTGGTTTTGATGCGGACATGGCACGTCTGGTTGCAGAGAAGCTGGGGGTGGAAATTCAGTTTGTAGAGATTGACTGGGATACCAAGTCTATGGAGCTCGATTCCAAGAATATTGATGTTGTATGGAACGGAATGACACTCACAGATGAAGTGACTTCCGCAATGGAATGTACAAACGCATACTGCAACAATGCACAGGTGGTTGTGGAGCCGCAGAAGTAAGGAGAATGCTATGTTTTGGACAGTCACACAATCACTGCTCAGTGGTCTTTCGACGACCTTTGAAATCTTTATATTAACATTGATTTTTGCACTTCCGATGGGATTGATTCTGGCCTTTGGTTCCATGAGCAAGTTTAAGCCACTGCGTTATCTGGTGCAGGTACTGGTATGGGTTATTCGTGGAACACCGTTGATGCTTCAGCTGATCATCATTTTTTATGGGCCTGGCCTCTGGCTCTCCCACAATATCTGGAGTGGAAACGAAGCTGGACGTATTACCGCAACCGTAGTGGCATTTTCCATCAACTATGCCTGCTATTTTTCGGTCATCTTTCGTGGTGGTATTGAGGGAGTGCCGGCGGGACAGAGGGAAGCTGGACAGGTGCTTGGCATGACGAAAAGCCAGATTTTCTTTAAGATTACACTGCTTCAGATGATCAAGCGTATCGTACCGCCTATGTCAAATGAGATTATTACGCTGGTTAAGGATACCTCCCTGGCCCGGATTATTGCTGCCTACGAATTGACATTTGCCGGATTCTCCTTTATGAAGTCGGCGGGACTTACCTGGCCGCTCTTTTATACAGGCGTCTTCTATCTGGCATTTGTCGGAGTATTGACAATTGTGTTTAATTACATAGAGCGCAGACTGGATTATTTTAAGTAGGAGGATGACATGGCAATATTAGAAGTGAATCATATTGAAAAACATTTTGGTGGGACGAGTGTCCTCAAAGATGTCAGCTTCTCCATGGAGGAGGGCAGTACCCTTGCCATTATCGGTTCCTCCGGTTCGGGTAAGACGACGCTTCTCCGGTGTCTGAACTTTCTGGAGAAGCCCAACAGCGGAACCATCTCCGTCAAGGGAGAGATGTTGTTTGATGCTGCCAATGCAAAGGCTGAGAAGGAGGAAGAACTTCGAAAAAAACGCCTGCATTTTGGCATGGTATTTCAGTCCTTCAATCTGTTTCCCCAATATACAGCACTGGAAAATGTGATGCTGGCAGAGCGGCTGCTGGCGCAGGAACGGTCGGATTTTAAGCAGAGAAAGAAGGAAATATTTGCAGAGATTGAGGAACACGGGAAAGCGCTTTTGGATCGAATGGGACTTTCTGAACGGATGGACCATTATCCGCATCAGCTTTCCGGTGGTCAGCAGCAACGTGTGGCAATTGCCCGGGCGCTGGCACTGCAGCCGGATATCCTCTGTTTTGATGAGCCTACCTCTGCGCTGGACCCGGAGCTGACCGGCGAAGTGCTGAAAGTCATCCGCAACCTTGCAGAGCAGAAGACAACTATGATCATTGTTACCCATGAGATGGCATTTGCCCGGGATGTGGCGGACTCGCTCATTTTCATGGATGGTGGCGTTATTGTGGAACAGGGAGATCCTCATGAGGTAATCGAGAACCCGAAGGAGGAGCGGACAAAGCAGTTCCTTTCGAGGTATGCTCAGGGATAAGTTCCCGGGTTGCATAATTGGTGAATATAGAATAAATACAATTTGGACTAAAGTTAAAAATCCGCTATACTATAGATAGTTTATATAGTGTAGCGGATTTTTTGTTCGGGCAGTGGAACAGATCGATATCACGGTAAATTCTGCCGTAGTTGAATCTGTCGGTAACGGCAGGCGGAATCGCCTTTGTGTATTCCCACACAAAAGAAAATTACACAAAGCCGGTACTATTTTATAGCCACGATTTTTTCGTGATTTACTTTTTTTGGATGGGATCAAATAGAACAGGGAGGAAGAAAGATATGGTCAAGTCAACAGGAACTATTGCAAAATCTGTCTGTATAGTAGAGCAGACGGTGATCGTAGGAGATGTTACGGTCGGGGAGGAGAGTACAATTTTGTATCACGCAGTCCTGCGGGGGGATGACAACCGAATCGTGATTGGTGACGGGACAAATATTCAGGACAACTGTACCGTACATGCTTCAGAAGATGCGCCTACCGTGATTGGCAGCCATGTGACGGTGGGACATAATGCCATCCTTCACGGCTGTACCATTGGAGACAATACTTTAATCGGTATGGGTGCCATTGTCATGGATCACACCGTGATCGGGAAAAATTGTCTGATTGCTGCCGGAAGTCTGGTGCTGGAGAATCAGAAGATTCCAGATGGGAGTATGGTCATGGGAAGCCCGGCCAAAGTGAAGCGCATCCTGACACCGGAGGAAATCGAAAGTCTTGAGGAAAGCGCACAGCATTACATTCGTGTTGGAAAGCAGTTGCGGCAGTAATTGAGTTGTTTATAAATTTTTTAGAATAATTGTTAGCACTCGTTATTGACGAGTGCTAATTTTCGTAGTATAACAATTGGTAACAAGGAAAAACTAAAAGTCGATTGTGTCAAGTTTTCTATGAAAACTTGACATGTAGAATGTGATACATCGGAGATGTACCACACAGGTCGGTCAATTTGCCAAAGGCAAATTTTGCATGGACCGATGTTCAATGAAAGGAGGGCGTGCTATGAACATTCAAAAATTTACACAGAAGTCGATTGAGGCAATCAATGGTTGTGAAAAGCTTGCCTACGACTATGGCAATCAGGAAATAGAACAGGAACATTTATTGGTGTCACTTCTGGAGCAGACAGATGGTTTGATTCCGAAGTTGATTGAGAAGATGGAGATTGATCTGCAGCACTTTACAGATAATGCAAAGAGTAAACTGGCTGCGCGGGTGAAGGTATCCGGCGGGGAACTGCGGATTGGCAAGGATTTGAACAATGTTCTGATTCATGCGGAGGATGAGGCAAAGGCCATGGGAGATGAGTATGTCTCCGTTGAGCATCTGTTTCTCGCTCTGTTAAAATATCCGAACCCGGCGATGAAATCCCTGATGAAGGAATATGGTATTACGAGGGAGCGATTCTTACAGGCTCTGTCCACGGTCCGCGGCAACCAGCGTGTGACCTCCGACAATCCGGAGGCAACCTATGATACACTGGAGAAGTATGGCTACGACATGGTGGAGCGGGCAAGACAGCAGAAGCTGGACCCGGTCATCGGACGAGATGAGGAGATTCGTAATGTGGTTCGGATTCTTTCGCGTAAGACAAAAAATAATCCAGTGTTGATCGGAGAACCTGGTGTCGGTAAGACTGCCGTTGTGGAAGGGCTGGCACAGCGTATCGTCAAAGGAGATGTCCCGGAGGGACTCAAGGATAAAAAGCTTTTTGCACTGGATATGGGCGCACTGGTAGCCGGCGCCAAGTATCGGGGTGAGTTCGAGGAGCGTTTGAAAGCGGTGCTGGATGACGTGAAGAATTCGGATGGACAGATCATTCTGTTTATCGACGAGCTGCACACGATTGTCGGTGCGGGAAAAACCGATGGTGCCATGGATGCCGGACAGCTGTTGAAACCGATGCTGGCGAGAGGGGAGCTGCATTGTATCGGTGCTACCACCTTAAACGAGTATCGGGAGTATATTGAGAAGGATGCCGCTCTGGAGCGCCGTTTCCAGCCGGTTATGGTGGATGAGCCGACTGTTGAGGATACCATCTCCATTCTACGTGGACTGAAAGAACGCTATGAGGTCTTCCACGGAGTTAAGATTACGGACTCTGCGCTGGTTACGGCGGCGGTACTTTCCAATCGTTATATTTCAGACCGTTTTCTTCCTGACAAGGCCATTGATCTGGTGGATGAAGCCTGTGCCATGATCAAGACGGAGCTGGATTCCATGCCGGCAGAGCTGGATGAGTTAAACCGTAAGGTTATGCAGCTGGAGATTGAGGAGACAGCTCTTAAGAAAGAAACAGACCGTCTGAGTCAGGAACGCCTGGCAAATCTGCAGAAAGAACTGGCGGAGCTGCGGGATGAACTCAACAACCGGAAAGCTCAGTGGAGCAGCGAAAAGGATGCTGTTGATAATGTAAGCAAGCTGCGTGAGAAGATAGAGAGTACCAAAAATGAAATCAAAACTGCCCAGCAGAACTATGATCTGGAGAAGGCAGCAGAACTTCAATACGGAGTGCTGCCGCAGATGCAAAAGCAGCTTGAGGCAGAGGAGGCAAAGCTTAAGGACCGTGATCTTTCTCTTGTGCATGAGAATGTCACCGATGAGGAGATTGCCAAGATTATTTCCCGCTGGACCGGTATTCCGGTGTCCAAGTTGAGCGAGAGTGAGCGGAACAAGACACTGCATCTCGATGCAGAACTTCACAAGCGTGTGGTAGGACAGGATGACGGTGTAACCAAGGTCACGGAGGCAATCATCCGCTCCAAGGCAGGTATTAAGGACCCAACCAAGCCAATTGGCTCCTTCCTGTTCTTAGGACCTACCGGTGTGGGCAAGACGGAGCTGGCCAAGGCATTGGCAGCATGTTTGTTTGACGACGAATCCAATATGGTGCGTCTTGATATGAGTGAGTACATGGAGAAGTATTCCGTGTCGCGACTGATCGGAGCGCCTCCAGGATATGTGGGCTATGATGAGGGCGGTCAGCTGACCGAGGCAGTCCGCAGAAAACCGTATTCTGTTGTCCTCTTTGATGAGGTGGAAAAGGCTCATCCGGATGTCTTCAATGTGCTGCTTCAGGTGCTGGATGACGGCCGGATCACGGACTCTCAGGGTAGAACTGTGGATTTCAAGAATACCATCATTATCATGACCAGCAACCTGGGGTCTTCTTATCTACTGGAGGGGATTGATGATGCAGGCAACATTGCGTCGTCGGCGGAGCAGGAAGTTATGGAGGAATTGCGTGGACATTTTCGACCGGAATTTCTTAACCGTCTCGATGAAATCATCATGTTTAAGCCGCTGTCCAAGGATAATATCGGTGGTATCATCAAGCTGATGATGAATGACCTCAATAAGCGTCTGGTTGATAAGGAAATTACAGTTGCGCTGTCACCGGAAGCAGAGGAGTTTGTTGTTACACATGGTTATGATCCGGTTTATGGTGCAAGACCATTGAAACGTTTCCTTCAGAAGCATGTGGAGACACTTTCTGCAAAACTGATCCTGGAAGATGCCGTGCGGGCTGGTGATACAATTGAGATCGGAGTGGTAAATGGAAGTCTGGAAGCGCATGTGAAGGCTTAAGTTTCAGGTTTTTTGTTTTAAGGGTTGTAAAGTGTTGGAAAATCATGTATTCTTAAAAGGATGATATGAATTTTCCAGCACTTTTTCTGTCATTAGTGAAAAGTTTTTTTGGAAGAAAAAGAATTTATGAGAAAAAAATGCAGGATACAGCGATTGATAATTCATATTTGAGGGAATAGAAATGGATTTATTTGACTACATGCGACAGCAGAATATGGAGACGGAATCTCCACTTGCTTCCAGGCTGCGCCCAACGACACTGGATGAGGTGGTGGGACAGCAGCATATTGTTGGAAAGGACAAGCTTTTATATCGTGCAATCAAAGCGGATAAGCTGAGTTCTATTATTTTTTACGGACCGCCGGGAACAGGAAAGACAACGCTGGCGAAAGTAATCGCCAATACCACGAGTGCGGAATTTATGCAGATTAATGCAACTTCTTCTGGCAAGAAGGATATGGAGGAAGTGATTGCTGCGGCAAAAAATAATCAGGGGATGTATGGAAAGAAGACAATCCTTTTTATTGATGAGATTCATCGATTTAATAAGGGACAGCAGGATTATCTCCTGCCGTTTGTTGAAGATGGAACAATTATCCTCATTGGCGCCACTACGGAAAACCCGTATTTTGAAGTTAACAGCGCACTATTGTCCAGATCCGTTATTTTTGAATTGAAGAAGCTGGCCAAGGAAGATATCAAGACGCTTTTGTTGCGGGCAATCAATGACAGTCAGAAAGGAATGGGATCTTATCGGGCTCAGATTGATGAGGATGCTCTTGAGTTTCTTGCGGATGTTTCGAACGGAGACGCCCGGGCTGCACTTACAGCCATTGAACTCGGTGTGCTTACAACGGACCGGAGTGAGGATGGAATCATTCATATCACCATAGATGTGGCCTCGGAATGTATTCAGAAGCGAGTGATTTCTTATGATAAAACCGGGGACAATCATTATGATACGATTTCTGCGTTTATTAAGAGTATGCGGGGATCAGATCCGGATGCAGCTGTTTACTACCTGGCTCGGATGCTTTATGCAGGAGAGGATGTAAAGTTTATTGCGCGAAGAATTATGATATTGGCATCGGAGGATATTGGTAATGCAGATCCAATGGCGTTGACGGTTGCCGTGTCGGCGGCACAGGCGGTAGAACGTGTTGGGATGCCGGAGGCACAGATTATTCTGGCACAGGCTGTTACCTATATGGCCAGTGCCCCGAAGAGCAATTCTGCGGTGAACGCAATCAGCAAAGCGATGGATGTGGTGAAACATACCAAGACTCCGCCGGTACCTGTGCATCTTCAGGATGCCCATTACCATGCAGCGGAAAAGCTGGGACATGGAATGGGTTACAAATATGCCCACAATTATAGAAATCATTATGTACGGCAGCAGTATTTGCCGGATGGGTTGACTTCTGAGGTGTTTTATGAACCGTCGGGAAATGGTTACGAGGCACAAATTCAGGAATATTTTAAAAAGATACATGAGAATCCGGAAGAATAGAAGGAGGATATTTGAATGAAAACCTACCAGGAGATGAGTAAAGAGGAATTATTACAGGAGAAAGAAGCTCTTGAGGCAGAATATGCCAAAATTAGGGAAATGGGTCTTGCACTGGATATGTCGAGAGGAAAGCCTGGAGCAGACCAGCTGGATCTCGCAATGGATATGCTGGATTGTTTGGATTCTAAGAGTGAACTTATCAGTGAGAATGGAACAGATTTGCGTAACTATGGAATTTTAGATGGCATCCCGGAGGCGAAGAGGCTGATTGCGGAAATGGTTGGCACCAAGCCTGAGAACGTGATTGTATATGGAAATTCCAGTCTGAATATTATGTATGACCAGATTGCTCGTGCAGAGCTTTTTGGTATTTGTGGAAATACACCATGGAGCAAGTTAGATCAGGTAAAGTTTTTATGTCCGGTTCCGGGTTATGACAGGCATTTTGCCATTACGGAAGATTTTGGAATCGAGATGATTAATATTCCGATGACAGAAGATGGACCGGATATGGACCTTGTTGAGAAATATGTAAACTCTGATCCGGCAGTTAAAGGAATCTGGTGTGTGCCAAAGTATTCCAATCCACAGGGAATTGTTTATTCAGATGAGACTGTTCGGCGTTTCGCGGCTTTAAAGCCAGCGGCTGCAGATTTCCGTATTTTCTGGGATAATGCATATGCAGTACACCATTTGTATGAGGACAATCAGGCAGAAATCTTAAATATTCTGGAAGAATGTGAAAAGGCAGGAAATCCAGATATGGTATTCCAGTTCTGTTCTACCAGTAAAGTTAGTTTTCCAGGTTCGGGTATAGCTGCAATTTCGGCTTCGGAGGCAAATCTTGCAGACATTCGGAAGAGACTGACGATTCAGACTATTGGACATGATAAAATCAATCAGTTGCGTCATGTGCGGTATTTCAAAAATATCGATGGAATTCGCTCTCATATGATGAAGCAGGCTGCTATTATCCGCCCAAAGTTCGAACTTGTGGAAAAACTTCTTAAAGAGGAAATCGGAGCCCGTGGAATTGGTACATGGGTAAATCCGAAGGGAGGGTATTTTATCTCCTTTGAAGCGCTTTCCGGCTGTGCAAAGGAGATTGTAGCTCTGTGCAAAGACGCTGGTGTGGTTCTGACTGGTGCGGGATCGCCGTTCCCATACAAGAAAGATCCAAAGGATTCTGTGATCCGTATCGCTCCGACCTATCCGTCCATCGAGGAACTGGAAGAAGCAGCAAAGGTGTTTGTGATTGTTGTCCGTCTGGTAAGTGTAAAGAAGCTGTTGGGATAAGTTGATTTGCAACAGTTGACGTTTTCTGGTACTTTTGGTATAATTTTCTCATTGGAAAAAGAAGATTTAAGAAATGTTTTTTTTCTTGAATCTTCTTTTATTATACGTACAGAGAGGGAATGTATATGGGAATTTTTGGAGGAAAAGCAAGTGAAAAAGAGGCTTTGCTCAAAGAAAATCAGGAACTGAAGGCTCTGCTTGCGTCCGTGATGGACGGTGTGAAAAATCTTTCGACATCCATTGATAAAGTGGGGGAAAAGCTCCATGATGCAACGGATAGTTCTGTGGAGATTTCTTCTGTGATGCAGGAATTTTCTGCAACCCTTGAGGAGATTACTTCCAATATTACAGAGGTTGCCAATGTCATGCAAGATATGGAAAATTCCTTCAGAGAGATGAATGAAGAGGCACAGGATGGCGCAGATTATGCACAGAACTGCAACAATGCGGCCTTTGAAATCATGAAGAGGTCTGAAAAAGAGAAACATGAGGTAGAAGAGCGTGCAGATGTGGTTGAGGCGGCCTTGCAGGATAAGATTGAAAAATCAAAAGAGGCAGAGAAGATTATGTCATTGACGGCTGATATTATGGAGATTGCAGATCAGACTAATCTGCTGGCTCTGAATGCATCGATTGAGGCAGCGCGTGCAGGGGAGGCTGGTAAGGGATTTGCGGTTGTCGCAGATGAGATTACCAAACTTGCCGCAAGCTCCGGTTCAACAGCAAGTCAGATTAAGGAAATTTCCAATTCTGTAATCACAGCGGTTAGTGAACTGGCGAATGAAGCAAACAACGTTGTGGCATTTATGAAGGAACGGACGATTGGAAGCTACAGTGAACTGGTGGATGTAGGACGACGTTATCAGGGGGATTCCAAAATTATGTTTGATAAGATGCAGGATTTTGCAGACGCATCCAGTACGCTTCTCGGTCAGGTTCAGGATTCCAACCGTGCAGTAGATGCAATCAATCATGCGGCGCAGGAGTCGGTGAATGGGGTGGAAAATCTGACAGATAGTGTGGAGAAGATTTCCCGGCATCTGGGAGAGGTTCAGGAACATAACGATGCCAATGACCGCACTGCCGATGAACTGCTTCACAAAATTTGTTTGAATGGTTAAATATGATAAGATGTATGCCTTCCATTTCCCTGAAAGGAGAATGGAAGGTATTTTTTTCAAAAAGGGTATTTACAAATCGAAAAAAAAGTGTATTATATGAATTATCTTTTTTCATTTGAACGGCAACCTGATGGTTTATGCCGGATTCTTTTATGTGCAGAGAGTCATCTGCAGATTTCCCAGAAGTAAATCGTACAAGTTCATCATTGATCAGGAAAGGAATGAATTTGTATGAAAGAAATTTTTCAGGAATATGGTGGAGTATTAATTACAGTAGTTGCAATCCTTGCAGTGATATTAGTAGTTACAGCTGTGGTTGGAAAGGATGCAACAGGTCCGATTGGTAATGCATTTACAAATCTAATCAATAACTTTATTGCGCAGGCAAATGCGAATACCGGTCTTCCGGTTGGAAAGTAAGGCCTCTATGGAATTAGGAAAAGAATATTTTGGTCCGCTCTGGAAATATATCGGTAATGAAGAAATCACTGATGTCGATTACAATGGCAGGGAGGTATGGCTGACAAATATCTATAATGAACGTTACCGGGTCAATCAATCCTATGTGGAGGAGAATGTTACGCCTGCCTTTGTAGAACAGTTTTCACAGCGGATTGCCAATGTGGTCAGCCAGCAGTTCAACAAGCAGCACCCGGAGTTGGAAGCGGAGACGAGTGAACTTCGAGTGACAATTCTGCATGAATCGGTTGCACGGTCCGGAAGAAGTATCAGTATCAGAAAGACGCCGCCAATTATTCGTCTGACCGCAAAGAAGGCATTGGAGGAACATTTCTGCGGACAGGAGATTCTGGCACTGCTGATTAACTGTGTACTGACAAAAATGAATCTGATTTTCTGCGGGATGCCGGGAATCGGAAAGACAGAGTGTGTGAAGTTTTTTTCTCGCTATGTGCCAGGAAATGAGCGTGTGATTACAATTGAAGACACTATGGAAATCCGCTATTCGGTCACAAATCCAGGAAAGGATTGTATTGAGATGAGAGTCAGCGATGTCTTTGATTATGCGGATGCCATTAAGACGAGTCTGCGGTTAAACCCTAAGTGGATTATGTTGTCAGAAGCTCGCTCCAAAGAAGTAAAGTATTTGCTTGAGAGCTGGTCAACAGGTGTGAGAGGAATTACAACATTGCATACGGATGATGTCCGGAATATTCCGGACCGGATTTTAAATATGCTGGAGAGTCGCGTGGATGCAGACCGACTGGAAAATGATATTTATCAGGCAACAGATGTGGGAGTATTGATCAGAAAGAAAAAGGATGAGCAAAATCATGTCTACCGCTATATCGATCAGGTATGCTTTTTTCTGAGGGAGACAGGGAAGAACCGGATTGTTATGGCAGTACAGGAAGGAGAGCTGGTTCTCAACAGCTTTCCTGCTCAGATTCTGAAGCGCTTTGTGAGGGCTGGAATAGAGGATCCGTTTCTATGTCCGGTTTTAGAGGAGGAACTATCGGTATGATTTATATCATTGTTGCAGCGGGAATGTACGCATTATATCTGATGCTGAAAATGCATTGGGTTACGGCATTACTTTTAACAGTTTATCTGGTGCTTCGTGTACGTCATCACAAAAAGCTGTATTTGCAGATGAAAGAGGAGACGCTCCGGTTTGGTGAAGCGGCAGAATATCTGGATGCTTTTCTGTATGCATTTATGAAAGAGGAAAAGATAGAACGTGCACTGACCGATGTTGAGGCATCTTTGGTGGATGGACCGATGAGAGAACTGGTAAGAGATGCAATTGATCATCTTCACATGACCTTTGATGAGTCAGATATCATGCGAAAATCCCTTAGGCTTGTGGAAAAGGAGTATTCCTGCAGCCGCATTTCTGCGGTTCATGATTTTGCGGTGCATGTGGAAAGCTACGGTGGAGAAATCGAAAAACCAGTCAACCTTCTGCTGACTGATAAGAATCGCTGGGAGAAGCGGGTTCGTCTTGCAATGAAGGAACGAAAGAAAATGTTTGTTGATATTGTGATGTCGATTGCAGCTTCTCTTATGATTTGCGGAATTATTCTTTATCTTCCGGTAATGAATATGGATATCAGCGGTAATGTGCTTTCGCAGATTCTAACAGCGATTGTAATTATTCTAGATGATGTGATTCTCAGCAAAGGACAAAAATATATGGCAGTAGACTGGTTGTCTCTGGAACTGACTGTGGATGATGAGGATGCTACGAAGATGGAAAGCTATCATCGGTATAACGAGAAGAAGGATCGGAGGCTTTCTGTAATTCTAACGCTGCTGACGCTGGGAGCAACGGTCACAGCTTTTTTCTTCGGAAAGAAAGCGCTCGGTGCGATTGGAATTCTTACAGCAGTGCTTATGGCAAACCAACATAAGGTAGGTCGTAGTCTTGCCAAAAGAAATCTGATTAAGAGAATCAAATGTGCATTTCCGGGATGGCTTATGGATTTGGTATTGCTTTTGCAAAGTGAAAATGTACAGGTGTCGTTGATGAAATCGCAAGAGCATGTACCCGGAATTCTGGCTGCTGATTTAGAAAGTCTGGTCGATCGTCTTGAGATGGAACCGGAGTCGTCAGAACCCTATCATGCGTTTTTGCAGGAGTTTCAGATTCCAGAAATACACTCAGCAATGAGTATGCTGTTTTCTATATCTATGGGGAGCAGCAGCCGGGCAGATAAACAGCTTGGAGAATTGATTGAGCGTAATCTTGAGATGCTTGATGCGGCGGAGACGGAGCGCCTTCGAAATCTTAGCAGTGGAATGTATTTGCTTTTCCTGGCTCCGGTTGTGACGGCATCTATGAAGCTGGTAGTGGATATGGCGGTGTTTATGCTTACTTTTCTGGCGGGAACCGGAATCGCGGGATGATAGGAAAAGGAGAGAATGGACGATGAGTCAGATAATTAAGGCTTTCATGGGGATATTTTTGACATTGTTTATGACTGTGACAGCCATGGGAATTCTTTCAGCGTATATGGAAGTGATGAATGCACAGGATATGCAGGCGCGGATTGTTGATGAAATAGAGAACAGTAACTACAATCCCGGTGTGATTCGTGAGTGTTTTCGTCAGAGCAGTCAGTCAGGGTATCAGTTATCCATCACTCTTTTTGGTGAGGAGGGAGCCTTGGTAACAATGCATAGTGAACAGGAGGTATCGTCAAAAGAGCAGGAAATTGAGCTGGCAAAGGTGGAGATGTGCTTTCCCTTTCGGGTGGCGTTTCTTGGTATTGATCAGACACATACATTTGTCAGTTATGCGAGATAGGGGGAGAAAAATGGAACAGATAATCGAAGAATATGGAATTGCGGCAATGCTGCTTTTACTTGGAGCAGGAGTGCTAGCAGCGTTTGGACAGGTGTTTCAGTTGATTGTGGGGGTGTGAGATGACAGAGGTGGTTAAGGAATATGGTTCGGCTGTGCTTGCTGTGTTAGGAGGAATTCTTTTACTTGGAACTGTTGGTCAGATGCTTTTTTCAGAACATGGACTGCTGGTGCAGATGATTGCAGCATGGGGAAATGGAGGTTGTTGATATGAAAGAAGTGATTCGACACTATGGCGGAACGATGATTGCAGCTGTGATTGCAATTGTGTTAATAATTGTGGTTGCAAATATGCCGTTGGAGCGTGTGACTGGAACGGGAAAGGCATTATCACAAACAGGGGAATATCTGGAATTTCAAAATTATTGGAGGAGCCGATGAAGAATATTGTTCTTGGATCTGTGGGGTGTTTGATTGCTGTTTATACCATTGTTTTATGCTTGAGTATTTATAGTATCTCTGCGCGAAAAAACGAGATTGAAAACTGTATGGCACAGGTTCTCGAGCAGAATATGAAGGAGTATTACGGGACGGGAAAAAGTAATAGGGAGGTGGAAGACAATGTGCGTCAGGACCTGGCGCAAAGTCTTCACTCCGCATCAGAGCTTTCTGTCAATGTGAAAGCCTGTGATATGGAACAGGGGATTCTGGCGGTTTGTGTGCTTGAAAAATTTATTTTGCCAGGTGGAAGCAGCAAATCTATTTGCTGCGAGAAAACAATCATTGTGGAATAGGAGCTTTCAGGGGAGGTGAAGGAAAAATGAAAAGAAGACAGATGCGTCTGACCTTAAGAGGGAAAAGAACGCTGATAATGGGGCTTACCTTAGCAGGATGTCTGATGGGAGTCATTGTTTCTGTATTGCTCTCGCTAATTCACATAGACAATCATCAAACCTCATATGTTTTTGCTTGTGAGACTGAGGGAGAAAGGGAAAAAGGGGAAGATAGGCAAAGTCAGAAAACATCATATATTGAACTGCGTTCACAAACGGTTGGACCACAATGGCTGTTTTATCAGAGTCGTGTGGACGACAAATACAAAGGAGAACAGAAGGCGTATTTGGACCGGCTGGTAAATCGTTGGACAAAGGGAAAGCTTACGGATGATGAACTTTCAGAACAGATGCGTGATTTTTTGAATCGAAAAAAAGTTCCGGTAACGTCAGCGGGGGTTCAAAGTAAGATGTTATGTCTGTTTCCATCGGCGAATGAACTGCCTGACTATACGGCCATGCTGGAAGAAAGTGGTGGGATATACAATTTTATAGGCGTTTATACGGATGGAGAAAAAGATGAAGAGGATCGATTAATCTGTTATTATTGGGAGGCTGGTGTACAATGAAAAAAAGAAGGGGAAAAATGCTGGCAGTAAGCCTGATTTCTGCTATGTTGATTTCGTTACTGCCGATTGGACAGGAGCAGATTTGGGCAGGTACGTGGGATAATGCATATACGTATTTTAACCGTTATGAAAATGATGTGGTATTTCATTCTTTTTCAGAAACAGACGGAGATATCTTTTGTGCAACAAAGGCTGCGAAGGCAAGTACAAATATTAAATACCGGACAATCGGTTGGAAAGTGAGTGTTCAGACATTGTCGGGTTCGAGTTTGCAGACTCTGTATTTCAAATTGGGCGGATCCTACATGTACCATGTAGATACAAGAACAAAATCAAATTATGAGTATAATTTGTATTCGTTGCCGCTTAATAATTTAAAACGAAGGTTGAATACAAAGGCAACGAAGGCGTTAGAGAGAGGAGATTGCCGATTGATTCTGGATGCCTGTATGATTGTTGTCAATAACGGAAAGGCAAAAGGGGCGATGAACGACAGTGGACCAACTTCCGGCAACGTCTATACCACATATAGTGGTATTTCACAGGCGGCCAATTGGAGTTCATCGGCTAAACGGTCGTTCTTAAATTATTTTGACAAACCAGTACAGGGATTGTTTTTTCAGGTTCAGTCAAGAGGAGATAAGGGAATTGTTTCGACATCCGGGGATGGGTATTATTGCTATGGAACATTTGTGACATTATGCGCAACTGTTAAAAAAGGATATGATTTTGATATGTGGACAGGGGATTCCGGACGTTATGCATATTCTGAGGCATCTTTCAATGTGACAAGAGATGAACGGTGGAACGCAAAAACAAGACCCAAAGAATTACAAATTATTTTTCATCGGAATTTGACAGAAAACGATAAAACCACAGAATGGCAGAAAGTACAGTATGGGAAGGAAGGAAACTGTTTTATTGAAACTGGATGGAGACAAAAAGATGCGAAACTACTGGGATGGGCTTTTTCGCCTAATGCAAGTCGGCCGGATTATCAGGTTCATGCCGGTGTCAAAGACAGCTGGATATTAAAATACTATCCGCGTGTGGAATTGTATGCTGTGTGGGAGAGAAGTGAACCATTGCCCAATCCGATAAATCCGACTCCAAATCCGGTAAATCCGACTCCGGACCCGGTGATTCCAACGCCGGACCCAGTGATACCAACACCCGATCCGGTGCCGGATTCAGTGACGCCAACACCTAATCCTGTGCATCCCAACCAGGATCCGGAGTCAGAGAATCCGGAGGATTCAAAGGTAATTCATCTTCGCTTTATTAGCAGTCGGTATTTTGAGGATGATAATCAAAATTTAATTTCCGAAGAAATGGGTGGGTTGTCGGCAGATTCACGTTGGAGATTTGATCCTTTACTTCGTCAGATGCTACGCCAAGTTTTAAATAGTTGCGGAAACTAGTTAATCGGATGACGCATTTTCCAGTGGCTCCGGCAGACGAATATAAATTCGTTCAATGCGGTTTTTGTCAACGCGGTCAATACGGAGAAGAATATTGTCATCTGTCAGGATAATCTCATTTTTTTCCGGCAAATGGTCAAGAAGACCAAGACAGTAGCCTCCAATGGTATCGTAATCATCAGAGGTAAAATTGACGGATAAAGCATCACTGACATCATCCAGATTGGCTGAGCCGAGTACATAAAATTCGCGGTCGCTGATGGGGGTAATATCATCTTCTTCATCCGCATCATATTCATCGCGAATATCTCCAACAATCTCTTCAAGAAGATCTTCAAGTGTGATTAATCCGGCTGTGACACCGTATTCATCAAGTACAATAGCAAGCGAAAGGGAAGATTTACGCATTTCTAAAAATAAATCAGCAGTATTTTTGTGTTCGTATGTAAAATATGGTTCACGAAGCATTGCACGCACTGAAAATTCCGGGGTATCATTCTGTAAAAGAAAATCTTTCATGTTGATAATGCCGATGACATTGTCGGTTGTGTCTTCGTAAACCGGAATTCGTGTGAACATATCCTGACGGAACACATCGAGTACTTCCTGATAACTGGCATCAGCCTGGACAAATGTCATATCGATGCGTGGAACCATGATTTCTTTTGCTTCCGCATCACCAAAATCGAACAGATTGTGAATCATATCGCGCTCTTCGTTCTCAATGACACCGCTTTCCTGACTAACATCTACAATTGTCCGAAGTTCGGCTTCTGTCATTTGCTTTTCTGCATCCTTCGGATTGATACGAAGCAAAAACAGAAGTCCCATTGAAAGTTGGTTAATGACAAAAATTACAGGAGTGAGTAATTTCATTAATGTTTCAATGATTCCGGAAATCTTAAGAGAAAGTTGATCTGCTTTAATCGTCGCCATAGTTTTTGGACTGACTTCTCCAAAGATTAAAATCAAAAAAGTAAGGATTCCAGTCGCGATACCTGCGCCTGCACTTCCAAGATATTTGAGAGCAATCGAGGTGGCTAGGGAGGACGCAGATAGATTGACGATATTATTGCCAATTAAGATGGCAGAGAGCATTTTGCCGGAATCATCTGTTATGCGTAGAACCCTCGAAGCTCGTTTATCACCGGCTTCAGAGAGGGTGCGCATACGTATTTTATTGACAGTTGTTAAGGCTGTCTCTGCAGAAGAAAAGAATGCAGATAGCAGCAGTAAAAGAATTAAGACAGTAAATTGTATTATGTCACTGGGGCCCAATCAATTTCACCTCATATTTTTATTTTAATCTATTAGTTGCCATCGGTACTGTAGTTTGGAGCTTCTTTCGTGATATGAATATCATGCGGATGACTTTCACGGAGAGAAGCAGCAGAAATTTTGACAAATTTGCCGTTCTCTTTCAGGGTCTCGATATCTGCACAGCCACAGTATCCCATACCTGAACGGATACCACCAATCAGCTGGAATACCGTATCCTCGAGAGTTCCCTTGTAAGCAACACGACCTTCTACACCTTCCGGAACAAGCTTTTTAGCGCCTTCCTGGAAGTAACGATCCTTGCTTCCGTTCTCCATGGCAGCAATGGAACCCATTCCACGGTATACTTTATATTTTCTTCCCTGGAATAATTCGAAGGTTCCAGGAGCCTCATCGCAGCCTGCAAACATAGAACCCATCATACATACATTGGCACCGGCAGCGATTGCTTTGGTCATATCTCCAGAGTATTTGATACCGCCATCTGCGATAACCGGGATGCCACTCTTCTTGGCAACCTCATAACAATCCATGATTGCAGAAATCTGTGGAACACCGATTCCGGCAACAACACGGGTGGTACAGATTGAGCCAGGCCCGATTCCGACCTTGACAGCATCTGCACCTGCATCAATCAGTGCCTGAGCTGCAGCACCAGTTGCAATATTACCGGCAATTACCTGTAAATCTGGGTATTTTGCCTTTATCTTGCGGACTGCATCCATGATGTTTTTGGAATGACCGTGTGCAGAATCAACAACGATGACATCAACGTGAGCTGCAACCAGTGCATCCACGCGCTCCATCATATTGCCGGTAATGCCGACACCTGCTCCACAGAGAAGGCGTCCCTGTTCGTCTTTTGCAGAGAGTGGGTACTTAATCTGCTTTTCAATATCCTTGATTGTAATCAGTCCCTTTAAATTGAAATCTTTATCTACAATCGGTAGTTTTTCTTTTCTTGCTTTAGCGAGAATCTTCTTTGCTTCTTCTAATGTAATTCCCTCTGGGGCAGTGATCAGATTCTCAGTGGTCATAGACTCGCTGATTTTTTTGGAAAAATCGGTCTCAAACTTCAAATCACGGTTCGTAATGATACCGACCAGACGTCCATTTTGTGTAATCGGAACGCCGGAGATGCGGAATTTTGCCATCAGATTGTCTGCATCCTGTAATGTATGATCCGGAGATAAGGAAAATGGATCTGTAATAACGCCGTTCTCGGAGCGTTTTACTTTATCGACCTCGTCTGCCTGCGCTTCAATAGACATATTCTTGTGGATGATACCGATACCACCCTGTCGTGCCATTGCAATTGCCATCTTTGATTCTGTAACAGTATCCATAGCAGCACTCATCATAGGAATATTCAGAACGATCTTCTTTGTCAAATGCGTCTTCAAATCAATCATATTTGGTGTCACCTCAGAATACTGAGGTACCAGAAGAACGTCATCAAAAGTAATTCCTTCGCCGATAATAGTACCCATTTTCTTAAATCCTCACTTTCTTCTTTTATGTATTAATATAATTTTATTGATGATAGCAAAATAATGATTTGATGTCAAGTTGCGGAAGTAAAATTCAGTGATTCACAAATGACAAAAAATATGGTATGATTCTATCAAAAAATAACTATGGATGCATAAAAAGGGCAAGGGAGCCATACAGAGGACTTTCTGTGCCCATTTTTAGAGTAATCCAAAAGGAGTGGAAAATGGAGTTTCGCCCATGTATTGATATACACAATGGAAAGGTCAAACAGATCGTGGGCAGCAGTCTTAAGGATCAGGGGAATATAGCCCGAGAGAATTTTGTCTCAGAGCAGGATGCTGCTTTTTACGCCAGGTTGTACCAGAGTCAGGGAATTGCGGGGGGACATATTATCCTGTTGAATCCGAAGGACAGTGTGTATTACGATGCATCCAGGAAGCAGGCACTGTCAGCACTCAATGCCTATCCCGGAGGACTGCAGATTGGTGGAGGCATAACGGATGAGAATGCTGGGGAATTTATAGCAGCGGGGGCTTCCGCCGTCATTGTGACATCGTATGTGTTCCGTGATGGGGGGATTAACTTTGAACATCTGGAGAGGCTTACGGAGTGTGTCGGTAAGGAACACCTTGTACTGGATTTATCGTGTCGCTACAGGAAGGAAGAGGAAGCGTCCGGTTATTATATTGTGACAGACCGTTGGCAAAAGTATACGAACGAGCGAGTGACAGAGTCGCTGCTTGAAAAATTGTCCGGATATTGTTGTGAGTTTTTGGTACATGCAGTGGATGTTGAGGGCAAGGCAAGTGGTATTGAAAAACCTCTGGTGAAGCTGCTTGGGGATTGGGGCAAGATTCCAATCACCTACGCGGGTGGTGTTCACAGCTTTGAAGATTTGGAAGCGATTGCACAGCTTGGTCATAACAGGCTGAACGTGACAATAGGAAGTGCATTAGATTTGTTTGGAGGGCCGATGTCCTACGAGCAGGTAATTCAATTTATAAAGGAGAGAGAAGTATGAGCAGGTATACGAAGGAAGATATTTTCCGAATTGTGGAGGAAGAGGATGTCGAGTTTATCCGTCTTCAATTTACTGACATTTTTGGAACACTTAAGAATGTGGCAATTACATCCAGCCAGCTGGAAAAGGCACTTGACAATAAGTGCATGTTTGATGGCTCTTCCATTGAAGGATTTGTTCGCATCGAGGAGTCGGACATGTATTTGCATCCGGATCTTGATACTTTTGCAATCTTCCCATGGAGACCGCAGCAGGGAAAGGTGGCACGAATTATTTGTGATGTGTACTGTGCGGACGGGACTCCATTTGAGGGAGACCCGCGTTACATCTTAAAGAGACAGATTGAGGAGGCAGCAAAGCTGGGCTATACTTTCAATGTTGGACCGGAGTGTGAGTTTTTTCTTTTTCACCAGGATGAGAACGGGCAACCGACAACCATCACACATGAAAAGGCTGGGTACTTTGATCTGGGACCCGTTGATCTTGGAGAAAATGCCAGAAGGGATATGGTGTTGACGCTTGAGGATATGGGATTTGAGATTGAGGCATCCCATCACGAGGTTGCACCTGCACAGCATGAAATTGATTTCAAATATGATGAAGCACTTGCGACAGCCGACAATATTATGACTTTCAAGCTTACTGTAAAGACGATTGCAAAGAGGCATGGTTTGTTTGCAAGCTTTATGCCGAAGCCAAAATACGGCATAAACGGATCTGGAATGCATATTAATATGTCGCTGTCCAAAGATGGACATAATATTTTTAATGATCCGGATGGTGCGTTTGGACTAAGTAAGGAAGCCCAGTATTTCCTTGGAGGTCTTATGAAGCATATGAAAGGTGTTACCGTGATTATGAATCCACTTGTGAATTCTTATAAGCGTCTTGTACCGGGATATGAGGCACCGTGTTACATCGCATGGTCGACTACCAATCGAAGCCCGCTGATCCGAATTCCAGCGGCCCGCGGGGAGGAAACTCGCGTAGAACTCCGCAGTCCGGATCCGGCTGCCAATCCGTATCTTGCACTGGCTGTATGTCTTGCAGCCGGAATGGATGGGATTCGGAATAAAATTGAGCCGCCGGCTGAGGTACCTGAAAATGTTTATGAGATGGGGTACGAAGATAAAGAGGGAAGAGGCATTGAATCACTTCCGGCTGATCTTCATGCGGCAGTGGAGGAATTGAAGAAGGATTCCTTTGTTCAGGAGGTGCTTGGTGAGCATATTACCGGCAAGTATGTAGAAGCAAAAGAAGCAGAGTGGATGCAGTATCGTACGCAGGTTACCAGTTGGGAAATTGACGAGTATTTATATAAGATTTAGCGGGAGATTATCCAGTGAGTAATATAGTAGTCGCATTTTCCAAACAGGAAGTGGCGCAAAACATAAAGAAAATATTAGCACAGAGCGGCTACAGTGTGCAGGCGGTTTGCACAACCGGCGCGCAGGCACTTTCCTGTATCAATAATTTGGAGAGTGGAATTCTAATTTGCGGATACCGCTTTGTGGACATGATGTACATAGAAATCCATGAATATCTGCCACCGGAGTTTCAAATGCTTTTGATTGCCTCAGCAGCTTCGATACAGGAGAAAGAGGTGGATAATCTGGTCAGTCTGGCAATGCCTATGAAGGTGCATGAATTGTTACAGACCGTGGAAATGATGGAAGGGGCAATTCAGCGTAGAAGAAAACGTCTGCGTCAGATGCCGAAGCATCGGTCACAGGAGGATCAGCAGATTATTTTGAGGGCGAAGGAACTGTTGATGGAACGTAATGGATTTTCTGAGGAAGAGGCACATCGATATATTCAGAAGAGGAGTATGGATAATGGTACAGGTCTTGTGGAAGTTTCCCAGATGATCTTAAGTCTGATGGGCGAGGGATAAGATTTACTGTAAGTTACTTTACATTAGAAAAAGAAAATGATAAAGTGAGACGTAACAGTTTGAAATTATAGTAAAAGAAAGAGAGGAACAACGATGTTTCAGATTAATGATAATTATCAGAAGCTGCCGGGCAGCTATCTGTTCAGTACAATCGGTAAGAAAGTAAATGCATATCAGCAGGCGAATCCGGATAAGAATATCATTCGACTGGGAATCGGCGATGTGACACAGCCGATTGCACCGGCTATCATTGAGGCAATGCATAAGGCTGTGGATGAGATGGGGCATGCGGAGACATTTCATGGTTATGCACCGGATCTGGGGTATGAATTTTTACGCAAGGCAATTGTTGAGAATGATTACAAGGCAAGAGGTTGTGAGGTAGAGGCGGATGAGGTATTTGTATCTGACGGTGCAAAGAGTGATTCTGCCAATATTCAGGAGATTTTTGCACAGAATAACCGTATTGCTGTGTGTGATCCGGTCTATCCGGTTTATGTTGACTCTAATGTGATGGCGGGAAGAACCGGTACATATGACAAGAATACAGAGACATGGAGTGATGTGATTTATATGCCATGTACAGCCGAGAATAATTTTGTTCCGGAGTTTCCGAAAGAGACACCGGATATGATTTATCTGTGTCTGCCGAATAATCCAACTGGAACGACATTGACAAAGGATCAGCTTCAGGAGTGGGTAGATTATGCGAACCGTGTTGGAGCTGTCATCATTTATGATGCTGCTTATGAGGCTTATATTAGCGAGGATAATGTTGCTCATTCTATCTATGAATGTAAGGGAGCAAGGAATTGTGCCATTGAGCTTCGAAGCTTTTCCAAGAATGCAGGATTTACTGGTGTTCGTTTGGGATTTACAGTTGTTCCGAAGGATTTGAAGTGCGGGGATGTATCTTTGAATGCAATGTGGGCAAGACGTCACGGAACCAAGTTTAATGGTGCTCCATATATTGTGCAGCGTGCAGGAGAGGCTGTATATTCAGAAGCCGGTAAGGCACAGCTGAAGGAGCAGGTTGCTTATTATATGAAGAATGCCAAGACAATCAAAGATGGCTTAAAGGATGCCGGATATACGGTGTTCGGAGGCGTTAATGCACCATATATCTGGTTAAAGACTCCGGATCAGATGACCTCATGGGAGTTTTTTGATTACCTGTTGGAGAAAGCCAATGTTGTTGGAACACCTGGATCTGGTTTCGGACCAAGTGGAGAAGGATATTTCCGGTTGACGGCTTTCGGTAATTACGAGAACACGGTACAGGCATTGGAAAGAATTAAAGCTTTATAGTGAAAGCTGTTAAGGAAATGCTGGAATCTGCCGATATAATTTGCAGTAGTAGAATAGTATAATGGATTGAAACGGATTTGAATCCATGGGATGATTTCAAGGAGGATGAGAGAATGGGCGTAAAAGCAACAGGAACAGTAGGGTCTCAAACTGATGTCTACACTTCTTATGGCATGCAGAACTCTCCAAAAGCAGAGACTTCTGATGTGGCAGCAAAGACGGAGGAAGGTGTTGTTTATGAGAAGGCGCAGGAGACACCTGAGACATCTAAGAAGGCAACATATTCGATTAATAAGATGAGTTCGGAGGACCGTGCTGCATTGGTAAAACAGCTTCAGGCTGATCAGGAATCCAGACAGCAGCAGCTGGTAAGTATCGTTCAGCAGATGATGAACAAGCAGGCTGTTGCCTATACTAATGCAAATGATATGTGGAAATTTCTTGCAAAAGGGGATTTCACGGTTGATGAGCAGACAAAATTGCAGGCACAGCAGGATATTTCAGAGGATGGATATTATGGAGTGAAGCAGACATCCGAGAGATTATTTGACTTTGCATGTGCATTGGCTGGCGATGATGTAGATAAAATGAAAGAGATGCAGCAGGCAATGGCGAAAGGCTTTAAGCAGGCAACTGAGGCTTGGGGCAAGGATCTTCCGGATATTTGCCAGCAGACGCTGGATGCAGCAAATAAGAAATTTGAGGAATATTACGCAACAAAAAACGAGAGTAGTCAGAATTTAGAACTTGAGGCGTAATTGGGATGAGTTGTGAACCCGGTCCGTAAGGGCCGGGTTTTTTCGCTTTCGATGATTTGGTCGAAGTAATGGAGGAAAAATGAACGAGAAGTTTGACAGAATACCTAACCGAAGAGAAACCGGTTCCTTAAAATGGAATGTTGAAAAACATGAACTTCCGATGTGGGTGGCCGATATGGATTTTGAGACGGCACCGGAAATTCAGGAGGCTCTTGTGGAACGTGTGGCCCACGGTGTGTTTGGTTATTCCGTTCTTCCGGAAGAATGGGTTGAAAGCTATGTAAGCTGGTGGGGAAAACGGCATAACTTTATCATGGATCCTGAGAAATTGATTTTTACGACGGGTGTCGTTCCGGCGGTGTCCTCTGCGGTGCGCAAGCTTACTACTCTGGCGGAAAACGTGCTGGTACAAACGCCGGGATACAATATCTTTTTTAATTCCATTCGAAATAATGGAAGAAACGTTGTGGAGAATCATCTTCTCTATGAAGGTGGACAATATCGAATGGACTGGGAAACACTGGAGGAGCAGCTTGCAAATCCACAGACCTCGCTTATGATTCTTTGTAATCCGCATAATCCGATTGGGAAGATTTGGGATAAGGAAACGCTCGCAAAAGTGGGGGAATTATGTTCGCGATATGGGGTCACGGTACTTTCTGATGAAATTCATTGCGATTTGACGGCACCAGGGAAAGAATATGTGCCGTTTGCGTCTGTAAATGAGACCTGTAGAAGAATTAGTGTGACATGCATTGCTCCGACGAAGACATTTAATCTTGCGGGAATTCAGACAGCAGCTGTTTATGCGGAGAATCCGTTTTTATACCATAAGATGTGGCGGCAGTTGAATACGGATGAAGTGGCAGAGCCGAATGCGTTTGCTGTGTGTGCGACGGTTGCGGCATTTTCGAAAGGGGAATCGTGGCTGGATGAACTTCGGGAATATATTGAGGAAAATAAAAGGTATGTGACGAAGGAGATAGGGGAAAAGATTCCACAGATGCATCCGGTTGCATCGGAGGCAACTTATCTGATGTGGTTGGATTGTCGGAGCCTTACAGACGATTCCGATGTACTCTGCAGTTTTATCCGGGAAAAAACGGGATTGTATCTGGCTTCAGGAAAAGAATATGGGACAAACGGTAATGGGTTCCTTCGGATGAATGTGGCAACAGCCCGGTTATTGATTGAAGATGGCATGCAACGCCTGTTTGAAGGAATCACTGCGTGGATGAAGAAAATTGAATAAAAGTTAATCAAATCTTAAGGGGTTTCCTAATTGGAAATTCATAATAAAACCGCTACAATGTATGTATGATTAATCATAACATACGAGGTGGCGGTTTTTTATGTACAATATATTAGTTTGCGATGATGAAAAGGATATTGTTTCTGCTCTTGGAATTTACTTAAAGAGCGACGGATACAATGTGTTTGAGGCCTATAATGGCGTGGAGGCACTTGCATGTATTGAACGAGAGGAAATTCATCTGGTACTTATGGATATCATGATGCCTGAGATGGATGGAATGGAAGCTATGGTCAAAATTCGTGAAATTTCGAATGTGCCGGTAATTCTGTTGACAGCCAAGAGTGAGGACACCGACAAGGTGCTTGGTCTGACAGTGGGAGCCGATGATTATGTGACGAAACCATTCAATCCTGTCGAATTGCAGGCACGTGTGAAGTCTCAGCTGCGGCGCTATATGCAGCTGGGAAGCGGGCAGCAGACAAAGGCAAAACTTCGTGCGGGTGGAATTGAACTGGATGACAAGTCCAAGGAAGTTACCCTGGACGGGGAGCCGGTTAATCTGACAAGAACAGAGTATGAAATATTAAAGCTTCTGATGGAGCACCCGGACGAAGTCTTTTCACCGAACCAGATTTATGAGGAAGTCTGGAAGGACAGTCCCTATGGCATCGAAAACACGGTTGCGGTACATATCCGCCATCTTCGTGAAAAATTGGAATACAATCCGGCAGAACCGAGATATTTGCAGGTGGTCTGGGGACGCGGCTACAAAGTTGTGTCAGGTGATTGATAAAAAGCGATATCTCCGGATGGTGAGCCTGAGAAACTTGAAAGAGGATGGAGGAAGAGTAGTTTGATAAAAAACAAGTTAATAAAAAAAGATAATGCCAGTCAAAAGGATGAAGCAAAAGAGAAAGTAAAACGAAGTGGAATCAAGGGACAAATGTGGGCAAAAGTGTTTGCTCTTGTGCTTGCAACTGTCAGTACTATTGCAACTGTATTTTGTACTGTATGTACGATTGCGTTTGGTGTGGTGGATGAATTGCAGCAAATGCCGCAAGACCTTCAGAATACAGTAAATGAGCAGCTGTTATATGGATATGTGGGAGAATTGTACAGAGAAAGTGGTATTTCATCTATGGAGGAACCGTTTCGGTGGGATGCCCTTGATGGAGGAAATATTCAGTATGCAGTTACGAAAGAAAAACTTGCCGAGAATGGGTCGGTAAAAAGTAAAGAAACCCTTTATACAAATGCAAATGCAGTAGATGCAGATCACTGTACTGTCTCACAAGAGTTGATTCCTTATGCGCAGGTGCAGAATGGAAAACGGAGTGGATTCTGGAATGTGTTTCTGAAATTGAACGGAAATATCAGTCACAATTGGAAGTCGGTGCAGGTGGAACAAATCATTTACGATCAGCAAAATGGTCTGTTTTATGCGAAAACGGAGGCAGGGTATTATTTATATCAGAATTTTTCCTATAATAATGGGCAAGAACGTGGTAATTATGTTCTGCATACAGCGGAGGATGGAACCCTGTTTTACAAGAATACAGAAACAGAGAAACCATGGGAAAAGGTTGCAAATCCGGAAAAAGAACAGGGATGGTTTACCTTTGAAGAATATGTTGAAGCCAGCTTTGTTGCGCCGGAATCTTTTTTTGAGATTGTTGAAATGGAGCAGATTCTGCCCGATGAGATTTTGGAGGTAAGTGATCATAGCTGGACGTATGTAGATCCGGAGACGACTTATCTGGAATATGTGTCGGCGGTGGAGGAAAATACGCGCTATATGGTTTATATGGATGTCAGCAATCCGATAGAGAAGGGCCATTTCTTAAATTGTGGCGTAGCGGATTATTTTCCGGAGGCACAGCAGCTTGGCAGCTTTCTCATCCGTTTCCGGCATACTTCCGGTTGGTTTTTAGCTTTGGCAGTCCTTGTCTTTTTGGCTTCGTTTGTCTTCCTGATGAGTGCGGCGGGGAGAAGACCGCAGGATAACGAGATTCATCTTTGCTGGATAGATCGGGTACCGTTTGGCATCCTGTTTTGTGCAGTGGCAGGGCTGGTGTTTGGATGTGGAGCTATGGATGTTTTTATGGTGGAAGTTTATGTGTATGAATACATCAGCTTCTCTCTGGCACTGGGGGTCGGAATTCTTTTTACAAGCATAGGTGTTATGTTTGTTTTGGGACTTTGTATGAGCACTGCAGTGCGTGTGAAGACGAAGAATTTCTGGAGATACACACTATTGTATTATCTGTGCCTTCCGGTTCATTGGATCCTTGTGAGATTTAAAAAACTTATTCACGGCACAAAAGAAAAAATGCAGGGGCGGGTATCAATGTACGTAAAGGCACTGGTTATCTTTCTTGTAATGACCATAATTGAAGGGATCGCCATAATGTCTTTTATGTATGATGCAGATGCGATGTTTTGCGCCTTTTCTCTCTATAAGTTTCTGGAATTTATCATCATGATTGACCTGCTTTATCAGATAAAGCTTATTAAGGAAGGAGGCGAGCGGATTGCGGCTGGAGATTACAGTCAGCCGATTGATACGCACCGCATGCTGTGGGAGATCAGGAAGCATGCCGAGAATATCAACAGTGTTGGGGATGGCATTTCCCTGGCAGTTGAGGAGAAGATGAAGAGCGAGCGTTTTAAGACAGAACTCATTACCAATGTGTCGCACGATATCAAGACACCACTGACTTCCATTATTAACTATGTGGATCTGATGAAAAAGGAGGAAATTGATAATCCAACGGTACAAAGTTACATAGAGGTGCTTGACCACCAGTCGAGCCGGTTAAAGAAGCTGATTGAGGATCTGATGGAGGCATCCAAGGCTTCCACAGGAAATCTTCCGGTTCATTTGGAGATTTGCGATGCGACAGTGATGCTTACGCAGGTTGTGGGTGAATTTCAGGAGCGTGCCAACAAAAATAATCTGGAGCTCGTAGTGGAAAGTCCGGATCCACCGGTTAACATTCTTGCAGATGGCAGGCATCTATGGAGAATTATCGATAACCTGATGAGCAATATCTGTAAGTATGCCCAGCCGGGGACACGGGTGTATATTAATCTTGAGCAGTTTGGAGGAATGGTGATTATGACGTTCCGCAACATTTCCAAATCGCGGCTCAACATCAGCAGCGAGGAGCTGATGGAGCGCTTTGTGCGTGGGGACAGCTCCAGAAACACGGAAGGAAACGGCCTTGGGCTTTCGATTGCACAAAGTCTGACCAGCCTGATGAATGGAAATCTGGCAATTCAGATTGACGGGGATCTGTTCAAAGTAATTCTTAGTTTTGACGAACAGCCCATATAAAGCATAACTGTATAATAAAACAGGCTTGCATAAAGGTATATAATGATTTATAATAACCTACAGAATTGAATAGAATCTTCAGGGCAGGGTGCAATTCCCTACCGGTGGTATAGCCCACGAGCCGCAAGGCATGATTCGGTGTAATTCCGAAGCCGACAGTACAGTCTGGATGAAAGAAGATCAGTGATCGCTTATTTTGTATGCAGATGCTCTGGAATATGTTTGTTCCAGAGCTTTTTTATGGCAAATAAGCTTTATTCAGCCCTGAATCGACGATTTGGGGCTTTTTTGATGGTGCGCCTTGCCATAAACCTTGAGGAGATATTTTTTTTAGAGCAAAAATGACGTATTTATACGTCTTGTGGCGTTTCGCAATCGTCTAACTATTGGAATGAATGAGAGGAGAGGAGCATTTGGAAGAGCAGGATTATATGAAAAGAGCAATCCAGCTGGCAAAAAAAGGCTGTGGCTGGGTATCGCCGAACCCGATGGTGGGAGCGGTGATCGTAAAGGACGGACGTGTTATCGGGGAGGGATACCATGAGCGGTACGGACAACTGCATGCGGAGAGGAATGCGCTGGCTGGCTGTACAGAAGATACCCGGGGAGCAACCATGTATGTGACATTGGAACCCTGTGCCCACCATGGAAAGCAGCCGCCCTGTGTGGATGCCATCCTGAAGGCGGGAATTCGACGCGTGGTGATAGGTTCTGCGGATCCCAATCCTCTGGTGAGTGGAAAAGGTGTGCACATTCTGCATGAGCACGGAATAGAAGTAACGGAAGGAATGCTGAAGGAGGAATGTGACAGCATCAATCCGATTTTCTTTCATTATATCCGGACAAAGACACCCTATGTGGTGATGAAGTATGCCATGACGCTGGATGGAAAAATAGCAGCCTACACCGGAGCCTCCAAATGGATAACCGGGGAGGCTGCACGGGAGCATGTGCAGACTCAGCGTCACCGGTTTCGGGGAATTATGATGGGGGTGGGAACAGTGCTTTTGGATGATCCGCTTCTGACTTCCCGGATAGAGGGCGGAAGGAATCCCATCCGCATCATTTGTGATACGAAGCTTCGCACACCGCTTGATGCGAAGGTGGTTCAGACAGCCTCCGAAGTGCCCACGATTCTTGCCACCTGTTATGGCGATGAGGAGAGGAAGCGACCGTATCAGGACAGGGGCTGCCGGATTCTTGAGGTGAAGGAGAAAAAAGGTCAGGTGGATCTGAAGGATCTGATGGAGCAGCTGGGTCAGGAGCAGATTGACAGTATTCTCCTGGAGGGCGGCGGACAGATGCACTGGTCTGCGCTGGAAAGTGGAATTGTGAATGCTGTTCAGGCGTATATTTCGCCTAAGCTGCTGGGAGGAAAAGATGCCAAAAGCCCGGTGGAGGGGATTGGTTTTGCCTCACCTGATCAGGCGGTTGTGCTGAAACATACAAGGGTGACTCCTTTGGGGGAGGATATCCTTCTGGAAGGGGAGGTGAAGCAGGATGTTTACGGGAATTGTTGATCAGATTGGCGTAATCAAAAGCCTCCAGAAGGGCGTGTGTTCTGCTGTAATCACAGTTGAGGCAGAGGCGCTGATGGACGATCTTCACATTGGTGACAGCATTGCGGTGAACGGGGTTTGTCTGACGGTTACTGCCTTTTCACAGGGAACCTTTCTGGCGGATGTCATGCATGAAACCTTCAACCGGTCATTCCTGGCGGCCCTCAGACCGGGATCACATGTGAATCTTGAGCGGGCTATGAGAGCAGATGGCAGATTTGGCGGACACATTGTAGCCGGGCATGTGGATGGCATCGGCACGATTGCCGGAATTGAGCGGGATGACAATGCAATCTGGTACCGGGTAAAGGCTGAGGATGCCATCATGCGCTACATTGTGGAGAAGGGCTCTGTTGCCATTGACGGCATCAGTCTGACGGTGGCGAAGGTGTATGGGGATGCCTTTTCCGTATCCATCATTCCGCACACGGCAGGCAACACGATTCTGGGAGAAAAGCGCGTCGGTGATGTGGTTAATCTTGAGAATGATATCATCGGGAAGTATGTGGAAAAACTGCTGGGAACTGAAAAAAAAGACCCACAGAGTGGGATCACAAGAGAATTTTTGTTGCAAAACGGATTTTAAGATTGCGTCAGGTTTAAGGAGGATAGAGAATTGAAAGAATTTGATTCAGTTGAAGAGGCGCTGCAGGCGCTTCGGCAAGGAAAAATCATTCTTGTCACAGATGATGAGGACCGGGAAAATGAGGAGGATAATACGGATAACCACGAGACGGCATTTACGGTATCCATCGACTGTGTGGACACCACCACCGGCATTTCCGCAGCGGAGCGTTCTATCACGGCGATGCGCTGTGTGACAGAGGATGCCGGTCCGCAGGATTTCCGGAGGCCGGGGCACAGATTCTGCGGGATCTGGGGGTAAAGAGCCTGCGGCTTCTGACCAACAATCCGGACAAAATTTACCAGTTGTCCGGGTTTGGCATGGAAATTGCCCAGCGTGTTCCGATTCAGATGGAGGCAACAAAATATGACGGCTTCTATCTGAAAACCAAACAGGCACGCATGGGACATATGTTGGAATTGTAACTTTAAAGGAGGAAAATACAATGAGTACATTTGAAGGAAATCTGGTATCAAAGGACATTAAGGTGGGAATTGTCGTGGCACGATTCAATGAATTTATCACATCGAAGCTGCTGGGTGGTGCAATGGATGGTCTGCTGCGCCACGATGTAAAGGAGAGCGACATCGACGTGGCGTGGGTGCCGGGAGCCTTTGAGATTCCACTGATTGCATCGAAGATGGCAAAGAGCGGTAAGTATGATGCCGTCATCTGTCTCGGTGCAGTGATCCGCGGCAGCACAAGCCACTATGATTATGTCTGCAGTGAGGTATCCAAGGGAATTGCAAATGTATCCCTCAACAGCGACATTCCGGTTATGTTCGGTGTGATCACCACAGAAAATATCGAGCAGGCCATTGAGCGTGCAGGTACCAAGGCAGGCAACAAAGGCTATGATTGTGCACTGGGTGCAATTGAGATGGTCAATCTGATTCGTGCAATTGAGGCATAAAATGTATAATTATCGGAAAAATGGCTATGATTATAAGCAAAATGTATGGTATGATAGATGAGTAATTTTTTTTCACAAGGAGGAGAAGGATGTTAGAAAAAATGTTTCATCTTAAAGAAAATAATACCAGCATTAAGACGGAAGTCATTGGCGGTATTACCACGTTCATGACGATGGCATACATTCTGGCTGTCAATCCGAGCCTGTTGTCGGCAGCAGGAATGGATTCAACTGCCGTATTGATTGCCACCTGTCTGGCGTCCTTTATCGGAACCCTGGCAATGGCTCTTCTTGCCAATTATCCATTCGCACTTGCTCCGGGTATGGGGCTGAATGCGTACTTTGCTTTTACGGTGTGTGGTAACATGGGATATTCCTGGAAGGTTGCATTGATGGCAGTGCTGATTGAGGGTATCATTTTCATTGTACTGTCTCTCACAAATGTTCGTGAGGCAATTTTCAATGCAATTCCATTTACCCTAAAAAAGGGGGTTAGTGCCGGGATCGGTCTGTTCATTGCCTTCATTGGATTGCAGGGGGCTGATCTGGTAGTTAATGATGAATCAACACTGTTAACGTATGTAAGGTTTACGAAAAATTGGCATACGGAAGGAATCTGTGCGCTGTTGGCATTGATCGGACTGATTCTGACTGCAGTGTTATATATTAAGAAAGTAAAAGGAGCAATTTTAATTGGAATTCTGGCTACATGGATTCTTGGTATGCTCTGCCAGGTAACTGGAATTTATCATGTGGATGTGGATGCGGGATTTTATTCTCTGTATCCAACTTTTGCATTGACTGATTTTACAGCAATCGGAAAGACTTTTGGACAGTGTTTTAAAGCGGATTTTCACGGAGTAGGAGTTTTGAATTTTATCGTTGTTCTACTGTCCTTCCTGTTTGTTGATATGTTCGATACGCTGGGAACCCTGATCGGGGTGTCGGATAAAGCTGGCTTTCTGAACAGCGAAGGCAAGCTTCCACGTGTAAAGCAGGCGCTTCTGGCAGATGCGGTTGCCACCACGGCAGGTGCTGTACTCGGAACTTCTACCACGACAACATTTGTGGAGAGTTCTGCCGGTGTTGGTGAGGGGGCAAGAACCGGTCTTGCTTCTATAGTGACGGGATTTCTGTTTTTGATAGCGATTCTTTTTGCCCCGATTTTTACTGCAATTCCGGGATTTGCAACGGCTCCTGCATTGATTTTTGTTGGATTCTTAATGGTATCTGCTATTGTTAAGATTGATTTTAATGATTTGACAGAGGCAATTCCGGCATATCTCTGCCTGATTGCCATGCCATTAATGTACAGCATTGCTGAGGGTATCGCAATTGGCGTAATCTCTTACGTGATCATTAATCTGATCTGCGGTAAGGCAAAGAAAATCACACCGTTGATGTATGTACTTGCAGTGCTGTTTATCTGCAAATATATATTCTTGTAGGCATTTGATTCCAAAGGAGACAGGCCGCTGCCCCCAAAAGGGCGGCGGCTTTCAGTATTTATTTGACATTTTACAAATGATACATATAATTTAAGGAAGAGGTATACTTACAGATGAGTGATCATCAATGAACCACAATAAAGAAAATGGAGGAAAATCATGAAAAAGTTTAGTAAAGTAATGGCAACTGTTATGGCAGCTGCAATGGCAATGTCAATGGGAGCCTGCGGAGGCAGCAGTGACCCCGCATCCACGCAGTCAGGTGTAAAAGGAGATGCAGACGGTAAGGTATATAATATCGGTATCTGTCAGCAGCTTGAGCATCCGGCACTGGATTCCGCTACAGAAGGATTTCAGGATGCTCTCAAGGAGAAGCTTGGCGATAATGTAATCTTTGACGTGCAGAATGCACAGAATGAACAGGCGAATGCGGCAACGATTGCTAACAATTTTGTCGCAAATAACGTGGATTTGATTTTGGCAAATGCGACAACTGCTTTGCAGTGCTCTGCGGCAGCAACAACGGATATTCCAATTATTGGAACTTCGGTAACTGACTATGCAACTGCGCTGCAGATTGATGACTGGACCGGTACAACCGGAAGAAATATTTCTGGTACATCCGATCTCGCACCACTGGATGAACAGGAGAATATGCTTGCTGAGCTATTCCCGGAAGCAAAGAATGTTGCAATTTTATATTGCTCGGCAGAGCCAAATTCCAAGTTCCAGGCCACTAATTTTGAAAAGTATCTCGATGAAGATAATATCAGCTACAAAGAGTTTACAGCATCAGATTCCAACGATATCGGTTCTGTAGTACAGAGCGCAGTTGAATATGCAGATGTGATTTATATTCCAACGGATAATACAATGGCACAGAATACAGAGGCAATTAACAATATCACACTTCCGGCAAAGGTTCCGGTTGTGGCAGGTGAAGAGGGAATCTGTACCGGATGTGGTGTGGCAACACTTTCCATCAGCTACTATGATATCGGATACAGAGCCGGAGAGATGGCATATGAGATTTTAGTAAATGGTGCAGATATTACGGCAATGGAGATTGAGTACGCACCAAAGGTAACAAAAGAGTACAATAAGAGTATCTGCGAGGAATTGGGAATCACTGTTCCGGATGATTATGTTGCAATTAAAGCAGAATAGTTAAGGAGGATGAAAACTGTGTTGTTGACAGCCTATTTTTCCTCCCTGAATCCGCTGGCACTGTTTCGTGCTCTTCCGGGTTCAATCGCACAGGGGCTGATTTGGGGGCTTCTGGCATTGGGAGTCTATATTACATATAAGCTTCTGGATTTCGCAGATCTGTCTGTGGATGGTTCTTTTGCAACAGGTGGCGCAGTAGCAGTTATGCTGATTCGCGGAGATATGAATCCGTGGCTTTCTCTGCTGATAGCTTTTGCTGCAGGCATGGTTGCAGGACTTGTGACGGGGCTTCTGCATACGAAGCTCGGTATTCCGCCGATTCTTGCAGGAATTTTAACGCAGATAGCACTGTATTCCATCAATTTAAATATTATGGGACAGTCAAACCAGGCGGTGAGTGTTGATAAATATAACCTTACGGTTTCGCTTCGCTATGTATCTGGTGATACTGCAGCAAAAATCAAGGTGTTTACCACATGTATTCTCTTCTGTGTGGTAGTTGTTATTGCTCTTTATTGGTATTTTGGAACCGAGCAGGGACATGCTATCCGTGCAACTGGATGTAATGCGCAGATGGCTCGTGCACAGGGAATCAATACAGATTTTTGTAAGGTACTTGCGTTGATGCTGTCAAATGGTCTGGTAGGTCTTTCTGGTGGACTGTATGCACAGTATCAGGGTGCTGCGGACGTTAATATGGGACGTGGCGCTATCGTAATCGGGCTAGCAGCAGTGATTATTGGAGATGTATTACTTGGAAAACTCTGTGCGGGAAAGAAGCTTGCGTTTGCCTACACACTGTTTTCTGTGATTGCAGGAGCCATATTGTATTATCTGGTTCTGAGTGTTATTCTGTGGCTGAAATTCCCTTCTGATGATTTGAAATTGTTCTCAGCAATTGTGGTAGCAATTTTCCTTGCTATCCCATATCTGAAGAATCAGAGAAAGGCAGCAAAGGGGGTATAGCAGATGGAAGCAATGTTAAGAATTGAGAATGTAAAAAAGGTTTTTAATCCGGGAACAATCAATGAAAAGCTTGCCCTTGACGGAGTGAATCTTACTTTAAACGAGGGTGAGTTTGTTACAGTCATTGGTGGTAACGGAGCCGGAAAATCTACAACATTGAATGCAGTGGCAGGCGTGTGGCCAGTGGATTCCGGCAAGATTTACATTGGCGGTGATGATGTGACAAAGCTTTCTGAGCATAAGAGAGCACAGTATCTTGGAAGAGTATTCCAGGACCCGATGATTGGTACGGCAACAACGATGTCTATTGAAGAAAATATGGCAATCGCTGCAAGACGAGGAAAGTCTAGAGGATTAAGCTGGGGCATTACCAAATCAGAGCGGGAGAAGTACAGAGAGATGCTCAAGATGTTGAATCTGGGTCTGGAAGATCGATTGACCAGCAAGGTTGGACTTTTGTCTGGAGGACAGAGACAGGCGATCACGTTGCTTATGGCATCTATTCAGAAGCCAAAGCTTCTTCTTTTGGATGAACATACGGCAGCACTTGATCCAAAGACAGCAGCCAAGGTTCTTGAGATTTCAGATCAGATTATTGCAGAGAATCATCTGACTGCGATGATGGTAACACACAACATGAAAGATGCCATTGCACATGGTAACCGCCTGATTATGATGCATGAGGGCAAGGTAATTCTCAATATTGCAGGTGAAGAAAAGAAGAAGCTTACAGTTTCAGATCTGCTACAACAGTTTGAAAAGGTAAGTGGTGAAGAATTTGCAAATGATAAAGCATTATTATCATAGTTTTTTAATAAAGAAGCATTCCCTATGATGCAGAGGGAATGCTTCTTTGTTTATCGCCCTTTTGCAGATTCGACAGTGGACTTTGATTGTAAAAAAGTGTATGATGAAGAAAAAAGATCAATCTGTTTTGCGTGTTAAGAGGATAAGGGTTATGAAGAGAAAATATTTGTGGATAGGCAGCATACTGATTTTCATGCTTTGTATATTCTGTATGATCTCGAACGGGAATATTTATGCTGCCCAGAAACGGACAGTTAAGGTTGCGTTCTTTCCGATGGATGGATATCATATTATCAATCCGGATGGAAGCCATGGCGGAATGGATGTAGAGTATATGAATGCCTTGTGCGAATATACCAGTTGGAACGCGGAGTATATTTCGTGTGATAGCTGGGAAGAAGCATTGCAGATGCTGAGCGATAAGAAGGTGGATCTGAAGATGAATAGCCCGGAGCTGGAAACGGAACTGATGAATCAGTTTTACTATAGCAAGTTTGATAAGACAGCGCTTCTTACCATAGGGGAGAATCAGTATCTTGCAGACAAAAAGAAGCTGGTTGTTGGGTATCTGGATGGGTTTTATCCGTTTTCTTATGAGGAAGACGGCGAGTTTAAAGGGCTTACCAGACAGCTTTTGGAGAGCGGATTTCACGTCACAGGACTGGAACTTAAAAATGTATTTCGGAGTGAGTATTCAATCGCCATGGTAATTCGCAGTGAAGATGAGGAACTGGGTGGGAAAGAAAATTTCTCCGATTGATTCCCAAATGGTGAATGAATATATGCTTCGGGAGAATACTTATCCGCTGGTCAGCTTGTTTGATTTTGTGCGGAATAACAGTCTTGGGATTATTAGTATTCTGTGTATTGTTATTGTGCTGGTTATTTTTGTCGCAGTACATATGAAGAGAGACAGCAGGAAAATTCAAAAGCTGATGTACAAAGATACCTCTATGGATATCTGGAATCTGAATTATCTGATTTTCTGGGGAGAATATAAGCTGTTGTTGGAACATAGGGAACCCTATGCTGTTGTCTATGTAAATCTGGAGCAGTTTCGCCGCTATAATGTCATTTATGGGTGGAATGCGGGAGAGCAGCTGCTGAAGGGAGTTGCCGATATCCTAAAAAAGAATGTGAATAAAAAGACGGAGGTGTGTGCAAGAAATCAGGGGAATCTATTATGTTCCAAAGGATGATGGTGACCTGCGTCTTGCCATCAACTATGCCAATCAGGCCCTTGAGTTTGCAGGGGATACCAAAGGCAGCGAAATTAAAGTGTATGATGATTCGCTGGAAGCATTGATAAAGGAGAGACATGAAAGGGAAAAATCGTGGGGGCGGAACTGCAATCCCATATGGGGAAGCAGACTTTGGATACTTTAAAGGATATGGGTGTTCGTCTGTCTATAGATGATTTTGGTGCAGGATATTCTTCTTTAGGTGTTTTTGAGCAGATTCCGGCATCCGTTGTTAAGCTGGACCGGTCATTTCTTTTGAATCAGGAGAATCACAACCGGACTTTTTGGTAAAACACCAGGCAGTGTGATGGCTTTTGTGGATATTCCCCAGGATTGTGTCCGTGGAGAAATATAGATTGAAATGAGTTCTCCCTATGAAAACTATGCGACTTATATCAAGGAAATGGAGATTGCAAAGAGGGATGTTGCCACACTGATTTGCTATATGCGTCAGATGATGCGGGAGCATTTAAAGTTTGTGGAACAGGCGAAAAATGATGCAATTGCGGCAAATCTGGCAAAAAGCCAGTTCCTTGCAAATATGTCGCACGAAATCCGTACGCCAATCAATGGAATCCTTGGCATGGACGCAATGCTGCTAAAGGAATGTAAGTCTCTATCATTAATGATTGCTATAATATGGCAAAAAAAAATTAGACAACTGTCCGATTGAGCTGGTGATAAAAATTAATCCGGATTTGCCTTCCATACTGTATGGAGATGAAGTAAGAATCCGACAGATTATGAATATTTTTCTTTCTAATGCAGTCAAATATACGAAAGAAGGAAGTGTTACATTAGCGCTTAATTATGAAAAGAAATCAGAGAATCAGATTGAACTGATCATTGCTGTCAATGATACGGGCATTGGAATACGGAAGGAGGATCAGGACAAATTGATACAGCGGAGAGTGGAGAGGAGTGTCTCACCTGTGTAGAAAAAAAGCATTATGATATGATTTTTCTTGATCACATGATGCCCAACATGGATGGGGTTGAAACACTCCATCAAATGGAAAAGATGGAAACGAATCAGAATACGGACACACCGGTGATCATGCTGACTGCTAATGCAATCGTAGGAGCAAAGGAAGAGTATCTGCGGGAAGGATTTTCAGATTATCTGACAAAACCGATTCAGGAAACAGAGCTGCTTGATATGCTGCGTACCTATCTTCCGAAGGCGCTATATCATCAGGATCAAGAAAAACAGAAAAATAGTGGAGATTCCTCCAAAAATATTAGCAAAACAAAGATGGAACAACTTCAGCAGATAGCAGGATTTGAAGCGTATATTGGAGTAAAAATAGAATAAATGGATTTCTTTTTGGGTTTACAGATACATTGGTTTGTGATATGGTTACAAAAGCAGGTTCAGACAATGTACTCATCTGATATTTGAGTACATTGCCTGATTAAAAGGGAAACAGGTGTAAATCCTGTACGAACTCGTCACTGTAAGCGGGGAGTGCAAGGTCATTAATGTCACTGAGAAATTGGGAAGGCGACCTTGGATGGAGAGCCGTAAGTCAGGAGACCTGCCTGTGTGATAGGAGTGGGAAGGATTTTCCACCGGCCACGAGTAATTGGTCGCAAACCGGTGTATATGAAGAAATGAGCCTTTGGGAAGTCTATGATTTGCCGGAAGGTTTCTTTTGGTTATGCTATCGCTGCGTCCTTTTACTGATGCCCTCAGAAAAAGGGCGTTTTTCATTTTTAATTAATAGGAGGATTTAAATGAAAAGGAAATTAGTGATTGCATTATTGACAACAGTTTTGGCAGGAGGATGGATGATGAGTGGATGTTCCGGAAAGGAAGCTGATACCCAGGTGACAGGCACTGAGAATACAGATCAGAAGGCCGCTGATGAAGTTGCAGCATTGATTGATGCAATTTATGTACAGGAGAGAAATGATGAGACGGATGAGCAGTGTAAAGCTGCAAAAGAAGCGTGGGATGCTTTGACAGATACCCAGAAGGAGCTGGTGGAGGGAGAGTATGCAGATCCTGATTATTTCGGAAGAGATACCGGGGATGCGTCTGCTGACGACCCGCGCAATCAGGATGAGATTGGGGAAAATGAGATTCTGGTTGTCAGCTTTGGCACGTCCTTTAATGACAGTCGTGTTGCAGATATAAAGGGAATTGAGGATGCACTTCAAGTAGCGAATCCAGATTGGTCAGTAAGAAGGGCATTTACTTCACAGATTATCATCAATCACATTCAGGCCCGTGACGGCGAGTATATTGATAATGTGGATCAAGCATTGGAGCGAGCTTTGAACAATGGGGTAAAGAATCTGGTGGTACAACCGACACATCTGATGCATGGTGCAGAGTATGATGAACTTATGGAAACAGTTGAAGCGTATGAGAAGCAGTTTGAATCTGTTAAGATTGCAGAGCCGTTGCTGGGCGAGGTTGGTGCGGATGCCGCTGAGGTAAATGCAGATAAGAAAGCGGTTGCTGAAGCAATAGTGAGTGAGACTGTAAAGACAGCGGGGTATGATAGTCTGGATATGGCTGCAGGGGATGGTGTGGCGTTTGTGTTTATGGGGCATGGTACCTCGCATACTGCAAAAGTATCTTACAGTCAGATGCAGACGCAGATGGATGATCTCGGGTACAGCAATGTGTTTATCGGGACGGTAGAAGGAGAACCGGAGGAGACTTCCTGTGAGGCTGTTATTGATGCTGTATCCCAAAAGGGGTACAAGAAAGTGATTCTCCGTCCGCTCATGGTGGTAGCAGGAGATCATGCAAATAATGATATGGCGGGCGATGATGAGGATTCCTGGAAGAGTATGTTTGAGTCTTTTGGAAAGTTTGACAGTATTGAAACCCAGATTTCCGGGCTGGGATCGACAGCGGCCATTCAGCAGATTTATGTTGCACACACCAAAGAGGCAATGAAGTAGTTATATGGATTGGAGAACAGAAGTGATGAAGAAGAAAAAGGTGACAATACTTGCGGCGGTACTGCTTATTTGCACGGTTTTTACCGGATGTGTGGAAAAAGAAAATGCGGAACAGTTAAATACACAGACTGAAGTTGCTGCTGTGGAGATACAGGATGAGACGGAGAATGTACTTGCGGACGGAACTTACACGGCAGATTTTCATACGGACAGTACGATGTTTCGTGTAAATGAGGCCTGTGAAGGTAAGGGCACGCTGACGGTAAAGGATGGAGATATGACAATTCACATTTCCCTGACTTCCAGGAATATTGTAAATCTTTTTCCGGGACTTGCCGAGGATGCAAAAAAGGATGGGGCAAAGCTGCTTGATCCCAGCGTGGATACGGTTACTTACAGCGATGGTATGGCAGAGGAAGTTCATGGCTTTGATGTGCCGGTTCCTGCTCTGGATGTGGAATTTGATCTGGCGTTGATTGGAACCAAAGGAATATGGTATGATCACAAGGTAAGCGTATCCAACCCGGAACCGGTGGAGAATAAGACGGACGGAACCGCTGATCTTGAAGATGGCACTTATACGATGGAACTTACCTTTGAAGGGGGAAGTGGAAAAGCCTGGGTTGCGTCCCCGGCAACAATTACAGTGGCAGAGGGGAAAGTGACTGCAACCATAATGTGGAGCAGTCCAAATTATGATTATATGATGGTGGATGGGCAGAAGTATCTTCCGGTTAGTACGGAGGAAAATTCTGTATTTGATATACCGGTGGCAGCATTTGATGAACCGATGAATGTGATTGGTGATACGGTGGCGATGAGCAAGCCTCATGAAATTGAGTATACGCTGACGTTTCATTCAGATACGATGAAACCGGCCGAGTGAGGGAAATGAAACAATGAATGGAAGAAAGGCAATGATAATTGCTTCATTTATGTTAGGACTGTTGGGGCTGTGCAGCTGCGGCAGTCCTTCTTCCGCTTCCGGAGTTTTTTCGGAAGCGGATCCGGAGCTGGTATATGACAGCAGTATGGAATTGAAGTATGCTGAAAATTTTAATGTAGATTATTATGAAGGCGGCTATACGATGCTGACTACGACAAGGGATGGAGCAAAGTATCTGGTTGTGCCGGAAGGGAAGCCGGTACCAGAACATCTGGATGATAAAATTGTGGTAATTCAGCGGCCGATACAGAATTTGTATCTGGTTGCTTCTTCTGTTATGGATATTTTTTCTGCATTAGATGAGGTGGATGCAATTATGTTTTCAGGTCAGAAGAAGGATGGCTGGTATATTGAAGAGGCAAAAGAGGCAATGGAAAAGGGAGATATGCTTTATGCCGGAAAATATAACAAGCCAGACTATGAACTGATCGTGTCCAAAGGGTGTTCACTTGTGATTGAGAATACCATGATTACCCATGCACCGGAGGTGGTGGAAAAACTTGAGGATTTTGGTATTCCGGTTATGATTGAGTATTCCAGCTACGAATCTCATCCACTGGGGCGTGTGGAGTGGGTAAAATTTTTCGGGGCATTGCTGGGAAAAGAACAGGAAGCAGAGAAAATTTTTGATGAACAGACCCGGATTCTTGAGCAGGTGTCAGTGGATGAAAAAACGGACAAGACAGTGGCTTTCTTTTTTGTCACATCGAATGGGCTGGTGCAGGTGCGGCAATCTTCCGATTATGTTCCGAAAATGATTGAACTGGCAGGTGGGAAATACATTTTTGAAGATCTTGGTGATCCTGATAGCAGACGTTCTACAGTGAATATGCAGGTGGAAGAGTTCTATAATGGAGCCAGAAATGCAGATTATCTGATCTATAATAGTTCAATTGACGGTGGAGTCTCAAACGTAGAGGAATTGTTGGATAAATGCGAACTTCTGGCAGATTTTAAAGCCGTGAAGGAGGGAAATGTGTGGTGTACAACAAATGACCTGTACCAGCAGTCTCTTTCCACGGGATACCTGATCGGAGATATCCATGCGATGCTTCAGGGAGAGGATGAGGAACAGATGAGGTATCTTTTTCATCTGGAATAAGATGGCTCAGATACTGGAAAAGGAGAAGTGGAGTTGGACAGAATCCAAAAGAGAAAACAAAGATATATTGTCTCATGTGTGGTGCTTGTAGCTGGTGTGGCGGTTCTTTTTGCGCTCAATATCTGTATTGGCAGTGTTAAGTTCCATTTCAGTGATATTGCATGCAATCAGACAATGCGCAGAATCGTGTGGGATATTCGTATGCCGAGAGCAACGGCGGTGCTGATTCTCGGTGGGGCACTGGCACTTACCGGATATCTTCTGCAGACATTTTTTCACAATCCGATTGCAGGCCCGTTTGTGCTTGGTATCTCCTCCGGAGCCAAAATGGTTGTGGCACTTGTGATGGTTTTTCTGTTGGGGAAAGCAATTCATGTTTCCTCGATGGCTATGATTCTTGCTGCATTTATTGGAGCGATGATGTCGATGGGATTCGTATTGCTTGTATCCAGAAGAATCAACAATATGTCTATGCTGGTTATCAGTGGGGTTATGATTGGTTACATCTGTTCGGCAGTTACAGAGCTGGTGGTAACCTTTGCGGATGATGCGGACATCGTCAATCTCCATAATTGGTCGCAGGGGAGTTTTTCCGGGATGACGTGGGAGAATGTGAAAGTAATGGCGTTTGTGGTTGCAATTACGTTTGTGGTAATTTTTTTATTGTCAAAACCGCTTAGTGCCTATCAGCTTGGTGAAACATATGCAAAAAATATGGGGGTCAATGTTCGCCTTCTTCGGGTGTGGCTTGTTCTTTTATCCAGTATTTTATCGGCTTGTATTGTAGCCTTTGCGGGACCGATATCGTTTGTGGGGATTGCAGTGCCGCATTTGGTTAAAAAGCTTTTCGGTACTGCGGAACCAATCTGGATGATTCCGGCCTGTTTCCTTGGTGGCAGTGTATTCTGCCTGTTCTGCGATCTCCTCGCAAGGACTCTTCTTGCACCGACAGAACTGAGTATCAGTACCGTGACAGCTGTGTTTGGAGCACCGATTGTGCTGGCTGTCATGATCAAACGTAGAAAATAATGCGTCGATTGTGTCAAGTTTTCTATGAAAACTTGACATGTAGCGTCGGTCCATTTGCCGAAGGCAAATTATGCATGGACCGATGTTCGTCAAGAGAGGTTGAATAATGGAATATTATTTTCAGACAAAGCAGATGAGTGTCGGCTATCAGGGGACGCCACTTATTCGGGATATTACAATTCATTTAGATAAGGGGGAAATACTTACGCTTATCGGTCCCAACGGATCTGGAAAATCCACCATATTAAAAAGTATTGCCAGACAACTACATCTTATTGACGGTGTGGTGTATCTGGATAAGAAAGATCTGGCCGGGTTGTCAGGTGTAGAGCTTTCACGGAGTATGGCAGTGGTTTTTACTGAAAAACTGCAGACGGAGATGATGACCTGTGCGGATGCCGTTGCTACAGGCAGATATCCCTATACCGGACGGTTTGGGATTCTGTCCCGGGAGGATCGACAAGCAGTGAATGAGGCGATGGAGCTGGTTCATGTCACAGAAATTAAGAATCAGGATTTTACCAAAGTCAGCGACGGACAGAGACAGCGTGTGATGCTTGCAAGAGCAATCTGTCAGGAGCCGGAAATCCTGATTTTGGATGAGCCGACATCTTTTTTGGACATAAAATATAAATTGGAATTTCTTTCTATTCTCCAGGAATTGTGTAGAAAAAAGAGACTGACCGTAATCATGTCACTTCATGAATTGGAACTGGCACAGCGCATTTCGGATCGTGTTTTATGTGTGAAAGGAGAATATGTGGAGTGTTTTGGAACACCGGAGAATGTTTTTCAACCGGGATATATTCAATCTTTATTCGATATTGAAATCGGAAGATTTGATGAAGCAAACAGTCAGATGGAACTGCAGGCCGCGCAGGGAACGCCGGAAGTGTTTGTAATTGCCGGCGGTGGGACCGGAAAAAGTGTATACCGTAGGCTGCAGCGGGATAAAATTCCATTTGTGACGGGTATCCTGTTTGAAAATGATCTGGATTATCCGGTGGCGCTTGCGTTGGCGGCAGAGGTTGTTGCGGCAGAGGCATTTGAGCCAATCCCAAAGGAATTGTTTGAGGAGGCAAAGAAGAAGCTGGATGAGTGTAAACAGGTAATCTGCTGCAGGGAGAAATTTGGCTTACTGGATAAGGCCAATGAAGAATTGCTTGCGTATGCAGAGGAGGCAGGAAAGGTGGGAAATTTTCCCTATGAAATGAAGAAATAATATGATATAATAATTGAAGAGCTACTTTGAATGAACCGCTTACTCCTCCTTTTAGGAAGAGATACGGTTCTTTTTGCTAAATAAGAAGGGGTTTTATGGGAGATTGTAAGTTACAGATTGGGTGTGTGATTATTGTCCTGTTTATTGCTACTGTGTATTTTTCAGCTAAAAGAGTAAGGTCCTATTCACATATACTTTTTTCCTTGTCACTTGGGACGACGGTGTTTAACCTGTTGTTTGATATGCTTACTGTTTACATGGTAAATCATCTGGATTTGGTTCCTGCATGGGAGAACAGACTTGCCCATACGTTGTTTCTTGGAAGTCTGATTATGGAGATTTTTGTCTGCTACCTCTATAGTTTTGTGCTCATCAATGATGAACATATCAGTAAAATGAGGCTCTGGCTTGCTGCGATACCGGTTTGGATTGCGTGGTTGGGATTGGTAGTTCTCCCGCTTGAATATATTGAGACTCCGCAGGGGAATTATTCGTGGGGACCGGCTGTATATACGGTGCATGGAATTAGTGCATTTTACATTGTATGTATTGTTGTGAACATGCTGCGGCACTGGAATGAGATGAATCCCAAAAAGAGATATGTTGTGATGTTGGCATTTTTAATTCAGATTCTTGTGCTTATATATCAATCAGTTTTTCCAACAGCGCTGATTAGTGGTCTGGCCATAACATTAATCAATCTTGCTTTCTTTCTGACGGTGGAAAGTCCGGATGTGCTGTTGATGGAAATGCTGAAAGAAGAGAAAGAGCGGGCGGATGAGGCTAATGCCGCTAAATCGCAGTTTTTATCCAATATGTCCCATGAAATTCGAACGCCGATGAATGCGATTGTGGGGATGACAGATATTCTTCTTCGGGAAGATTTACCTGCAAATACGAGGGAATATCTGGACAATATCAAAAATTCGGGAGATGCATTGCTTACAATTATCAATGATATTCTTGATTTTTCCAAGATAGAGTCCGGAAAGCTTGAGATTGTGGAGGAGTCATATGAGCCGATGTCCATGTTTCATGATGTTTCTATGATTTTTCTGAATCGAATTGGAGAAAAACAGGTAGAGCTTTTGTACGATATTGACCCGGCTATGCCAACCCGACTATATGGGGATGAAAAGCGTCTTCGGCAGGTGGTGATTAATCTTATGAATAATGCCATCAAATTTACGGAGAGAGGGTTCGTAAAATTGAAGGTGGAAACAGAAGTTGTTCAGGAGGAAGTGATCAACCTGGTTTTTTCTGTAGAGGATACAGGACAGGGAATTAGAGAAGAGGATCTTGGAAAACTGTTTGGGTCTTTCCAACAGGTAGATACGAAACGGAATCACGGGAAAGAAGGAACCGGGTTAGGACTTGCAATTTCAAAGCAGCTTGTAGAGTTGATGCATGGTGAGATTGGAGTAAAAAGTATCTACGGAGAGGGGAGTATCTTTTCATTTACGGTTCCACAGAAAGTTGAGAATTGGACACCGGCAGCCAGATTGAAAAGGGCTGCGGGAAGTAAATGCAAAGTCGGCTATCGCATTGCAAGCGAAGCATTGAGGGAACAGTTGAGAAAACTGGCCGCTTCCTATCAGGTCGAATGTGTCTGCATGGATACAATACAGAGAAATATGGTTGATTTTTTGATCACAGATGAAGCAAAAAGTGTATCTGAAGATGAGCGAAAATGCCTGGAAGAAGCAGGGGGAAAAGTTTGTGTGATGCAAAATCCCATGCTTGAAACGGTATCAGATCTATCGTTTACGGTTATCAATAAGCCAATATATAGTTTGAACTTCTGCCAGCTTTTAAATGGTGAGTCACAGGTTTTTGTACGGAAATCATCGGAGGAGCAGAATTTTACAGCGCCTCATGCACATATTCTTGTGGTGGATGATAATGAAATGAATCTAAAAGTGGCAAAAGGGCTATTGGCTCCATATCATATGCAGATTGATACAGCGGAAAACGGAAAACAGGCTTTGCAGATGGTGAAGCAGAAGCATTATGAGATCGTTTTCATGGATCATATGATGCCGGTCATGGATGGAATTGAGGCTACTGCAGAAATCCGGAAGCTGGAGGGGGAAGACTACCAGAGGCTGCCGATTGTTGCACTCTCTGCCAATGCAACAGCGGAGGCAAAGGAGATGTTTCTTCAAGGGATGATGAATGATTTTGTTGCAAAACCCATTCGGGAAAAGGAACTTGGAGCCTGTATAAGAAAATGGCTTCCGAAAGACATGATGATAATTTCGGAGGAATTCAAAACCGACTCAGTGAAAAGTACCCAAGAAATACCGGTAATCGAAGGACTTGATGTGGCGGAGGGAATTCGAAATTGTGGATCGCTGGAACTTTTTGGCGAATTGCTGGGGGATTTTTACAGACTGATAGATCCGAAAAGTGCTAAGTTGGAGCAGTGCCTTGCAGACCATAAAATTCGTGATTTTACAATTGAAGTACATGCACTTAAGAATACAGCAAGAATGATTGGTGCAATGGAGCTGTCCAAATCATTTTACAGAATGGAGCAGCTTGGAAATGAGGAAAAAAAGGAAGAGATTGAGCAGGAGATGCCTAAACTTCTTGGTTTATATAAAAGCTATAAAAGCGTGCTTTCGGAGTATGCCCAAACACCTGAAGAAAATGAGCTTTCAGTTTCTGTCGAGACAATGAGGGAGACATTGATGCACTTGCATGATGCTGTGGACACCTTCAATCTGGACGAAGCCGATAGCACCATGAAGGAACTTAAGACATATGCATTTCCGAAGGATATGAAGCCCATGGTTCAGCAGTTGGAAGCCTATGTGGCGGATGTGGCTATGGAGGATATCATTAGACTGACGCAGGAAATGTGTGAAAAACTTTCAGAAAGGAAATAAAATTATGGGAAATAAGCAGGAAGTCCTGATTGTGACAGAGAAAAGCGGGTTTTTATCAAGAGCAATTGCAGAGCAGCTTAAGGAATATGGATATCTGGTGACACTGACAGAGCTTGATGTGCAGAAGCTTTCCCAATTAGGGAATAATTTTGAGGCAGTATTGCTGTATATGGAGAGTGATGTCAATGGCTATACGCAGGAACTGGTGTATTTGCGTGGTAAAGCAGTGGAAGAGGACCTCCCTGTCTTTTATATTGGTGAGGATGTGGTTTCCCTACAGGAAATCATGCAGGAACATATTCTCAGGGAAGTGTTTGAAAGACCGATTGATGTGAAGGTTTCTGCAAAAAAAATCGATGATTATATCAAAAGCAATGGAAAACATGTAAAGAAAAAAATCCTGGTTGTGGATGACTCAGGGGCGGTGCTTCGGAGTGTGAAGGGATGGCTGGAGGATAAATATCAGGTGATTCTGGCAAATTCCGGTGCTATGGCGATTAAATATCTTGCAACAAACCGACCGGATCTGGTATTACTTGATTATGAAATGCCGGTTGTAGACGGAAGTCAGGTTCTGGAGATGATGAGGACGGAAATGGAATTCAGTGATATTCCGGTGATGTTTTTGACAAGCAAAAATGATAAAGAAAGTATTATGAAGGTAATGGAACTAAAGCCGGAAGGATATATTTTAAAAAGTACACCACCGGAGCAGATTAAGCAGGAGATTGATGATTTTTTTACCAGGAAGTGATGGATATATTGTCGACAATCAACGACTCTGCGTGGTAGGAGAAAATTGATGAAAAGTTACTATTTTGTTACATTCATTTTATCTTTTCTAAATCTTGCTGTTTTTATATACAGAGATAATGATAAAAAAACGAGTTATTATTTGAAAGTATTGCTTATCATAGTGTGTTTGGCGAATTTTGGGTATTTGGCATTAGGTGTGAGTAGTACATTAGAGGAAGCAATATTAGCAAATAAGATAACCTATCTGGGAGGATGTTTTATGCCTCCAATTATGGCCGCATGCATGTGTTCGTTATGTAATATCAAATTAAAACGCTGGATTAAGTGTATCTGTATTTTGTTTTCTGCAGCAGTATATGCAATGGTACTGTCAACTGGATTTTCCAACTTTTATTATTTGAGCATTCGTATGGGAAGAGTTCATGATGCAACAGCTTTGATTGTGGAACACGGAATTGGGTATAATTTCTTTTACATAATTTTGTATGGGTACATAGTTGCGGATATTGTTATTACAATAATCGCATTTATCAAGAAGCAGGTGACGAAAAAGAATTTATATCTGTTGATTGCATTGCAAAGTATTACAATTATTGCATTTTTAATGGGCAGGGCAATTGACCCGACTTTTGAAATCATACCTGCAGTATATGTTGTGGATGGTTTCATTTTTGTAATTATTCAAATGCAGTTATCGCAATATAACTTAGATGATAGTATTTATGTAGCAATGCAGCAGAATAACACAACAGGATATATTGTTCTTGATTTATAGTGGCTCAGTTGTCAAGACAAAAATCTAAGATTTTTATAATGAACTGATATGGTGGATAAGTTACGAGGAGCATGGGGAGAATAGTGGAATGCTCCCCAGATCCATATATACTAAGCTACATATGGCATCAACATTG
>JALFLB010000005.1 GCA_022775045.1 Agathobacter sp. | reverse complement strand
ATTTACTGTTTTAAGGTTTGTTCTTATTTAAAAGAATTGACCGATAAGTCGAAGCGTCACTTAGTTCCGCTTCTCGTTATCTACTTGTTAAATCTTTCAAGGTTTTTCACTGTTCAGTTATCAAGGTTCTTTGTTGTTGCTGTTCTCAGCGGCAACTTCTTAAGTATATCAGCTTCAAACTTGTTTGTCAACAACTTTTTTTATTTTTTAACTCGCGGCTTTGTTCGCACGAGTCAGCTTGTATATATTAGCATGGTGTAAATAAATTGTCAACAACTTTTTTACAATTTTCGAGTTTTATTCTCAAAGCAGTATAAAACCCGCTATTCCTGAATCGCCTCAAGTGCTTCGCGGACATTCGACACGCCAATCAGACGAATCCCCTTGATGTTAGAGAGACTGCTCCTGCTTACTTCCGGCAGAATGCAGGTTTCAAAGCCAAGCTTTGCTGCCTCCGCAACCCGCTGTTCAGCCATCGCAACGCCCCGCACTTCACCGCTCAGTCCAATCTCGCCGAAACAAATGGTTCGATCATCAATAATCAGATCCAGTTTACTTGACATAATAGCAAGTACGATTCCAAGATCGATTGCCGGTTCATTCATTCGTATTCCGCCTGCAATATTGACATAGGCATCACAATCGGAAAGCTGCATTCCAATTCTTTTTTCCAATACAGCCATCAGTAGATTCACACGATTAAAATCTGTTCCTGTAGCAGTTCTCCTTGGATTATTAAAATAACTGTGACAGATCAACGCCTGAATCTCAAGAAGAATCGGACGTGTTCCCTCGATGGAGCACGCAACCACGGATCCCGAAGCATCCTTTGGCTTACCACTCAGCATATATTCCGAGGGATTCTCCACTTCAGCCAGTCCTTCGGAGCGCATCTCAAACACGCCAATCTCATTGGTAGAGCCGAACCGGTTTTTGACTCCACGCAAAATCCGGTAGCTCTCATACCGGTCTCCTTCAAAATAGAGAACGGTATCCACCATATGTTCCAGCACACGAGGTCCTGCTACAACGCCTTCCTTCGTGACATGTCCAACAATAAAGACGGATATTCCCATTCCTTTCGCAATCTGCATCAGTACCCCGGTAGACTCCCTCACCTGGGACACACTGCCCGGCGCTGATCCCACGCTGTCATTGTACATGGTCTGAATGCTGTCAACAACTACAATTTCCGGCTTCTGGCGTTCGATCACCTCACGGATCAGGTCCAGATTGGTCTCACATAATAACTGGAGATCATCTGTGAATGCACCGATACGCTGGGCACGAAGCTTAATCTGTCGAAGCGACTCCTCTCCGGATACATACAAAACAGAATGTCCCTGACCGGAAAGATTCCTGCAAACCTGCAGCAGAAGTGTTGACTTTCCGATTCCCGGATCTCCACCAACAAGAACGAGGGAGCCTTTTACAATGCCCCCTCCTAATACTCTGTCAAGTTCCGGGAATCCGGTAGACACCCGCTCTTCGTCCGATGCCTGGATTGCAGAAAGAGGAACCGGCTTTGTTTCGACAGCAGGCTTTCTTTTACCGGAAGCGCTCAATGCTTTCCGGTCCACCAACTCCTCCACAAAAGTATTCCACTCCTTGCATCCGGGACATTGTCCCATCCACTTAACAGATTCATATCCACAATTTTGACAAAAAAATGCACTCGTTTTCGCTTTTGCCATCTTTTATCTCTGCTCTACCTTAATCACAACATCCTCTACATCGCCCAGTTCAACACTAAGACTCAGCTTTCCACCAAGATTTGTCTTCATGGTTCCGGCAGAATTTCCATTGATGCTGATCTCATATTCTGTCTCCTCGGCAAGTTCCAGAGTGATCTGTGCATCCTCCGGTCCCTCTACGGTAAACTCCACCATATTCTCATCCTGCTTAAAGTTCATAACTGCAGTTCCCGGTACCGACTCATACACAAACAAACCATTCCGTTCTAATTTGGTAATCTCCTTGAATGTCTTTACCTTATACATATCTCCATTAAACTCGTAATTGTCCAGTTTGGACTTTGATCCCAATGTATAATCTCCAAAACTGATGGTCCCGTCGGCTTCTGTACGGATCAATTCACTAATTGCAGCCATTATTTTTCCTCCTGTGCTTTCACTTGTGACAGTCCGAAGACTCATCACATTTTACAAATTTCGATACTAAAATTATACCATGCTTATTCTTTTGTGACAATGATTTCCTTGTTCTTTGTTGTAACGATTGCGCGGTCTCCCGTCTTGATTTCTCCACGGATAATCTGCTCTGCCAGACGGTCTTCTACCTCATCCTGCAGCTTTCTGCGCAATGGTCTTGCCCCGTATTTTCTGTCATAAGCTTTCTCGACAATAAAATTCTTAGCAGCATCACGTACAACAAGTTCAATCTGCAGCTGATCCCTGCAGCGCTTCTGCAGCTGGCGGACCATAATCGACACAATCTGCTTCATATCTTCCTTATTCAGTGCGCGGAAGACGATCGTCTCGTCAATTCGATTCAGAAATTCCGGCTTAAAAATGCGTTTAACCTCTTCCATCACGCTGTTTTTCATCATTTCATGATCGTGCTTTTCATCGTCCTTCGCACCAAATCCAAGCTTCTTCGGCTCAATGATCGACTGCGCACCGGCGTTACTTGTCATGATAATGATAGTATTTTTAAAATCCACTCTGCGCCCCTGGGAATCTGTGATATGTCCATCATCCAGCACCTGCAGCAGAATATTAAACACATCCGGATGTGCTTTTTCGATCTCATCAAACAGAATAACGGAAAACGGATTTCTGCGCACCTTCTCCGAGAGCTGTCCACCATCCTCATGTCCCACATACCCTGGCGGTGATCCGATCATTTTCGATACGCTGTGCTTCTCCATGTACTCTGACATATCGACGCGAATCATGGATTCCTCGTTTCCGAATACTGCCTCAGCGAGAGCCTTCGACACCTCTGTCTTTCCCACACCGGTCGGTCCAAGGAAAAGGAATGAACCGATTGGCCGCTTCGGATCTTTCAGTCCGACACGTCCTCTTCGGACTGCCTTTGCGACGGCAGCTACCGCCTCCTCCTGTCCGATCACACGCTTGTGCAGCGTTTCTTCAAGTTTCTGCAATCGAGCAGCCTCGCTCTCCGTCAGACGGCTCACCGGGATCCTGGTCCATCCGGCCACCACATCCGCAATCTCATTTTCTCCCACGACAGGCACCGTTCTCTTCGATATCCGGTGATTCTTCCTGTTCAGCTTTTCCCAGGACTCATTTTGCTGTTCCTTTTTCAGCTTCCATTCACGCGCCAGCTCCAAATCGCCTTCCTGCAAAGCCTCCTCGATTGCCAGATCCGTCTGATGCATCTCTTTTTTCAATTCCATCAGTTCCCCGGACCCCTTCATCATGCCAAGGCGTACCTTCGCTGCGGCCTCATCCATCAAATCGATTGCCTTATCCGGTAAAAAGCGGTCATTGACATACCTTGCGGACAAATGCACTGCCGCCTCCACACCCTCATCCGTAATATTCACCTGATGATGCGACTCATAAAGCCCGCGAAGTCCCTTCAGAATTTCGATGGATTCCTCCTCCGTCGGCTCCTCCACCTGTACCGGTTGAAAACGGCGTTCCAACGCAGCATCCTTCTCAATATACTTACGATACTCCTCAATGGTGGTTGCTCCAATCACCTGCACTTCGCCTCTTGCAAGAGCAGGCTTTAAAATATTCGATGCATCCAGAGCTCCTTCCGCCCCTCCTGCTCCTATAATTGTATGAAGCTCATCAATAAAAAGCAGCACATCCCCGGCTTCTGTCACTTCATTGATTACCTTTTTGATGCGCTCTTCAAATTCACCACGATACTTTGATTTTGCCACAAGACCGGACATGTCAAGAGACACCAGTCTCTTTCCTGCAACAATATCCGGAACCGTTCCATTGACCAGACTCTGGGCAATTCCCTCGACGATTGCAGTCTTTCCGACACCCGGTTCTCCGATCAGACACGGATTATTCTTTCCTCTGCGGCAAAGTATCTGAATCACGCGCCTGGTCTCTGACTGCCGGCCGATTACCGGGTCTAACAATCCCGCTCTTGCCATTGCTGTCAAATCTCTCGAATACTGATCGAGTGTTGGTGTTGCAGACGTGGTCTGCTCCCCCTTACTGTGTTGGATTTCCTCCCGGTATTGTGCCGGGTCTTCCCCCATCGCCGCCAGAATATCCACAAAGAGCTTTTGTGGATTGACTCCCATCGTATTGAGCAGACGAGAGGCAGCACAGTCCCCCTCTTTCACAATGGCAAGAAGTAAATGCTCGGTTCCTGTTGCCTCGCTTTGGAAACGCTCTGCAAGTTCATCTGCACGGTCCAATACCATCTGGGTTCTCGGGGAGTAGCCATCCCGCTCCTCAACAGTGACCTCATCTCCTGTCGAGATCAATTCCTCAATCATCTGCTGCAGCTTACCAAGCTCCACGTTGTTCGCGGCAAGCACTTCCGCCGCAACCCCGGTTTCCTCCTTAAGAAGTCCTTCGAGTATATGCTCGGTTCCAATATAATTACAGCCCATCGACCTGGCCAGGCGATTGGCATAGCCCAACGCTTTCTTCGCCTTGTCTGTATATGGTCTCACGCTTCCATGCCTCCTAAAAACAAATTATAAATCAATATATTCAATCTCATCCTCTTCATCATCCGGATTTCCCGGACCCTTCCAGTTATTTTTCTTTAAAAGCAAAACTACGATTACTACGGCAAGAAATAATACCACGACAAGAAATGCCCAGAAAAGTAACCGGTTTTCGCTTTTGAGATTCTGAACCTCATCCCCCTGCGACTCCGTATCCGGTGTCACTTCTGCCTTCCCTGTCTCTTCCTGTCCATAATAACGGATATAAGTACGCTCTTTCACATCGTACTGGTACCAGGCATACTCCCCATCACTGTTCACAGCATAAACCAGACACAGGTTTGGATTTCCCGGTGCAAAATATGCTGTAATGCTGCCTTTTCCATCGATTTCCAATGTCTGCGGCGCATAGCCATCCGGCAATGTCGTCTCATCCGCATCCTCTAACACAATAATATATCCAAATTCTGAATTTAAACGCACAGAATTCTCATCTGCTGCCTCCGTAGCGGCATCTGCATTCTCTGCGCCTTCCCGCGTGATGGTAATTGTATAAGTGGCTGTGACTCCATTTTCCGCTTTCACCGTAACGCGACAGCGATTCTTTCCCACAGAAAGTTCCTCTGCCCCTTCGACCGATTCTACAACAGCCTTATCGCTGTGTGGTACCGCGCTAACCGCAACCTCTGTCACTTCATTGGCAACCTCTGCCGAATAGTCATAGATGTCCGGTTGAAAAGCCGGAGAAAGACTGCCCTCCGAAAGTGCAAGGGAAGCAAGCGCATTGTCTGCTGATTTTTTATTTTCCCCTTGGGATTCGTTTTTTACCGTCACAACGGTACTTGCCGCCCCAATATCCACCTGATCTCCATCCTGATTGCAGGCTCTCGGTGCAGCCACAGATATTCCGGCTCTTCCGGCTGCCTTAGCCTGAAACTTGACAGACCCTGATGCTCGCCCATTCGAGGAATCATAATCTCCAATGGTCATGGAAACCGTCCCCGCATTCACACTTGCTTCCTCCGAAGCAGAACTGTAGGTCAAAAGATTACTCGAGTAGGACAAATTAACAGTCGCCGACACTCCCGCCGGAACGGATACTGTAACTGTCAGGGTGTCCCCGATCTTAACGGTCTTGGCACTGACTGCAATAATCAGATTATCCGCCCGTGCCTCCACATCCGGAACCAGCACACATCCCAGTACGATAACTGCTGCAAGCAATACCGCCAGCAGACCTCTGTTCTTCTCTTTCCGTATCTTCAATTGTTTCATGCTCCTGCCTTTCTTCCTTCTACTGTTGAATGGTCTTTTGCCCTTGCAGGGATTGATTCATATGTACCAGATCCAACACATTCACCCCATCATCCTGACGATTCACATTTGCTGCCAGCAGATAACAGCCACTCAGCTGCTGCTGTCCCATGATATGCTGGTTAAGCTGTACCAGATCCAGCTCGTTAATCTCTCCGTCTCCGTTGACATCGCCATAAATGACTATGGTATAGGAGGAAAGCTTTTTCTTATTCTTATCGTAAAGTTCGAGGCAATCGCCGGTTGCAACCGCTCCGGTATTTTCCCTGCCATCGGTACCGACAAGCTTCATGGTAGCTCCCTGCGCGGTCATTGCCTTCAGAAATACATCCGCAGCTGTTCCCGGAGCAACTCCGGTAATGACGGTATCCCCTACGTTATAAGTTTTTGAAGACGGCACGCCGCTCACCTTCTCAGCCTCCTTGCGGACAACCGTGATCTTGTATGTCTTGGTACTGCCGCTGGCGGATTTACACTTGATACTGATAGTATTGGTTCCTGTCTTCAGTGTCTTGGTACCCGTCCCTGTCACCTTTGATGTGGATGCAACCGGAGTCGCACTGATTTTGATGCTTTCTATTGTATCCTCAACAACAATGGAGTATTTGGTTGTCGAACCGGAAAATCCCGGTGTCAGTTTCTGTCCTGAAACAGTCAGCGTCTTCAGATAATTGTTCGGGTTACCGGTTGCCGTAAATGCGACTGCCTCCGCCGGCATATTTTCATAAACCGGAATCCGAAATACAAACGCCTGCTGCTTATCCTGATAGCCTTGTCCGAGCTTACGCCCCTCGGTGTACGCCGCAGTCAGATTTGCCATATACTGGTGTCCATACAGATTCTTCTTGTTGACCACATTAAATTTCTGAAAATACAGGGTATCCTGTCCAACTGCAATATAATTCTTTGCAAGGATCTGCGCGCCCCCGCGAAGAGCCTTATACCGGGTATCCCAGCCTGCATTTTTTGCATAGCTTAATCCCTTTTGTATTACCTGTGTGGAAGTAACACCGGCAGCTCCCACATTAAAATAGTTATAGTAGCCCTCATACCCCTTGTAGGTTCCGGAGATCAACGAGCTCGTCCCCTTGAGTCCCTGCTCCTGCCTTACACGGGACGCCAGATGATAGGGACTGACCCCGGTCTCACTACCGATTTTCATAAACGCTTCCGTATAGTCAAGGGTTGTGCCATCGGCATCCTCAACACAATTTTCCATAAAGGTTCCACTTAGAATCGACGCAACACCTTCCCTGGTATGACAATCACTGTAGCTTAAACTCTCAAACTGGAAAACATCGGTCTCATTCAGGAAATTCCTCGGATCCATATAATAGGCAATATACCCGGGATTTGCCGCCACCCATGAGGATCCGTCATAGATTGTCCATGTATTGGTAAACCAGTCATACGCACCTGACGCAGTTGATTTTCTCGCATCATCCCCACTCTTCGGCACGAGATTGACGCCGTTTTTACTTTCCTTCTCAATCACAGTGTTCCAGTCGAGTCCTGTCTGTACGGCCTCAAACTGCCACTGCGGATAGGCATTATGTAACGAAGCCAGCGAATCAATATAACTATCCGGGAATCCTGCCTGTTTCATCTGTGTCGAAAAAGCAGCATCTGCAGACGCTGCCCTGACATTTACAGCATGAATGCTTCCCGTAATGAAAATTGCGCAGCTTAAGACAATGCTTACAACTTTCTTTGTTTTTGAAAACTTTATCATGTATACCCCTTTCAAAGTCTTAATACGCTGTTTTCATTATATAAAACATTGAATACCCCGTCAATCAAAATTGCAGCTTCACTCTCCTTTTCCAAGAAGTCCAATCAGCAAAAAAACGCCAAAGATACCGCCTGTCAGACCGGCAAGGATTCCCGCCACGTTCCATACTCCAAGATTTTCCAGTTTTATTCCTGCACATCCTCCCCACAATGCCAGAAGCCCGATGGCTGCCATAAATGCAGCAACCGCCAGAAGCAGCAGCGCCTCCTTATCCATATGTCCATCACCCAACCATATACGCATTTCTTTTTCCTCCTTTGTCCTTTTCTGGAAAAAGAATAATCTTTTCTATGGGTAATAAATGGGACCAATGGACGGTTCCTTCGTTTTTCGATCCTTTTATTCCTCGATTTCGGACATGTCTGTAACCTCATATACATTGCCGTCATCATCTGTAAAATTCATTTCAATCTGGGAATCATCGGAAACATTTTCTCCTGAGTTATCTGCCCCTGATGTTGCAATCGCCACAATCAGTACAATCGTAATCACAACAATTCCGATAATCGGCACCCAGAATTTCATCACTTTCCCAATCTTATTTTTCTTTTCCTCCCTGGCTTTCTTCTGTGCACGTGCCTCCTGTGCCTTTTTTCTGTTTTCCTTGTTCATTGCATTTTCTCCTCTTCTATTAATTATTGCTAAGCAAGTGCCAAACGACTTCCTGTTTTGAATTAGCCGCCTGCATCAGTGTGTGATTCTATGTGAGTCATACCAAGTGGCTTTCCCGTGTATATCTCTATACGATTTATGCCACAACTCGCATTCCAGGCTACAAATTGCACCCAACGGAATTTTTATCCTTATGGATGTTTCTTTGTTTGCATTTTTCCGCGCCGATATTTCTAACGTCCTTCGGATATCTGCACCGCTGTTAGTGCGCCTTTTAGTAAATCGTGCAGATGTTAGGCATCCGGGCAATAAATGAACGGCGGGGGAACGCACACGATGTGCGTTTAGGCATGTCAAAGCCATGGATGGCGGTTCATGCCGCCCCCGCCGTGAAACCTCGAAGAGTGCCCGGATGCTTACAACTGCTAGATTTACGGTTTGTGCGCACCAACGGCGGTGCAGATAACGAAGAGACGAGAAATATCGCACTCACCAAATGCAAAGACGAAACATCTTTGATAAAAATTCCTACCTTGGGGCAATTTGTGCATGGATGCGAATGATTGTGTCATAAATGGTATAGAGATACACACAGGGTAAACCACCGAAAACGATCCACATAGAATCACACACTGATGCTGGCGGATAGTACAAAACGGATTAAGTTCGCAATTGCCTGTCAATGGTTGCGCTTAATGTTTTCGCAATTGCTTTCTTTTATAATGTAGTGAGGCCGATGTTTGACTTCCATATAGGTCTTGGCTATATACTGCCCCATGATTCCCATACAAAACAGTTGGATTCCGCCGATAAACGTGATAATGCATACCAGGGATGGCCAGCCTGCAACCGGATCGCCGAATACCAGTGCACGGATCACTTCTACAACAATCGCCACAAATGACAGCACCGTCAGCAGCAGTCCGAGATAGGAAGAAATCCGAATTGGCATATCTGAAAAATTGATAATCCCATCCATCGAATACCGGACCAGCTTCCAAAAGCTCCACTTCGTCTCTCCTGCCGCCCTCTCTACATTTTCAAATTCCAGCCATCGGGTCTCGTAACCAACCCACGCAAAAATGCCCTTGGAAAAACGATTATATTCCTCCACCGCAAGGATAGAATCAACCATTTCCCGGCGCATCAGACGAAAGTCCCTCGCCCCATCCGCGATATCAATCTGTGTAAGATGTCTCATCAGCTTATAAAAGCATCTCGCAAAAAAGGACCTGATCGGCGGCTCCCCCCTACGGTTCACCCGCCTTGTTGCGACATTGTCGCAGCAACCCTCCTCCAGCATCTCGATCATTTTCGGGAGAAGTGCGGGAGGATCCTGTAAATCCGCGTCCATCGTTGCAACATAGTCCCCGGTTGCAGTGCCCAATCCAGCATACAGTGCCGCTTCTTTTCCAAAATTTCTGGAGAAGGAAACATAGCGGACTCTCGTATCGCGCTCTGCCAGGCTTTTGATCTTGGCAAGTGTTCCATCGGAGGAACCATCATTCACAAAAAGATACTCAAATTCATATCCGTCTAATTTTTCAGTCACACGATTCAGTTCCTGATACAGAATGGTCAGGGAATCTTGTTCATTGTACATGGGTACTACAATACTAATCCGTTTTTTTGCCATCTCTTCCCCCTTTTTTCTTCCAAATGCCACAGAGCAGCATGCTGAGGGCAAAAAGTCCTAGCGCTCCTGCACTAACTGCTGCCCCTATTTTTAATCCGGGCGTAGTGTACTGCAGCCGGATTGTATGATTTCCTTCTTCCAGATGCACGGCAATCAGGGCATCAAAGAAAGGATTGATCTGTGTTTTTCTGCCATCGACGTAGAGTTCCCATCCCTGATCTGCCGGAACCGGCAGAATCAGCCGGCCTGCCTCAGACACCTGAATCTCCCCTTCGATCCGTCGATCTGTCATGTCGGTCAGTTCCATAGTCTGTCTCCCCATCGTCGCATAGGCCTCATCAAGGGCGTTAAAATTCATCTGATATACTCGAAAGCTGATGTTCTCCGCATTCATATTCGTAATATGAATTTCCGTTCCGGCTTTACACTCTCCCAATTCAATCAGATAGCGATGCGTCGTCTTGGAATACTGCTTTGTCCAGCCATCACTTCTGCTGACCGTCAGAGTATCTGAATCACAGGTCACATAGTCCGCATAATAATAGCCATCCTCCGCAATATCAATGGTCGTATTCCCTGCCTGTTCCTCCATCGCGACGGTTGCCGGATAAAGCATCTCCCCCTCTGCTCCCAAAGCGGTGGCGAAAGAATTGAGGGAGCGGATCCTGTCGACATCCTCCGCTTTCCAGGAAGCAATCGCTTCCTCATCCATCATAATTCCCATCGGAAGCCAGTAATTATTCCGGTACAGATAATTTCCGTTACTGCTGCCCACCAAAGTTCGAAGCGGTCCCTCTTCCATCTGATTTGCTGAAAGCATGTAGCGCACGGACAACATTGCCGACGGAAGCGGTGTCGCCCCGTTATAACAATAAAAATTCTTCCCCCCCTCCATATACATGCACTGAAACAGATGACTGACATCCAGATTCATCAGAGAAGAAAAAATCGTTGCCGACGGATACCCATACAGCGAATCATCATTTTTTGTCTTGCGTCCGGTATCCTCCACCCGGTAAAAGGTATTGCCGGTTTTGTCATTGTCCTCTTGGGCCATCGCCAGCAGCTGCCGGTATGCCTCCTGCTTATCCATATACGCCACCCGGCTCGTCACACCCAGTCCGGTCACTGCCATGTTGATTGCCAGCTCCGCAATCACAATGCCGAATACAAAAGTCTGCAGCATACGGCGCAGCTTTTTCTCCTCCGTCAATTTGAGCAGCAGCATGATAATTCCGTAAACACAGAGAAAAAGCGCAGTAATAATCAAAGAGAAAGGCTCCGTCACCTCTTTAGGACCATACATTCCCCCAGCCAGAAGCAGCAGCAGCGCCACCACAGTTGCCGTCAGAATATGCCACAGTCTGGTCCCTTTCCATTTTCTCACCGTGGCAAATCCCATTGATAAGATTACGAAAATATAAAGAAACGACTGTCTTCCCGGCAATGCCTGCGGAAAATGAAATCCATGCCAGATGTAATCCAGCTGGTTGTTGGCAAAGCTCACCAGGAAAAATGCCAGCATCAGCATCCGCGGAACCTTTTCCTTCCAGGAAATTCTCCGGTTCAGCACATAAATCCACACCAGTACCAGCGAAAAGGCTCCCGCATACAGATTCGGCCAGTGATCATTGCCTGTATAGGCACTCGCTGTGGTTGCTCCGCGTCCCAATTCCGCCAATATATTGAAATACCACTCCATCTTTTCCGGAAAACTGTCCTCCGCCGAGCCGGAGCTTCCAAGGATTGCGATCTCCGGCAGCAGCAAAACCGCCGAGCTCGCCCCTGCAAGCAGAGAATACCAGGAAAAACGAAGAAATGCCCCCATCCTCTTTCCTTTATTCTGTACAAACAGAAGTGCAAAATAAAATAGCAGAAAAATGCAGATCATGATGGAAATATAATAATTGGAGAAGATAGACAGCGCAAGCGTCACGAAATAAAGTCCCGGCTTTTTTTCCTGCACCAGCCGCTCAAGTCCCACCATAATCAGCGGGAACAGCGCAATGCAGTCCATCCACATAATATCCCAGCTATAAGCAGCCACAAATCCGGACAGGGCATACGCCGTGGAAAAAACCAGCGCCGGAGCCACCTGATTCCAGTGCAGATTGTTATCTTTTCCGATCATCCGGTAATGATATTCCAGAAAAATAAAGAACGCAAGGCCGGAGGCTGCAATCTTCCCCAGTATCAAAAGTGTCATCAGCTCAATGACATAGCTTTTCGGGCAAAGAAGCAGCAATAAATTAAGCGGACTCGCCAGATAATAAGCATAAAGCGAAACGAAGTCCGATCCAAGTCCCAGATTCCAGGAGTACTGCATACTTCCGCCATTTTGTAATTTTTCCAGAAACTCTGTAAAAAACGGACAGTACTGGTGATACATATCCATATGCAAGATACAGTTGTTTCCAAACGGATAAACCCCATTCGCGATGCAGATCACCACACATATGATAAAAGGCAGGGCAAATGCCATCGCATATGGAAGCCTTGAACGTTTCATTCCTTATCCCCTTCAAATAAATTGTAATACTGCAGCTTCTGATAGGTCAGAAGCGCATCCTCGCCGGCACCAGGTTCACTGATCTTTCCGGCAGCGGAAAGCACCGGATACGCCTCGCTCAGTGCAAGCAGGTAATTCTGATAGGCATTTGTCGGCACTCCTGCGACAGTAAGCACCTGCGCTGCCAGATAATTTAAGCTTGTATTTTGATTCGTTGCACTCTCAATATCATAGTTTGCCCAAATCAGATAGGGAACCTGATAGCGGGCCGCTGAATCCTCATCATACGCCACGATTGGTGCTGTCACCGCATCGGAGGGCTGATGATCCCCGAAAAATACAACGACCGTCTTCTCATCCACCTGCGAAAAATAATCTATCAATTCCTCCAGCGCCTCATCCGATAGCCTTACCAGAGATAAATACTGATCCAGCTGTGTGCTCTGATAAGGAGTATGGATCCTGTTTTCAAGATCTGCATAGGGCTCCGTATAACCACCGTGATTCTGCATCGTCACATTGAAAATGAATGCCGGCTTCCCCGGTTCCTTCTGCTCATAGGTATCAATGATGTGCTGCATATCCGAAGCATCACTGACATATTTTCTTACGTAGGTTTTACCCGTATAATCCGGCAAAAAATCCAGATCATCAAATCCCAGCAGCGGATATACCTGATTTCTGTTCCATCCGCTTTCCATATATGGATGCTGAGCATAAGTTGCATACCCCAGTTCCTTCAGATAGCTGGCAAGAGACGGCGTGTTTTTCTTAATATACTGCTGATACGGAATGCTGCCCCCCGGCAAAAATGCCATAGTATTTCCTGTCAGGAACTCAAATTCCGAGTTGGCTGTGTTACCGCCACATACAGATACCTGAGCATAACCGGTAATCGTATTGTCAGCCCCCTGCTGCATCCGGTGCATAAAAGGCATATAGTCCTCATTCGTCTCCAGTTCTCCGACTACAGCCAGATCCGAGAAGGCTTCGTCCATAATCACAACAATATTCGGAAGCTCTTGCATTTCATCCGGCTTTTCCTTCGCCTTATAGTCCTCCAGAATCTCTTCCGCCTCTTTCGCACTGTATCCCTGTGGCTTATCCACCACAACATATGCCAGATTCATTGCAAAAGTCACTGCCATCCCGTTCACCTTGGTCATATAGACCGGTGTAAACAAAAACGGATAAAGATAATTTTTCCTCTGAAACTCTTCCTGCTGAAGTGCATTGACGAAAAGGCAAAGTGCAAGAATCACCAGTACTGCACCTGGCAGACGGATTTTCCACTGAATGTCCACCCCTTTTTTCAAAAAGCGTGCCAAAACCATCAAGCCTGCAAAACACAGTGTTACTATTACCACACGCAGGGTCGGCGTAAAATCATAATTGCCGGCCACTGATGCAGCCGTACCGATGGAGAAGATATCCCACGGCACAAACGGTGTTGAGCGAAACGCCATAACATAGTGATTGATAAGTCCAAACGTGATTGCAAGTCCAAGCTCTATGCGAATCGCAATATGCATCTTCCCGATCAGAAGATAAAGTATCCAGGCAATCATCTCAAACAGCAGAATATTAAAAATTGCCGCTTTCACCCGTACCTCTGCAAACGCATTATGTTCATAAGCTTCCATCAGATAAAACGCCACAACCGGCATCAACGCAAAGATAATTACTTGCTGCTTTGGTTTCAATTCCATATATTCCGTCCCCACACCCAGCCGTACAGGCATAAAAAAGGTGTGGTTCCTCCCTCCAGACAATGTCCGAGACAAATTGTACCACACCTGTCACTTTTTTTGAACGAAATTCACACTTTTTTCAATAATTTGATAATACAAGGCGGTCTCTGTATACCCGGTCCATCCGGTCAATCACACGCCGTGCCTGACCGTATCTGCGCGGATTGATCATGATCACCCACATCGTATCCGCTCCCTTGTAGGACTCCCTCTTAAAAAACGGAATCCTCTTACTGTTCTTCGTAAACGGAATATGCTGCTCCAAAAGCGCCTCCGCTGTCTGATTCCCTACTCTGCTGTTGGTCGTCCGGCACAGCTCCACATCATTATCCTTATAATTTCCCAGCTTCTTTGTCATCCTGTCGTCTGTCCTCCTACTTAATCTTCACCTGTATCTTCTTACCAAGTCCCCCTGCTACTTTCACCAGAAAGTCAAGGCTTGGATTATACCGTCCGCTCTCCAGACGGGAAATGTTCGACTTCTTGGTCCCCACAAGTTCCGCCAGCGATTCCTGTGTCATCCCCTGGGACTTGCGCACCTGCCGAAGCTGCAGCGCAACCTCCTGCCTGGCGGAATTGTTTTCCTTCATCCTCTGTACCTCTCCATTTCAACAATCACTGCGTCTAGGTTATCATATATGATAACTTTTGTCAAGAAATACACCGGATTGGAAATAAAAAAGCTTGCAATCCGGTAATTCTTGTGTTAGTATAATATTTGTTCGCGCCGGCATGTCGGAATTGGCAGACGAGGCAGACTCAAAATCTGTTGATGGCAACATCGTGTGGGTTCAAGTCCCACTGCCGGCACTCACTTAAAAACCCCTGTGGATTTTCATCCACAGGGGTTTTGTTAATGTCTGTTATCTTGTAATCTTAAGATCATCAAAGCAGTCAAAGGTTGCAAAATAATCCTCCGGTGTCTCCGCACGGCGGATCATCTTCACGCTTCCATCTTCCTGTAACAGCAATTCTGCCGAACGCAGACGTCCATTATAATTGTATCCCATTGAGAATCCATGGGCACCCGTATCGTGAATTACCAGATAATCGCCCATATCAATCTTCGGCAGCTGTCTGTCCACTGCAAACTTATCGCAATTCTCACAGAGGCTTCCTGTCACATCATATGTGTGATCACATGGAGCATCCTCCTTCCCGAGAACTGTAATATGATGATAAGCCCCATAGATTGCCGGGCGCATCAGATTGGCAGCACAGGCATCGACACCAATATACTCTTTATAAATATGCTTTTCATGGATTGCTTTGGTTACAAGACAACCATAAGGTCCAAGCATAAAACGTCCCATCTCACAATAGATTGCCACATCTGCAAGACCTGCCGGAACCAGCACCTCATCGAATGCCTTATGTACGCCCTCTCCGATTACGGCAATATCATTCGGCTCCTTGTCCGGCGTATAAGGAATTCCTACACCTCCGGAAAGATTTACGAACGCAATGTCACAACCTGTCTTCTCCTTCAGTTCTACAACCAGCTCAAACAGCTGTCTTGCCAGCTTCGGATAATACTCATTCGTCACCGTGTTGCTTGCAAGAAATGCATGGATACCAAAATGCTTTGCACCCTTGCTCTTTAAAATCTTATAAGCTTCAATCAGCTGATCCTTGGTCATTCCATACTTGGAATCTCCGGGGTTGTCCATGATTCCATTACTAAGTTCAAACACTCCGCCCGGATTATAGCGGCAGCTGATCGTCTCCGGGATATGTCCGATCGTCTTCTCCAGGAAATCAATATGGGTGAAATCATCCAGATTGATGATTGCACCCAGTTCATCGGCATAAGCAAACTCCTCTGCCGGGGTATCATTGGAAGAAAACATGATATGCTTTCCATCAAATCCACAGGATTTTGCAAGCATCAACTCCGTATAGGAAGAGCAGTCACATCCCATATCATATTCCTGCAAAATCTTTAAAATATAAGGATTTGGAGTTGCCTTCACAGCAAAATACTCACGAAAGTTCGGATTCCATGCAAATGCCTCCTTGACTTTGCGCGCATTCTCCCGAATCCCCTTCTCATCATACAAATGAAATGGTGTCGGATAGGTCTTAACAATCTCTTCCACCTGGCTCTTAGTTACAAATGGCTTCTTTTCCATAATTGTCTCTCCTCTATCATCAGTCTAATCTTTTCACACTTTGGACTCTATGCTACAACAATTAAAATACAAATTCAAGCAATTTTCGTGTTTTCCTTTCATTTTATTCCTTCCTGTGCTAAAATGAAAACAGCTTTCAGAAAAGGAAAACATAAGATATGAGTGTGACGATTTTACCATACATTGATGACAAGACAACCAATGCAATTCAGACTGCTGTCAAGGCGGCATCTGTACCTGCTTCCGATGATACCGGCTGCAGTTTTCAGGAACTTTTAGAGAACGCCGACCGCGCGCAGCAGGCTATGGCCGTGGATACCCTGATCTCTGCAAGCCAGTCGGGACAGATTTCTGCCGAGACGGTACAGAAGCTTCTCGGTTTCAACCCTCAGCCATGTACAGCTGTTTCTTCCTCAAGCACCACCGGAAAGGCATCTGCCGGCACTGCTGCTTCAAATGGAAGCACCGGATCCTCTTCCAGTACTTCCTCCTCTTCCAGCTCAGATATTCTCGGATGTCCGGACAATCTGGAGGATTATTTTGAAGAGGCCGCCAAAACATACAATGTCGATGTCAATCTTTTGAAAGCGATTGCCAAAGCCGAATCCGGTTTCAATCCTTCCGCCACCAGCTCTGCCGGCGCAATGGGCATCATGCAGCTGATGCCATCTACGGCAAGTGGTCTTGGCATCAAAGATGCCTATCGTGCATATGACAACATTATGGGCGGTGCCAAAATCATTTCCCAGAATCTGGAAAAGTATGACGGAGATCTCTCGCTCGCTCTCGCTGCCTACAATGCAGGAAGCGGCAACGTTGATAAATACGGTGGAATTCCACCCTTTGAAGAGACCCAGAATTATGTAAAGAAAGTATTAAACTATTACCAAAAATACTCTTGACAATTCAACATATCCATAGTATGATGTAACAGTTGACGCGGTCAACAGATGCTGATGTGGCTCAGAGGTAGAGCACTTCCTTGGTAAGGAAGGGGTCACGGGTTCAATTCCCGTCATCAGCTCTTTTTTTATTGCTAAAAAAGGTGTAAAGTCAAACTTTACACCTTTTTCTCATATTTCGATCATATATTTTTCATATGCATTGATCACCCGGGTCTGACCAATCTGATCCTCTCTCGGAAACTGACGCCCATAATTCATATGTACATGTCCATGGACAAAAAAGCGTGGATGATAGGTTTCAATCAGCCGATTAAACACATCAAATCCCCGATGGCACTGATCCTCTCCGTCATGAACTCCAAAGGCTGGTGAATGCGTCACCAGAATGTCAAAGCCTTTGTGCCTTTTTAATTTCCAAAACAACTTGGACACTCGCTTTTTCATCTCGTTTTCCGTATATTGGTTCTTTCCCGGCTTATAGCGGTATGACCCGCCAAGTCCCAGAATGCGTACCCCCTCGAAGTTGTAAATCTGATCTTCAATGCAGATACACCCCTCCGGCGGACACCTGTCATACTTATCATCATGATTTCCCCGGATATACAACACCGGCACAGCAACCATCGTTGCAAGAAACGATAGGTACTCCGGTCTTAGATCCCCACAGGAAATAATCAGATCCACTCCTTCAAAATCTTCCTTTCGAAAAAAATCCCAGAGTTTTTTCGATTCCTCATCTGCTAAAAATAGTATCTTCATGTTACTTGGTTTCCTCTACCCCTTTTACCTGAACCACAGGCTGCGCTGCATCGATCAGTGTCTCCATCGACGGAATATTGCCGATTACACTGTCCACCAGCCAGTCCATCTCCATAATGGTTTCCGGTTTCATCTTCTTGTTTTTATCGTTCCGCAGCTGTCCGTCCTGTGACCAGATCTGACCGTAGAAAGGCACAATATCCCCTTTCCGGATATCGCCCTTCAGATGATCTGCAAGGCGTTTTACCCCGACCGGCACATTCTTCGAGCAGATCAGATCGATAACACCGGCAGACATGCCCCACCAGTAATTGAGCGCACGACCCTGGGCATTCCCCTGTGACTGGTAAGAACCAGCCAGCATGCTCTGAATCATCTTCTCATAGAAAATGCCCCAATTCCACAATGGCATAACCAGATTCAGGGTCTCTCCATTTTCAAAACGGTACAGACCGAACTGACGGCTGGCATCCCTCGGTGTAATCATATCCTGGTCCGAAACAATATGAATATCGTTTTCCTTCAGGAATGCATCCCTATCATATCCCTTGCGGGTCGACCATTCCAGATAAATCTTCGCACGTGGATTCGTAAATGTTGCTCCGAGAGCAAAGGCGTTGATATTGGCGATCATTCCGTAAATCGGATAATCTGCTATATAAGCAATCCGGTCATTTTCTGCAAGCGCACCGGCAATCACGCCTGACAAAAATTTAGCCTCATACATTCTCGCATAGTAGGTCCTTATATATTTGTGCGGTGTATTCAGACTACAGTTTAAGATTTTCACCTCCGGGTGTTCCACTGCAATCTTAAGACTCGGCTTCATCATCTGCGGAGCTACCTCAAAAACAATGTCCGCTCCCTGAGAGATCACATCATTAAGTACTTCTTCCACCCGGTCCTCGGTTACGTCATTGACACAGATGGTCTGCATCTGATCGGAAAACGTCTCCTCCAGATAATTGCGCCCCAGCTCATGGGCATAAATCCAGTCCGAGGTCTCCGCTGACTTTGGATAAAGAAACGCGACCTTAAATTTTTTGTTCATCGTTGGCATCAGATAACTGAAAAGTGTCTTCTTTTCCTCCAATGCCCCCGGATCCATTACCAGTCCGATGCTCTGTTTCTCAGTCAGCACCACAAACTCATTCCAACATTTGACAACATTGTTGCTCAGCTCCGCATCCGACATGGCAAGGGTTTCCCTGTAACCATACACATTGAGAAAAGCCGTCAAGGCATCCCCCACCGTAATCGGGAGCTTTCGTCCTCCACGAAATTCGTAAGCTTTTGTAAAATGCAGGAGAAGACTGTTAAATTCGATACGCATATCCTCATCCCATTTTGTCTCTTCCCCTATCAGCTTTATCAGTTCCTCCGCCAGACCAAGCTTCGAGAATTCAACATTATTGACTCCGGTGATTTCGTTGAACTTCATATACTCATAATAAAGCTTTACATCCTCATCATCCGAGTATTTCGGAATCTTACGGGTAACATTGGCAAGAATGGAATCTGCTTTGAAATATTTCAAAACACTGACCCTCTTATTTCCCTCCACCACATAATAGCGGTTCATATACTCATAGGCGATAATCGGATCACGGATTCCCTCATTAATCTGCGCATCGGACAGATTCATCCATTTGATTGCAAATTCCGTCTTTTCTGCCAGAATCGGCATGAAATTAGCAGCAAAGGAATAAGTTCTCCCCATCGTAGATGTCCCGACAACAAAGTCAAGCGGCACCTGAATCAACCCCATATTCTGTTCGGTGCGGATTTCCTCCCTTGAAAGAATATCATCAAGAACCGGTAAATATGGAAATCTTCCTCGCGATACACACGCTTTGTACTCCTTTTTCCCAAGCTTTAATGCTTCCTGATACTCTAAATCTCCCATTATTTCTCCTTATTTTACTTTTATCTGCATATAATATCACTTTCATTATTCCAATTTTACCACATCTGTGTTATGATACCAATGAAAAATAAAATATTTAAAAGATTTTCTTTCCTTATTTCCATTATTTTGCTATAATATTAATCAGGAAATAGGTACTGTGGAGGATAATCTATGGAAAGTATTACCAAGGAACAGGCCGATATCATTGGTGAGGTTGCGAATATCTGTACCGGTACTGCAGCGACAGCCCTCAGCATGATTATCAACCGAACGACCAACATTACGACTCCGATAGTAGAAGTACTCGCCGAGGAAAAGTCCCTGGAACGAGATGACCGTGTCCTCGTCAAAGTCCCATATACCAGGGGGCTTGAGGGAACAAATCTAATGGTGCTGGATATCCGAGATGCTCTGATCATTGCCAATCTGATGATGGGCGGTGACGGAACCGATATTTCAAATATGCAGCTTGATGATTTGACGTTATCTGCTGTTTCAGAAGCAATGAACCAGATGTGTGGATCTATTGCGACCTCGATGGCTTCTATTCTCAGTCAGCCTACGGATATTGGGTTTCCACTCATCAATTCCAAAGGGCATAAATCTTTTGAGATTCCGGAGGAGTTGTGCAATGGTACAGATATTGTCAAGGTAACGCTCCGACTAACTGTCGAAGACCTCATTGACAGCGCGCTGATTCAGTTATACCCAATCAGCATCGTAAAACAGATTTTAAAACAGGAGGATATATAAATGGCAAAGATATTAATAGTAGATGATGCAGCATTTATGAGAATGATGCTTAAGGACATCCTTACTAAGGGTGGATATGAGATCGCCGGTGAAGCTGCCGATGGTGTAGAGGCTGTTGCAAAATATACTGAACTTCAGCCGGATCTTGTAACGCTCGATATTACTATGCCAAACAAGGATGGTATTCAGGCACTCAAAGACATTAAAGCAGCAGATCCAAATGCCACCTGTGTTATGTGCTCTGCCATGGGACAACAGTCCATGGTTATCGAAGCAATCCAGTCTGGTGCCAAGGATTTTATTGTTAAGCCATTTCAGGCTGACCGTGTACTTGAATCCATTCGTAAAGTATTGGGTTAATTTGCAATTACATAAGGGCGTATTCCCAATTGGGAATACGCCCCTTTTTTCATGTCCAATCAGCCTATAATTCCCGCAGGCTTTCCACTGCCCGCTCCCGAAGAAGTACTTTTCCGTGCTCTTCTATAAACGCCCGGCGTTCCGCTCCTACCTGAATATCCGATGCATACTCGTCAGTCAAAGCAGACAGCACCTTCACATCCCCTTCCGAGACATCCGAGAGATCAAAGATCAGCATATAGTCATCCTTATACTTATACAGTGCGCTCGGTGGAACCTGCCCCAGGGTAACCTGCTTTGCAAAGCGAATCAGCACATCCAGTTCCGGGAATACAACCGTGACGATCACACGTACGATTTCCTCCGTGTCTTCCCCTGCTTTCTTTGCCTCACTAATTTCCGCCCACTTCTGCTGGGGAATCGAGTTCATCAATCCATTTACGATATCCTTAAGGTGTTCCATCATCTCATCCGACCCCGGATGTTCTGAAAAGGTCAGCGAAAGTGTATGATCGGACATAAAATCTGCACGTACCGTCTTGATACCCAGTTCAAACTTTGTTTCAAAACGCTGCTCCGCCAGATCAAATATCTCATTCATAAACTCCTGGGTTCGTTCCCCATTGCTCATGATTTCCTCTAACGTGTACCCAAGATCAATAATCTCCTGCTCCGATATCACACATCGGATCGTGTGCTTTCCGATTCGAGAAAACTTCATTCCCTCACCCTCTTTCTTAAGAACTGCCTTCTAGTTTCATTTGTTTGATTTTCTGCCGGATTCTCTGCAACGCATTATCAATGGACTTCGGACTTTTATCCATAATCCCTGCAATCTGAATATAATTATTGCCATCCAGATAAAGAGCAAGCACCCGATTTTCCATCTTACTTAAATTTCCGATCAGCTTCTTTCGAAAATCCTGTAATACCTCCTGCTCAATCACCATCTGCTCCGGGCTCTGACTTTGTCCCAGTAATACATCCTCCATGCGCAGCCCCCCTTCCGACTCCTGTGCCGATAAGGAAATATAAGAATTGAGCGGCATATGTTTCTTGCGGTTAGATGTCTCCAACGCTGTGTACAGCTGCCTGTTAATACAAATCTCCGCAAAATGGTAAAAGCTCGTATCGCGGTCACTCCTGTAATCGCGGATTGCCTTAAACAAGCCGATCATACCTTCCTGAATCAGATCTTCATTCTCCCCTCCAATCAGATACATCGCATTCGTACGCTTTCTTACCAGTGGTTTGTATTTTTCCAAAATATAGTCCGTGATATCATCCTCTCCCTGACGGAGCTTCTCTATCAACTCTTCGTCGGAACATGTATCATATTGCATGATCTACCCCTTTATCATTCGCTGCCGCAAAATTTCATATGCCAACACGCCCGTTGCCACCGATGCATTCAAAGAATCAATATCCCCCTTCATCGGAATTGATGCAACCATATCACAATTTTTCTTCACAAGGGTGCTTACGCCATCCCCCTCATTGCCAATGACAAGCCCGATTGGTCCTGTCAGATCCATATCGTACATAACGGTTCCGTCCATATCTGCACAGACGAACCACATTCCCTGCTCCTTTAGTTCCTTCATTGTATTGGAAAGATTGGTAACCTTTGCTACCGGCGTATAGTTTAACGCACCCGCAGAAGTCCGTGCCACCGTCGGCGTCAGACCAACCGCTCTGCGCTTGGGAATAATCACACCATGCGCCCCCACCTGATTGGCAGTACGAATAATAGCACCCAGATTATGTGGATCCTCAATGCCATCCAGCAGGATGATAAAAGGCGGTTCTCCTTTTTCCTTTGCAGCCTCCAGAATGTCTTCCACCTCTGCGTAGGTATAGGCCGCACTGACTGCAACTACACCCTGATGCTTTCCTGTGTCGGAAAGCTGGTCCAGCCGTTCCTTTGACACATAATTAATAATGGTATCGTGCTTTCTTGCCTCTCTGGTAATGGACTTGACCGGTCCATCCTGACAGCCGTCAAGCACATACAATTTATCGATTGTCTTGCCGGAACGAAATGCTTCCAGCACTGCATTGCGTCCCTCGATCCGGCTCTCTGTTCTGTTATCCTCGTATTCCATCTCTATCATCCTTTTCTATAAACGAAGCTTTAGTCCCTCAGCCCCGATCCTGACCAATTCTACCACGCGTTCAAAGCGGTCTGTCAGATACAGATATCCCACCAGCGCTTCAAGACCTGTTGCCTTGCGATAATCCGCCATGGTTGCATTTTTCGCCATGGTCGGAGACTTGGCATTGCGTCCTCTTCGGTATATTTCTGTCTCCTCCTCCGTCAGCTGATCCTGCAGGTATTCAATCATCAGCGCCTGCGTATGAGCCTTGACGATCTGACTGGTTCTCTGATGCAGCTGGTTTGCTCTCGTATTTCCCTTACCGACAACTACCGAGCGAATCACCAGATCAAAAACACCATCCCCGATATAGGCGAGTGCCAATGGGGAATAAGTACGAATATCGACATCCGGCACTTCGAACTGCTCCCGGATATAAGAATCAATTCCTCTGCTCATCAGACACGCTCCCAGACAACACCTTCACGGGTATCCTTAATTGCAATCCCTTTTGCCAGAAGCTCCTCACGGATCGCATCTGCCTTTGCAAAATCCTTCGCTTTCTTTGCTGCTGCGCGCTCTGCAATCTTACTATTGATAAACTGCTCCAAATCCGTGTCCACACTGCTTCCGACATCCAGCAATGCCTTTCCGGCCGTCGTCAGATTCAAAGAGAGTACCTTGTCAAAATCCTCCAGCAATGCAAGCTTCGTTTTATCATTCATATCGGCTTTTACCACATCATAGACAACAGTAATGGCCATGGAAGTATTCAAATCGTTGCTGATTGCATCCACAAATCTCTCACGATAGGTTGCAAACGCCTCCGCATCAACCTCACCCTCATCCTGAAATGTTGCAATCTTCTTCACCAGCTTCTCATAGGCACTGGCCACATTATCCAGATTCTCATAGGAAAAAACAAGCGGCTTGCGATAATGCGACTGCAGACAGAACATACGATACGCAACCGGATCATAGCCTTTCTCCTCAAGCAGGGATACTGTAAGGAAGTCCCCCTTTGACTTACTCATCTTGCCTGACTGGTCATTCAGGTGATTGACATGGAACCAGTATTTGCACCACGGATGCCCCAGATAAGACTCCGACTGTGCGATCTCATTGGTATGATGCGGAAAAATATTGTCCACACCACCGCAGTGAATATCCATATATTCTCCGAGATGTTTGATTCCAATGCAGGAACATTCAATATGCCATCCCGGATATCCGGTACCCCACGGACTTTCCCACTTGAGTGCCTGATCTTCAAATTTGGATTTGGTGAACCAGAGAACAAAATCGTTCTTGTTGCGCTTGTTTTCATCTTCCTCAACATCCTCGCGCACACCAACCTGCAGCTGCTCCTTCTCCACTGCGGAGGAGAATACAAAATAATCCTCCAGCCTGCTGGTATCAAAATAAACATTGCCTCCCGCCTGATAAGCATACCCTTTTTCCAGCAGAACCTCTATCATATGAATAAATTCCGAAATACAATTAGTCGCAGGCTCCACAACATCCGGGCGCTTAATGTTTAACTTCCGGCAATCCTCAAAAAAAGCGTCGGTATAAAATCCAGCGATCTCCATTACGGTCTTATGCTCGCGCTTTGCCCCCTTTAACATCTTATCTTCACCGGTATCCGCATCGGAAGACAGATGTCCCACATCCGTGATATTCATCACACGCTTTACATCATACCCCACATAACGAAGGCTCTTTTCCAGAACGTCCTCCATAATGTAGCTTCGCAGATTACCGATATGCGCGAAGTGATAAACCGTCGGCCCGCAAGTGTACATAGCAATCTTTCCATCTTTGTGCGGGATGACTGTCTCGATCTCCCTTGTCAGTGTATTATAAAAACGAAAATTGTTTTCCATGATCAGCTTCCTCCTGTTACCTGTCATTTTACAATATTTCTCGTAAAAATCCTATATCTAATCGCTATTTTTTACAGATTCAGGAATTTTTGCTGCATCCACTGCATCCGGCGCAGCGATCTCCTCCGCCAACCACCATGCTGCCCTCATAAAAGCTGGTCAGCAGACATACTGCCTGTGCGGATATTCCCTCCTGTGATCCCGTGAATCCAAGCCCTTCCTCGGTGGTTGCTTTGATGCTGACCTGATCTGCAGCAATCTGGAGTGTATCCGCAATGTTCTGCCTCATCTGCTCAATGTACGGTGCCAACTTTGGCTTCTGTGCGATCAACGTGGCATCAATATTCCCAACGACATAGCCCTGCTCCTCAATCAGACCTCTCACATGTTCCAAAAGCTTCATACTGGAAATTCCTTTATACCGGGAGTCACTATCCGGAAAATGCCGACCGATATCGCCAAGTGCTGCGGCTCCCAGCAGTGCATCCATAATTGCATGCACCAATACATCCGCATCTGAATGTCCCAGAAGACCCAGGGAGTGTGGCACCTTCACACCACCAAGAATCAAATCTCTTCCCTCAACCAGTTTGTGTACATCATATCCCATTCCTACACGCATATTACCTCTCCTGTCCATTAAAATTATGTTAAGAACAAAGGACCGCCGCACGTAACTACCTGATCGTGCGACGGCTCTCATAAATTATTATTCGATTATTCCTTCCAATTATGCCAATGCGGCTGTAATAATTGCCATGGAGTATACCTCAGAGGCATTGCATCCACGGGAAAGATCATTGATTGGCGCATTCAGACCGAGAAGAATTGGTCCATAAGCCTCAAAATTACCAAGACGCTGCGCAATCTTATAACCGATATTTCCGGCATTGATATCCGGGAAAATAAAGGTGTTCGCATGACCTGCGATTGCATTGTCCGGACACTTGGTACGTGCTACTCTTGGAGATACGGCAGCATCAAACTGAAGTTCTCCGGCAATCGGAAGATCCGGATACTTCTCTGCCGCTTTGTGGGCAGCATTGCGCATCTTATCCACATCCTCACCCTTTCCGGAACCGAATGTTGAATAGCTTAAAAATGCAACCTTCGGGTCAACACCGAAAATCTTGGCACACTCTGCAGATTCTCCTGCGATCTCCACCAGTTCGTCCTCTGTCGGATGGATGTTGATGGCACAGTCTGCCATCGCCAGCACCTCATTCTCGCCTGTCGCAGATGGACGAACCAGAATGAAGCAGGAAGATACAATGGAGTTACCCGGCTTTGTCTTGATCAGCTGAAGCGCCGGACGAACCGTGTCAGCCGTAGAATATGTAGCACCACCTAACAGTGCATCTGCAATTCCCATCTTAACAAGCATGGTTCCAAAATAGTTTGCCTGTGAAAGCATTCCTCTCGCCTGCTCCGGTGTTACACCCTTGCTCTTTCTAAGTTCGCAGAACATGTCAATCATTTCATCCATACGATCGAAACTCTTCGGATCGATAATCTGTGCTCCACGGATGTTAAATCCGCTCTCCTCTGCGGAAGCATAAATTTCGTCTTCGTTTCCAACCAGAATCGGATGTAAAAAGTTACTTGCAAGCAGGCGGGATGCTGCCTCCAGGATACGAGGATCACTGCCCTCTGTGAACACAATCTTCTTTGGATTCTTCTTTAAAACATCGATTAACTGACCAAAACCAAACATAATCTGTCTCCTTACTCTATTTTACACTACGAAATAGTTATTTGTTTTATCCAAATGCTATTGTATACTTCCACCGTGTCAAATTCAATGTGTTTGGCTGTTTTTTATCAAGTACATTTGGTCATTTTATCAACACGCAAGTCTTACTGTACTGCCTTAAATGCTTCATCCAGGTCCTCGATAATATCATCAATATTCTCAGTTCCAATGGACAGACGAATGGTGTTTGCCTTGATTCCCTGATCGATCAGTTCTGCTTCATTCAGCTCTGAATGCGTGGTGGAAGCCGGATGAATAGCCAGAGACTTCACATCTGCAACGTTGGCAAGAAGGGAGAACAGCTCCAGATTGTCAATAAACTCCTGTGCTTTCTTCGCATCTCCCTTGATTTCGAATGTGAAAATGGATCCACCTCCATTCGGGAAATACTTCTTATATAATCTCTGCTGCTCCGGATCCGTCGTGACAGATGGATGATGAACTGCCTCCACCTGCGGATGCTTGGACAGATACTCTACTACCTTCAGTGCATTCTCCACATGGCGCTCCACTCTGAGAGAAAGTGTCTCAAGTCCCTGAATAAAAATCCAGCTGTGGAACGGTGAGATCGTAGCGCCGGTATCTCTCAAAAGAATTGCACGGATTCTGGTTACAAAAGCTGCCGGACCTGCTGCATCCACAAAGCTGATGCCGTGATAGCTCTCATTTGGCTCTGTCAGCTGCGGGAACTTGCCGGATGCCTTCCAGTCAAATTTACCACTGTCAATGATGACACCACCGATGGTAGTTCCATGTCCACCGATAAACTTTGTAGCGGAGTGGATGACAATATCTGCGCCATACTCAATCGGACGAACCAGATAAGGAGTTGCGAATGTGCTGTCAATTACAAGCGGAATCTTGTGAGCATGTGCGATTGCTGCAATTCCTTCAATATCTGCGACCTCTGAATTCGGATTGCCAAGGGTCTCAATATAGATGGCCTTAGTGTTGTCCTGAATTGCGTTCTCGAAAGCGTTTAAATCCAACGGATCAACGAAAGTTGTCTTGATTCCGAAATCAACGAAAGTATGTGCCAACAGATTGTAGGTACCGCCATAGATATTCTTTGCTGCCACAATGTGATCTCCTGCCAATGCAAGGTTTTGAATTGTATAGGATATCGCTGCTGCTCCGGATGCAACTGCCAATGCTGCAACGCCGCCCTCAAGTGCCGCAATACGCTTTTCAAATACATCTTCGGTTGGATTTGTAAGTCTGCCGTAAATATTTCCTGCATCCTTCAGTCCGAAACGGTCAGCTGCATGCTGTGAATTGTGAAATACGTAGGAAGAAGTCTGGTAAATCGGAACCGCTCTTGCATCCGTCGCTGGGTCTGCGCTCTCCTGTCCTACATGTAACTGTAATGTCTCAAATTTTAAATTTCTGTCTGCATAATGTTTTTTACTCATAACCTTAATCTCCTTTTCCTGTTTTATTTAAATATTTGTATGTGTTTCTCTTAACTTGAAAATATCATACCATTTCTATAGGAAAAGTGTTAGTTCTTTATTTTTATAGCCGGTTATAAATTTTACTTATAGCAGACGTAATATCTGCTCCGCCCCCCGATCATCACTGTTATCGATGATAAAATCACAGATTTCCCGATTTCTCTTCTCTGCATCAATGGAAAGGATCCGAAGAGTTTTCTCCTCCAATTCAAAATTCTCCTGAAGAATATCCTTGATCAGCCACTCCTTATCTTTCGCAATATAGATAATCGCTGTTGGAAAATGGCGCTTCATAGCAATGGCACCACACATGTCAAGGGGCATAACCGCATATCTTCCGTCTGCAAGGACGGCCTCAATGTCTTCCTTTTTGGTTCCGTACTTGATTCCTGCATACATTGTGCGTTCAAAAAAATGCTGTTGCTCAAATTCCTGCTCTGTCAGATAATGATGTTTGACACTCTGTTTTGTGCAATAAGTTTTCGGACTTACAAAGCGCTCGCTCTCACACAGTTCTCTCGTTATCCGGCTTTTTCCGGAACCGGATGGTCCCACCAGCGCCAGCACTGCCGGTCCTTTGATCTTTACACTTCTCGACTGTGACGCATGAATGATCTGCTTAACCAGAGAGACAAACTCTGTCAGATTATTCACTGAGAGCAGTCCTGTCATCTTCCAATTCCACGGTTTACGCATCAAAACCGGATAGGTTGCCGGCGTCTCCAATACATTATGAATAGCATCATCCAATATAATATCGAACTGCACAAGATTCTTCGCATTTCCCAGAATAATATTTTCCGGTGGAAATTCCGGAAACGCCTCTAAAATCTGTCTGGCACGAATTCCCATAAACTTCGGATAGACCGCCGTGATAAAATACACATCCGCGATTTCCATCAGACGCCGCACAGCTTTCTTGTTGCGCTCTGACACCGTCTGTCTGGCATACAGTTCTTCACTCTCATAGAATTCCCTGATAACGCCTGCGCGGCCACGGTTCTCCCATGAATCAATCTCCTCAATGGTAAGGGGAGGTTCAAATTGATATTTTTCATTTGCCATCGCTATGGCAAGGCTGTTAAAAGGCGCTGTCACATCATCCCAGTCCAGGCCTATTTTAGGTCTAAGCATATTTTCCTCTTTTTCAAATGTTGAAGTTAATAGATACAAGAAAATCCCCGGTTGATAAACCGAGGATTTCAGTAGCGAGAGAGAGACTTGAACTCTCAACCTCCCGGGTATGAACCGGACGCTCTAGCCAGTTGAGCCATCTCGCCATATGATATGTATCTTTGATGTTTCTCTGATACTCTTTATATAAATGGGACCTATAGGGCTCGAACCTATGACCCTCTGCTTGTAAGGCAGATGCTCTCCCAGCTGAGCTAAGATCCCATTTGTTGTCGATCGTTTGACCGACCGACTTGTTTATTATAGCTTGTCACATAGTAAATGTCAACACATTTTTCAAATTATTTTTAATGATTTTATGCTTCCTCTAATAGTCGCTCTACCAGCCTGACACACTCCGCCGCATCCTTCGAATATCCATCTGCTCCGATCTCATCCGCAAAGCTTTGGGTAATGCAGGCTCCGCCTATAATCACCTTGCTTTTGCATCCCTTCTGCCTGCAGATTTCAACCACATCCTGCATCCGCATCATGGTTGTGGTCATCAGCGCAGACAATCCGATGACAGCTGCATTTTCCCTCATGGCAGTATCCACAATTTCTTCACATGGTACATCCTTTCCCATATCAATCACATTATAACCGTAGTTTTTAAGCATGAGCACGACCAGATTCTTGCCGATATCGTGAATATCTCCCTCCACAGTTGCCACTACAAGTGTTGGAAGTTCCTTGCCGTCATTCTTTCGCTCCAGCATCGGCTCAAGATAATCAATCGCAAGCTTCATGGTATTGGCGCTTGCAATCAGCTGTGGAAGGAAATACTTTTTCTTTTCAAACAATACTCCAACCTCATTGATTGCCGGAATCAGATATTCATTGATAATGGCATCCGGCTTTTCCCCAGAATCCAACGTTTTCTTTACTTCAGCAATCACACTGTCCTTATTACCCTTTAGGACTGCGGTAAATACCGGATGCTCTGCAGCACCACCCTGCCCTGTCACGGAATGATCTGCGCCTGCTGCCGGAGTCTTTTTCACCACTACGGTCTCATACTCAGCCTTCTGTTCCGCAAGCTTATTCATACGCTCAATATAACGGATATCACTATCCGGACGGTGCAAAAGCATATCTGAAGCAAAGGCAGCGTTCATCAGCAGCTCCTGGGATGGATTAGCAATTGCCATAGTAAGACCCGCTCCGATTGCCATCGTGAGAAATGCCGTATTCACAAAGCTTCTCTCCGGAAGTCCGAAGGAAATGTTAGACAACCCGCAGATGGTCGGAAGCTTTCGCTCATTCCGACAATAGGAAATGGTCTCGAAACATTCCTTCGCCGCATCCGGATTTGCCCCGATTGTTGCCACCAGACCATCCACAACAATATCTTCATGGGCCATTCCAAGCTCCATTGCCCGGTCGTAAACCGTGTCAATGATCCTTCTCTTTTCCTCTGCATCCTTCGGCAGTCCCGCATCTGACAGAGGCAAAAGTACAAACATTGCCCCATATTTTTGGGCAATCGGAAGCATTTTCTCAATCTTCTCTGTCTCAAGAGAAATCGAATTGATGAGCGCTCGTCCCGGATAGATGCGCAAAGCCTCCTCCATCACATCAATGTGGCTGGTATCGATACATAGTGGACAATCCACCGTTGCGGAGACTTCATAGATGACCTGCTTCATCATCTCTTTCTCATCGATTCCGTTCATTCCCATATTGATATCCAGAATGCGCGCACCGTTCTCCTCCTGCTCCATGGCCATGTTGCGAACCAGATCCAGGCGTCCCTCACGAAGCTCCGCCTGCAGCTTTTTCTTTCCGGTAGGATTGATACGTTCCCCGACAACGATAAAATTACCGTCTAAATGGATCTCCACGTTTTTGCGCTCCGAAGCCAGGACTCTGCGGTGCGAAGCCAACGGCTTATGAAGCTCCATTCCTTTTACATGTTCTGCAAGGGCACGGATATGTGCTGCCGTTGTCCCGCAGCATCCTCCCACGATTGCAGCTCCCGCTTCCACAAGCGCAACCCCGGCTCTTGCAAACTCCTCCGGTGTCATGCGGTACACCGTCTTTTTCCCCTCAAGCTCTGGGAGACCGGCATTTGGCTTCGCAATGATAGGAATCGTCGCGTATTCCGTCATCTTTTTTACCGGCTCCACCATCTCCATCGGACCGGTAGAGCAATTGATTCCGATGGCATCCACTCCCAGTGACTGTAATACGACCACGGCAGTCTCCGGTGGTGTGCCGAAAAGTGTGCGTCCGTCCTCATTATAGGTTAAAGTTACCATGATCGGAAGATCACAGGTCTCACGGATGGCAAGTACTGCCGCGCGGCACTCCTGCAGGCTCATCATGGTCTCCACCACAAACAAATCTACACCTGCTTCATAGAGCACGCGTGCCTGCTCCTTGTAGACCTCTACCAGTTCCTCAAAAAGCAGATCCCCCATCGGGAACAACTGCTGCCCCGTCATCGTCATATCTCCCGCAACAAATGCTTTTCCCTCCACTGCCTGCTTTGACAGTGCAACCAGTCCCGTATTGATTTCCTCAAGCTCTTCTGCGAGACCATACTCCTCCAGCTTAATGCGGTTACCGGTAAATGTCGGTGCATAGACAATCTGTGTTCCCGCCTCGACGTAACTTTTCTGCAAATCAATCAGGACCTGTGGATTCTCCATAATCCACTTCTCCGGGCAGACACCGATCGGCATCCCCGCCTCCATCAGATTCGTACCGGTGGCACCATCCAGGATCACCGGTCCTTTCTCTATTATATAGTTGGAAAATTCTTTCTTTGTCATTTCATATCCTCACATCTTGAACTTTTTCCTCAGTCCTTTTATAATAACTCATGTTATCAAAATTTCCTAGTCCTTTTATCGAATCAATGACAGGAGGCAATATTATGCACGACATTCTCTTAGTTGCACTGGACTTAGACGGCACTCTTTTTGACAATAACAGCCGCATAAGCCCTCGCAACCTTGCTACCATAAAAAAAATCTCCAACATGGGTGTCCATGTTGTTATCTCTACCGGTCGCCCTTTCGGTGGACTGCCATTTGAGCAGCTGCACGGAACCGGAATTGAATATGCCATCACTGCCAATGGCAGTGCAATCTATGAAATTGCATCCGAAAAATGTCTTTTTGAGGAATCAATGGACGAAGACACCCTATTTCCCATTCTGGACTTTCTCCTCAAAAAAGATATTCACATGGATGCCTTCATCGGCGGAAAAGGCTATTCCCCGATTCAGTGCATACAAGCCGGTCAAAAGCTTACCGTTCCGGCTTCCATCAAACACTATATTACGAATACCCGCACACGGGTCGACAATCTTCCACAGTTCATTCACGACAATCAGCTCAAAGTTCAGAAAATGACCTTAAATTTCTTTCAGGACGAAAAAGGCGTGCTCAAGGACCGAGACAGTGTTCGGGAATTCTTAGAGTCCAATGCTTCTATCACCTGTGTCTGCGGAGGCTACAACAATTTAGAGTTCACACGTGCCGGTGTCAGCAAAGGAACTGCCCTACACCGGCTTGCAGCACTTCTTGACATCGAGCCGAGTGCCACCATGGCAATCGGAGACAGCGAAAATGACCTCGCAATCCTCGAAGCAGCCGGTATCGGTGTCGCAATGGATAACGCAGCACCTGTTGTCAGGAAACATGCCGACTATATTACCGCCTCCAACACAGCAGATGGCGTTGCCGCTGCAATTGAACACTTTATTCCTGCTGTCTTAAAATCTTAACGCAGCGCTTCAGACTATCGACCGTCTCGTCAATCTGTCGACGATTGGTCTGCCTTCCCATGGTGAATCGCACGCTTCCCGGGGCATAATCTTCCGGTACACCGATTGCTTCAATGACATGGGATACCCGGGTCTGCCCGGTGTTACATGCAGAGCCTGCCGATGCACAGATTCCATCCTCCTCCAGTAAAACCAGAAGTGAGGTAGCATCTATTCCACGAATACTGATGTTGACATTGCCCGGAAGCCGCTTATACGGATGTCCATTGAGCCGTATGTCCGGGATTTCATGCCGCAACCGCTCCACGAAATAATTTCGCAGCCGAACCAGCCGGGGTCTCACATAGTACATCTCACTGGTTGCAATGGAAAGTGCCGTTGCCATCCCGACAATTCCAGCCACATTTTCGGTCCCTGCACGCTTTCCCCGCTCCTGACTTCCCCCATGAATAAAAGACGGAAGATCCCGATCTTTTCTCACAAAGAGAAATCCCACCCCCTTCGGTCCATGAAATTTGTGCGCGCTTGCACTCAGATAGTCCACCGGCAGATGCCTCATGGACAATGGAATCTGCCCTACCGCCTGCACTGCATCCGTATGAAAAGCAATCCCCCTGTTCTTAAGTGCTGCACCGATTTCAGCAACCGGTTCAATCGTTCCAATCTCATTATTTCCAGTCATGATACTGACCAGGGTTGTATCTTTCCGCAAAGCAGCAAGAACTGACTCCACATCTACAATTCCATAAGAATCTACATCCAGATAAGTCAGATCGTACCCAAGTTCTTCCAGATACTGACATGAGCGCAATATGGCATGGTGCTCGATTTTGCTGGTTATGATATGTCTGCCAACATGCTTTTTTTCTCCTGCTACATTCTTAATCACCCAGTTGTCTGACTCACTTCCACCGGAAGTGAAAAAAATCTCCTCCGGATTCGCATCAATTGCCTCCGCAATTGTCCTCCTTGCCTTCTCAATACTATCTTTTGCTCTCTGCCCCATCTCATATGCGGTCGATGCATTACCATATTCCTCCATGAGATAGGGTTCCATTGCCTCCCGCACCTCAGGCAGCATCTCCGTGGTAGCTGCATGATCCATATAAATTTTACAACTCATATTCTGTACCCTCTCTTCATACAATAATTATCAAGTTACTGATTTGGAGTCTCCCCTTGACATTTTCCCGCTTTACAAAAAACCCTCTTATTTCCGGCACTCTCCTGATGACGACTGCAGGTGTTTTAAGCCGCATCATAGGTTTCTTCTATAGAATATTCCTTTCACGTACCATTGGTGCGGAAGCACTTGGAATCTATCAGCTGATTGCTCCGGTTTTTTCCATCTGTTTTGCTCTGACAGCATCCTCCGTCCAGACTTCCATCTCAAAATTTGTCGGGGATGTCATTGGCGAATGTGAACATAGTTCTTGCGGAGAAAAAAGAGCCCGCTTCTATCTTGTGATCGGTCTCACTCTGTCTGTTTTTTTCTCTCTCGTCACAGGTGCACTCGTCTATACAAACGCGGACTGGATTGCAGTCCACCTGCTTGGAGAAAAGCGCTGTTCGCCTCTTTTAATCCTGCTTACCTATTCCCTCCTCCCGGCCTGTATCCACGCCTGCATCAATGGATATTATTACGGAAAAAAGAGGGCTTTCGTTCCTTCGGTCTGCCAGCTGATGGAACAGATTGCGCGGGTGAGCAGTGTTTTCATCATTTATCAGGTCACCGTTGAAAAAGGAATTCCCCTTACGGCGTTTCATGCTGTAGCCGGACTCGTCATCGGTGAATTTGCAGGGCTCCTCACCTGTCTGTGCGCATTTTCCGCAGAGAAACATCTTGAAAAAGGCGCCTTCCGCAGCCTGCAGAAAAGCTATTCCCAGATGATACAGATGTTTTGTGCCATGGTCTTTCCTCTGACACTAAACCGGGTAACCGTTGCCCTCAGCTCAAGTCTTGAAAACCTGTTGATTCCGCAAAAGCTTCAGGAATTTGGTTACTCCAACGCAGATGCTCTGAGTATCTACGGTGTTCTGACGGGAATGACCTTATCCATCATCCTCTTCCCGAATGTACTGACCAACTCCTTCTCCGTCCTTTTGCTGCCGGCCATTTCTGAAGCAAAAGGGCAAAACCGCAGAGAGCAGATTGTATTGGCAATAAAAAAAGCAATCCTTTACGGATCACTTCTCGGACTCGTCTTTACAGTATTATTTTTACTTAGCGGAAATCTGCTCGGCAACAAACTTTTTCACAATGCACTCGCCGGCGTCTTCATCCGGCGTCTGTCCTGGCTGTGCCCACTGATGTATATTACCAGCCTCTTAAGCAGTATTCTGCACGGTCTGGGCAATGCTGCACAGGTACTTTATGTAAATCTTCTCTCCTGCCTGATTCGGATCAGCATGATCTGGTTCCTTGTTCCCCGCTATGGCATAGGGGCCTACCTGTGGGGAATGCTGCTCTCCTATGTATTCACCACGCTGTCCTGCATGTTCCTGCTTCGCTCTTACTCCCGTTAACAAACTCCTATGACATACAAAAAGCCGGAAAACCAACGTTTTCCGGCATTGCTTTTATGCGATCTTAAATTATACGCGGGAAAGATACTCACCAGTTCTGGTATCAATCTTAATCACATCATCCTGCTCTACAAATAACGGCACATATACAACAGCACCTGTCTCTACAGTCGCCGGCTTGGTTGCACCTGTTGCAGTATCGCCCTTGAAGCCCGGCTCAGTCTCAGTAATCTGAAGTTCCACAAACAGAGGTGGCTCAACTGCAAATACGTTACCCTTATGAGAACAGATCTTAACCATCTCGTTCTCCTTTACAAACTTAAGTGCATCGCCAACACTGTCCTTGGTCAGGTCGATCTGATCATAGGTCTCTACATCCATAAAATGATAGAAATCATCATCTGCATACAGATACTGCATATCCTTGCGGTCAATGTGAGCGGTCGGGCACTTCTCTGTCGGACGGAATGTTTTCTCGACAACACCACCACTTACAATATTCTTTAACTTTGTTCTAACGAATGCCGCACCCTTACCTGGCTTAACATGCTGAAATTCAATAATCTGATAAATGTTACCTTCAAGCTCAATGGTAACACCGTTTCTGAAATCTCCTGCTGAAATCATTCGATCTTCCTCCTTAAATTACGAGTAAAACTCTCTCGGTTAACAATTTTACTATAAATTGGAATACTTTTCAAGACTTATTTGTTCCGATTCTCAATCTCTTCAAACATTGCCACCCTTGTCGCATGTCGTCCACCTTCAAATTCAGCATCCAGATATGCCTTCACAATATCCTTTGCGGTCTCAACTCCGACAATTCTGGCGCCAAATGCAATAATGTTGGCATTGTTGTGCTGCTTTACCAAACGTGCCGTCGTTGCTTCCGAACATACTGCCGCCCGCACACCATTCACTTTATTGGCTGCCATCGAAATTCCCACTCCGGTACCACAGATCAATACCGCACAATCAACTTCTCCTGCCGCAACAGCCCGTCCTACTTTCTCGCCAATCTCCGGATAATTGCAGCTTGCCGTCGTATCCACACCATAATTGACCACCTCATATCCAAGCTGCTCCAGATATTCCTTAATCTGCATCTTCATCTCAACCGCTGCATGATCATTACCTATTCCGATTCTCATTTCTTTCTCCTTTTTTGAATATTCATCTCATTATTTGTAAAGCAATTCCCCATCTTTAGCGCACCTTTGTCAGATAAAAAACTGCCAGCTGGGTACGATCCCTCAGGGATAGCTTTTCCAATATTGTACTAATATAATTGCGAACGGTCCCCTCACTCAAAAATAACTCTTCCGATATCTCCCGATTGCTCTTTCCATGTCCCACCAGCGCGATGATTTCCTGCTCCTTCTCACCAATATCATACATACTGTAATCAAAGCTATTCTTCTGCTGCACAAACACGGGAATCTTGCTCACAATCTCTCCTCCGAACACACTCTGCCCCTGTTCCACTGCCAAAAGAGCCGGAATAATTCCTGCAAAGTCCTGTTTTAGAATATACCCTTTTGCGCCAATGTCAAGTGCTTTTATGATATATTCGTCATCTGAAAAGGTTGTCAGGAACAAAATTTTTGCATCAGGAAATGATTTCAGAATCATTTCTGCCGCTGCAAGTCCACTCATCCTCTTCATCTGAATATCCATCAGAAGCACATCCGGCCGATGCTTCTCATACAGAGCCACAGCTTCCTCCCCGTCCTGTCCGCAGGCAGCGACACAGATATTTTCGTCTGATTCCAGAATGGTCTGCAACGACATAGAAACCAACTGGTCATCATCTATAATGATTACATTCATCCTGTTTTCTCCTTATGATTCAATCCTCCCCGGCCGCCTGCTTCGGCACGGAAACAAGAATACGAAATCCCTGCTCGGTAAAAAAATGTACACTTCCATCTAATGCCTTCACCCGATCCTCAATATTGGAAAGACCGATCCCCGGATTCTCACTCATGTATATGTCTGTCCCATTGTCCTCCACAGACATCTGATAAAACCCCGGGTGTTCCCGCAAAAAGATGCATACCCTGTTGGCGTTACTATGCTTTACAATATTGGCCACAGCCTCCTTCACAATAGCAATCAGGCAATATTTGACATTGCGGGGAATCTCCGCAGACATATCATAATCCACCAGAACCTCACAACGGCTTTTCAGTTCCTCTGTCACATCCAGCACCATCTGCTTCAAGTCTACAGACTCGTTGTGAAGGTCGTGAACACTCTCACGGATACTGTTCATGGCAGAATTTAAGGTATCATTCACCGCCGCAAGCTGTCCATGAACCGGTTCTTCCTTATAGATTGTTAGCAAAGCTCCCATCTGTAAAATAGAACGGGTCAGCATATGGCCTACATTGTCATGGATTTCTCGGGCAATCCGATTTCTTTCCTGTAAGGTTGCCAGGCGGATCTCATAATCCTGCTTTTCCAGAAGTTCTCTCTGACGCTTCTGCATCAATAGCTTTCGCTCCGTCGTCTCATCGCGCAGATGAATATATTCCTGCTTTTTTCTTTCCAGCTGCTTTGTCCGAAAGGCTGAAACCACTGTCATCAGGTATAAAAATAACCAAAGTACCAGCTTCCATCCGCCAGACTTTTCCACCGGGAAGCACTCCATCAGGGGAACGATTCCCACCAGTGCGACCCCCATGCCCCACCAGATGGAACAGGCAATGCTGTCATAACACAAAAGTGGAAGAAAAGCTGAAAGCTCCTTCCAATAAAAGCTGATTCCCGCCATTAGGATCATCAGAAAACTGATACCCCGCTTATCCGTCAAATAACAGGAAAGTGCGAAATAAACCAGCGCGATCAGAATCGCAAGAACCGGTTCCACAAAGCTGTCCGTTCCCCAGAGGAGAAGGCAGCCCAGCGCGAACATCAGTCCCTTATCGATTATTTTGTCCATATGGCTTTCCTCCAGAAAATCGTTACTCCATGAACATAGAATAACAGAAGATATGACATTTGTCATCCTTGTTTCTGACATCCGACACTGTTTTTCTTTCCGGTCATCCTGTAAGATAAGGACAGATAAACATAATCGAAAGGAGAACACCGTATGAGTACCCCTGTAGTCAAAATCGAAAACCTGGTAAAACGCTATAAGGAGTTATTGGCTCTGGACCATTTTAATCTTACCATCAACGAGGGCGAGATCTTCGGTCTGCTTGGTCCCAACGGCTCAGGTAAAACCACCACCATCAACTGCCTTTTGTCCCTCTTATCCTATGACAAAGGAACCATTGAGATTTTTGGTCAGGAAATGAAACCGGACAGCTATGAATTAAAGCGCCAGATTGGCGTGGTCATGCAAAATGTAGCTGTCTTTGATGAACTGACAGTCTATGAAAACATTGACTATTTCTGCGGACTGTACATCAAAGACCGTACCATGCGCAAACAGTATGTGCAGGAAGCGATCGACTTTGTCGGTCTGAATGACTTTAAAAAATTTCATCCAAAAAAACTATCCGGCGGTCTTCTGCGCCGGCTGAACATTGCCTGCGGCATCGCCCATAAGCCAAAGCTCATTATCATGGATGAGCCTACGGTAGCCGTAGATCCTCAGAGCCGCAACAAAATTCTGGAAGGCATTGTGAAACTCAATGAGGAGGGAGCCACCATCATTTACACCTCCCACTACATGGAGGAGGTGGAGCAGATCTGTTCCCGCATTGCTATCATGGATAAGGGCAGAAGCATCGCTGTCGGTACCAAGGAAGAATTAAAAAAGATGATCAAAAAAAGTGAAATCATCACCATCGATCTTGTGGAGCTTCCGGAAAAGGATCTGGCAGCCATCCGGGCTCTGCCCCATGTGTATGAGGCCAATTTTACCGACCATAAACTGGTGATTCTCTGCAGTGGCGGAAAACATAATCTTGTCCGGGTACTGAATTACCTGCAGGAACAGGAATTATCAGCAGGTCATGTTTATTCCGAGCTTCCAACTTTAAATGATGTATTTTTGGAAATCACCGGCAAGGAATTACGAGACATGTGATAAGTTTTCTGTGAAAACTTATCATGCAGAATGTGGTACATCTTCGATGTATCACAAAGGTCGGTCTATTTGCCAAAGGCAAATCTCGCATGGACCGATGTTCAATTAAGGAGGAACAATTATGCCAAACATCTTCAAATATTCCATGCTTCGTCTCTTACGAAATAAAAGCAACCTCTTCTGGATTCTTTTGTTTCCGATTCTCTTAGGTTGTATGTTTAAGGTAGCATTCTCCAATATAGGAAAAACGGAAAGCTTTGCGCCTATTCCGGTCGCAGTGGTCTTAGAAGACACACATAATGCAGACACTTTCCGCACGACGGTGGATGAACTGGGAAAGGACGGTGACGACCAGATGCTTATCGTCACCTTCTGTAAAGAAAAGGAAGCCTTAAAACTTCTGGAGAAAAAGGAAATCGATGGCATTCTCTATGCAGGTGATACAGTAGAACTTACCATCTCTGCCAATATGAGCAGTGCCCAGATGAACCAGAGCATTTTAAAAAGCTTTGTGGAGGAATACAATGTCAGTGCATCGCTCATTGCCCAGACCCTTGCCACTCATCCGGAAAAGCTGCCGGCTGTTCTGGACAGCATCACCCGGCATACGGAGTACTGCAAGGAGGTTTCCCTCTCCCGCTCCAACACAGACACCTACACCCAGTATTTTTACAACCTGATTGCCATGGCTTGTCTGTACACTGCAATGGGAGGTCTATATGTAGCAGTGGAAAACCAGGCCAGTCTGTCCACACTGGCTGCGAGAAAAAATATCGCACCTGCCCAAAAACAATTTGTCATCATCGGAGAACTGGCAGCAAATATCCTATTTGAATTTATTCTCAACCTGCTGGCTTTTCTATTCATTATTTTCGTTCTCCGTGTTGACATGACCGCCCGGCTTCCATATGCCCTTCTGGCCATTTTTGTAAGCACCATGACCGGCATTTGTCTCGGATTTTTCCTTGGCACCATCGGTCCGAAATCTGAGGGTGCCAAAACCGGAATGATGTTTGCTGTTATCATGCCCTGCTGCTTCTTCAGCGGACTTATGATGGGAAATATGCGGATCATCGTGGAACAATACGTGCCATTTTTCAACCGCATCAATCCGGCGGCACTGATCTCTGACTGCTTTTACAGTCTGGCAAATTACGATTCTATGGAACGCTATACCCGAAATGTTCTGACACTGCTGATGTTGTCCTTCATCTTTTGTCTCGGGGGATTCCTGTTCACAAGGAGGAAAAAATATGCAAGTATATAAGACCTTTTTTAAAATTGCAAAAGCAAAGCTGCCCTCATCTATCGTATATTTCATTATCTTTCTTGTACTGACGATCATCATGAGCGCAACGGCAGCCAATGACAACAAACAAAAATTTGAGGTTTCCTCTGTAGATATCTGCATCATCGATAAGGATCAGAGCGCAGCAAGCGCTGCACTCTATGATTACCTGACCTCTGTACATACACCCGTGACCTTTGACTCGTATGACAATGAGACTCTGCAGGACAATCTGTTTTACCAGACTATCAGCTATGTGCTGACCATTCCGGAGGGCTTTGAAAAGCAGCTTCTTGCCGGAGAGAACCCACAAGTGGACACCTCCAAGCGGGCAGACAGCGCCAGTGGTTACTTTTTGGACCAGCAGATTGACAGCTACATCCGGGCGCTTTCCCTTTCCATCACGGGCGGGGCTGATATCAACGAAGCTATAAAGCAGACCGACGATGCCTTTTCCTCCTCCCCGGAAATTACCTCCCTGCAGTTTGACAAGAAATCAAACAATGCGGGGGACGGAATGTACTACTTTTTCCAGTATCTTCCTTATGTGCTGATCATGATGCTTTTGGAGGGACTTTCTCCGGTACTGATTGCCTTCCGTCAAAAGGATCTGTCTGCGAGGATCAACTGCTCCGCCTTGCATATGCACACCAAAAACACGCAGATTGGTCTGGGCTGCATCACCTACAGTCTCGGAATCTGGCTGCTTTTTACAATTACCAGCGTAGTTCTCTACAAACCTGAACAGGTATTCAGCCGAAACGGTCTTCTGTGTCTGTTAAACAGTCTGGTGTTTATCCTGATTGCTACGGCATTGACCCTTCTGGTCAGTTCCTTCCCGCTGAATGGCAATACCATCAATATGGTATCCAATGTCATCGGCCTTGGTATGAGCTTTTTGTGCGGCATCTTTGTTCCCCAGCAGTTCTTAGGCGATGCAGTCATCAATGCCTCCCGGTTTCTTCCGGCCTACTGGTATATCCGCATCACAAATATGCTGGCGGGTTTTTCCGACGAAGCCCTCTCTATGGACACCTATCGGATGTGCATCGGTGTGCAGCTCCTGTTCTTTGCCGCGATCTTCGCTGTATATCTTGCGGTGAACCGGCAGCGCGATAAAAATTCTCTGGCATAATAAAATAAATTGAGGGGCTGCTTACGGCAGTCCCTCAATCATTTTCTGACTTCGCAGAAGACGCATATTTTTCTCCGAACAATTTTCTATGAATCCGATAAAAAAACAGGACAACGGCTTCCAGATACCTCTTCAATACAATCTGGATTTCCTCCTTGGGATGAATCGGCTTCACCAGAATAGTACGAATTCCCGCCAGATTTGCTCCACACACATCTGTAAAAATCTGATCTCCCACAAAAATCGTATTGGATACATCTGTCCCCATTTTCTCCATTGCCCTGCGATAACCGGAAGGCTTTGGCTTTCCTGCTTTATAAATATATTGAACTCCAACCGCATCGTTAAACATCTTAACCCGTGGTTCCTTATTATTGGATAAAAGCATACACTGAAATCCCAATTCCTTCAGGTGCGCAAACAAAAGAATCGCCCGCTCATCAGCAGGCGCTCCATGCGGGACTAAGGTGTTGTCAATATCAAATATGATTCCACGATATCCCTCATTATATAATCTGTCAAAATCAATCCGGTATGTGGAGTCCAAATACTCCCCCGGATAAAGGAATGAGCACATTGTTGTCTCTCCTTCCATCCTTATGTACTACAGTGAAAAATTCTCTCCGGAACGAAGGATTCTGTCTGCCGGCTCCAACGGAGTCTGCGCCACCACATTCTTCCTGTCCCCAACGAAATACTGATACTGCCGAAGCACCTGATCCTTATCCAGATCAGAAATTGCCTTCATCGTATCCAGATCATTGATATCACTGTCAATTCCCTTCAGCTCATAGCTTGCATTCGGATCATAATTCTGAGCAAAATCGTAAGAGGTAAAACTCTGCTCCATCATCGGTGCCATTGCTCCGATCTCATTCTCTGTTTCCCTCTGATCCGGCCCATTCGCCAAATCTTCCTGCGAAGCGGTAATCTGCTGATTACGAATCTCAGCCATCTTTATGGAGTTGTACTCATAAAATCCCGCATACGGGCGAATCCCTGAAATATTCATAAGCACCTCTCACCTGACGAACACAAGCATCAAACAAGCATCTTCTTCAACTCATTCATGAATGTGTTCACATCCTTAAATTCACGGTACACTGATGCAAAACGAACATAAGCTACCGCATCTAAATCCTTTAACCGATCCATGAGAATCTCTCCAATCAAGGAACTGGATATCTCCTTCTCCTCACGATTAAAAATCTCTATCTCTACATCATCCACAAGCTTCGTGATCTGTTCCGCAGAAATCGGACGCTTATGGCAGGCAAGCAATACTCCCTTCTCAATCTTGGAGCGGTCATACTGCTCACGATTATTGTCCTTCTTAATAATAATCAGAGGGATTGTCTCAACCTTCTCATATGTAGTAAAACGCTTACCACAATCATCACATAATCTTCTTCTTCGAATGGAATTATTGTCATCCGCCGGTCTCGAGTCAATCACTCGTGTATTCTCACTGCTGCAAAACGGGCATTTCATTGAAGGCTACCTCCATTATCTTCTATCAGATTCAGTATAACTTTCCTCGAAATTATTGTCAACATTTGCAGCCTTTAGATTTTATGTTTCATTTCTTTTTCATCAAAATCTACAAGTATTATATCGGGTCCAATCCGAATAACTTTAGACCATGGAATAAAAAATTCGCAATCCCTTCCAAAAAATCCCAGATATTTGCCCGGTCCCGGAACGATTAATGCTTTTATATCCCCGCACTCCTTGTCAAATTCCAGATCTCTTACATTCCCCAGACATCTGCAGTCATTAACACTGATCACTTCTTTTTCACACAAATCAGAAAAGCGCATAAAACCAACCCCCACAGTTGATTCTATGCGCATACACAAACTTCTATGTATGAATAATAATTTTCTTATACATTGAACCGGAACAAAATCACATCTCCATCTTTAACTATGTAATCTTTTCCCTCGAGTCCGACAATGCCTTTCTCTTTTGCCGCAGAAAGACTTCCGCAATCCAGCAGATCCTGATAATTAACGACCTCTGCCTTAATAAATCCTCTCTCAAAATCCGTGTGGATCTTTCCGGCAGCCTGAGGCGCCTTGGTTCCTTTTTTAATGGTCCATGCACGACACTCATCTTCTCCGGCAGTAAGGAAAGAAATGAGTCCAAGCAGTGAATAGCTTGCTGCCACAAGCTTGTCAAGACCACTGGATTTCACGCCCAGATCATCCAGATACTCCTGCTTTTCCTCCTCATCAAGATCTGCAAGTTCCTGCTCAATCTGTGCACAGATCACAAACACCTCTGCACCCTCTGCACTTGCCATTTCACGCACCTTCGCTACATGCGGATTGGCGGCTCCATCATCTGCAAGATCATCCTCTGTGACATTGGCAGCATAGATGGTTGGCTTTGCCGTAAGCAGGTTATATGATGCAAACCATGCCTGCTTATCTTCATCCTCCGGCACTTCGAAGGTTCTTGCCATCTGGTTATTCTCCAAGTGTGCTTTTAAAGCTTCCAGAAGCTCCATCTCTTTGGCAAGGGTCTTGTCCATACGCGCCTGCTTTGCAACTTTTGCAATCCTTCGCTCAAGAATCTCAAGATCAGAAAAAATCAGTTCAAGATTGATAGTCTCTATATCTCTCGCCGGATCTACCGAACCATCCACATGAATAATATTAGAATCCTCGAAACAGCGCACAACATGAACGATTGCATCAACCTCCCTGATGTTGGCAAGGAACTGGTTTCCAAGACCCTCTCCCTTGCTGGCGCCTTTTACCAGACCTGCAATATCTACAAACTCAATTGTGGCCGGTGTCACCTTCTTTGTATGATATAATTCGCCGAGCTTTACAATTCTCTCGTCCGGCACCGGAACGATTCCAACGTTTGGATCAATGGTACAGAACGGATAATTGGCAGATTCCGCCCCCGCCTTTGTCAGTGAATTAAACAGTGTGCTTTTCCCAACATTCGGAAGTCCTACGATTCCTAGTTTCATAATTTATTATTCTCCTTCTGAAAGTATTGATTTTACTGTATTTCCTGCTGTCTCTTGCCGAATCTATCGACCAGGCGTGCACAATATAGTGTACCACATCAGCGCCCAAATGTACATTTCTTTCTTTTGAACAATTCTGGTTTGATAAACAATCTTTCAGTATCTTCTGCATTGAGCAGAAATTATTTCATGCCCATGAACACGAATCCTTCCTCATTTCTCCAAGGCGAATAAAGTTACAATTCCTGTATCTTTATTCAGATTATAAAATACCAGATAATTGTCAACAGGCTTTACCCTATGATTGGGTATATCATTAACCTTTCAAAAACAGATCAATCCCGCGACTCAATGACCAACAGCTGTCCTGATGTCAGACTGATGGTTGCCTCCTCATCTACTATCTCATTACTGATTCCAAGAGAATTAAATCCCCCCATCGTATAATCCGTAAGCGGATACTTCAGTCCGGTCAGTGTCACACCTGTCACCCGGTCCGAATATGGCACAAGGGAAATATATTTTCCATATTGTTCCTCTTTCTTCAGAACCAACGGCTTGTCAATCATGCGGATTCGATTATGTTCATCCAACAGTACAATCTTTACGTTCTCCTCAAGTCCAATGCCAAGCAGACAGATATTGCCCAGCACATGGTCAATTCTCGTGCCGGTACCTCCGACAATTGTTATCTTGCTCGCTCCTCTGCGGATTGCCTCACGGATTGCAAACTCCGTATCGGTATCGTCCTTCTCAGGATTGAGCATACACATCTCGATATGTTCAAACTCACGGAAATAATCCAATGCATCCGATTTGACCGAATCAAAATCACCCACGATCACATCCGGCATAATTCCTGTACGATACAAAAAATCCAATCCGGAATCCGCTGCCATCACAACCTCAAATCCACCCCTGCGGATTGTCTCCGATACAAACTCATCGGAAGCATAACCACCCGAAACAATCAAATACTTCATACTTTGTGTCCCCCTATCCTAAACACGCGTTTTACTCCTTCATCAATTCCAGAAAACGTGTGACATTCTCGCAAATATCCCCATGAAACACCGCCGAGCCAGCTACAATAATATTGGCCCCCGCCTCCATCACGGTCTCCACATTATCAAGATTGATTCCTCCATCCACCTCAATATCTACCTTAAGTTCCAATTCATCCGTCAAAGCTTTCAGTTCCCTGACCTTATTAATCGTATAGGGAATCAGCTTTTGCCCTCCAAATCCAGGATTTACCGTCATGATCAATACCATATCTACTTTGGGCAGAATATGACGGATTGTCTCGATTGGTGTTGCCGGATTCAGTGCAACCCCTGCGAGAATCCCCTGCTCCCGAATCGCTTCGATTGTCCGATCCAGATGCCGGCATGCCTCTGCATGTACCGTAATAAGATCCGCTCCCGCACGTGCAAAATCTGCAATATACCGAATTGGTTCATCAATCATCAGATGTACATCAAACAAACGCTCAGTACAGGGACGAATAGATTCAATGATTGGAAATCCAAATGAAATACTCGGCACAAAGCTTCCATCCATGACATCAATATGCACATATCCGGCTCCTGCCTCATCCAACTGCCGGACTTGTTCTCCCAGGCAGGAAAAATCAGCTGACAGGATTGATGGTGATAAACAATTCATGGTATCCTCCTAATACTTTCGTGTATTTTTCATTTCTTCGTAGAGAAGAACATAGTTATCATAACGAATCTGACTAATCTTCCCCTCAGTAAGAGCCTCCTTGACTCCGCAATCCGGCTCTGTGATATGACTGCAGCCGATAAACCGGCACTTCGGCTCGTGGGTAACAAATTCCGGATAACAGCTCCATAACTCTTCCTTTTCAAACCCCGGCATGTCCATCGAACTGAATCCAGGTGTATCCATAATGTACGTATCTACACCGATGGTAATCAGTTCAGAATGCCGGGTAGTATGTTTTCCACGACCAATTTTATCGCTGATCTGCCCCGTCTGCATCTGCACGGAATCCTGCAGCTGATTAATCAAAGATGACTTTCCCACACCAGAAGGTCCTGCTACCGTTGTAGTCTTTCCACGGAGCAGCTCGTGGAGTAAGGAAACATTCTCCCCTGTTATCACACTGGTAAAAATCAGATCATACCCTGCCGGCTCATAAATCTTCCAAAGCTTTTCCCTCTCTTCATCCGTGACAAGATCTGCTTTATTAAAGCAGATTGTAACCGGCACTTTCTGATATTCCATCATGCATAAAAACCGATCCAGCAAATTAAAATTCGGCTCCGGCTTCGCCGCAGCAAAAATCACCAGTGCCATATCCACATTAGATACCGCCGGACGGATCAATGCATTTTTTCGCGGAAGTATCTGTTCCACGTTACCAATGCGGTTCTCTTCATCGAGAACCACAATCTCCACATTGTCCCCAACCAGCGGCTTCACTTTCTGCTTCCGGAAAATTCCTTTTGCTTTACACTCATATATTCCGGATTGCAACATTCCTGTACCCGATGCATCACAGGCACACTGGACATAATAAAAACCGGAAATTCCTTTCACAATCTTTCCCTGCATATATTACCTATTGCTTTTGAAAATCCACGGAAAAACTTTCCTTCTTCGTAGATGTATCAGAAAGTCCTTCCTCGTCAATCGTCTGAATGGTCCAGACAATCGTAACCTTTCCGGAGGAACACTCCATATCCGTAACAGAGATTGTCAGAGAACCACTCACATCAACCACTCCGCCATCGTAAGGAACTCCATCACTTCCGACCACCGAATACTCTGCACTGACCGCATTTTCCGGTGCTTTATAGGTCTTGTTAAAGCAATAACTGCTCTCCTCCGGTCCCAGACTGACAGTAATGGTAACTGTCGTATCTGCCGGAACCAGCTTATCGGCAGCTACACTCTGTGAAATAACGGTTCCAGCTTCTACCGTATCACTGTAAGCTTCTTTTACCGCACCCCTCAGACCTGCAGATGCCAGCAGATCCATTGCACTCTCCTTTGACTTTCCTGTTACAGAAGGAACTTTTACCGACTGTTTTCCCTGACTGATAACAATCGTCACCATGCTGTCCTTCGGCACACTGCTGCCACCGGACGGATTCTGGGAAATAACTTTCCCCGCCTCTACATTTTCATTATACTCATAACTCTTGGATACCTTAAGACCAGATGCCTGCAGCTTACTTACCGCATCTTTCTCTATATATCCCTTCACCTCCGGAACTATCACAGTTTCTCCGTTATTATTCTCAGAATTGGTAAAATCCACATTCTCTGTACCGGCAATAATAACATTAATCGTTGTTCCCTTCGAAACAGTTGTTCCACCGGCCGGATCCTGCTCCAAGATCGTGCCTGCCGGCTGATCCGACTTCTGCTCCGCGATGACAAACATATATAATCCCTGACCTTCCAGAATGCGCTGTGCTTCTTCCTGTGTCTTGCCACAGATATTCTCTACCGCAATCGGAATCTCCTGCCCTGTCTCTGTCTGACTTTCTGTCTGCGTCTGGGTCTCCTGGGTATCTGCCGGCTTCTTGGAAAAACGAAACAGTCCAAAAAAGCTCCCAATCAGATAAATGATTACGATCAAAATGATTGCCGCCACAACAATTCCCATAATGGTAACAACCTTATCCATCTTTGGATTCAGACCTTCCTCATCATCCTCCTCATCATCCTCTTCTTCCGGTTCCTCATACCGCGGTGTCTCTTTGACCACACTATCCGCAGAACTGTCAATCCCACGTTCCTTGATCTGTTTTAATTCATCTTCACTGATCACCTTGGTCTTACCATTGTCAACCAACGGCGCAATTACCACAAAATCTTCATCAGGATGTGCTAGCACCCTCCTTAAATCATTTAATAATTCGCCAATGGTCTGATAGCGGCGATCCGAATTCTTCTGTGTGCATTTTAAAATAATTTTCTCCATGCTGACAGGAAGATCCTTTGCATAGGTACTCGGCGGTGTCATCTCCTCCTGCAAATGCTGGATTGCCACTGCCACAGTTGTGTCCCCATCAAAAGGTACACGCCCGGTCACCATCTCATACATAACGATTCCGAGGGAATAAATATCGCTTCTTCCATCTACAAAACCATTTCTTGCCTGCTCCGGAGAAGAATAATGTACCGACCCCATCACATCTGAACTGATTGTATTGGAAGATGCCGCCCTTGCAATACCAAAATCGGTCACCTTGACTTTTCCCTCAGTTGAAATAATAATATTCTGCGGCTTGATATCCCGGTGGGTAATCTGCTTATTATGAGCCGCCTCAATTCCACGGGCCACCTGAATGGCAATACTGACTGCCTCCTTAAAAGACAGCTGTCCTTTTTTTTCAATATATGTCTTAAGGGTTATCCCCTCCACATATTCCATTACAATATAGTGGAGACCCTCTTCACTTCCTACGTCATAGATATTGACAATATTCGGATGTTCAAGCCCTGCTGCGGACTGTGCCTCCGTTCGAAATTTTGCTACAAAGCCCCGATCCTCCGAGAACTCCTGCTTCAATACCTTAATTGCAACAAAACGACCAAGTATATGATCCTTTGCCTTGTATACGTCAGACATTCCGCCTGCACCGATTTTACTCACAATCTCATAGCGATCCGCTAAATACGTACCAACTGTTAACATTCTTTCACCTCATCAAGAAATTGATTATTCAATAATCATTACGGTAATATTGTCCTTGCCTCCCTGACGGTTGGCAGTATCCACCAATTGTTCTACTCTCTGTTCTATTGGAACATCCTCTAATACAATATCCCGGATCACAGAATCTTCTACCATATTTGTCAGTCCATCTGTACACATCACAATATGGATTCCCGACTTAAGCTCTACTTCAAAAAAATCTGCCTCTACATTCTCCCCCGCTCCGATTGCCCGCGTGATAATATTCTTATCCGGATGTTCTCTTGCCTCAGAGATATCCACCTCTCCCATTCGTACCATCTCTGCTACAAGCGAATGATCCCGCGTAATCTGATGAATGTCATCATCCACGAGATAAAGTCTGCTGTCTCCGACATTGGCCACATACAGTTTTCCTTCAAGGATTGTTGCAACCACCAATGTGGTGCCCATCCCCCTTTTGGTCTCATCCTCTGCAGCCTCCTGAATCAAGAGCTTATTTGCAGTAGCAATCGCCTCTTTTAAAATTGTAACCGGTTCCTCTCCCAGACTTCTGGACACCGATGCTACCACCCGCTGCGTTGTATAGCGGGATGCATAATCGCCTGCTTTATGGCCGCCCATTCCATCCGCTACAATATATAGATTTGGGAGATTCCCAACGGGTTCATCCGACGCGAAGAAATAATCCTGATTCATCTCCCGCAGGATGCCTGTATCCGTTATGGAATACGTCTTCATCCGTTTTATCCTTTCTCTTACTAAACAAAAAACCTACTGCCCCATCATTTGTTCATATTAGCACAAGACATCATGATATGCAAGTTGATGTTATCGTTTGCTTTCGGCTGTATTTTCGCCGCAGCTGCCCGCAGGCTCCATCAATATCCCGTCCCATCTCACGGCGGATCGTAACATTAATTCCATTGCTTTCCAGCTTACTCTTAAATGCCTCAATCACCTTTCCGTTGGACTGAACATAATTGCGTTCTTCAATCGGATTGACCGGAATCAGATTCACATGACAGTTCATTCCGGCAATCAGATGGGAAAGTTCCCTTGCATCCTCATCCGTATCATTTACACCGCCAACCAGACTGTATTCAAATGTAACTCTGCGCCCAGTTTTCTCAAAATAATAACGGCAGGCATCAATCACCTCGTGGATCTCATACTTATTTGCAACCGGCATCAGTTCAAGTCTTTTTTTCTGATTTGACGCATGCAAAGAGAGTGCGAGCGTAATTGATAGTTTGTGCTCTGCCAACTCCCGTATTCTCGGCACAATTCCACAGGTCGAGACCGTCAGATTTCGCTGGCTGATATGAAGTCCGTTCTCATCCGTAAGCATTTCAATAAACCGCAGCAGATGATCAAAATTATCCATCGGCTCCCCCGTACCCATTACTACGACATTGGATATCCGCTCCCCGATATCCTGTCCTATTTTATAGATCTGGTCAAGCATCTCTGCCGGTGTCAGCCCACGCACCAGACCATCTATCGTAGAGGCACAAAAACGGCATCCCATCCGGCATCCGACCTGTGAGGAAATACATACCGAATTTCCATGCTTATAGCGCATCAGAACACTCTCAATCACGTTACCATCAGCAAGGGCAAAAAGATATTTTCTGGTTCCGTCAATCTTTGAAATCTGAACCTGCTCCTGCTTCAATGAAGTTATGTAACAACGATTCTGCATCTGCTCACGAAATGCCTTGGAAAGATTCGTCATCTGTGCAAACGTATCCACCTGCTTCTGATGAAGCCACTGGTAAACCTGCTTTGCGCGAAATGCCTTTTCTCCCATTTCTGCAACCAGTTGTATCATTTCTTCCAAATTCAATGACTTGATATCGATTTTATTACTCATCACGGCTCCTTATCAGCTTGGCAAGGAAAAACCCATCATTTCCGACTTCCCCAGGAAACATCTGTCTTTGTGTTTCCAATGAAAAATCCGGATGTCTCCTTAAAAACCAGTCCACATTCTCCTCATTCTCCTCACGCCGGATGGTACAGGTACTGTAGAGAAGTGTTCCGCCCGGCTTCACATAATCATAGACCACAGACAAAATCTGCCTCTGCAGCGTTGCAAGATCATGCGCCTTTTCCTCTGTCATCTTATAACGGATGTCTGTCTTTCGCCCAATCACACCAAGTCCTGAACATGGCAGATCACAAACCAAAACATCCGCTTTCCTGTGAGATTTTGGATCCTCTACAGTTGCATCCATCTGCACAGAACGCATATTGTCAAGTCCATGCCGGATTCGGTTCTCCTCAATCAGTTCCACCTTATATTCCGTCAAATCCCTTGCTTCCACCATCCCGGTTCCATTCAAAAGCTCCGCCATATGTGTGCTCTTGCCGCCGGGTGCCGCACAGACATCAATCACATAATCCCCCTGCTTCGGTGCAGCTGTCTCGGCAACCATCATGGAACTTACATCCTGTACATAGAACAACCCCTGTTCAAAAGCGGACAGTCCTGCCAGATAATCGACACCGGAGAGTGCAAACGCATAAGACAATCCCGGAATTGGTTCTGTCTTCACGCCTTCCTTTGCAAGCATTTTACACAGTTCCTCCGGAGTACACCTTTTGCAATTAGTGCGCACTGTAAGTTTTGTCTCCTTTGAAAATGCTTCCAGAATTTCGTTTGTTTTTTCCTTACCGTAATCATCCATCCACTCGCTTATCATCCACTCCGGAATGGAATAACGAACCTGTTCATTCGGAAAAGATACTTCAGACCATCCTCTTGATACACTTCGAAGAACACCGTTTACAAACCCGGAAAGTCCTGAAAATCCGCGTTTTTTTGCCAGCTTTACTGCTTCATTGCACACAGCTGCGTCCGGCACTGCATCCATATACATCATCTGGTACACACTCATGCGAAGCAGATTGCGGATAAGTGGTTTCATCTTACGCACTTTCGTCTTGGAAAACTGATCAATGACATAGTCCAATGTTATCCGTCTTTCAACGGTACCCTCCGTCAGTCTCGTTAAAAACGCTCTCTCCTGCTTGCTTAAATACTGATATTTATCGAGCACGTCCCGCAGTACAAGATGACTGTACTGCCCCTCTTCATTAATGGCCATAAGCATTTCGAGGGCAAGTGCCCGGGTATTGATGCTAGTCGTCACGGTTCCTTCCTCCAAAAAGCAGTATCACACGAAGCAGCTGCAGAATTGCCGCCGCCGCACTTGCCACATAGGTAAGTGCCGCTGCTGTAAGCACCTTTCTCGTCTGCCCCAGCTCCTGTTCTCCCAAAATCCCCTGTTCCCGAAGCTGTGCCATTGCCCTTCTCGATGCATCAAATTCAACAGGCAGTGTGATCAGCTGAAACAGAACCGAAAAAGAAAACAGAAAGATTCCGATATTGATAATCATCATGGAAGAACGGCTATTGATTAATACCCCCACAAGAATTACCGGCCACGCCAGCGCAGATCCGAAATTGGCAATCGGTACAAACGCGCTGCGCAGACGAAGCGGCACATACCCTCTGGCGTGCTGGATTGCATGTCCACACTCATGTGCTGCAACCCCCACTGCCGCAACCGACGTCTGATTGCAAACTGTCTCTGAAAGATTCAGTGTCTTGTTTGCCGGATTGTAATGATCCGTTAAACTTCCTGATACACGGTGGATCGTCACATCATAAATTCCAGCCGCATGAAGAATTCTCTCTGCTGCCTGTGCTCCGGTCATTCCGGACATACTGCGATAGCGTGAATATTTATTAAAAGTCGTCTTTACTCTCGCCGATGCAATCATACAGATCACTGCACCGATCAGTACCAGAAAATATGTGCTGTCCCAATAAATATATGGCATAATTACTGTCTCCTTTCTGCCTTACTGCATTAAAAAGATTCCTTCCTCTACCGGATAACCGCGCAGGAAAGATCCTGCATCCATCCTCTTCTTTCCCTCAAGCTGAACCTCGAGAAGGGAAAGCATCCCATCTCCGGTCTGCACGAGCAGCTCATTTTTGCTCACACGGGCAATGCATCCCGGCTGATAATCACCTTTCTGGTCTGCCACCCTGGCCTTCCAGATCTTAAAGGTTTTATTATTCAAATGCGTATAGGCACTCGGCCACGGATTCAAGCCACGGATCAGGCGCTCAATTTCTACGGCAGATTTCGTCCAGTCAATATTGCCAAGTTCCTTGGTAATCATACTTGTATGGGTGCTGGCTTCATTATCCTGTGGGGTAAATTCCGCCGTACCCTGTTCCAACATCTCCATTGTCTCAACACAAAGCTTTGCACCTGCTTCCGTCAGCTTGTCAAACAGACTTCCTCCTGTCTCATCACAAGCGATGCGCACCTGTCGTTTGGCTATCATGTCTCCTGTATCGATTCCTACATCCATACGCATGGTCGTCACACCGGTAATTTCATCTCCATTGATGATTGCCCACTGAATCGGCGCCGCCCCCCGGTACTTCGGGAGCAGAGATGCATGAACATTTACACATCCATATTTCGGAAGATCCAGAATATTTTTTGAAAGAATCTGTCCGAACGCTGCCACAATCATAATGTCAGGCGCATACTTTTTTAAATATTCCACATTTGCATCTTCTCTGATCTTCTTTGGCTGGAACACTTCGATTCCATGTTCGAGTGCACATTCCTTGACCGGTGGAAACTGCATTGTGTTGCCTCTTCCCTTCGGCTTATCCGGCTGCGTTACCACGAGAACAACCTCGTGTCCTGCGCGAATGATCTCCTCTAATATCCCCACCGCGAAATCCGGTGTTCCCATAAATACAACTCTCATATTATTCCTCTTCATCCTCTTTGTCATACGTTACATCATGGAGTCCACCTGTCACTTTTTCCACATACAGATGCCCATCAAGGTGATCCAGTTCATGACAAATGGCACGCGCCAGAAGTTCATCGCCTACAATCTCACATTCCTTCATATCCAGATCAAAATATTTTGCCCTGACATGATTCGGTCGGGTCACACAGCCCGCCTTTCCCGGGACACTCAGGCATCCCTCATCACCCGTCTGTTCACCGGAAGATTCCACAATCTGTGGATTGATCATGATAAATGGTCCCTGACCATCCCCTACATCAATCACAACCAGCCGTTTTAAAATTCCCACCTGTGGGGCTGCAAGCCCTACTCCATTTGCCTCGTACATTGTCTCAACCATATCCTCGGCCAATGTGCGGATTCTCGGTGTCACCTCCGCAATCGGTCTGCATTCTTTGTTCAATACAGGATCTCCCTGTATACGAATTGTTCTAAGTGCCATAATCTTTTACCTCCTAAAAACCACTTGTCGGGTTAAAATCAAATTGAACTGTCACTTTGTCAAATATGCTCTCCTCCTTGAGATACAGCTCAAGGTCATCCTTCAGGCCGACCAGCATCTCATACCCGGCGCTTTTCATATAAATGACCTTACGAAATACATCATTGATTCTGGAAATTGCTGCATCTGCCGGTCCCACAAGCAACGTACGACCGCCCTGCGTGGCAATTTCCTGCTGTAGCCGCAGTGCAAGTTTCTCCGATGCTTCCGCAACAATCTCATAATCTTCTCCTGCACAGTGTACCACCAGAAGATTCCAGACCGGCGGATACAGTAGCATGTTGCGATAGGCAATCTCCTGTGCATAAAATGATTCATAATTTTGTTCCTGTGCAGTCTGAATCGCAAAATGATCGGGATCGTAAGTCTGAATAATCGCCTGCCCGGCCTTTTCTCCCCTTCCGGCACGTCCCACAGCCTGTGTCAAAAGCTGGAACGTGCGCTCTGAGGCATGAAAATCCGGTACATGTAAAGACATATCTGCCGCGAGCACCCCCACCAGCGTCACATTTGCGAAGTCGTGCCCTTTGACAATCATCTGGGTTCCAATCAGGATATCTGCCTCATGATTGGCAAAAGTCTGCAAAATTTTCTCATAGGAATCCTTTGTCCTCGTTGTATCAAAATCCATCCGCAGTACCTTCGCCTTCGGAAACCTCTTCTGTACCAGCATCTCAATCTTCTGGGTTCCAGCCTTAAATCCTCCCAGATATTTGCTGCCGCAGGAAGGACATACCTCCGGCACAGGTTCCTCATAACCACAGTAATGACAAATCATTCTGCCACCAGCATGCTGACTTAAGGATACATCGCAATGAGGACATTTTAACACATATCCGCACGCTCTGCATGAAATAAATCCCGATACCCCTCTCCGATTGAGAAAAAGCATGATCTGCTCCTGTTTTTCCAGTCGCTCCTCCATCAGTTCCTGCAGCCGTTCACTCAAAATGGAACGGTTTCCCTCACGTAATTCCTTTCTCATATCCACAATCTCGCAGGAAGGAAGCGCCTGTTCCTTCACCCGCTGGTTCAATTCCAGCAAACGGTAATTTCCCAGCTTCGCCTGATAATAGCTGTCAATAGACGGAGTTGCTGAACCCAGCACGACACTGGCATGACTCATCCGCGCCCGCTCGATTGCCACCTCTCTGGCATGATAACGCGGCGCTGTCTCACTTTTGTAGGATGTCTCATGTTCCTCGTCTATAATAATCAGTCCAAGATTCGGAAACGGGGCAAAAAGTGCCGAACGAGGTCCGATCATAATATCGATATCCCCCGCCTTTGCGCGCTCAAACTGATCATAACGTTCCCCCATGGAAAGCCTGGAATTCATAATGGACACCCGGTCTCCAAACCGGTTATAAAACCGCATGACAGTCTGATAAGTCAGCGCAATCTCCGGAATCAGCATGATTGCCTGTCTCCCTTTCTCCAGTACATGGGCAATCAGTTCCATATATACTTCCGTCTTACCGCTTCCTGTCACGCCTTTGAGCAGATATGTTTCCATCCGTCCGGCATCCATATCCGCGATCACCATATCCGCGACTCTCTGTTGATCCTCATTCAGCATCAGATGATACCCTTGCTGATTCAGGTGTGCAACCGGATTGCGGTACTGGCGGATGGTTTCCACCGAAAGGATTTCCTGTTGCTGCATCCCCCGGATTGTTGCCACTGAAATATTTAATTTATTCGTTACCAGTGTATAGTCCAGTTCCGGCTGTGCGATCAATTCCCGAAGAAGCCGTGCCTTCGCCGTGTAATGCTTCGCCTCAAAAAGAGCCAGCTTCTGCCTTGCCTCCTCCACAGAAAGCAACAGGCAGATTTTTCGATGCTCAACATGCTTTGTCTGTCTCCGGATAGGAAGCACTGCCTTCAACGCCTGATTCATGGTTGATCCATAATGTTTTCGCATCCAGCCCGCCAATGCAATCAATTGGGATTCCATCGGAACACTGCCTTTATGAATTCCAATCAAAGGCCGAATCTTTTCAACATCAAACTCTGCCTCATCGGTCAATTCTATCACATATCCGGTCAGTGTGCGACTCCCAAAGGGTATATCCACCTGAACTCCGACCTCTATGTTCTCCTTCAGTTCTTCTGGAATCCGATACTGAAAGGATTTATCCAGCTTTTCTACCGAAATATCCACTATCACATTTGCATAAGTCACACACTCACCTCCTCCATTCTACATTTCCTACAGGCAATTGCAAAATTCTATTTTTTGTTGTCTGCCTGCTCCAGAATACGATTCTATGCGAATGATTTCTGGTGGCTTATCCCCGTGCATATTTCTATACCATTTATGACACAATCATTCGCATCCATGCACAAATTGCCCCAAGGTAGGAATTTTTATCAAAGATGTTTCGTCTTTGCATTTGGTGAGTGCGATATTTCTCGCCTCTTCGTTATCTGCACCGCCGTTGGTGCGCGCAAACCGTAAATCTAGCAGTTGTAAGCATCCGGGCACTCTTCGAGGTTTCACGGCGGGGACGGCATGAACCGCCATCCATGGCTTTGGCATGCCTAAGCGCACATCGTGTGCGCTTCCCCGCCGTTCATTTATTGCCCGGATGCCTAACATCTGCACGATTTACTAAAAGGCGCACCAACGGCGGTGCAGATATCCGAAGGGCGCTAGAAATATCGGCGCGGAAAAATGCAAACAAAGAAACATCCATAAGGATAAAAATTCCGTTGGGTGCAATTGGTAGCCTGGAATGCGAGTTGTGGCATGAATCGTATAGAGAAATACACGGGAAAGTCACTTGATATGACTCGCATAGAATCATCTTCTGCTGCAGGTGAACAATTCAAAGTGCATAATCATTTTGCAATGGCCAATGCCTGTTTTAAAGAATGAGGCGCAGAAGGCCCTCGTAGGTATGGACCCCGGCCTCGATAACCGGGGTGATTCCCAGACTGCCTAACGCACGGCTGCACTTCGGTCCGATTGAATAAATTGAGGTGTGTACCCCAAGCTGCTGCAGAAATTCCAGATTCTTTCCGCCCAGCAGACGCTCCGCAGAAGATGCGCAGGTAAAGAAAATTCCATCATAGGAAATAAGTTCTTCATCGTTAATTGAAGCAGGAGTCCCATTGATCTTTGGTTCACACACCACATTGTCATACACATTCAGCCGGCCACAGTCACACACCTCCAGCAGTCCATCCACCAGTTCATCCTTTGCATTCTTCGCCGTCGGATACCATGTGACCAGTCTGCGAAATGGATCGTCCGCATGAAGCTGCTTCATGTACTGCTTCAGTTCTGACAGAAGCGCATCACTGTCAAACTTCTCCGGAATGAAATCAGCACACAGTCCATACTCACGCAATTTCTGCGCTGTCTTCTGTCCGATTACCACAAGCCGCGCATGGCTCAATATGCGCACATCCAGCCCGGAAGCAAACAGATTTCTCATAAAGTATTCGACTCCGTTCTGACTGGTAAACAAAAGAATATCCACCTGTGACAATTCCTGACGGGTATATCTTGCCGGAATACCCACAATTTCTCCCACCATACATTCTGTCACTGCTGCCCCCTTTGCACGAAGGCGCTCCGCAAGACGGGATGGCTCGCTTCCGATCTTCGGCACCAGATATTTTTTTCCAAAAAGCGGCATTTTTTCAAAAACATTCAGTGTCTCCCGTAGCCGGACAACTTCCCCAACTACGATCATTGCCGGTGATGTCAGCTGCTGTACGCTTACCTTTTGCGCAATGGTATCAAGTGACCCCACACAGACTTTCTGCGCCGGTGTCGTCGCATGTGAAATTACCGCCACCGGAGTATTTCCGGTACGGCCTGCTTCCATCAGTCCGTCTGCAATTTCTCCCACTTTGCTAAGTCCCATGAGAAAAATCAGTGTTTCCTGATCATCCCTCATGGATGCAAAATCCATCTCTGTTGTCTGATCCTTGCGATTGTGCGCGGTAATGACGCGAAATGCTGTCGCTATGCCACGATGAGTAACCGGAATTCCCGCATAAGCTGCTCCAGCGATGGCAGAGCTTACTCCCGGAACAACCGTAAATGCAATTCCATGTTCTGCAAGATAGATTCCTTCCTCTCCACCTCTTCCGAACACATAAACATCCCCACCCTTCAGTCTCACCACATTGGAAAGTAACCTTGCCTTCTCCACCAGAAGCGCATTGATTTCTTCCTGAGGCAGTGTGTGATGCTGATCTGCTTTTCCGACATAGATTTGCTCGCAGTCTGCACGTGCATAATCTAAAAGTTCCGGCGCACTAAGCCGGTCGTATATGATGCAGTCTGCCTTTTTAATCAGTTCCAAACCTCTTGCGGTCACAAGTCCAGGATCCCCGGGTCCTGCTCCTACTAAATATACCATACCGGACATTTTGTTTCCTTTCTTCAACCATCTTTCATCAATAGGTTTTGCTTTGCCTTCTCTCTTCAATAAATCTCAAAAACTCCTCCTGAGGCAGCGGCTTTGAAAAATAGAAACCCTGAATAAAATCAATGCTGATTTCTGCCAGAGACTGAAGCTGTGCTTCGGTTTCTACTCCCTCCGCCACAATCTCAAGTCCCATCTCCTGAATCATATTTTTCGCTGCATGCATGACAAATTTTGCCTTCTCTTTTGCAAAATATGCCTGTGTCATATCCCGGTCAAACTTGACGATTTGAACCGGCATATCCACAATATAATTCAGATTACTCTCGCCATTTCCAAAATCATCCAACGAAAACTTAACACCGACCGCGATCAGTTTTTCCATATTGCGCAACAGAATCTTTCTCGCCTTAATTGATCCGGTCTCCGTAATCTCCAGATTGATCAGGGATGGATCCACCTGGTATTTTTCCATAACCCGGATATAACTGTCCGCAAGGTTCTCATTCTCACATTGCTCCACAGAGAGATTCACCTCGATATACTCTATTCCAAGCTTTCGAATATCATTCTTTTTGATAAACTCACAGGTTTTCTCAAACACGATCTCTCCCAGACGAAGAATGCTTCCATTCTCCTCCGCAACCGGAATAAACACTCCCGGCGGTAAAATACTTCCATCCTGATTTCGAATCCGCACCAATGCCTCCGCTGAGACAAACTGTTTTTTAGCCACCGAGTAAATCGGCTGGTAAAACACTTCCACACGATCATCTCTGATCGCATTGCGGATTGTTCTGGCAATATTCTCCTTTTCTTTCATTCGCACCAACAATTCCTTATCGATATAGATAACCGAATCGTCTTCTCTCTCTTCTTTGCCTGCTCCAAGTATCCGGAATATCTCCTCCGCACTGTTCACCAGAGAACTGTCCTGCAGAATCACATAAACAGGATCGATTACAAGAGAATAACCCCTTTCCTTTTCCTCCCACTTTTCCCTGAAACGTTCCTGAATCTGAGCAAAGACCTTCTGCAGCTGATACGGTGTCCGAAACATCAGAACCAGTTCATGTTCCACTCTCTTAAACAGCTTTGCATCCGGAACCGTCTCAAAATATCTGATTATATCTGGAAAAATGCCCTCAATTCTGCGCATTTCAAACTCATCACTCTGATATTTTTCCAAAGAGATTAACAGCAAAGAAAATGGTTCCCCATTCTGGTATTTTTGCTTCATAAATTCCCTCAGGGCATGAGAATTAAATGCTCCGGTTTCCCTGTCCATATTTGCTTCCGGATTTTCCAGTTCAAAAAACAAAATGACCATTCCCAAAGAGGTTGCAAAACCAACCAGCAGAACTGAATTGTTACACGCCTGAATCACGGTTGCAAGGATCCACAGACACATCCACGACCGAATGGCATGTGCACGCTTCGGGTTCATCCTGTTTCCGTAGCGCAGAACCCGGTACATCGTTGCAAGAACACATATCAGGGCAAACACATAGGTTGCCTGCACACTGGCACCAAGTGTATAAACTCTTCTGCCCTCATTATAGTAATCAATTGGCAGAATATAGATCAAAGCAACAGCTCCAATTCCAACCACACGGCTCACCAGCATTAGCGTATGTGCCATTTTCCCATTGCTAAGATCCATATTTGTATAAACAAGACCGGAATACCCTACCGCAACCAGAGATACCAGGTAACTCTTACATATAAACGCAAGTACAAAAGCAGAGATATGCTCCCGGTTGACAATCGCTGCAATGGAGAGGATATCGAAGCTGACGCAGATCATGGAAATAATGAGAGTCCGCAGAAACATCCGCTCAGTTGTCATCCAAAGAGATTTCTGCCTGATGCAAAAATACAACAGCAACAGCATAATGAGTAACCCACAAACCTGCATTTGAATATTCATACAGTTTCCTCCTGCGTGACATGTCTTTTGTAACAAATTTCCAAACTATATCCCAATTATACCACCGTGCCTACAGTACTTGCAACAAGTGCTTCCCGAATCCCTGAAGCCGCTGTCTTTGCTGCTTCACTGGCCGTCTTTCCAACCGACCTGACACGCACTAGTTTTGAGCCGTCTTCACTGCCAAAAGCTGCCAGAAGCTGCACGCTTCCATCCATAAGCACACTTGCATAGGCCCCCACCGGCAACGTACAGTCTCCTCCCATCTCCTGCACAAATGTCCTCTCCGCCCGGGTAATCCGGTCTGCCTCCTCATCTGCAAAAGCATTCACTTTCTCCAGCAAATCCTTCCTTCCGGCACACAGCTGTATTGCCAGCACGCCCTGTGCCGGTGCCGGAATCATCTGCTCCGGTTCGAGATACTGAGTGATTACTTCGGCTCTGCCAAGCCGGTTCAATCCTGCTGCCGCAAGAACAATTCCATCCAGCTTTTCGCGCTCCATCCGCGCAAGACGTGTATCCACATTTCCGCGGATATCCACAATCCGCAAATCCTCCCGCAACTGCAACAGCTGCAATGCTCTTCGTTTGCTGCCGGTCCCGATCACGGCATTGTGCGGCAAATCTTCCAGACTTGCCGCCTCTCTCAGCACCAGAACATCTCTCGCATCCTCACGGGACCATGATTTTGCAAAACACAATCCCTCAGGCATCTCTGCCGGCATATCCTTCATACTATGTACGGCAAGCTGGATCTCTCCCTCCAGAAGCTGCTTTTCAATTTCCCGGACAAAAACCCCCTTGCCTCCAATCTGACTGAGTGAACGATCCTGTACCCGATCCCCCTTCGTCTTAATTGTCTTAAGGAGAAATACATCCTCCGGATATTTCTCCTGCAGACGGTCTCTGACATACTCCGCCTGTACCATTGCCAGCTTTGAACCTCTCGTTCCGATTACAACCTGCATAAAACCTCTCCATTACTGTATTTGAAACAGTTCCCGAAGGACTCTCTCATACTCCTCCTGCTGCTCCTTTGACTGTATCTGCTTCAACTCCAGAATTGGCTCCCGCAAAAGCCGATGGAGTGATGCCTTCAATATTTTTTTCAATATCTTCTGTTCCCGCGGACTTAAGTCCAGCTTCCGGTTCAGATACTCATAACTGTCCCCGACAATCTCCTCACAGCGTTGCTGCAGGGATTCAATTGTAGCATCTACACGAATACTGCCAAGCCACTCTTCGGTTTCTTCCAGAGCCTCATCAATCATGAGCTGTCCCTGTCCCACTAATTTTTCTCTCTTTTGTCGATTTCCATCCACGATTTTTTCCAGACTGTCTAGGTTGAAAAGCAAGGCATCCTCCCCAATTGCAGTCTCGATATCACGAGGAGACGCCAGATCCAGAAAGGCCAGTGGCAGCTGTCCCTGAAGCTGCTTTTTTCGGATTACATGATGCGGAGAAGACGTTGCCGACACCACAATCTCACAATCCTGCATCGCATCATACCGTTTCTCGAATGGAACAATCAAAAGCTTTGGAAATTCCGAAAGAAGTTCTCTGGCATGGGCAAATGTCCGGCTGCAGACCGTTACCTGCTTCGCTCCATATTCATATAGATAACGCAACGCAAGCACGGCCGTCTTCCCACTGCCAACCACAAGAACCCTCCTGCCTTCGATTCCAACCTGCTCCCGGAGCTGTTGGATTCCAATATAACTGACAGACAATGGTGTCTCACTGATATGGAGCATCGTCTTCATTTTCTTGGCGCAGGTGACGGCATCACGCACCACCTTATTTAGTTCCTTACCGGTACAGCCGATTGTTCTTGATAATTCATACGCATCCCGTACCTGTCCGAGAATCTGATCCTCCCCGAGTACCATCGATTCCAGCCCCGCAGTCACCCTAAACAGGTAGGAAAGTGCCTCCCTGCCTCCTTTTTCCCGGATACAGGAAGACAAATTTACATCCGCAAAGGTCTCCTCATACAGAATGTGCATGGTTTCCCTGACATTCTCACTTCCATCCGGCACAAGGAAAAAGACTTCACTGCGATTACAGGTCGAAACAACCATGCACTGATCGATTCCCCTTTCTGCAGCCTCATTCATAAAATCGATTTTCTGATTGTCCGTGAATGACACCCTGTCGCGAATATCCTGATTGGCATCTTTATAGTTAATTCCAATATATGCAAATTCCATCTTTAAAAGTAATCCTTCATCACCTGGATCGTCCGATCCAGATCCTCCTGTGTATGTGCATCTGAGATAAACATCGCCTCAAACTGCGAAGGTGCTACATAAATTCCATGATCCAACAAGAAACCGAAATAATCTGCATAGGCTTTCGTATCTGCACTCGTTGCTGACGCATAATCTTCCACTACCTGATCTGTGAAGAAAATGCTCATCAACGAACCTATCTGATTGACGGTCACTCGCTCTCCGGCAGCCTCCCGCACTGCATCCGCAAGTGTTCCAGCGCGTTGTTCCAGCCTGTTATAAATGCCGGGATCCGCTTCCAGAATCCGAAGGGTTGCAAGTCCTGCAGCAGTTGCAATCGGATTACCGGAAAGGGTTCCCGCCTGATAAACCGGTCCATCCGGAGAGACATAGCGCATAATTTCCTCTCTGCCACCATATGCGCCCACCGGCATTCCTCCACCAATAATTTTTCCAAACGTGGACAGATCCGGCTTAATGTGAAAGTATTCCTGTGCCCCGCCGAGTGCAAGTCGAAATCCGGTAATCACCTCGTCGAAAATCAACAGGGCACCATAGCGCTCCGTAATCTCCCTGAGGAACTCTAAAAAACCGGTCTTTGGCAGGACTACTCCCATATTTGCTGCAACCGGCTCCACGATGACAGCGGCAATGTCCTTCGGATTCGCCGCAAAAAGTGCCTCCACACTCTCTGGATTGTTATACTCTGCCACCAGCGTATGTCTGGTAAAATCAGCCGGTACCCCTGCACTGTCAGGTACTGATGTCGTCAGCGCTGCAGAGCCTGCCTTCACCAGAAGTCCGTCCGAATGCCCGTGATAACAGCCGCGGAATTTAATAATCTTATCACGGTGTGTAAATCCTCGTGCCACACGGATTGCGCTCATTGTCGCCTCTGTTCCGGAACTTACCAGTCGGCTGACTTCCATGGATGGCACCAGCTTTTCCAGTAATTCGGCCATCTCCACTTCCCGCTCCGTCGGCGCACCGTAAGTTAATCCGTCATCACAGGCGGCTTTCACTTTTTCCACCACACGGGAATCGGCATGTCCTAAAATTCCTGGTCCCCAGGAACAGACATAATCAATCATATCATTGCCATCCACATCAATGATATGAGATCCCTTTGCCGTCCGGATAAAACGCGGGGTACGTCCCACTGCCTGATAGGCACGCACCGGACTGTTCACCCCTCCCGGCAGACGCTTTTTTGCTCTCTCATACAGTTCTTCTGACTTCTTATCTGCCACCTTCGTTCTCCTCCTCCCGAATCCACTTTGCGGCCTCAAGCGCATGATAGGTAATGATCATATCTGCCCCTGCACGCTTCATTCCAACAAGATTCTCCATCACGATCTTCTTCTCATCAATCCAGCCATTGGCAGACGCTGCTTTCACCATCGCATACTCCCCGCTGACATTGTAGGCCACAATCGGAATATTGCAGTTCATACGAATATCCTTAATGATATCCATATATGCCATCGCCGGTTTTGCTATGATCAAATCCGCGCCCTCCGCGATATCTTCTTCCACCTCACGCATTGCCTCCCGCCCGTTTGCCGGATCCATCTGATAGGTTCTGCGATCTCCAAATCCTGGTGCAGAGTGCGCAGCGTCCCGAAACGGACCATAGTACCCCGATGCGAACTTTGCAGAGTAAGACATAATCGGCGTATACACAAACCCCGCCTGATCAAGGGCCTCCCTTATTACCTGCACACGCTTGTCCATCATATCGCTGGGTGCAACAATATCTGCCCCTGCTTTTGCGTAACTGACCGCGGATGCCGCAAGAAGCGGAAGCGTCTCATCGTTTAAGATCACGCCGTCCCTAACCAGCCCGCAGTGTCCGTGCGAAGTATACTCACAGAGACATACATCTGCAATCACAAGCAGGTTCGGATAATCCTTCTTAATTCGCCGGATTGCCTCCTGCACAATTCCATGCTCATCGTAGGCTCCGCTTCCGACCTCATCCTTATGTTGCGGAATTCCAAAAAGAAGAATTGCCGAAATCCGTGCTTTTTCAATCCGTTCCAGTTCCTCCGCCATCCGGTCAAGTGAATACTGGCAAATTCCCGGCATTGACTCCACCGGCTGCACGATATTCTCTCCTTCTATCACAAACATCGGGTAGATTAGATCATCTACCCGCACATGATTTTCCCTTACCATATTCCGCATAACTGCGCTCTGTCTCAATCTTCTGGTTCGATCCATTTTTCTGTCCTCCTATGTATCCACCCGATTCTGCACAACCTCAGCAATAATCTCATTCAATTGTTCCTCTGATAATTTCAGCTTCTCGTCTTCCAACAATATCGAAAGCACCTTTCGGTATACTGTTTTGCGAAGCCTCTCCGTATCTACGCAATCCTTTACTTTATCCCGAATACTCCCCATATACTCGTTCATCTGTCCAAGTTCCGGTGTCAGTACCGTCTTAAGTTCCTGTTTCAAATACTGTGTCAGTACCGGACTGCTTCCACCGCTTGAAAAGGCGCCAACCAGATTGTCCTGCCGCACATAAGAAGGAAAAATAAACGTGCAGTCCTCCTTCTGGTCCACCGCATTAACCGGAATCTTTTGTGCCTTAGCCAGCTGGGCCACCTTATGATTTTGCACATTATCATCTGTGGCGGCCACCACAAGCACACAACCGACCAGATCCTCTTCACAAAAGGAACGCTTCACGATTCTTACCCCCTGTGCTTCCAGTTCCTGTATTTGTGGCAGAATCTCAGGAGCCACCACCATGATATCTGCCCCAAAATCCAAAAGTACCCGGACTTTACGAAGTGCCACCTGTCCGCCGCCCACGACCAGGCAATTCTTTTTTTTAAGATTTATAAACATTGGAAAATACGCCATAATACCTATTATAATATAGTTCCTTCCATCATTTTGCAAGTATATCTGTCTTTGACCGCGGGGAATAATAACTATGAAACACAGCACGTAAGGAGCAAAACAAATGAACTGGAAGAACTTTGCGATCTGCGGACTGACCGGATGGTGCATGGAAATTCTGTTTACCTCTTTTGGAGCACTGCTGCATGGAGATGCCCATTTGATGGGCTATACATCCGTCTGGATGTTTCCCATCTACGGCATGGCTGCGCTGATCAGTCCAATTTATAAAAAAATCAAACACTGGCCCATGCTTTTGCGTGGTTTCTTTTATGCCGTGGCAATCATGGCAGGCGAATTTTTCAGCGGCAGCATCCTGCGTTTTTTTGGCATATGTCCCTGGGACTACAGTGGAACCCCCTACAACATTGCGGGTCTGGTACGCCTTGACTATTTTCCTCTGTGGGTCATCGCAGGACTTCTATTTGAACAGCTGCTCTGCCGGCAGCCTCAAAAAAAGGAGACGGCATAAGCCGTCTCGCTTCTATCCGACCTTAATCTTGCGTCTGTTCGGATTTGTATATTTTTCCTCACAATACTTGCAACGGTACACTTCCTTCTCTCCATCCGTCAACAGAAAAATCTGATCCAATTCCTGCTCTATCGAAGTGACGCAGCGTGGATTCTTACACTTAATCACATTCTTAACCTGCTTTGGAAGTGACAAAATCTTTTTCTCTACAATCTTGTCACCCTTTATTACATTGACTGTAATATTATGGTCGATAAAACCTAAAATATCCAGATCCAGTGCCTCAATCGGGCACTCCACCTTGATGATATCCTTCTTTCCCATCTTATTGCTCTTCGCATTCTTAATAATGGCAACCGAACAATCCAGCTTGTCCAGCTTCAGGTCATGATAGATCTGCAGACTCATTCCCGCCTGAATGTGATCGAGAACAAAACCTTCATGAATTCCACTAATATTTAACATCGTAAGCTCCTTATACTGTGATATTTAAAAGCGTCAGAATCAGTGCCATACGGACATAAACCCCATATTGTGCCTGTTTGAAATAAGCAGCACGCGGATCGTCATCCACCTCCACCGAAATCTCATTGACACGAGGCAGCGGATGTAGCACCAGCATATCCTCTTTGGCAAGTTTCATCTTATCTTTGGTCAGAATATAATAGTCTTTCAGACGGATATAATCCTCCTCATTAAAAAAGCGCTCCCTCTGAACTCTTGTCATATAAAGCACATCAAGCTGGCTCATTGCATCCTCGAGGCGCTCCACTTCTTCAAATTCAATATGATTTGCCACCAACACATCCTCACGGATATAATCCGGAATCCGAAGCTCCTCCGGGGAGATCAACACAAACTTTACATTCTCATACCGGATCAGTGCATTGATCAACGAGTGTACCGTCCGCCCAAACTTCAAATCCCCGCACAAACCGATGGTGATATTGCCAAGTCTTCCTTTCAGAGAACGAATTGTCATTAAATCTGTTAATGTCTGGGTTGGATGCTGATGTCCACCGTCCCCGGCATTGATCACTGGAATCAGGGACTTCTGGGATGCTACCAGAGCAGCGCCTTCCTTTGGGTGGCGCATTGCACATATATCTGCATAGCAGGAAATAACACGAATTGTATCAGAGATGCTTTCGCCCTTGGCTGCTGAAGATGAATCTGCACTGGAAAAGCCTAACACAGAACCGCCAAGATTTAACATTGCGGCCTCAAAGCTTAATCTCGTTCTTGTACTTGGCTCATAGAAACAAGTTGCAAGCTTCTTACCATCACAGGCATGGGCATATTTTTGTGGATTCTTCTCGATGTCCTGTGCCAGATCCAGCAACTGATCCAATTCCCCGACCGAGAAGTCCAAAGGACTCATTAAATGTCGCATTTTAATCCTCCTCTTTTACACATTTTATCTATCATATAATATCAAGAAACAGATTTCAAGATAAAATCCTTTGCATTTTTAAGTTTTTCCGTTACAATAAAATTGGAATTATTTTTATGAAACCGATAAAGGAGAAGTGCTATGACAGATACAAAAAATTTGCAGAATGCAGCTGATGATGATACCGTAATATATACCGAACGTAAAAGAATTCTTTTCTTCGGACTTCCCTGGACATTTACCAAATATACGATCACCCCGAGCCTTCTGACTGTTGACAGCGGCCTGCTAAACACAACCGAGGATGACTGCTATATGTACAAGATTCAGGATGTTAAATTAAACACGACATTGCTCGAACGTATCGTAGGTGTTGCAACAATCACCTGCTATACCGGAGATGTCACACACCCGGAACTAAAACTTACCCATATCAGGCACGCCAAAGAGATCAAGTCCTATCTGCTCAAGGCATCCGAGACCGCACGCATCAAACGACGCACGCTGAATACTATGGATATCGGTGCACATGGCGAGCTTGACCTTGATCATGATGGAATACCGGACTAACCGGGTGCACATGTCCGCTATAAACCAGGTATTTATCAACAAGGTCTGCAGCAGGCGCACAGTGCCTGCGCACACAAAAGGCTCATGCAGAAATTACTGTAGTTACTGTACGGACGTTCATAATCCTGTCCCATATTACTGTACCACATACCGCCATATTCCATATGTTGCTGGAACTGGCGGTATTCCATATTGCTCGGTTCCAAATCCAGTGCGCGATGGATATGCTCGATTGCTGTGGCCGTATTGCCTAATCCATCATTGGCAACAGCACTATAATAATACCACTGTCCGGTTCTCTCAGAGAACGGTATTGAATTCAATACATTAAGAGCCTCTGCAAAGCGTTGGTTACGCAGATACGTTACTGCTGCCTGCAGCTTTGGTGACTCCGAACGGCTTTGTGAACGATACGTATTATTCCCATAATAGTAAGTTCCACTGAAACCGCCAAATGGTCCCTGCTGATAACTGCCTGCTCCGGTTTCGTAATCTGTACTGCTGCCACTGTATGCCCCGGAAGTTCCCTGCTGCTTTTCTTTCATAATCTGATCATAGGCCTGCTGGACCTGCTTAAATCGTTCCTCCGCCTGATCCTTATTCGGATTGTTCACATTTGCATCCGGATGGTATTTCCGGCTCAATGTCCGATATGCCTTTTTAATTTCCTCATCCGAGGCACTCCGGCTCACACCCAGCACCTGATATGGATCTGTCATGATTTTTTCCTCTTCTTTTTCTTGAGCTGAATATATTCATATTTGGACCACACACCCGAATACAAAATATTACGGAGAATTTCCGCATGGAGCAAAACCGGAAGCCGTTCAAACGATTTGGCACATTCCGAAATCATACTCGTCATCATAAGACGACACAACGTCTCATATTCCTGCTCGCTCTCCGTAGCAAGATAGCGCAGTGGATTATAGCCGTCTTTTTTATCGTCCTTCTCCCGATCCTCATAAGCATCCATCAGATAAATAAATTTACCCAAATAGAATCCCAAAGTTTTCAACTCATCATACCACTCATCCTGTCTCCATGCAAATATTTCTCCAAGCATCTCTCCGGTCAGCCCCGCAACAAGGTCAATGTTATGCTCCTCTGCCTTCTCGTACTGCATAAGCTTTTCCATATAATTCTCGACCGCTCGTGTCTGCCGCGGATAATTCTGCTTCACCCGCAAATAATCCTTCTCATACATAGCCGCCAGCGTCTTTTTGGTATAGTCCTTTTCATCCTTCCAATCATCCACAAGATTATAGTATGCCAGCAAAACATTCATCTGGGCAGCATAATCTATAATATCGTTCGAGCGTGCCATTCGTTTCTTCATCGGGTGAACCATACAGGTAAACTCCCTGCACGTAGTCTGCGGTTCGTAAAGACCTGTCAAAAGGACAACCAGAAATGTCATATCATAATTCAGCAGTGCCTGCCCCTTCGCCCCGCAAAACTTCTTCAATCCGTGACAAAGTCCACAGTAATATGATTGGTAAACTGCCTTATTTTCTTCCGACAATTCTTTTCCATTCACATTGATATATCCAAACATATCAGTTCCTCTTTACGTTCTGCGAATAAAGGTTTCCCTGCACTTCGGGCAGGTAATCTCAATCTTTCCATGTCCCTTCGGCACACGCACCTGCTGCTTACATGTGGGACATTTAAAAAAACGGTAATCCCTGCTCTGTGCCATACGCTTCTTAAAACGGTTCCACGACACCGTCCGATTGTACCGAAAATTGAGATACTTCTGATTCTCTTCATACCGCTTGGCTGTGTTTTTTGAAAAGACGCGAAAATACATATAAATCAGCAGTGCAAAAGCCAGAATCGAAAAAAGACCGATTTTTGTAAAGATAGCTAACAACAGCAAAATCAGCACAATCCATGAATGTACTCTTGCAAGATCATCTACTCCATTTCTCCCCGACATAAAACGATACAATTTTTCTCTCATATCCTGCCCTCTTTTCTAGAATTCTATTATGAATCTTACGCCCACACAAATACCTCGTCAAGCATACTATTATCTTTTTAGATAAATTTAACAAACTGTTTATCATTTGCAAAACCTTTTGAAATATGTTATAGTAGCGATGCATTATGCAGGACAGGTGATCGCGGCTGCAAGTGTCGAAAGACCGCAGGTGAGGAAAGTCCGGGCTTCACAGGGCAGGATGCCGGTTAACGGCCGGTGGAGGAAACTCTAAGGAAAGTGCAACAGAAATATACCGCTA
>JALFLB010000001.1 GCA_022775045.1 Agathobacter sp. | reverse complement strand
AAGTTGCAGAATTTACAGATATCTTTCCAATATCTTTAATCCTTCCTCTGCATCTGTTCCTAGTATTTCCTGCGTTTTTTTGAAATCATGAACTTCATGCAGCTTATCATGAACATAGAAGAATTTTTCTTTTCCATATTTTTGAATAAACATTGCCTGAGCCTTGCAGGCACTTCCATTATATGAAAAATGTCGCTCAATGCGATCCATATAGGTGCCGTCTGCTAATTTATATACCGTTGTCGTATCGCCACGAAGATTCACAAGCTCCTCCACATCCGCTCCCGGATAACTCGTCTCAACCTCATTGTCTCCACCCTTTCCTGTTTCGCCCTCGCCCTGCAACCAACACAGCAAGAGACCCTTATATTCTGTGTACAGGAAAATCCCGCCTTCCGTTTTCTCAGCCGTAAACTCCATTTTCATAGAACTTTGGTCAAAGTCATTTGTCATGTCGGCGGAGAGAATATCGCCACTCAGCGAATATGTACCGGTTCCGCCGTCCGCTCCGATGTACCATGAGATATGCCCGTCGCTTGTAATCTCCATGCTACTGCCTAACTCTATAGCACTGGGGATTGCTTCAATAGCGGTGGCATTGTCTTTTTCATCATCTGCCAAATGCCATGGCCCCACCAGATCATCCGCTGACAAAGTCACAGGCTCAGGCTCCGGCTCCAGTTTCTGTGTCCCCTCCGACTCCACAGCTTCAGGGACTCTTCCCACATCAATATGTATGCTGCCCTTTGCCTTCTGCCCCACGACGAAGATGGGATAGGCGCCGTCCATAGGAGCCTCCACTGTAAATTCCTTCACTGTTCCGTCTCCCTGGTAGAGCTCGGTTCCGTCCGGCGCCGTAATCTTCATGGACAGATTGCCTTTTTCCGTCTCAAATTGAATTTTGAGCGTGTCGCCCTGCTTCAACTCTAGGGTGTGGGTGTCTGTGCAGTTCATGGTTTTGATGTCCAACTGATAGGAATCCGCATTCTTTACTCTGCTACCGTCAAAGGTGGACGTCGATGCGCACCCGACAAGGGTCGGAAGTACGCAGAAGACAAGGATAATACCGAAAAATTTTTGTTGTTTCATGTTAATTTCCCCCAATAAGTTAAGTGTGTTTAATCGTGCTTCGTTACAAAATCAGAAACAGCTTTTTTGATTTCTTCTCCATGCCCCGCCATCAAATGTCCGCCGCTTTCAAAGGAAACGAATGTGCAGTCTGGAAATCTTGACACCGCCTTCTCCGTATCGTTGTAACTCGCCAGCTTATCGTCCTTCGCATGGAAAATCAGCGTAGGAATCTGTAAATCCTCAATCGGGTAGTCCTCAAAGTTCCTTGCCATATCAGGATTGGTAATTGAGGCATCTAATACCACACCATCTTTTCTGTCATTTACGGGCATCATACTGTAAATGGTAGACGGCTCCATTCCCATGATTGGCTCAAACATAGGACTTAGCAGGAACATGGCGTAGTTATTGCACAGGAACGCAGGAGGTCCCGCATATTCGGCAAATTTTTTCGGTTTCTCCACAAGTGGCATGGCGGAGCAGTATAAAATCAAGCCTCTCGTGCGCTCCGGATAATCGAGTGCGAAACGGATTGCAATGCTGCCTCCGGCAGACGTCGCCAACAGATACACCTTGTCAATGCCAAGCTTGTCCAGAAGTTCCACATACGCCTCTGCCTGTTTGGCAGGCGTTCCGTCGCCGGAAATATCGCTTCCCAAATATCCAAACCGCGAGGGAGCGATAATTCGATAATCGGAACAAAAATCCTTACAGGTATCATAGGCCTGGTCATAGCCGCCGAAAATTCCGTGAATGGATAAAATTACCTCGTCCTCGCCCGAATCAACATAAGTCATATCGCCATAACTTAATGTTACCGTCTGGGCATTGTAGGTGGCAAGACGGCTTTTGTTCTCCTTTACCGCCATGTTGCACCGTATTCCCTGAACAATAAAATAAATTGCAAGGACAAGTAGAATTCCCCCTGCTATGTAACTCCACATACGCTTGCACCTCCTCTTTCCTGTTAAAATTATCATAGTAATTCACCACCTTTACTATTCCTCATTTCACGGGAAGTTCAATTCTTTTTTCCAATAATCACCACATGGTTACTCATATCAATAATCGTTTTTTCAGCACATACAGATAAATGATATGCAAGCCAGGTATCAAATTGTTCATCATTCCACATATCAACAGTATTATGAAATAATGGTGACATACCATCCTGTGCAAAATGCATCACTATATCCAGATTATTATCTCTGAAAAGTTCCTGCATCTCATCATAGGACGAATAATATGTATCCGTCCAAAAGCAGTTAGGATCATTATGTTTCAATACCCCGGTTGTTTTTATCTGGCTAAGCAATTGTTCATCAACATACTTGACATCAAGCATTGCTATCATTTGATTAAGATATAATCTTGGTATATATGCAACAACGAAATAACCGCCTTTTTTCAATACTCTTAAGGACTCTTCAAGGCACTTTTTTCTAGCCTTCTCATCAATCAAATGATAAAAAGGTCCCATATTCAAAACGACATCAAAGGATGCGTCCTGAAAACAATACATATCTGTTGCATCTAACACCCTCGTTTCCATTGAATATGGTTTTTCTTTTAAGTGTTCATCTATATAAGAAATATGTCTTGGCGTAATATCTGTAGCAGTTAATTTGTGTCCTTTATCTGCTAAATAAAATGCATATGCTCCCGTTCCTGCTGCACAGTCAAGTATTTCATATCTCTCCGCACACTGGATGGTCCACCGGGCCATATCTGTCCGGTCAATGGCAAGCCCCATCCTTTGGAATTCCTGTTCCTGCCGGTACAATGGCTCTGCGTTGACATACTTGGCATTCCAGATGCCGGCAAGCAGCGA
>JALFLB010000052.1 GCA_022775045.1 Agathobacter sp. | reverse complement strand
CTCAACCAGGAAGATATCAATCTTGTCATCTGCTGCTGCGTCCTGCTGTCCTAACAAGGTAGAATCAAGGTTGTTCTGGTAAGCATTATCATCATTCGGAGTGATGTTCCAATTAACACTTACATCACCAATCTTACCATGAGTCGCATCCACTTCCTCATATCCCGGATAGTGATCCTTGATACGGCTCTTAAACTCCTCGTTCCAGCAGTAAATGTTGAGTACTTTTCCTTCCTCTGCCGGCTCATCTACTGTAGCCGAACCGGACTGTGTGTCCTTCGGTGCATCAGATGTGCCTGCTTTGTCGCCACATCCTGCCACGAGAGTTGTCAGCATTGCTGCTGCCATTACTGCGGATAAAACTCTTCTCTTCATAAATCTTTTCCTCCTTCATTTACAGTTCTTTATGATGAACTCATTATAAGGGGAATCCCGCCATCATTATATAAAATTGTTTGACAAAATATCATTTTCATGTTATTTAATGATACAAGAATAAAAACATCTTAGAAGGAGAAAGTATGTCCTATGGATTTAACAAAAGAATGGTATCGGAATGAATTTATCAATCATGAAAACGTGATATTTCACCGGGCAATTGAGACAGAATTCACCTTCTACGATGCAGTTGCCAGTGGCAATCTCGAATATGTCCGTGAAAACATCAAAGATAATATGTTCACCAATCCTGATGGTATGGGAAAACTATCCGAAAACCCGCTTCAGAACCTCCGTTATCACTTTGTGATTACCGTAGCAATGATTACACGCTACTGCGTACATGCCGGGATGGAACAGGAAAAGGCCTATGCTCTGAGTGATTTCTATATTGTTAAAATGGACAAAGTACAGAATATTGAGGGGATTACAGAACTCCATGATAAAATGTGTCTCGATTTTTGCAAGCAGATGAATATCATCCGAAACAGTCAGATTCTGTCAAAACCGATTGTATTATGCCTTGACTACATATACAGTCATATTCACTACCGCATTACGGTTCGGGAACTGGCAGAATACTTACATTTGTCTGAGAGCTATCTCTCTAAACTTTTTCGCAAAGAAATGGGGGTTTCAGTCAGCAGCTACATTCTGGATTTGAAAATTGAAAAAGCCAAAAACCTTTTGCAGTATTCCGACTATAATATTGTCGATATCGCAAACTATTTATCTTTTTCATCCCAGAGCCACTTTATCCAGACCTTTCAGAAAAAGACCGGACTGACACCCCATAAATACCGCACTCAGCACTTCCGTGCCAATTGGGATCAGGTGACAGCCCAGCCTCAATATAAACAAAACAATTAGTTAGTTGATATGGCTTCATCAGCCGGAACCAGCCTCATTATATTTTTATGACATGGTGTAGACAATCTGTGTCTGCTCTGTCATCATTTCCTCCGGAATATAATTTCCTTCTATCTCCGTTCCGTTTATCGTTACCTTCCTGCAACCGCTCTGTACATGATTTGGATTCTTCACCTCAATATGCAGATGTTTTCCCCGAAAATCCTTCTCAATTTCAAAGGAATCCCACTCCTTTGGAATCGACGGTGCAATCTTAAGTCCATAGAAATCCGGACGCATGCCGAGGATTCCCTCAACACAGCCAACCATGATCGTAGATGCCGTTCCAGTAAGCCAGTGTACATGGGAACGACCAAATTTCGGACTTGCCTTCCCTTCGGTAAACTGTCCATAGCAGTATGGCTCAAGAATTCGAACTTCCGCACGGTCATTCTGTGCCGCCGGTGCATTTTCCATGAAGTAAGTAAATGCCCGGTCTCCATGACCCATTAATGCCTCTGCAAGAATGATCCATCCCTGAGATTGAGAGAAAATTCCCGCATTTTCCTTGGTTCCCGCATTATAGATAACCGCAAGCGCTCCGTCGAAGGCATGCTCATGGTATGGCGGATCCATCAAAATCGCTCCATAAGCAGTGTTCAACTGCTTATTTACATTGTCAAGTGCTGCATCAGCCTGCTCCTTTGAAGCAAATCCGCTGATTACGCTCCAGCTCTGTGGATTGAGCCACATATTTGCCTCCGGATCATCGCGGTGTCCGATTACCTCTCCTGTCTCTGTAAATCCACGGATGAATCGATCCTCATTCCAGCAGCACTCCTGAATCGTTTTTGCAAGCTTATCCTGACTCTCATCCAGATATTTGATATATCCGCTGTCGTTTTTGTACTCTGCAAATTTTCTTAGGATGGTCATTGCATAATAGAACTGGAATGCAACGAAGGAAGACTCTCCATCTTTCCCCAGGCGCAAACAGTCATTCCAGTCCGCATATAATCCTGCCGGCATACCATGAATTCCAAGGTGGTTCATGGAAAAATCAATGGCACGCTTTAAGTGCTCATATACCGTTGCCTCTCCTTTATTTGCAAATGGAATCACCTCATCGATAAATGCCAGATTCCCAGACTCTGAAACATACTTATAGACCGTAGGAAACAGCCAGAGTGCATCGTCTGCACGGTATGCCGGGTGTCCGGTCTCCTTCACATAGGATGGATCATCCGGTGTGTCCTCATGTCCCGGATTATGGGTAAATTTAACAAGTGGAAGACCGCCTCCGTTGTCCACCTGTGCGGAAAGCATGAAACGGATTTTTTCTACCGCCATCTCCGGTGCAAGATGAATGACTCCCTGAATATCCTGCACGGTATCGCGATAACCATATCCATTTCGAAGTCCACAGTAAGTGAAGGATGCCGCACGAGACCAGATAAATGTCATAAAACAGTTATAAGCATTCCATGTATTGATCATAGTGTTAAACTCTGTGCTTGGTGTCTTTACCTGGAAATGACTAAGCTTCTCATGCCAGTAGGTAATCAGTTCTTCCATCTCCTCATCGCAGGCTTTCTTTGGATCTGCGTAGCGGTTTATGATCTGTACCGCTTCCTCCTCATACTTCATACCAAGAACAAAGGCTATCTGCTTTGTCTCTCCCGCTGCCAGTTTTATCACGGTAGACAGAGCACCGCATCCATTGCCATTGTAATTAAGTTCATTTCCCAGGTTTCCGTTCTCCACACCTAGCGGATTTCCGTAGCCATGATAACGACCTAAGAATTGTTCCTTTTCACCGCAATAGGAATCCACTGTTGCACCAGCAAGTCCAAAGAACCTGTCAATGACAACCTTGTCATCCACATCCTTTCCATCCTCAAGTCCATCGAGATTGCCATGGATAGTCTGGCGGATTCGGTTTTCATGAAACTCGGTTCTCGTAATGAACTGGGAATACTGAAGATTTACCTGATCCTGCTCATAGTTGCTGTTGTTGGTAAATTCTGCGTATCCGGTCACAGTCAGTTCCCTGTCCTGGCCGGAATTGTTGGTCACACTTAAATTCCAGACTTCATAGGACTGATTTAATGGCACATAGTAGCGTACCTCCGAATGAATTCCACTATAATCCGCAAGCATTCTCGTGTATGCTGTTCCATGGCAGCATTCACTTCTATATTCATTCAAATCTTTTCCAACCGGCTGCCAGGATGCCGACCAGTAATCATGACTTGCATTGTCACGTAAGTAAATATAGCGCCCCGGCTGATCAAAATTATTAAAAATATAACGCAAAATTCGCCCATTGGCACCGGACTTTGCAAAACTGTATCCTCCTGCATTGTTCGAAATGATTGCACCATATTCCGGTGATCCCAGATAATTTGCCCACGGTGCCGGAGTATCCGGTCTTGTGATTACATACTCCCTTTTTGTATCATCAAAATATCCATACTGCATAATTCATTTTTCCTTTCTACTAATTTAATTCAACTACGATCTTGTGGATATCGTCATTCAGTTTTTCAATTTCCTGTTGAGGAAGAATCGCACGGTGATTCTCATCCAATATGTTCTTTCCATCCGCTGTTGCCTTGACAACCGTATAGTCTCCATATTTTTTCTTGTGGTGGTTCACATAGGTAATCTCGAATTTCTTACCTCCAAACATCATGGAAATACGCGCCCTCCCCTCTCCGTCAAACTGCTGCGGCATCAGCTTCGGACGAAATACAAGATTTCCAAGATCTCCCCTGACGCCAAACACTTCCGTAATCATGGTCAGCATATACCAGCTGGCCGCACCGGTCAGATATGCATACATTCCCCTTCCTTCGTTGTTAAAATATTCCGGAATACCCGGATACATTCTGCTGGATTCAAAATCAAGAGAGGCCTCTGCCAGTGTCTGCAGTGCTTTATATCCCTCTTCCACATGCTCATTCTGATACAGCGCATTGGCATACATCACCGTCATATGGGAAAAAACAGCTCCATTTTCCTTTTCCCCATAGGCAAATCCAAACATTCGTCCCATATCATATTTTTCTTCATGGAAATTGGTATTTATCCGATACCCGCCGGCTTTTTTCTCATAGAGATATTTGTCCGAACTCTTTATGATTGCTTCCACCTGCTCTGAATCTGCCGTACGGCTCATCAAAGCAAACACCTGCCCGGTCAACATCATACGAACACCATTTTCAAACTTTCCTTCTACCTGTCGACCGCTATTATCATAATAGCTGTTAAACCATCCGTTGCCTTCATGGTCTGTCACCCATTCTGTATTGCGGATATGCTGCATCATCCACTGGGCTTTTTTTTCAAGGTTCTGTGCAAGAACTTCTGTACTCAGCTGTACCTTGGCTCCGCTCACCTGATGTCTGCACTGCTTTACAAAACGTTTCAAAATAGAAAGTTTTTGATTGACAGTGTCAAATGCATAGGAATCATTCTCCAACAATACCGCCATTTCTTCCATCAGCTCCACCTGCTGCTGTCCGTATTTTCTCAGCAAAAGACGTACATAACGGGCCAACTGCATCAAATTTCCTGCATACGCACAAGTGAAAGCAACACTTTCTCCTCTCTGTTCTGCCATATCGATTGCATCATTCCAATCCGCTCCCCGAAGCCGGATATGATTGTGCTCTCCCACCTCATAAAAAGCACACAGATGCTGTAGCAGCAAATGTTCCAGAATCGTTCCACGATAGATTTCCCCCTGCGTATCTTTCTGGATATTTCCATATTTTTCATTCCACTCTTCGTCGATGGAGATGCCGCGCTCTACCTGCTTATCCTTAAAATACGTTACCTTCTGATTAAGGATATCAACATCTCCCGTCTGATCCATGTACAGTTTCGTTGTAAGAAATGGCCAGACCCCATGATCCATCCAGACGCGTGTGATATTATTGCGATCGGCTATAAATTCGCCCTGCTTTTCTCCGATAATCGTGGCATTGGTTCCATCCACACGAACACCACCATAGTTGTCGAGAATCATCTGACGCACACCATCCGGATTCATCATCAAAAGAGCAAGACAGTCCTGCCACAGATCACGCCATCCTCTTCCCCCTTTTCCGTAATCATGATACGGAAGAAAAGAACAGCCGTAAATCCGTCTTAAAAATGGCTGAAAGCTCACCCAGCGCATGTAATTGTCGAATTCGCCGTTTCCTGTATAAAAATCAACATTAACCTGCTCCTGCCAGTAGTCCACAACTGCTTTACACTGTGCATTTACCTTATCCTGACTGTCGAACTGTCCAATGATCTCATCAATTTCAGCCTCATTGCCTGTGGCACCAATCAGAATGGTATAACTTACACTCTGTCCCGGTTGCAGAAAAACTTCAGAGAAGCGAATGCCACCAAAAGCCTCTTTCCCTTCAAATGCAGAACCTTGCGGAACTCCCTGCTGTTCCTCAAGCAATGCCCTCGGATGTGTATATGTTCCTCCCTCACCGATAAAGGTTTCTGCCACTGGATAAAATCCCTCTGGTTTTTCTCCTTTTCCGCTTACTCCACAAACATAATAGGTAAGTTCATTGCGCTGATGCCCCCTCTCATCGAAAGACAAAGTAGGTCTCACATATACCCCATAATCCGTTGTGCGAATCCGATGCAGAAGAGAAGTAACATGCCTGTGATCCCGAATATTATCCGCACTTCTTCCATAAATCGGTATCGCTGCGACCGGTGTAATCATCTTTGCCCGTTCTCCGGAATTTGTAATCTCCACCTGCATAATTTCTACGTTCTCATTTACCGGCACAAAAGAGGTAATCTTTGAAGTTAATCCATACTTATCCGATTTTCTGGTCAGACAATGATACATCAATCCCGCTGTTATCTCCGAGTGATCCTGATTTTCACGGAAGCGGTCCGCCTCTGCCTCTGCCGACTGTCCGACCGCCGACCAGATTCCTTCGTCTTTGATTCCGCACCAGAAATTTCTTCCTGACCGGTTGTTATGCAGATTTTCTACACTCACCGGCTCCAAAAGAAAAGCATTCTGATTCAGCTTGCTGTCCCCTCCTAAATTCGGTGTGACTACACTCTTTAATCCCTTTTCTCCGGCAACTGGGAAATACAGATAACTATAATTTTCCGGATTCTCAACAGAAAAAGTTCCTTTTTGATCGATAAACCTCATAATTGTCCTCCATTCGCCTATGATTGATAACACCATCTTACTTTGTTGCATCCTTTTTCAATATCATAAATCTGTCAAAAATTATATTTTGATATTCCATCTTATTCCGATGCAATGCTTGAATCTGTTTAGGTTAGTGTGTATCATATATATTTTTATCGGAGGAGACTATGGAGATTGCAATACTACAGACAATAAAGAACAACATCAAAAAGGTAATATCGGCAACGAGCAGACCATCGACATGATTCTGGCATCCCTGCTTGCAGGCGGACATGTCCTGTTAGAGGATGTACCGGGAACTGGCACTTGTCAACCGCTTTTTAAAGGATGAACCATTGGAGACAATCCAGTCGGTGTGCACCAGCACAGATATCGCAACTCTGCAGCAGCAGTGCCGGGAAATCTTCGTACACCCGGAGCTGCTTGACTATATGGTAAATATCATACAGACCACCCGCAACACGCCGAAGATTGCCAGCGGTGTCAGTCCACGTGGAACCCTGGCATTTGTCCGTGCTGCCCAGGGATACGCCATGGTTTGCGGCAGGGATTTTGTGACTCCTGAGGACATCAGGACCGTAGCTCTTCCGGTCCTGGCCCACCGCATGACGATGAATGTATCCTTTGACGCATCATCCGCTGCGCGACAGGCAATCACCGACATTCTCGGTTCCGTGACCGTACCCACAGAAGATTGGACAAAACACTAGCGAGGTAGCTTATGTATTGGATTCTATTACTGGGACTGGCGCTGGCCTGGGGGCTTCAGACCTTTCTGATTCATCACATGTGGAGACGGTGGCTGACTGTGCGGCTACAATTTTGCGAACGCTACATCTATGAGGGAGACAGTTCCGTTCTTCAGGAGGTTGTAATCAATGATAAATGGCTTCCACTTCCGGCTCTGGAAGTGCGCATTGCCATGAGCAGGCACCTGGCATTTACCGGGAAAAAGCGTAGCTGTTACAAAATCAAACAAGCGGATCTGAAGGCCTATGACTTTTTCTTTCGAACCCTGGACTACGGTGTCATTTCACAGGATACAATGCTATACGTGTATCCGGCGCAGGTGGACACCAGACGCTTAAACATCATCACCACGGCAATCTCCGGAACGATTCTCGTGCAGAATCAGCTGTTTCCAGACCCGTTTGAATTCGCCGGGATTCGCGAGTATCAGCCTACGGATCCCATGAACCGCATGAACTGGAAAGCAGAAGCGTTGGTGGAGGAGACGATTCGCATTGTGTCTTCCCTTGCAACCCGCCTTGTTGCAGCCCGCATGCCCGTTGAGCTGTATGGCAACGCGGCGGTAGTTCCTGAGAAAAAGGGGCTTTTTGCAATGCATCTTCCGGCCAATGCCTCCCACATAGCAAAGCTCAACCAGCAGCTTGCCTGCATCGGCGGTTATACGATGCCCTGTACCGAACTGCTGGAATCTTTCGATTCGACTGCAAACACAGAACAGATGATGGTGTTTATTTCCAAAAATACGGATGATGAAATTGTCCAAAAAATCGGCTCTCTGGCGTCTGCGGCAAGCCCGGTGCTTTGGGTCATTCCCAAATCTCCTTACACCGAGCAGCCTGCGATCACGCTGCCTTTTGTCCGCACACTTTTCTGGGAGGTGGAACTATGAGACACAAACGTCCTCTTATTCTGGATATTCTGCCGTGGTTGCATGCACTGCTGCTGTTTGCCGGAATCTATCCGTTTATTGCCAGTCTGGTGCTGTTTAAGGGTTCTGCATTCTGGCACATAACCAGTGCCTGCATTCTTTTGCTCATACCGATCATTTCAAGCTGGCTGTTACTGCAGCGCATTCGAAATGTCATTTTTTTATGACATGATCAATCTTCATTTCTGCGGCAACCTCTTTGGTTGCCTGCTGCTGGAGTGGATTCGGCGAAACATCGGGAAGTGTGTGCGCTGTCATAACCTTTTTCTGCTCGCTGATTATCTTTTGTGTTCGGGCTTACACGAAGGCTTCTTACGGACGGATGAAACAGGATTTCTACGAGGTGCACAAACCAGAAGTACCATTTGAAGTGCAGGAGCGGGAGATTCCAAGCATTATGAACCGCCCGCAGCCCTATCACTGGGTGTGGATGACCCTGTTGTATCTTCCGAGAATGCTGCTGCATTTTACCACGTATCTCTATATTATGTTTGGCATCCTGTTCGTGGATGTATTTCTGTGTCTTGGATACCATTACATCAGCTCCCTCTATGAATATGTGCGGGAGAATCAGCGGGTTGCCAGCCTTCCGGTTGCAACCATGCAGAAAATCCACCGGATGACCGGAATCATCGGTGCACTGCTTTTGTTCTTATTCCTGCTTCCGGCCCTTTTATACGGGCGGGAGTTTGAACCGGATCTGACAACGGATAAGCCTCTTTTGACCTATGAAGATATGCTCGACGAAGGACCAAGACAGCCTTCCGACCCGGAGATATCCAACAAACAGATTCTTGCGGAGATTAATTCCCAGATTCGGGAGACGCCAAAGTGGCTTCGTGATTTAACGAGGATTCTCGGCTACGTTTTTGCTGTGGGAATCATTCTTGGAATTGTCATCGCCATCATACACAGTATCCGGCGATTTGGAAAAGATTTTGCCGTGGAGGAGGAAGATGAAGTGGTTTTTCTCGAGTCGGAGCGCGATGCAGAACTGGCAGATAATGCCGGTATGCAGGCACTTCATGACGCCTATGAGAAAGCACGATACAGCGAAAACGGCTGTACGCGGGAGGATATGAATGCACTATAATAGCCGCAAGTCCCATCAAAATCCGCTTCACAGATGGGGCTTGCGGCTCAATTTTCCATTATATTTCGTAATCCAGACAGGTACGGGTTGCCGTGTACGGACGTACCTTGCCATCTGCCACCGCCACATGCTTCGGATGCACTGCATAACCCTTTAGGGATTCCTCATCCTCGAAGGTAGAGTCCAGCATCAAATCTGCATTTGAGCTTGCCAGCCCCTCCGTGTACACATGAATCTCCGTAAGGCCCGGGATCTGTCCTGCAAGACCTTCCAGACCGGACTTAATGTCCGCCTTAACTGTCATCTTCTCCTCTTCACTTAATGTGTCCTTTAATGTCCATAATATTACGTGTTTTACCATGTTTTGCTCCTTTTAAGTCATTTTGTATATTATCGCTTAAATCCAGCACAAAATCAATGCGAATCCATCTCCTTGGGGAATTTTTGTTCGTTATCCAACTACCGCCTGCTGCTCAGCTGGAGCACTCTGTGTCTCGATTACACCATCCTTATTTTTATACTTCAGCAGCACAATAATACCTGCAACATACACAATTGTGCAGACCAGGCTTCCTTCCATTCCGAAGCTTCCGCCATTCCATAACGTCTTCCCCTCCACCACTTCAGTGGTAAACAGGGAGTTGCCAAGCGGCATACCGCTGACCTGGATTCCGTAAAAGTTGCCCTGCACCAGATTCCAGATGGTGTGAAACGCTCCAATTCCCCAAATGCTGCCTCTGCGGATAAAATAAAGAGAAGCAAAGATTCCGAACAATGTCAAATTGATAAATGCCAGCACTGTGATTCCACTGTTAGCAAGATGAAGGCAGGCAAAAATTAACGAGTTTGCAATCACCGCTGCATAGACTGGGTATCTTCTCGCATAAGAGCTCAGGAAATAGCCACGGCAAAGTACTTCCTCCGCCATTCCCTGAACCATGTAGCCGAGCAGATAAAGAGCGAATATTCCTATTGAAAATTCCGTTGAAATGCCGGTTATCTTAACTCCCCCCAACAAGGCACTGATCAGTACACATGCCGAAAAGAACACAAATCCCATCAATAAACCGAGACCATATTCTTTGAAAATATCCTTCTTAATAAAACCAAGTGTGCGAAGCTTACGTTTCTGCAAAAAGCGGCAGAATAAAAACACAATTCCAATCATTACGATGTCAGAAAACAGTGTAAAAATCATATACCAATCACTTGACATCATTCTCTGTGCAATCTCCATGGACGCCTTCATAACTGCCTGCATATCTCCGCCAGCCACCGCTGCCATATACTCCTGATCCCGAAACATGGCAATCATCTGCATCGGCGCAACCACAATAGACTGGGCAATACTTGCGACAAAAAAGACTGCTATAAAAGCCAAAAGCTCCAGTATCCAGAGCCATCCCTTCTGGCTTTGCGCAGTCTCATGAATCGAGCGCGAACGCGCAATGAAATCCTTCATAATCTAATCCTCCTGATAATTTCATTCTCTATCGTATCTATTTTTTCAAGTTTTGAAAGAATTAAATCTAACTTTTCACTATCTGTCATATTAGCCACCCGCTCTTTGCTCTCATGCTATCACATCAATAAAACAGTGTAAAGTTTTATTTGTCACTTCTCATAAATATATTCGAATTTCAATCCACGCTTCCACCAGCCGTTCCAGCGAGTAGCCTGCGTTGGCCGGGCTTGTGGAGGGAAGCTTATGCGCTTGCCTGCCATTGATTGGATAGATGTACCTCTGATAGAGTTCATGGGCTTTCCCGCCATTTGTAAATATGGCTGTGATATCCGCGCAGGATAAAATGCGGGACAGATCGTTGGGCTCCACGTCCCGGATGCTGGCATCGGAGGAACCGGTAATCTCACAGCTTGCGATTACATCCCAGACTGCAACATGATGCTCCAGAAGCATGGACCGTTTCTGTGGAATGTCCTGCGGAACCGGACAGTCAAGCACCTGCGCCATCACACGCCAGAAGCGATTCTGCTTGTGCCCATAAAAAAACTGCTGCTCCCTGGATTTTACAGAAGGAAAGCTTCCCAAAATCAACACTTTTGAATTCTCATCGTATACCGGATCTATTGTATGCTTCATTTACTCTTCCTCAACCCATTTCTTAATATGCTCAAACTGAATCTCCAGCGCTCCATCATAAATTCCAATTGGAACCGGCTGGTCCAGTCCGTAAATAACCGGACATAACTCGCTTTCAAAAAAATAAACCATCAGCTTCTGCTGATAGGGATCCAGGATCCAGTATTCCCGCACTCCGGCATCCATGTATTTTGACAATTTCTTGGTGCAATCCTTTCGCTTCGTGGAAGGGGAAATAATTTCCAGAACAAAGTCCGGCGCACCGTATACTCCCCACTTTTTGATCTTATCATCATGACACACAATTCCCACATCCGGCTGCACCATGGTCCTCTCATCGCAATCCAGCTGAACATCTACCGGCGATACAAAGGGCTGACAATTGCCTCCCCGCTCCATAATGAAATTAGCGATTTGTCGATGTATCTCACCTGCGATCTTCTGGTGAAGAAAAGAGGGAGATGCCATATCATAAAAGACACCATCAATCAATTCCACCCGCTGATCCTCCGGCAATGCCCGGTAATCTTCAACCGTATAAGATCCCTGCCCGCGAACCTGATAGCTGATTTCTTCCCGAACCATCACAGGCTCTGCAAAAAGTTTTTCCAAAGCCTGCAAGGTATCAAAGCGGGGACTTACCGTCTCGCCGGAAAAAATCTTCTGAATTGTTCCCAGAGGCACGCCTGATAATTCGGACATCTGTGCATAACTGTACCCCTTTTCCTGCTTCTTCTCCTTCATTTCCTGAATAGTCATAGAATTCCCCTCCACTTAATCATCAGCCATGGCAAATATACCTTTAACAGTTTCTTTTCAGTAAGAATACATCAGGTGTTTCCATTTGTCAACCGAATTATATTATATTTATATCCGTTTTGCCTGATCTCTTCCATTTTATACCCGCTATACAAAAAAACCCCAGGCAGTATCGCTACCGCCTGAGGCTTTTCAAATCTCAAACTCATACTCTGCCGTGGCAGGAATCATATAGGTATATCCATTAAAAAGCTTGCCACTATTTTTGGGGAGGGTCTATTCATTTAGACTCGCCGTTGACTTTATTTCTTCGTTGTTGTACTCACAGCCTTACTCTGTAACCTTCTGTCCCAATTCGTCCGTGTAGTTCTTGTATGCACGAATTCTGACATAGTATTTTTTGTTTCCCTTGAGATTCTTGATGGTGTAACCGGTTTTACCCTTAGAGACCTTAACGGTTTTCGCAGAAGCAAAGTTCTTACTTGTGCTGTACTGAATCTCATAGCCGCTGATGGAAGAGCTCTTCTTCCAGGTCAGTTTCAGTGCCTTGGACTGAGCCGTTGCCTTCAAGCCGCTCACCTTTCCAACCTTAGGAACTGTTACAAGACTACTTTCAGAGTTTGCAAACACAATTCCTGCCACAGAAAAGCCATATGCCTGATTGGCAGCAACCGGATCATCCTCTGCGTGATAGATCAAAGTAACCGCTACCCGACCATCTCCCGGAACCGATGCAATCTCAAGAGGATTTCTCCCCTGACTGTCCTTTGCCGTTGACTTGCTACCCACATTTTCAAGCTTATTACCGTTCACAGATTCTACCCAGAATTCCAGATCGTTCATATCGAAATCTCCAATAATGGTAGATCCGTTTGTAACATTTTCGTAGATCTTGTCCCCGATGCGAATCGTCAGTATCGTCTCTCCCTCCGTCCCGGCAAATACCGATGCCGGAGAAAACAGACTTACCAGACAAACACATAGCGCTAATAATAAACTCCTAATTTTTTTCTTCATAAAAAATACCTCCTTCTTTGAACATCAACCCATAAAAAATTTGCCTTCGACAATAAATTTAAAAAACTTTGTAACACTTGCCTGATCTGGGGATCAAGTATATATTTATTGTCACACTTTTGTCCTATTCCGTAAACACAATTGCCACAAATGGCATTTGCTTATTTTGGCAAAAACTATATCCACAATACTATACTTTCTGATACAATGGTAAACAAATCATACAAAGGAGTTTCCACCATGAAATTTGGCGAATTATTAGATCAATACATGAAAACGTTAGGCTGTACCGGCAAGGAATTATCTGACCGTTCCGGAATATCTTCTTCCATCATCAGCCGCTACCGGAATGGCGAGCGTGAACCGCAAATGGATTCGGAAATTGTAACCACCTTAGCACATGCATTAGCCGGGATTGCAGCGGAGAAAAACATAGAAATGATGTCGGAGGAAGCTATTCTTTCTGCGTTCAAAGATGTGCTGGCCTCTAAATCAAGAGATTATGATATATTTTTGCATAAATTTAATACCCTGTATGAAGAGATGCATCTTAACATGAAAGCTATTTCCACCTTTACCAATTTTGATACGTCCTTTTTGTACCGTATTAAATCCGGCGAAAGAAAGACTTCCGATCTTCCTTCTTTTTGCGATAAGATAGCGAAATACCTTGCCAATTCTCATTTCTCCTTTGATGATAAGAAAAAGATGGCCGGCTTATTAGGAGTGAACTATAACAAGATTACCGAATTCAACAGCTATTACGCAGCCATCTACCAGTGGCTGCTGGACTGTGACCAATCCCCGGTTCCATCAAAAACAACGAAATCATCTGAAAGTGACATTTCCCAGTTTCTGGTTAAAATGGACGAGTTTGATCTGGAGGACTTCATCCGTGTGATCCATTTTGATGAGATTAAAGTTCCGACTTTACCGCTTCATCTTCCTTCTACGAAAAACTATTATGGAATTGAAAAGATGCGTGAAGGGGAGCTGGATTTCTTCAAAACGACGGTAACCTCCAAAACAACCGAACCTATTTTTATGTATTCCGATATGCCTATGATCGACATGGCAGAGAGCAATGATTTTAACAAGAAATGGATGTTTGCCATCGCCTGCTCCATCAAAAAGGGGCTTCATCTGAATATCATTCACTCACTGGACCTCCCTTTTGAGGAACTGCTGCTGGGGCTGGAGGCATGGATTCCAATCTACATGACCGGGCAGATTTCCCCATACTATATCCCTGACCAGGCCAATCCGGTGTACCACCATCTGAATTATGTATCCGGCGTTGCTGCCCTGTGTGGGGAATCCATTGAGGGTGCACCTTTAGACGGAAAATACACCCTGACCAACAATAAAGAAGATCTTGCATATTTTCATAGAAAGGTAAAGCATATTCTTTCCCATGCCAAACCATTGATGGAAATATTTGACAAAACCCGCCCTGATGAATATCAGAATTTCTTAAAAAAGATGCCCAAGTCTCGGGCAACCGAAAAAATATTTTGTCCTCTCTGCCAATTTATACCATCAGCGAGGAACTGCTTAACCGGATTCTTGCTACAAACCGGGTCGATGGTTCTGATGCGCAGATGATCCGTGACTACCGGGCGTCTGAGGCAAAGCGCATGCAGCAAAAACTCGAACACTGTACCGTTACAGACGAGATTGCCCTGCCATCTGAACAGGACTATAAGGAACATCCGATGTATCTGTCGGTCTCCGGCTGTTTTTATGAATCTCCTCTTTTGTATTCTTACGAGGATATGATGAACCACTTAATGGAAACACAGATGTATGCCAAAACCCATGAAAATTATCAGTTCAAACTGAAAGAGATATCTGCTTTCCGGAATATTCAGATTGAGATTATGCAGGATCAGTATGTGATTGTTTCCAAGATTAAATCGCCGTCCATCCACTTTGTCATTGAACATCCGACCATGGTACATGCGTTACAGAATTTTACGATTCCGGTGATTGAATAATTGCATTAGAACAAAGAGGCGCTTGCACAAAAAAGCCCAACAGAGTCACCTTCCTGTGGTGTCTGTTGGGCTCTATTCCATGGAAAATTATCGGTATGTAACCAATTCCTCCATCCCTATCCGCTGGGTATCATGTCTGGCAGTGTCCGCTTCCGGCTCATCACTGTAACCGACTGCCAATATAATAATTGGTTCGGCAAAACCCTTTTCCCCATTCTGGATGCGATGTGTGACTGGGGGAAGAATTATCTTACCAAAACATAAACAAATTCCAATACAGAATATTTGTCACCGTCACGACCATAAACGCGACCGTAAAATAATTGAACACCTTCTGCCGCGTTTTCAGCATCGCGCCCCGATTCTTAACGATGCCATAGACACTCATGCCAGCCATCACAAGAGCGAGTATGCCAAAGACCGCGAACAGCCATACATAGGCTTTCCACCGCACATATGCCGATACGCACACAATCACGGCAAACAACAAAACCAAAACCAGAAGCTGTAAAAGTCCCGCTGCGGTACTCCATTTACCAAGGGCCTTTTTTGCCGACTCCTTTTTGCGTAGTTTACGAACAATGGCTGCAATCAGTCTGACTATCAGGGAGATCAGAGAAAACGCGATAGCGGCAAGCCACAGCAGAAACAATCCAATTTCCAGCACAAACTCCACAGTTGGCACCTCCACATAATCGCCATAGCTGTATACAATTTTCCGAAGTCCTGCAATTTCATCAACAGCCCACAACATGTTCTCATCCACTTCCCCCATGCTGTAGGACATGCTCAAAAACTTAAAGGGACCCTTCCGCACCGTCCTCGCCGGTCGGTAAACTCCGGAAGGAACCTCATTTTCCGTCATATAATTGCTGCGCTCGAAGGTACCGAAAATCAATTCCATCATCTCAGAATTATAAGTACTCTCTGCGGCCTGATTCGTCATAACAACAGCCCCGATCCCATCCGCAATATCCAGCAGTAGATAGGAAGAACAGCCAGCCGTATTACCGCCGTGTCCGATGGTCTGCACACCAAAAGGAACCATCCAGAAACCGTGGCAGTTCATCGGAACCTCCGTCTGTCCGAAATAAGTGGTCGGTGCAAACATTTCCTCACGGGTTTCCTGCTTTTTAAAAAGGATGCTATCCTCATCCAAAAGAGCTCGGGCAAATGTCTCAAAATCGTCCAGTGTGGACGTGCACATTCCCGCCGGGTATAAGGTGATATAGTAAAAACAGTCAGGGATCAATTCCCCTGTTGGAATATAGCACTGCAGTTCCTGACGTTTCTCCTGCACCCAGGTATTGTCTGACAAATCCATGTAAAGCGCACTGTGCTCCATGCCCAACGGTTCAAAAATGTTCTGGTGCACATAATCAGAAAATGACATTCCGCTGATCTGCTCCACAATAAAGCCCGCCAGCGCCACGCCCCAGTTGGAATATGCAGTGACAGTTCCCGGCTCATAAATCTGCTCCGGTTCATGCTGTTTTAAAGCATCACCCAGACCGGAAATGTCAGACACATCCTTTACGAACAAATCCGCATACACTTCCTGAAAACCAGCATTGTGATTCATCAGGTTCAGCATCGTCACCGGTGTATCATAGGATAAGTTTGTCAAAAACCCTTCCGGCAGATACGTGCGGATGTCTTTCTTCAAATCAAGCTTTCCCTGCTCATAGAGTTGCATGACGCTCACCCACACCAGCAGTTTTGTGGTGGATCCCCACTCAAAAACAGAATCTGCTTCCACCGGAATCTCCTTCTCCTTATCCACATATCCATAATAATTTTTCAGCAATTCATCAGACTGATCAAAGACGGCAACTGCCATCCCCGCCGTGGTATCCTCGTGTTCCCGGACAAAGGAATCGATTTCCTCTTCCAGTTGATCTGATTGAATTCCCGAAGGCAGCGTCTGCTGCGCCGCAGATACTTCCACATTCTGAAATACTATCAGGAATGCGAATAGAATACTAAAAATTTTAATTCTCTTTTTCTTTTGCATCATGTTTTTCTGTTGAACATCCAGCATTTCCTGCAGCTTCAGCTTTCCCCGGTGATAAGTTACCCTCGCCCAGTTCTCGGTCTTGCCGAAGATTTGTTCAATTTTCCGGAAGGACAGTTCCCCGAACACCCGTAGGGAGAACACTTCCTTATAAGGTTCTTCCAGTTGATGAAGTGCCTGATGGATTTCCAGATTCTGTGCCTTGGAAACTGCGGCATGTTCCACATCCATCCCGGACTCCAATTCTTCCTCTATGGGCTGTTGGCACTTCTTTTTTCGGAAAACATCCATACAAAGATTTTTTGCAATTGCACACAGCCATGTGAGCTCACTGGACTGTCCCTTAAACCTGCTTTTCATTGCACGAAAAAATGTCTCCTGGGTCAGTTCCTCCGCTGCTTCCCCATCCTTCATGATGGTCATTATGTAAGAGTAGACATCCATATAGTAGGTCTGGTATAGTTTTTCGATATCAACTCCATTTGGGACTTTCACAACTGGATCACCTCCTTTGCATTCATGGATTAGACGTCCCTGTCCGTATTTCGTTACAAAAAAATTTTAAAAAATGGGCAGTCAAAAGACTGCCTCATCATCACAATTCCTGATCTCCATATTTTTCCTTCAGTTTCTGGTTAATCTCATCCGCCCGCTTCAGATTGATTTATGTATCTTTGATTTCTAATGCAAGTTCAATTTCGAATATACCCGGATAGGTATGCACGGTCATTTTTCCATCATATTTTTCTGACATCATCCGTAACAACTCAAGGCCATATCCATGCTCTGATATTTCTTTCTTATTGGTAATAATCCGTCCATTTTTTCTTTTTAATTTTCCTGTCATAGCATTTCTTTCATATATGATCAAATACCCCGCCTTCCTTTCAGCACACAGCTTAAGAAATCTCTGTTCCTGTATTGGAACCCTTTTACATGACTCGATAGCATTGTCGAACAGATTACAAAAAATACTACAAAGATCTATCTCTTCTATACTGATTTTTTCCGGAATATCCAACATGATGTCTGTTTGAACGGATGCCTCCTCAGCAAGATTCTTCTCATCATCGCATATTCCTATCGAATACATCTCTCCTGCTTATCTTTTCCTTTCCAACGTTTTAGAAAAACTAGCAAAAGATATATTATTTTGTCAACTATTTACACTACACGATAAACTGTGTCACATTCTTTTGCATATTTTCTGCCGAGCATCCGGCCTCCTGCGCCTTTGCTAAAACATCTGAGGAACTATTCACAATATTAACCGTCTTCTCAGCAATATTTGTTGTTCCGGCAGCACCATCATTGGCAGCCTCACTGATTCCCTTAATAGAACCCAAGATTCCATCAATGGAAGCCAGCAATTCTTCTGAGGTTGCACTAAAATCAGACACCAAATCGTTTACATTTGCGGCGTCCTTATTATATGCCTCTGCCATCTGCTCGAATAAATCAAAGCTTTCGACAACCTCTGTATCTACAAACGACAACAACCTATTCGCATCAACACTTAAATTCTTCATTGCCTTGCTGACATTATCCGTTACATTTTGAATATTAGATACGGTCTCCTGAGACTGTTCTGCAAGATTTCTGATTTCATCCGCAACAACAGCAAATCCTTTCCCGGCTTCTCCTGCCCTGGCTGCCTCAATAGATGCATTTAAAGCAAGCAGATTCGTCTGCCCAGTAATATTCAAGATAGACTCTGCCAACACTCCAATCTGATCAACAATCTTTGCTTCCTCCAGCGCAGCTTCGAGTCCTCCTCTGATTTCCTGCAACATTTGCGCTACTTTCTTTCTGTTTTCACCAGCAGTATCCTTTGCTTCGGTGGCGCGCTTATGAATTTCCTCTGCTCCTTCCGCTCCACTTTGTGCTCGCACTGCAATGCTCTTTGCTGCATCTTCAATCTCCTGCGACATCGCACTAATCTGATCTGCAGACGCTGCAGTTTCTTCCATGCTGGCCGCAAGCTGCTGGGTGGTTGCCGAAACATCCTCAATCTCTGCATTAAGCACTGACATATCACTGCTGATATTCTGTACAACTGCATCAATACTGCCGGAACCATTCTTCACCTGCCCGATCAGCTGCTGCATGGTTGTCCTCATTTCACTCAGGACATTAGCCAGCTCTCCGAAATCATCTTTTCTCTTTAGATCGACGTCATTCATTTCCTTCGTAAAATCGCCGCTCGCAATAATCTTAATCTGTTCCATCACACGCTTTAATGTCTTAGTAATATCATTAGCGATACCGCCACCCAAGATCAGAACAATAACCAGAAAAACCAAGCATGTCCCAATCAAAGCATATGCTTTCTTCATTGCATAATCAGAAAAGACTTTATCCTGTGCAGCAATCGCATCATCAATATAATCCGTATAATTCCCGGTGCCCACAATCCAATCAAACGGCTCATAATAAGCGCTGTAAGAACGCTTCGGAGAAGGTTCTGTCTCGCCTTCCTTCGGAAACACATAATCCGTATAGCCGCCTCCGTCTTCAACTGCCACCCGAATGATTTCTTTTACCATCTGAAATCCGCTTGCATCCTGCGTTTCCATACGATTTGTCCCTTCGGTATCACTCCCCAGAAGTACAACATTTGTTCCATCTGACTGATCAATCCAGAAGTATCCAGTCTCTCCATAACGCATTTCCCGCACTTCATCTGCGGCCAGCTTTTTCGCTTCCGCCAGCGTATAATTTCCTGCTTCATATTGTTTATTTATGGTGTCTAATAGTGAAATTACCCCGTCAACCTGCTCCTTAATACTTTGATCATAAGATGTTCTGGTAGCTTCATCCATGCTCTCAAGAGCCTTATCCTTCACGCTAATCATGTTCTTCACAGACACAAGACTTCCGAGAATGACCAAGAGCGTCACTAATCCGAGAATCATACTCAACTTTATTTTGACCTTCAAATTTTTCATAATCTGCCCCCTAATTTGTATATTTTGCATATTTTTTCGTACTTGCATAGATATTTTATCAAAAATATCCAAATAGGTCAATTGAATATTCCGAGATACATAAACGCTGCATAAGTAAAAGAATTTCCGGTGTATGCATCAGTGTCCTTTTCCACTGCATAGGACAATTTTTTTGACAAATGTCATTATATGTAATATGATGCTTTTTGCATCGATGATTACCTTTTACACAATAAATTTTGGAGGCAATACAATGATTTACAAATTCTTGATTTGTTTTATTGCAGGACTTGGTGCAGGACTGGGAACGGGATTTGCCGGCATGAGCGCCGCTGCGGTCATCAGCCCTGTTCTGATTACATTTCTCGGCATGCCAGCATACGATGCGGTAGGAATTGCCCTTGCCAGTGACGTGCTTGCCAGCGCAGTCAGCGCTTACACATATGGAAAAAACAAGAATCTCGACATTAAAAACGGACTTGTCATGATGTTCTCGGTTCTGGCATTTACTTTGGTTGGCAGCTTTGTTGCCAGCCTTGTTCCCAACTCGGCAATGGGAAATTTCTCCGTAGGTATGACGTTTCTTCTGGGAATCAAATTTATCGTTAAGCCCGTTATGACCACCAAAGAGACCATGCTGGCCGTGGATCCGAAAAAGCGGTTTGTGCAATCTCTTGTCTGCGGTTCCCTCGTCGGCTTTATCTGCGGTTTTGTGGGTGCCGGCGGCGGCATGATGATGCTTTTGATTCTCACAAGCGTTCTCGGTTACGAACTGAAAACGGCAGTAGGGACAAGCGTGTTCATCATGGCATTCACTGCCTTTACCGGCTCTGTCAGTCACTTTGCCATCGGGGGGATCCCGGATGTATGGTGTCTTATTTTCTGCATTCTGTCCACTTTACTTTGGGCAAGAATTGCCGCCAAGTTTGCAAATAAAGCCGCACCGGCGACGCTTAACCGACTTACCGGTGTTGTTCTTACGGTGTTGGGAGCTGTTATTTTAATCGTCAATCATTTTTAGGAAATACAGCTCCCCAAGATTGTCACGATTGACCACCAGACTTCCGCCGCCTGACAAGGCAATACGGAGACACTTCCTGGAATCACTGACATCTCCAAGACAAATTTGATTATGTTCCATATCACATTCAGCTGAAAAACACTATCAAATAACAGCCCCATTACAGATTGATTTTCTTATCATACCTAAAGTCTATCCTCATCTTCCATTAATCTGGAAACGTTTGGGCAGTACAAATGAATCATTTTATTTATGCCAAGGTGAAGGATGACCAGAGTTTTTGCATAACGGAAGCTACAGATATGCTACCTGTTTAACTCCCTGATAAAGGAAAGCGGTGTCATATGGTATTTTTTCTTGAACGATCGATGAAAATAAGATAGATTGTGAAACCCTACGGACAGGGAAACATCGAGGATGGAAGTGTTTCCCTGTTCGAACAGTTCCACCGATTTTTCCAGCCGCAGATTATTGATATATTCCACGCAGGTCATATTCATGTGCTTTTTGAAGAAGCGCATAAAATGATAGTCACTAAAATAGCACAGCTTCGCCAATTCAGAAATGGAAATTGATTCCGCATAGTGAAGTTCTATATAATCCAACACATTTTTCAGTTTATCAGAAGTTGTTCCCACATCCGGCGATTCTGTTTTTTCGCTATACTGAAGCAGCAGAAATACCGCCTGCAAAAACAGGGATTTCATGGCAAGCTCATATCCAACCAGAGCCTCATCATATAACGAATTTATCTGACCAAAAATTTTCCGCAAAGATGCATAGGCCGGATGCTCCGGTGTAATCAGACAGGGCATGGCAAATTCCTGATTCATCATGGGTGCAAAATAACGTGTGGTGCAGATATCCGTGGAATTTCCCCCCAGAAAATTCAAATGAAATACATAGGTTTCCGAATGCATTTCTTCTCTGGCTCCCCGGGCGATGGAGTGAAGCATCAGAGGCGGGACAAAGATAAGATCCCCCTCCTCCACCTCGTAATCTACCAGATCAATCTGATAGCGGCAGTCTCCTTCTGTAATAAGGGTAAGCTCTGCCTCCTCGTGCCAGTGAGTAGTCACCAC
>JALFLB010000030.1 GCA_022775045.1 Agathobacter sp. | reverse complement strand
TTAGAATCCCAATCTTTGATAACGCCGACTCTTAATCCATGAGGATTAACCTTCTGTCCCATGATTGCCTCCTATCTTTCATCAAGCACAATTGTAATATGGCTCATTCTCTTCTCGATTCTGTAAGCTCTACCCTGTGCTCTAGGATGAATTCTCTTCATTGTTGGTCCCTTATTTGCGTAGCACTCTGCTACATAAAGGTTCTCTGCTTTCATTCCATTGTTGTTCTCAGCATTAGCGATGGCTGATTTTAATAACTTCTCAATTACGCTTGAAGCGTATCTCGGATTGTAGGATACGATTGCAAGTGCAGTCGCAACATCCTTACCACGAATTGCATCTAATACGAAGCAGGCCTTCTGTACTGACACTCTAGCATAAGATAACTTAGCTGAAGGTCTTGTGTCCTTTACTTCGTTTCTCTCTCTCTTGATCTGGGATCTATGTCCTTTTGCCATGGATGAAACCTCCTTTCACTAAATATTATCTTACGCCTGATTTCTTCTCGTCTTTTCCATGTCCTCTGTAAGTTCTGGTTGCTACGAACTCACCGAGCTTATGTCCAACCATATCCTCTGTCACATATACCGGTACATGCTTTCTTCCATCATGAACAGCGATTGTGTGCCCTACGAAAGATGGGAAGATTGTAGAACGACGGGACCAAGTCTTGATTACAGACTTGTCACCGGAAGCGTTCATAGCATCTACTTTCTTAAGTAAACTCTCATCAGCAAATGGTCCTTTTTTAAGTGAACGTGCCATTTCTTCAACCTCCTAATTATTTGATCGCTCTACCGTCTCTTCTTCTTACGATAAGCTTGTTAGACTGCTTGTTCTTCTTTCTGGTCTTCAAACCAAGTGCAGGCTTGCCCCATGGTGTACATGGTCCTGGACGTCCAACTGGAGCCTTACCTTCTCCACCTCCGTGTGGATGGTCGTTAGGGTTCATAACAGAACCACGAACTGTCGGGCGAACACCCATGTGGCGCTTGCGTCCAGCCTTACCAATATTTACAAGGTTGTGGTCACCGTTTCCGATTACACCGATTGTTGCTCTGCACTGAATCGGAACCATTCTCATCTCTCCTGAAGGAAGACGAAGTGTTGCATACTTTCCTTCCTTAGCCATCAGCTGTGCGGAAAGACCTGCGGAACGAACTAACTGTCCTCCCTTGCCCGGAAGCAGCTCAATGTTGTGAATCTGTGTACCAACCGGAATATTCTCAAGTGGTAAGCAGTTTCCAACTCTTACTTCAGCCTCAGGTCCGTTCATAACTGTCATACCATCAGTTAATCCTGCCGGAGCTAAGATATATGCCTTCTCACCGTCTGCATAGCAGATCAGTGCGATGTTTGCTGTTCTGTTCGGATCGTACTCGATACCGATCACCTTTGCCGGAATACCATCTTTTCTTCTCTTGAAGTCGATGATTCTGTATTTTCTTCTGTTCTCACCACCATGGTGTCTAACTGTAATTTTACCCTGATTGTTACGACCAGCGTTCTTCTTTAAAGAAGTTGTAAGGGACTTCTCAGGAGTCTTCTTTGTGATCTCAGAGAAATCAGAGCCAGTCATATTTCTTCTGGAAGGTGTATATGGGTTATATGTCTTAATTCCCATTGTTTTTCTCCTTTCGATATTGTTCTTATCGCGCCATCACTGACGCATAGCCTACCCGATCTTAAAGTCCGGAGAAGATCTCGATATCCTTGCTGTCCTCTGTCAGCTGGACAATAGCCTTCTTGGTCTTTGCAGTCTTGCCTGTTACCATTCCACGTCTCTTGTTCTTGCCTTCACAATTCATTGTGTTAACCTTGGCAACCTTTGTTCCTTCGAACATTCTCTCAACTGCTTCTTTGATCATGGTCTTGTTAGCTTCCGGATGAACAAGAAATGTGTATTTCTTCTCAGCCATTGCTGCCATACTCTTCTCAGTTACTACTGGTTTGAGGATTACATCATAATACTGTACGTTTGCCATTATGCATACACCTCCTCGATTGTTGCAACAGCAGCCTTTGTAACAACTACTGTATCATACTTCAATGCATCAAATACATTCAGCTCGTTGGTCTGCGCAGTCTTTACTGTCGGGATATTAGCTGCAGATGCGATTACGTTTGTATCCATATCGTTCAGTACAACCAATGCCTTCTCAACCTTAAGGTTGTTCATAACCTCAACAAACTTCTTTGTCTTAATCTCGTCCAGCTTCAGATCATCAACAACGATGAACTTTCCGTCTGCCACCTTAGAAGTAAGAACAGACTTTAATGCAGCCCTCTTCTCCTTCTTGTTGAGCTTGAATGAGTAATCTCTTGGTACCGGAGCAAATACTACACCACCGCCGGTCCACTGTGGAGCTCTTGTAGAACCCTGTCTTGCATGACCTGTTCCCTTCTGTCTCCATGGTTTTCTTCCGCCACCGCGAACTTCAGAGCGTGTCTTAGCCTTCTGTGTTCCCTGACGATTATTTGCAAGCTGCTGAAGCACAGCCATATGAACTAAATGCTCATTAATTTCTACGCCGAAAATGGAATCGTTCAATTCGATAGAATCGACTTCTTTACCTTCCATATTATAAACAGCTACCTTAGCCATCGTAAAGTTCCTCCTTTCTTACTTTGCACTATTTACCAGACTTTGTGGTCTCTTTTACTGTGATGAGAGCTTTCTTTGCTCCTGGGACAGCACCCTTGATCAGCAGTAAGTTGTTCTCAGCGTCAACTCTTACAACCTCAAGATTCTGTGTTGTAACCTTTACGCTTCCCATGTGACCCGGCATTCCTTTTCCCTTGAATACGCGGCTTGGAGAAGAACATGCACCGTTGGAACCCTGATGACGATGGAACTTGGAACCATGAGCCATCGGTCCTCTGTGCTGACCCAATCTCTTAATAGCACCCTGGAAACCTTTACCTTTTGAAATAGCAGTTACATCAACCTTGTCACCCTCTGCGAAGATGTCAGCCTTGATCTCATCTGCCAGATTATACTCTTCTGCGTTCTCGAACTTGAACTCGCGAACGAATCTCTTTCCAGACACACCAGCCTTAGCGAAGTGACCCATCTGAGCCTTGTTTACGCCATGTCTGTTGCGAATCTCTTTCTTACCGTTAGCATCCTTGTTAACAATCTTTTCCTTCTTGTCAACGAAGCCAACCTGAACTGCGCTGTATCCATCATTCTCAACTGTCTTGATCTGAGTAACAACACATGGACCAGCCTGTAATACAGTAACCGGCACTAATACGCCGTCTGCATTGAAGATCTGAGTCATTCCGACTTTTGTTGCTAAAATTGCTTTCTTCATTTTTTACCTCCTGTTTGTTTTGAACATCAGCATTTTACCGATGTCGTTCTACAGCGGAACGCTTCATGCCCGACTTACGCTTATGCTGCGGAGTAGCGGAACCGTTCATCCTAGAATATATATAAACTATTCAGGATTTACATAATGTAAGTGATGCCGTAATTACTTTTGTTTCATTTTGATATCGATGTACACACCAGCCGGCATCTCAAGACGGGATAATGCATCAACTGTCTTCTGAGTTGGTGTTACGATATCGATCAGTCTCTTATGAGTTCTCTGTTCGAACTGCTCACGGGAATCCTTATACTTGTGAGTCGCTCTTAAGATTGTAACAACTTCCTTCTTAGTAGGAAGAGGTACCGGTCCGCTCACCTGTGATCCGTTCTTCTTTACAGTTTCGATAATTTTCTTAGCAGATGAATCAACTAATTCGTGATCATATGCCTTGAGAGTGATTCTCATTACTTGACTTGCCATAAAAAAAGTCGCCTCCTTTTCGCACTTTTAAATAGTACGACAAGCGGTGACTGTACACTTCTCCGTGTGTGTCATTGCGGTACACCTCTGATGTATCGCCTGCCATAAGGATGGTCGCTTGCGACAGATTCCTTATAGTCACACCGTGACCGCTCTCTGTCCTACGCATCCCTCGCAGTACTTCACACGTTGTTTCTACCTTTGGTAGACCATGTTGTTTGTACAGTGACTTGTCGTCAGTTTCCTAACTTGACATTCGCTCCACGGAAAACCTGCCACGAAGGCAGCAACCTCACGCTTCATCGCTATCATGCCACAGCAACGCTTATTATACATGGTCTTTTCTAAAAATGCAAGCTTTTTTTGATTTCTTTTTCACACAATTTGAGATCTTTTATGCTTATCCCTGTAAACACAGTAAAAAAAGTATATGAGAGATGCCACTCCGGCAATCATCATCGGGATTCCTACTATATTAAATACCCTTCCTCTCTCCATGTAAGTCTGATAATCTTCATAGCTTTCAAAGAACTGTGCAAAATAAACCTTCTTTCCATCGTATTAGACCTTGGAAATATTTGCAAGGGCTTTTGTGCATGCTATTGACGTACAGAAAATCGCACCATATAATATTTAGTACAGAAATCAGCACAAGGATGGAAAAGATGTTGTCCATGACAAAAGGAGTACACAAATGTGGTTAGCAGATAAATGGAACGATTATGAAGTAATTGACTGCTCCAAGGGCGAGAAACTGGAGCGCTGGGGCAAATATATTCTGGTGCGCCCGGACCCGCAGGTGATTTGGGATACCCCAAAGAAAGAAAAGAGCTGGAAGAAAATGAACGGCCATTACCACCGCAGCTCCAAGGGCGGCGGTGAATGGGAATTTTTCAATCTGCCAGAGGAATGGAGCATCCGCTATCAGCTCCCCATCAACAAAGAATTAACCTTCCACTTAAAGCCATTCAGCTTCAAGCATACAGGTCTGTTCCCGGAGCAGGCAGCGAACTGGAACTGGTTTTCTGAACTGATTCAGGATGAAGTCAAAAAGGGACGCACCGTCAAAGTATTAAACTTATTTGCCTACACCGGAGGCGCTACCTGTGCCGCAGCAGCAGCCGGAGCACATGTAACCCACGTGGATGCCTCCAAGGGCATGGTAACTTGGGCGAAGGAAAATGCCGCCACCTCCGGTCTTTCGGATGCGCCGATCCGGTGGCTGGTGGATGACTGCGTAAAATTTGTGGAACGTGAGATCCGCCGGGGCAATCACTATGATGCCATTATCATGGATCCACCATCCTACGGTCGCGGACCGAAGGGAGAAATCTGGAAGATTGAGGATTGTGTCTATCCGCTGGTTGAACTTTGCAGCCAGATTCTTACGGATGAACCGCTTTTCTTCCTGATCAATTCCTACACCACCGGACTGCAGCCCGCCGTCCTGTCTTATATGATGAATACCGTTCTGGGCAAATACCACGGCACCATCAGTGCTGATGAGATTGGACTTCCGGTTTCTTCCAACGGACTTGTGCTACCATGCGGTGCAAGTGGAAGATTTCAGAAATAAATTTACGCTTCTATAAAAAAGAAGAGCATACCAACGTTCATTCCGCTGATATGCTCTTCTTTATTTATTATGTGCTTGTGAACAGTCCCAAACTGTTACCTTATTTCTTCTTTGCCGCTTTTTCTGCTTCAATCACTTTCTGATAGCGGTTCATCTCCTCGACAATCACTCCACTCAATGCCAACATACAGATCAGGTTCGGAATTGCCATAAGCGCGTTAGCGATATCCGAGAAGTTCCACGCAATCTTTAACGTTGTGGTCGCTCCCAGATATACCACCAGTGAAAAAATGACACGGTACACAATATTGAATTTGTGTGTCTTAAACAGGTACTCAAAGGCCTTTTCTCCGTGATATTCCCAGCCAAGGATTGTTGAAAACGCAAACAGTGCAATGGCAATACAAACCAGCCAGCCACCCGGAGCTCCAAGAACCGTCTTAAAGGAAGCAATGGTAAGAGCTGATCCAACCACCAGTTCACGATATTCCAGTTTACCATCCTCGGAAAATATGTATTCGTTTCCAGATTCATCCTTCCATGTGCCAACCAGTTCCGGATCCGCCAAATTAACAGACTCCTCTGCTTCACCTTCCCGGACAAGTAACAGTTTCTCTGTTCCCAATACAAGGTCCATTGTCTGTGCCTGCGCAGTTTTATCATATCCAAAATCAGATACAATATACACTTTATTGGATATCGACTTACCATCATCCAAAGACAAGTTCAGCTGCGGATCAGCCCCTGTCTCCGCCTGGGACTCATAAATATAGGTTCCGGTTGCGGAAGTATCTGTCGTTCCAAGTACACCGGAGCCTGCAATACACAGACCGGTAATTGTACATACCACGATGGTATCCCAGAATGTTCCTGTCATATTGATGTAACCCTGACGAACCGGATCATCTGTGCTGGCTGCTGCCGCTGTGATTGCAGCCGAACCCATACCAGCCTCATTGGAAAAAACTCCTCGTGCCACACCAAAACGCAGTGCCTGCATCATGGAAGCAACCAGACTTCCACAAAGCCCTCCACCGATGGCCTCCGCGGAAAAAGCCATCTTAAAGATCATCGCAACACCAGCCGGTACATTACGAATATTTCCAAGGATAATAATAATTCCCGCCACAATATAGAAGAGCGCCATCAAAGGTACAACCACCTGTGATACCTTGGAAATGGACTTGATTCCACCCAGAATAATAAGCATTGCCAGCACTGTGATCACAATTCCGGTAATCCACGCAGGAACTCCAAAGGTTGCATTCAATGCAGAGGAAATGGAATTTCCCTGGGTGAGGTTACCGATTCCAAAGGACGCAATCACCGCAAACAGAGCAAAGAGCCATCCCAGCACAGCCCCAAGCTTCTTATTCTTAAAGCCCTTCTTCATGGTGTACATCGGTCCGCCCGACATCTCACCCTTCTCATTGACCTCGCGGTACTTGATTGCCAGCATGCATTCGCTGAACTTGGAGGTCAGGCCGAAGGCTGCAGAAATCCACATCCAGACCAATGCACCCGGTCCACCGGATACCATAGCCGTCGCAACCCCGACAATATTACCGGTTCCAATCGTTGCTGCCAGTGCAGTAGTCAATGCAGAAAACGGTGATACATCACCCTCGCCCTTTTTCTGGCGTGCCTCTTTGCTCAGCACACTTTTCAATGCATAAGGCAAGTTCCGCCAACACAACGCGCGGGTGCGGATTGTCAGGAATATACCAGTTCCTACCAACAGAATCAGCATTACCGGTCCCCAGACAAAATCATCAATTTTAACAAGAATGTCCGACAACGTTTTCATAACTATCTACTCCTTTTGGGTTATAACACTTTAAAGTACTAAAACTTTTGTCAAAAAGAATAACACAGTCGGACGCTCTTTGCAAGACTCTTTTAATTTTCCTCCTGGATCAACCTTTTTTCCTTCCATTTCCCGCCATGCCACCGCAGGCACATTCCGATTGCACGAACGCACTCGTCACTGGCAAGTCCAATGTATGCCCCCACTGCCAGAAGCCCGAGTTTGATTCCAAAAAGATATGTTCCGCCCACCGCACACAGAAACATAAAAACTGCTCCAATAACAACCGGGAAAACCGCATCCCCGCTGGTCTTTAAGGCATTTCCATACACAAGGTTAGTAACCCGCCCGATTTCCAATACAATATCAACAGCAAGGAGCTTACCCACCAATGCTATCATCTTCGGATCATCTGTAAACAATTTCATAATCCATCCTGAGCAAATGGCAAAGACAGTTTCCAGACAGGCTGCCACAATAACGCCCATAATGGCAGCCTTCCTGGTTCCCCGATCACACTCATCATACTCCTTTGCACCAATGCGCCAACCTGTCATAATTGCATTCGCCTGTGCCAGAGCTGCACCCACGCAATAGGAAAAGTTCGTTATCTGCACTGTGTAAGAGCGGGCAGTCACATTCATTCCCTGTGCATCCATCTGATTCAGGAAACGAATCACCAAAGTCATGGCCACGTTGTACAATGCCGTTTCGCAGGCGGACGGCAGCCCAATCTTCACGATCTGCCCCAGCACCGCACGGTTGGAGATACGCTCCGGATTGTTTTTGGCTTTAACCAGCACCGCTCCCATAATGGTTACTATTACAAGATTGCTTACCCGGGAAATGACTGTTGCAATTGCTACCCCCTGCACACCCATATTCAACGCAAAGAGGAAAACGGCATTCAGTACCAGATTGACCACATTTCCTGTAATGGACGCGTAAAGCGGTTCTTTTGTATATCCAAAAGCCCGCAGATAGCTGGACATGATTGGAATCAACGCATTCAGGATGCAGGCGCCGCCTACAATTCGAAGGTATGTTTCCGCCGGCTGATGCAACGCCTCTGCCACCCCAACAACTGTAAGAATCTGTCCCGAACAGCTAAAAAGGAAAATAGACATCAGAACACCCAGCACCGCATTAAAGCAAAGTCCTAACTGCCTTGCCTGGTAGGCCACACCATCCCTCCCGGCACCGATGTTCTGCGTCATGACTGCAACCATTCCCGAGGAAATGATCGAGAACATAATAATGAAAATGCCGATGTATGTATTGGCTGTTCCAACTGCTCCCACTGCCTGGTCTCCCACCGATGAAAGCATCAGAGTATCTACCATCCCCGCCAGCATAAACAACAGGGTTTCCAGACAGATTGGAATAAAAAGCTGTGTTAATGTTTTTCTTTTTCCTTCCATACTAGTTTCCTCCATCCGTTTTTATTCATTTTACTCCCTTTTATTTTAAAAAACTTGCAATTTATCTACAAAAAATTGCACTATTTCTACTTTTCCTATATAATGGGAGTAATCGGAGGTCTCACATGTATCTGGAGCTAAAAGAAAACCGTCCTCATGGGACAAAGGATTTTCCTTACACACAATACCACATCCACCTGATTTCCCACGCCTTTCAAATCCCAGTGCACTGGCATGACGAACTGGAAATCATCTATGTCCGAAATGCTCCTCTTACCATTGTTGTAGATGGCGAGGAATATACGGCAGAAGCAGGTTCCATATTTCTTGTCAATCCCGGGCAGTTACATCTGATGGGGTCCGATCTGTGGCCGGTGGATTATTTCACACTACTGTTCCCGCTGGAGTTTATCTCCTTCCAGACGGAAGATGCTTTAGAAAAAGAACTGCTGTTTCCGCTGCGCAACCACAGTATGGCGTTTACAACGGAAATTCCACGGGGAGAACTGCGCGCTTCCTGCAGCGACCTGCTGGAGCAGCTGATTGCACTCAATCCCCAAAACGGGTGCCCAGATCAAATTGGCACCCGCATTCTTCTTCTGCAATTTATTCAACTATTAGTAAAAAATAATCTTGTGAAGCGTGTCAGCACCGGAAGTCCCCTCGGAATCCAAAAGGAACTGCTGTCTTATATCCAGCAGAATTACTGCGGACGAATTACTCTCTCTGAACTTTCCTCACAGTTTCATCTCTCCCAGAAATATATTTCCCGCTATTTCAAGGAGCATTTTCATCTGACACTATCACAGTATTTAAACTATCTGCGTATGACCCATGCAAAGCACCTGTTAGAAACCACCAGCCTGCCGGTCACAGAGATTGCAATGCAAAGCGGTTTTTCCAATGTCAGCTATTTTATTCGGGCTTTCAAGGAGAACTTCGGGATGGCACCGCTACAATACCGAAACCAGCTGTAAAACCATTGCTTTAGAAAATCTCATTAACACAAAAAGAGCATATGCCGCTTTGGCACATGCCCTTTCATTGCAAGTAATAACGATTTATTTATAAAATCCGCTTCTTCCGCAGCCAGAAAAATACAATCACACAGACCAAAACAATTAACCCACAGACAATCGCAAAGCCATGTGCAGTGGTTGCAAACGGAACCCATCTGGAATCCACATTCATACCATAAATTCCAGAAACAATGGTCGGAATAGCCATAATCACCGTAATAACCGTCAGTGATTTCATGATGCTGTTCATCCGATTGTCAATAACCGATGATAAGAGTTCCCTGGTACCGTTTATGATATCACGGTAGATTCCGGTCATTTCAATTGCCTGCTTATTTTCGACAATCACGTCTCCAAGTAATTCCTTATCCTCCGGATACTGCTCTAAGCGCTTATAGCGGGTCAGGCGATCAAGCACCACTCCGTTTGAACGAAGAGATGTCGCAAAATAGACAAGCGTTGATTCCAGCTCATGCAGTGCAATCAGATCGACCTCTTCCGTATCATCTCCCACACGTTCCTCAATTTCGGTTCTCATCTTATCAATAATGCGCAGATCACTCTGATAAAGAACCGCAATCCGATACAAAATCTGATAGACAAAACGCAACTTTTTCTTTGTACTGAACTCTTTGACACGATTATTTAAAAAAGCCTGCAGTACCGGTGTATCCTCCGTACACACTGTCACAATCTCATCCGCTGTCAGAATGATACCGAGCGGAATGGTTGTGTAGGATTCTTTTTCATGGCGAATCTCAATGGATGGAATATCCACAAGAATCAGTGTGTAGCCATCTTGCAATTCGATACGGGAACTCTCCTCTTCATCGAGTGCGGCAAGCACATCCTCAATATCCACGTTGAGCATATCCGCCACCATCTGTCCTTCCGAGACACTGGGGTTTACCATCTGTATCCATACTCCATCCTGAATTGTCTGCTCTTCGTGAATCTTCCGGTCATCTGTCTTGTAATACTTAACCACAGGATTCGCCTCCTTTCATGTCTGTTAATTCATTCTCTTTTGATACATGAATTGCTCCGCTGCAATGCAGCTTCTGCAATTCATATTATAATACACGATGCAGCTTTCCCACAAGACTCTTGTTTCGAATCATGGAAAGATTGTTTACAAATATCACGTCCGATGCCCCTTTTTCCCTGGCAAGTTCGGTGATACTTCCTGTCCAGTAACGATAATCGATCACATAGATTTTCTCATAATGGTCTATCAGGAATGGCATGAAGGCATTACCAAATGACTCCTTGACCACAATACATGCACTGCCATCTGTCAGCTCCTTATTCTCAATGATGGTATAAGGATTATCACTAGCAATAAAAGTGCTGTACTTTAAGGACGCACCGTAATTCGTCACATCATAGATGACCGGCCAGTCATACTTCGTGCCGTCAGATGCTGTCACATGCAGGATACTATCGGCATTTGGCTTATAGGCTACCACCGTGTCCGGGTTTGCCTTGAGCTTACTGTCCTTCGTATCATTGTAAAAAGAACCAAGGAACCCATCAAACTCCATCTGCTCATAGGAATCCAATGCCTCCGGCTCAATTCCCTTAACCTCACAGAAATCCTCATATGCATAGTAAGCACCAAGCGCGGTCCAATGATGATCCGTCCGGAAATAAATGTATTCATTCCGGTGCTCCATCAGAGAGTCATAGATATCCACTGTCTTAACCTTGTCACTCATCTTCTCCTGAATCTTCTGCATTGCCTCATGCTGGTCTGTGGATTTAATCTTATCACGTAAATTATCCGGAAATGTAATCTCAGAACTGAGGGGAATCACCAGATCATACACATCTGCCTCTCCATCCAGATCTTTTGCCACCTGATTAACACTCTTGGCATAGTTGCCCGCCACATCATCCAGATATGTATATAACTCGTAAGCGCTGTCATCCACCGTCACAACACTGTTATAATCCTTAACCTTTCCGTCCGATGTAATCTGTGGATATTGCGGTTCCTCCATCTGTGAGTCTTCTATCTGCGTTCCGGTCTCCGTGCCGGCAATTTCCGCAACCGCTTCCGTCCCCACACTTTCTGTCACATTTTCTTTCCTGTCCTCTTTTCCCGCGCAGCCTGCCAGCATGGACACTCCAAGTGCCCCCGCCAGCATCATCACTCCAAGCTTTTTATAAACCATTTTCGCTACCTCTTTTCGTTGACACAATTAAATTCCGCCTGTGAGCTTATAAACATTTCGATCAGAGACAAAATTCGATATATTATACAATACTAATACATCCGTAATATGATGTCCCTTCAGATACGTTTCCATATCTCCATTATAATAACGCAAATCAACCATATAGATATTATGATACGACTCTGTCAGAAATGGCACAAAACTATTTGCAAAGGAATCCTTGACTACCAGAAGATTCCGTTCCTCAGTATCTCCCTGCTCCAATGCGGTATTCTCAATACGCACCTCTCCATAATTTCCGCCAAAAAAATACGCATACTTATCCTTTTCTTCCAGTTTCTCTATCGCATAACAGGTGTCTTTTGTCTCCTTATTATCAATGGTCACAACAATATTCTCACTGCCAAACGGTTCAGCATCCTTGGGACCATATGTCCAGATACAATCATAAGCAGAATCTGCATCCAGTATCTTCGAGTAGAGACTTCCCCGGAAATTTTCTGTCACAATCTGCTGTCTGAGAGCATCCCTGCCCACACAATCATGCCCCGTACTCTCACACCATTTCTCGTAAGCAATGTAAGCTCCATCGGTTGTCCAGTGATGGTCCGTGCGATAATAAATATACTCGTCTTTATGTGTCACGAGTTCCTGTCGCACATCGATAAAATTGTAATCTTCCATTGCGCGCTGCACATCATCAATATATTTTGACTGATCAAAAAGGCGGGCATTTTTCGGTAATTTGTCCTCCATTACCAGACCAGATGTCGGAACCAAAAGAAACGATAGCCGATTCGGCTCCACCATATCTGAAACCGAATCAAAATACTCTGCCACGGTCTGTGTATTACGTCGAAATAACGTATCGTCCACATCCTCCGGTGTAATCTTTTCAAAATCATAGCCATCCTTTCCCACGTATGCACCACCAATATCAGTATTACCACAACTCTTCTGGACTCCGGTTTTTATTGTAATCCATCCATCCCGAAAGCCAATCTGATCTCTCAGGTAATCTTCCAGATCCTTCTGAAACTGGCCGCTCAGCAGACGATCCCCCGTAAGCTTCGGAGGCTCTGCCAGGTAACGATTTTCGTTCGGTGAAAAGTCCCTGTCCTTGATCAACAGGCTTCCGCCTGATACCAGCACCAGAAACGCAAGAAAAACTATTGTAGTTCCTAATCTTATCTTTTTCAAAATCAACGCACTCCCTAAAATCGGAAATATAAAAACGGATTGTAACTGTCACCAACAAGAAACGCAAAAGAGAAAACAAGAAGTACCACCATCAAAAACGGCTTAACTGCTGTCCATGTCAGAGAATCCTTTCCCCATTCAAACACACTTTCCTCTTTCGAAGCTTCTCGCCTTTCATCCTCTTTACCACGAAATGCAAGTCTACGCAACCATCCTCTATGATCAATCGAACACAGAACCAGCAACACAAGAAGCACCGCATTACAACTTAAAAAGTAGAAGAAATCCGAATCCAAACCGGCCGTTGCCCCTACACCAAACATCACCTTTAAATATCTTCCCAGCTGTTGCATATCTGTCTGTGCAAAAATTGTCCAGCCAATCACCACAAGAAACATACTGTACAAATGCCCTATCCATCCCGGCATGCGCTCCAGCCACTTAAGCAGAAAAAGTTTCTCAATCATCAGAAGCACACCATAATATACGCCCCAGAGCACAAAATTCCAGTTGGCACCGTGCCACAGGCCTGTCAGCATCCAGACCACCATGATATTGAATAACTGACGTACCATTCCTTTACGGTTTCCACCAAGCGGAATATAGACATATTCCCGGAACCAGGAGCTCAAAGAAATATGCCAGCGACGCCAGAACTCCGTAATTGTCTTTGACATATACGGGAAATTAAAGTTCTCCAAAAAGTGAAATCCAAACATTCGTCCCAGGCCGATGGCCATATCCGAGTAACCGGAGAAGTCAAAGTAAATCTGAAAACTGTAAGCAATTGCACCTAACCACGCAGTTCCGACTGACAACCGTTCCAACTGCGAAATGTTATTCCACAATGCTCCGATCTGATTTGCCAGCAACACCTTTTTGGCCAGACCCACCGTAAAACGGAACGCTCCTTCAGAAAACTCTGTAAGATTCACCTTCCGGTCCGTCAGTTCCTCTGCAATCGTCTTATACTGTACAATCGGCCCTGCAATCAGCTGCGGAAATAATGTCACATAGGTTGCGAAATCCAGAATATTATGCTGGGCAGGTACCTGTCCCCGGTACACATCAATTGTATAGGACATCGTCTGGAACGTATAGAACGAAATTCCAATCGGCAAAGCAAGATGAAGCAAGGAAATCCCTGCTCCGGTAAAATTGTTTACATTTTCAATCACAAAATCTGCATACTTAAAGAATCCGAGGATAGCTAAATTTCCGCACACATCTACAATCAATGCAACTTTCGCTCTCCCCGGACGATTCTGCTTTTTAAAATATTCAATTAATCGACCATTTGTATAGTCAAATACGGTTGAAAACAGCATGATGAGCACATATACCGGTTCTCCCCATGCATAGAAGATCAGACTGGCAACAAGCAACACCACATTTCGGAATCTTCCAGGACAAATATAGTACAATGCCAGTATGATCGGCAAAAATACAAGTAAAAATACAAAACTGCTGAAAACCATATTATTTGAACGCTTCCTCTATGACTTCTTTGGCGGTATCTGAATCTCCGGAAACACAAAGGATCACATATTTTCCTTTCTGTTCCAGCACCGCGTTGCCGACACGCTTTGTCTCCTCCGGCACATAATCCTGAAAGGACTCTGCCTGATCATCCAGAAAACTCTGCACATTACCAAGCATCGTTTTGGCTGTATCCTCATCCGGTGCCGTAAAGACTGCAACTTCCTCCGCAGTCGAACCGCTGCCCATATACATCACGGCACTCACGTCATCCGGGACCTCCACATACATCGCGATCTCATCTGCATCCAATTCCTCTAAGGTATCATCATAAGTAATCTCTGACGCAAGAGACTTTGCCAGTTCCGCCGCATCAATCGTCTTAACTGAACTGCTGCAGCCTGCCACAAAAAGAACCGTTGCCGCAAGCAACCCAAACAAGCCAGATTTTCTCATACCATTAACTCCTTTCGAAACTGTCTTCACTATACTGCCTGGAATTCCTATTGTAAAGGTATCCCTCTCATTTTTAAAGAAATCTTAAATTCTTATGATACTATTCTTCAATACCTGAATATTTCTCGCTCTGTGCACGAATCAGTTCATCATCATCAAAATAATTAATCTTCATGGCACGCTTTACTTCAGAAAGTGTCTGCGCTGCAACCTCCCTTGCCGTTTCACTGCCCTTCTTTAGGATTTCATACACAGCCGGAATATCCTTTTCAAACTCCGCTCTGCGGGCACGGATTGGTGCAAGCTCCTCCTGAATCACATTGTTCAGGAATTTTTTAATCTTAACATCCCCGAGTCCGCCTCTCTGATAGTGTTCCTTCAACTCTTCCAAATTATGATACTCCGGAAGATATTCTTCAAAATGTTCCGGTCTGCTGAACGCATCCAAATAGGTAAATACGCAGTTTCCTTCAATATGTCCCGGATCAGATACCTGAATATGCTGTGGATCCGTATACATACTCATAATCTTCTTCTTAACGTCCGCCTCCGAATCTGCAAGGTAAATGCAGTTGCCCAGCGACTTGCTCATCTTCTGCTTCCCATCGATTCCCGGCAAACGCATACATGCCTCATTGTCCGGCAGAAGCACATCCGGCTCCACCAGTACCTCATCGTAAATCGAATTAAATTTGCGCACAATTTCTCTTGTCTGCTCAATCATTGGCAGCTGATCCTCTCCAACCGGAACAGTGGTTGCCTTGAAGGCAGTAATATCTGCAGCCTGGCTGATCGGATATGTAAAAAATCCAACCGGAATGCTCGCCTCAAAATTGCGCATCTTGATCTCTGATTTCACAGTCGGATTACGCTGCAATCTCGATACCGTTACCAAATCAGAGTAGAAAAAAGTCAACTCCGTCAATTCAGAAATCTGGGACTGGATAAATAAATTGGACTTCGCAGGATCCAGCCCGCAGGATAGATAATCCAATGCTACCTCGATAATATTCTGACGCACTTTCTCCGGATTTTCAAAGTTATCTGTAAGCGCCTGTGCATCCGCAATCATAATAAATATTTTATCAAACTCTCCGGAATTCTGCAGTTCCACTCTTCTTCGTAAGGAACCTACATAATGTCCGACATGCAGTCTGCCAGTCGGGCGGTCTCCGGTCAATATAATCTTCTCCATTTTTATGCTCCTTATCAATAAAACTATGATATATAGACTCTTATCCAACTATAAACTTTAGCAAATGCACGTAATAATGTCAACCAGCCATCCCTGTTTCCACGGCGATCATAGCATAAATCTGATATTTACAACACGATTCTGATATATTATTTTTCTATTTTTCAGTATGATTTCCCATAAGGTTTATACAATCTTATTTTTTAAACCTATTTTCTCCCTTATATTGTATCGCTTACGAACAGCCTGTTCATTTTCAAAATGAAAATCGGACAGGCCGTTCCTCCTTTTATATCCGTTCCTGACTTTCCCAAATAAGGTTTACACAATTAAAAATTTTCTTACAACATTATTCTTTAATGGGCGCTGATTGCTCAGCGCCCGCTTTGTTTTGTTATTCTGTTATTTCTGTCAAAGAAAAATCGGATAATATGATCTCAGCAGCTTCTGTTGGTACATAAGAAGTTTTTGTTCCATCTTC
>JALFLB010000034.1 GCA_022775045.1 Agathobacter sp. | reverse complement strand
CACAATCAAATCAATTGCAGCATGGATGCTGCACTTAATTCAAGGAGGAAAATATTATGGCAATGGTAGTACAACACAATCTCACAGCGATGAACGCTAACCGTCAGTTAGGTATCACAACAAGCTCTCAGGCAAAGTCAGCTGAGAAGTTATCTTCTGGTTACAGAATCAACCGCGCAGGCGATGATGCTGCAGGTCTTAAGATTTCTGAGAAGATGAGAAGCCAGATTCGTGGTCTTAACAAAGCTTCTTCCAATGCGCAGGATGGTGTATCTCTTATCCAGACGGCAGAGGGTGCTTTGAATGAGGCACATAGCATTCTTCAGAGAATGAATGAACTGGCAGTACAGGGCGCTAATGATACCAATCAGAACATTGACCGTGATGCAATCAATCAGGAGTTGGATGCGTTAACAGAAGAACTTGACAGAATTTCTGAGACAACCCAGTTCAATAAGCAGAATCTGTTGGATGGTGACTTTACCGGAAAGAAGCTTCAAGTAGGAGCAAATGCTGGGCAGAGTATTGAAATCAGTATCGGAAAGATGGATTCTAGAACTTTAGGCTTAAAGGATATTAAGTATTTTGAGGGTATGGATAGTATTTCATATTCAGGGATTTCCTATATGGGAACAGATTATACCTATAATACTAGCAAAACAGCAGCATCCAATAAGGCCGATTTTGTGGCTGCGGCAAAGGCAACTGGTAAGGCTGCGTTTACAGATGATATGATTGCGATGAATGCTAGTGGAAAATATTTGATTACATCAGGTGGTACGGCATATACCACAAAAGAATCTGCAGTTACACAGGGAGCTAGTGCGTTAGGAACAAAGTATGCAGGCGCAGCAAGTGCACAGTGGGCATCATTACTTTCTAATGCAAAAGTTACAACCAAGACAGTTGGAGGTGGTGGAGCCTCTGCAACAATTTCTAATCCGGATGTCAGCGATTATGATAAGGCAAATGCGACTCTTCAGGCAGTTCAGGGGGCTATTAATCGTGTATCTACGCAGAGATCTGCACTTGGTGCATTGCAGAACAGATTAGAGCATACGATTGCAAACTTGGATAATGTTTCTGAGAATACACAGTCAGCAGAGTCTCGTATCCGTGATACTGATATGGCTTCTGAAATGGTTAACTACAGCAAGAACAATATTCTTGCTCAGGCTGGACAGTCTATGCTTGCACAGGCAAATCAGTCTACTCAGGGAGTATTATCATTACTTCAGTAGTAAAATGTAAATTTCATGATAGAAAAAACCAGCGAAAGCTGGTTTTTTCTATATAAACTATAAAAGGTAAAATGTCATGGAAGAAAAAATTAAGCAATTATATGAAGATATTAATTTTATAGGGTTTTATTGTACCTATCATAAAGAAGGAACGTATATAGAAAAAGCCCAGAAGTTGATTCCTCAAATCGAGGAATTTTGCAGATGGTTCTTAGAAGAAAATAAATTTGGCATTGAAGAAGATTTATATGTGGCATTGAAACGAAACCTCATAGATATTTTAAATGATTGCATGCAGGCATTAAAAGAGAGAGACAGGGTTTTGATGATGGATGCTTTGGAACAGGGGCTGGTAGAGTATTTGAGACTATTTATGCCGGAAGAATGCTTGGAGGAGAGTTAAGATGCAAGAGGAAAAGATGAGGGAAGAGAATCTGAAAGCATTGGAAAAACGCTTTACAGGTATTGTGCGGTTAATCAATGAAAGAAAAAAAGAATTGTTACAAAAGGAAAATCTGGAATTGGAATGGGAGACATCTCTAGACGGAGAAGAAATTCTTAAAGTACAACAAGATGGAAGAAATCTGTATTTGGCGGGAAAACGAAATCCAGCAGCACATGCGGAAAATCAAGTTTCTGTACTTGGAAAGATTGCATCTAATGCACCGGTGTTGATTGTTGGAATGGGAAATATACATTATTTGGAAGAGGTATTGAAAATAACCGATAAAAGTGTCGATATATTGTTATATGAGCCAGTATTTTCTATTTTTTATAAACAATTAGAAAAAATAAACGTTGAAAAAATATTTGGGGACCGTTTGATTGCACTTGTAGTGGGAGGGATAAATGACGATGGGGTATCAGCTCTTTTGCATACAATGTTAAAAGATGATAGAATTCCGCTTATGAAACAGTTTGCATTACCCAATTATGAGATATTTGCATATGAAAAAGTAAAAAAATTTTATGAAGAAATATTAGCAATTACGCGTCCATATAACACAAATTTATGGACAAATATGTATTTTAACGATGTGCTTGCTATTAATATCTATCATAATGTAGAATATATAAGGACAGGTTATACAGCGGGACAATTGGATGGGGTAATACCAACTGATATTCCAGCAATTGTAGTGTCAGCGGGACCTTCTTTGAATAAGAACATTGCGGAATTGAAGAAAGCAAAGAATAAGGCTTTTATCATTGCAGTAGATACAGCTTTAAAACCACTGATTAAAGCGGGGGTTAAGCCAGATATGTATGCAATGTTAGATGGGAAAAAGCCTTTGGATTTGATAAATGTTGAAGAAACAAGGTGGATACCTTTAGTGACACTTGCAACAGGGGCTAAAGAGATAATGGATTATCACAAAGGGAAAAAATTCTTTGTTGATGAGCAGTATGAATATATATATCAAATGTTTCAAATGAATGGGAAAACTATTGAAAGGCTACCATTTGGGGGATCCGTAGCCACATTAGCATTTTCATTAGTTTGCCATTTGGGTTTTCAAACAGTTGTTTTCGTAGGCCAGGATTTGGCATATTCGAATGATAAATCACATGCTGATGGGACATTTCAGGAACAAATGGAGAAAGAAGACACAACAGAATTTATGATGGTTGAGGGAAATTATGAAAAGCAGGTTCCAACAATTCCTAATTTGAATTCATATAGAGAATGGTTTGAGGCATTTATAAAAAGTTGGTCACAGCAGTATACTACTAGATTTATTAATGCAACTGAGGGTGGAGCAAAAATAGAAGGTACAGAACTCATGACTTTGACAGAGGTGATAGATCAGTTTTGTGCCCGAAATGTAGATATCGCATCTTGTATTGATCGTATAGAACCTGTTTTTAGTAAAGAAGAACAGAATCGAATAATAGATTATTTTCATCAAACACCTGATAAGATACAGCAGATTATTCAATTGGCGCAGGAGGGAGAAAAATTATATAAGAAATTAGATGATATATGTCAAGGTGGAAAAATAGATAAAAGTTTATATGTAAAAGTTTTAAGACGAATCAAAAAAAATAGAAAAAAAATTGAAAAAAATTTTAATTATCAGATTGTTGCACAGGTCATGATAAGGGCAGATCAGATTATACAGAGTTCTCAATATTTGACATATAGTACAATAGAAGAAGAGGGAAAAGAGTTGGCAAGACAAGGAAAAATTTATATGGAGCTTCTTCAAGAATATGCCAAGATAGTAAAAGAGATTGCTAGTAATACGTTTATTAAGGAGCAATGAGATCAGCAGAAAAGGATAAACAGCGATTGTAAATAAATTATTTTGAAATAGTAGCGAGGATATTGATAATGTATACAAGAATAGAAAAAGGTTGGAGTATGTATCAATTAGCTCAGAAAATATTCCCATATTGTAGGAGTATTACGGGACAGGGAGTTAGAGATACCTTACAGGATTTAAAGGAATATATTAAAAAAGATAATGGTCCTCAATTGCAAATACACAGTATACCATCGGGTACACCGGTTTTTGATTGGACTGTTCCTAAAGAGTGGGAGATACGAGCTGCGTACATTGAGGATGAAAGTGGTAATCACATTATTGATATGGAAGAAAATAATCTTCATGTTATGGGATATTCCACACCAGTGGATGAATGGGTAGAATTGGATGAATTAAAGAAACACATTTTTACTCAACCAGATCAGCCAGATGTTGTACCTTATGTGACATCCTATTATAAAGAACGTTATGGTTTTTGTATGAGTGCGAGACAACTGGAGCAAATTCCAGAAGGCAGATATCATATGCAGATTGACAGTAGATTATTTGATGGAGTGTTAAATTATGGGGAGATTGTGATTCCAGGAGATACGGATCAGGAAATATTTTTTTCTACCTATATTTGCCATCCATCTATGGCAAATAACGAGTGCTCTGGACCGGCATTATTGGCGGAATTGGTACGCTATGTAGCCTCATTTGATAAGCGAAAATATACTTATCGGTTTATTTTTATCCCGGAGACAATTGGTTCAATCACTTATATGAGTATATCAGATCATTTGCAGCATATGAAAGATCATATAATAGCAGGATTTAATCTTTCCTGCGTAGGCGATGACAGAGATTATTCCATTGTGGAATCGCGGTATGCAGATACTTTGGCAGATAAGGTATTAAAAAATGTTTTAAAATTTTATACAAAAGATAAATATTCTACTTATTCGTTTTTACAGAGAGGATCCGATGAAAGACAGTATAATGCACCAGGAATTGAACTTCCGGTAGTATGCTTTTGTAGGTCAAAATTTGGAGAATATCCGGAATATCATACATCATCTGACAATATGGGATTGGTCAGCCCGGCTGGTTTTCAGGGGAGCTATGAAGTGATGACACAGGTGATACAGGCACTGGAATATAATGAAAAGTATCAAATGACAGTACTTGGGGAACCACAGCTTGGAAAAAGAGGACTGTATCCTACAATCAGCCAGAAGGGCGGTTATGATGCGATTAAGTCAATGACGGATTTGATTACGTATGCGGATGGGAAAAATGATTTATTGGATATTAGTGAGCGAATTCATGTGCCTGTGGCGGAATTGATACCAATTATTTGGCGATTACAGGAGAATAAGCTGATGACCATTATATGACAAAGGGAATAGGTGCTTATGATAACAGTGCAATTAGGAAAGACAATAAAGAAATATCCAAATAGTGTTGCCTGTGCTGATTTTGAACATAAAATTACATATCAAGAATTGGGAAATAGTGCAAAACGTATTGCATGTGGGATAATAAGAAAACTATCAGTGGATCATAGACCAATTGTGGTCTTAATGGAAAAAAGTGTACATTGTTTTGTTTCCATGTTTTCTATTTTGTATAGCGGAAATTTTTATGTATGTGTCGATCCGCATATGGGAAATGAGCGGTTGAATATAATTTTTGAAAATCTTGAACCGGCAGCAATACTTTTCGATGATAATGATTTTGGGATTGAGTATCCTTGTGAAAAGTTGGAATACGGAACATTACTTTTGGAAAATTCGGTGGATGAAGATTTAATCGAGAAAACCGGAAACAAGGTAATTGAAACAGATCTTGCATATGTTTTATATACATCGGGATCTACTGGAATTCCCAAAGGGGTTGCTATTACACATAGGTCAGTTGAGCAGTATGCAAAATGGGTGGTGAATACATTTCATATAGGAAATGATACGGTATTTGGCAGTCAGACACCGTTTTATTTTTCAATGTCTGTCTTGGATATTTATGCAACCATTTTTTCGGGCGCTTTGTTACAGATTATTCCGAAGAAATTCTTTTCTTTCCCAGTTAAGTTAATGCAGTTTATGGAAGAGAAGAAGATTAATACAATTTACTGGGTTCCATCGGCATATGGTTTTGTTACCAATATGGATGCACTGAATTATGTCAGACCATCGGAACTTAATACGCTTATGTTTGCTGGAGAAGTAATGCCAGCACGATTTTTGAATTATTGGAGACGGTTCTATCCGGATGCAGTATTTGCCAATTTATTCGGGCCAACTGAGATTACAGACATTGCGTTATATTATATCGTAGATCGTGAATTTAAAGCGGATGAGGCTATACCAATTGGACGGGTGTGTATGGGGATGGATGCGTTTGCACTGGACGAAGACAATAATATGATTCGTGAAGGTGAAGAGGGTGAGTTATATTTCAGAGGTGAGTTTGTAGGCTGTGGATATTATAATGCATGGGATAAAACAAGGGAGAGTTTTGTACAAAATCCTTTGAATGATAAGTATCCGGAAATTGTTTATAGAACAGGTGATATTGTAAGACTTAATTCTAGAGGGGAATATATGTATGCCGGGCGTCGAGATCATCAGATTAAGCACAGTGGATATCGAATTGAACTAGGAGAAATCGAAACAGTGATAGGGGCGGTGGAGGGTGTCCAGCATGCTGTATGTGTTTATGATGATGAAAAAGATGAAATCATCGGAATATACGTCGGAACAGTTGATGAGGCAGAAGTGGTAAAAAGAATGTATAATAAGTTACCATCTTATATGCAGCCAACACTTTTAAAAAAGATGATAAGTCTTCCGTTGAATGCGAATGGCAAGGTGGATAGGTTACTGTTGAAGAATCAGATTTTTAAAGGAGAATTATAAGGAATGACAGAAACAAAACAAGTTGTGATAGAAACATTGAGAGAAATTTGTAAGGGAAAGGATATTCAGGAAAATACTTCTATTTATGAAGGTCTGGGAATTGATTCTATTAGCATATTTAATGAATTACTTCCAAGATTGGAGGGGACATTTGGTATTCAGATTTCTCCGTTGGATTTGATGCCAGAAAATTTTGAAACGGTAACAACACTTGCAGATTTAGTAGATAGAATTAAGGAGAGAAACAATGGATGATACTTATATTCCATATGAGAAAATTCCTTCACGTCTTGGAATTCATAGAGGGGACAAAATATATTTGGCATCTGATGTTCTTATGTTTTCTTTTGTAGCAAGACAGCATGGTGAAACGTTTGAGGCGGATAAAATGCTGGAGGCATTTATCCGGGAAATTGGAGCAGAGGGAACTTTACTGGTGCCGACTTTTAACTTTGTATTTTCGAATGAGGGTCATTACGATATCAGAAATAGTGAAAGTCATGTTGGGGCACTTGGAAATGCTGCTTTACATAGAGACGATTTTAAGAGAACCTTTCATCCCATGCATTCTTTTGCGGTATGGGGAAAGGATCAGGATATGCTTTGTTCTATGCAAAATAAAAATTCCTTTGGAGAGGATTCGCCCTTTGCATACATGAAGGAAAATGGCGTCAGACAGGTTATGCTGGGGACAGACTACAAAAGAAGTATGACTTTTGTTCATTTTGTGGAGTATATGACGAAAGTACCGTATCGTTTTATTAAGTACTTTACTGGAAAATATATTGGCAAAGATGGAGTGGAACAGGAATTGACGATTCCGTATTACGCACGGGACTTATCGCTAGGCAGCGAGGAACGATTTAACCGTATGGGGAAAATACTAGAGGAAAACGGTGTTTCACAGAAGGCTGAATTTAATGGGGTTTCTGTTTATGTAGTGGAACTTAGAGAAAGCTATGATTTGATAGAAAGAGATATTTTGGAAAACAGATGTGCAAATCTATATGATTTTCAAGTGAATCGTAATCAGATTTGGGGAAATTAAAAAGAATGCAGGAAGGGTTGGCATTATTATATGAAAGTGCTATAGGTTATTATGAACAAAACAGAAATAAATGGGCAGAATTGGGTTTCAATTTATAAAGAAACATCTTTTGGTAATAAGTATCCATCATCATATCTTGTTAGCTTATATTATAGAATTATCAAAAACTATTTACCTAAAATTGAGGGAAATAGAAAATATAGAGCCTTGGATTTTGGTTGTAGTTTTGGGGCAAACGCGATGATGTTACGTGATGCAGGATTAGAGGTATACGGGGTTGACATTTCTCCAGATGCTATAAAATATTGTATTAAAAATGGTAAATTTGATGTGGAACACTTTGTTTCGGTTAATCTTCTGACAGAGAAATGGCCATTTTCGAAAAAAATGGATTTGATTATTGCCAGCGAGGTATTGTATTATTTTTCAGATAAAGATTTAAAAAAATTATTGGATCTATTTAAAACACATATGGTTTCAAAAGGTTTGTTGTATGCGAATATGCCGTCATTTAATCACCCTTTATATCGGGAATATTCAAGAAAAAAAGCGACATCGGAAGGATTGTTAAGAATACAAAAATCTCAAACCGCAGATAGAGAATTATTTGTGAGGGTATTGTCTGATAAAACTGAAATGAAAGAAATCTTTTCACAGTTTGATGAAATTGGAATATTTCATACCGTAGAAGAATTTGAAAGTGAAACTGAGGAATTTCATTTCATAGGGATGAATATATAGAATATTATGATTGTAGGAAGCAATGAATAATGCGGGAGGCACAGAAGAAAATGTTAAACGGAAAAACGATTCTTGTTACCGGTGGAACCGGATCTTTTGGAAATGCGTTTACAGAATATGTATTAACGAACTATGAACCGAAAAAAATTATTATTTATTCCCGGGATGAGTTTAAACAATTTCATATGGCAAACAAGTTTAAGAAATATAAGGATAAGCTACGGTTCTTTATTGGAGATGTAAGGGATAAAGAACGCCTGTACCGTGCTTTTGATGGAGTGGACTATGTGGTTCATGCTGCAGCACTAAAGCAGGTTCCGGCATGTGAGTATAACCCAATGGAAGCAGTGAAGACTAATATTCATGGTGCAATGAATATTGTGGATGCTGCACTGGACTGTGGAGTAAAACGTGTGGTTGCCCTTTCCACCGATAAGGCGGTCAATCCGATTAATCTTTATGGCGGAACAAAGTTGGTGTCCGATAAATTGTTTATTGCAGCAAATGCTTATTCTGGTGCAAAGGATGTTTGTTTTTCTATTGTACGATATGGAAATGTGGCAGGAAGCAGGGGCTCTGTGATTCCGTTTTTCCGGGAGATTGTGGCAAATGGCGGAAAGAAACTACCGATTACGGATTATCGCATGACACGTTTCTGGATCAGTCTGGATCAGGGGGTGCAGCTTGTTATCAAAGCTCTTTCAGAGGCAAAAGGTGGGGAGACCTTTATTTCCAAGATTCCATCTTTTAAGATTACAGATCTGGCACAGGCAATTCTTCCGGGGTGTGAGATGCCGGAGGTAGGAATCCGGGAAGGGGAGAAACTTCACGAGGTGATGGTGACGAAAGAGGATTCTCTGATGACCTACGAATATGAGAAACATTACATTGTCTATCCTCATTTTGACTGGTGGAATCCGGATAAGATCCAGGAGGGTGGAAAGAAGGTAGAGCAGGGATTCGAATACAGCTCCGGGAAGAATTCACAGTGGCTGTCAGTAGATGATTTGAAAGAACGGCTTAAGGACGTGGAGGAACACTGAAAAAGATGGGGGATGAAAAAAATGCAATTGCCATTATTACCGCAAGGGGTGGAAGCAAGCGAATTCCTCACAAAAATATAAAGGAATTTTGTGGCCGACCGATTATCGAATATTCCATTGAAGCTGCAAAAAAAGCGGGGATTTTTCAGACCGTTATGGTTTCTACTGATGATGAACGAATTGCTGAAATTGCAAGAAACTCGGGAGCTGAAGTTCCGTTTATGAGGAGCGAAAAAACATCCAATGATTATGCAGTCACAGCGGATGTGATTGGTGAAGTGTTGAATTGTTATGCACAGCAGGATATCTATTTTGAGAACGCTTGCTGCATCTATCCTACTGCACCTTTTGTCACGGCGGACAAACTGAAGAATGCAATGGAAATTCTTGTGACTGAGAACCGGGATTGTGTGATGCCGGTGGTGCCATTTTCTTTTCCACCACTTAGAGGCTTGGTAATGAATGATGGAAAATTATCTTATAAGTGGGAGCAGTATGCTCTGACCAGATCACAGGATTTGGAAGAAATCTATCATGATTGTGGACAGTTTTATGCGTTTCGCGTAGAGAGTTTTTGGAAGTCGGGAAAGCTTGTGACAGAAAATACTGGTGCGATCATTCTTTCAGAAATGGAAGTGCAGGATATTGATAATGAGGTAGATTGGAAACTGGCAGAATTAAAGTACAAGTTGATGCAGGAAAAGGATGGAAGACAGGATGAAAATTGGCAGTAAAGAAATTGGGACAGGAAATCCGGCATACCTGATCGCAGAAATGTCTGCAAACCATGCCGGGAGTCTGGAACGGGCAAAAGAGATTATCCATGCTGCGAAAGAGGCAGGAGCGGATTGCATTAAGATTCAAACCTATACTCCAGACACGATAACAATTGACTGTGATAACCAGTATTTTCATATTTCCGATGGAACATGGAGTGGAGAAAATTTATATCAGTTGTATCAGAAAGCATATACCCCATGGGAATGGCAGGCTGATCTTAAGGCTGAGGCAGATAAGGTGGGAATTGACTTCTTTTCCACCCCATTTGACAACACAGCTGTTGATTTTTTAGAGAACATAGGTGTTGAATTTTACAAGATAGCATCATTTGAACTGGTGGATATTCCATTGATTGAGTATGTGGCATCCAAGGGGAAACCGGTGATTATGTCAACCGGGATGGCAACACTTTCAGAGATTGATGAGGCGGTGACCGCAGTCAGAAGGCAGGGAAATGATAAGATAGCACTGCTTCGGTGTGCCAGTGCATATCCGGCCATTACGGATGAAATGAATCTTCGGACCATGCAGAATATGAAAGAAACTTTTAATGTTCCTGTTGGTTTGTCAGATCATTCTATGGGTTCTGTAGGTGCAGTAACGGCAGTTGCGCTGGGGGCTAATATTATTGAGAAACATTTCTGCCTGGATCGATCCATCGAGAATCCGGATTCATCTTTTTCCATGAATCCAAATGAGTATAAGCAGATGGTGCAGGATATTAGACAGGCAGAGAAAGCGATGGGATGTGTACAGTATGGTCCATCGGAGCAGGAACAGCTAAATCTTTCATTTCGACGTTCTATTTTCTGTGTAATGGATATTCAAAAGGGAGAAAGGCTGACAGAGGATAATGTCAGAATTATAAGACCAGGGCAGGGATTGGAACCAAAATTTTATTCTCAGGTGATAGGACAGACAGCTTTATGTGATATTAGGCGTGGAACACCGATACAGTTTGAAATGATTGGAATGGAGAAGTTAAATGGATAATTTTCTTTCAAAGGAAGAAGTTGATAAATTAGGATTGAAAGAATGCGGGACGGACGTGTTGATTGGTCGTTACGCAGTACTGTACAATCCTGAAAAACTGTGTATTGGAAATCATGTTAGGATTGATGATTTTACAATTATTAGCGGATGTGTCACATTAAAAAATTATATTCATATTTCGCAATTTTGTGGAGTTTATGGTGGAAACGAGGGGATTGTAATGGAGGATTATTCAGGGCTGTCATCAAAATGCTCTGTTTATGCTGTATCAGATGATTATACGGGGACTTCAATGACAAATCCTATGATTCCAGTACAGTATAAACCTAGTATGATAAGTTTGCCTGTTCAAATAAAAAAGCATGCAATTATTGGTTGTAATTCGGTTATTTTGCCTGGGGTAACAGTAGGTGAGGGAACAGCAGTAGGAAGTATGTCGTTATGTACTAAAAACTTAGATGAATGGTCAATTTACACGGGAATACCTGCTAGGCGTAAAGGAGATAGAAAAAAAGATATATTAGAGCTTGAAAAACAGTTTGAAGGTGATTGGAATAATGGGTAAATTTTATATTGGTCAGAGTGTTTTATTTCAAAAGAAATTTACACAAGAAGATATCTTAAAATATGCTGAGCTTACTGGAGATTATAATCCGCTTCATGTAGATTGCGAATATGCAAAGAAAAGTCGTTTTGGAAAAAACATTGTGCATGGTATGTTGGTTATGGGTGTAATGTCTAAGATACTTGGGACGCAACTTCCTGGATGCGGAAGCATTTATATGGAACAAAATGTGCAATTTAAGAAGCCGGTATATGTTGGAGATTCTGTTGAGTTTAAAGTGAAAATTACTAGTATAACAAATCATATTATTACATTAGAGACTAATGTATACAGTGGGGAAACTTGTGTAGTATTGGGCACAGCAAAGATGTTATATGAAGGTGTTGAATGATCTATATTCGTACAGATATGAACAAAATCATTGCCACAGGTCATGTGATGCGATGTCTCGCGATTGCGAATGCGGCAAGAAGCTGTGGGGAAGAGACCACATTTATTCTGGCAGATGAGCAGGCAGCTCAGCTGTTGGAAGAAAGGGGATATTCTTCCATTATTCTCCACACAGTATGGAACGATATGGAGTCAGAACTTCCGGTCTTGGTGCAGGTGATTAGAGAAAATAATATTTCAAGACTTTTGGTAGACAGTTATCAGGTAACCAATTATTACCTAAAGAGTCTTTGTAAGCTGGTAAAACTGATTTATCTGGATGATTTGAATGCATTTCATTATCCTGTTCATGCATTAATTTGTTATGCGAATTATTGGAAAAAATTTCGGTATGAAGAGCAGTATTCAGACACGGAATTGTACCTTGGAACAAAGTATGTTCCATTAAGACAGGCTTTTTCAGATTGCCCGAAGAAAAAAATATCAATGCAAATTGAAAAAATATTAATTATGTCCGGAGGAACAGATCCTTATGGGGTAATGGACAAGTTGCTTGTACGATTAAACCGTAGACAGTATAAAAGGATTGATGTAATTTGTGGGAGATATAATGGTGCATATAATAGCTTATGTGCAAAATATGCAGAGGAATCAAACATTCAGATTCATCGTTCTGTTACGGATATTGATCGATATATGAAAGAGGCAGATTTGGCAATATCAGCCGGAGGGACCACATTGTATGAGTTGTGCGCTTGTGGAACACCTGCAATTTCTTTTTCATTTGCAGATAACCAGTTAGATAACGTCAGACAATTTGAAGAGGATAATCTGATAGATTATGCGGGGGATGCAAGGCATGAAGATGTTGTTTTTCATATAAAGAGATATATTGAGAGGTATGAGGCGGATTTGGAATTACGGAAAGATAGATCAGTTCAGATGAAGAAAATGGTAGATGGAAAAGGTGCGATTCGAATAGCAAAAGTGCTGATAGAATGATATGTATAGTTTAAACATCAAACCATTTATAAATGCATCGGAAGAAAAATTAGTAAGTGAAAGTTAGAAAAATGAGTTTATACCGTTATGGCTTTTAGAAAGGCGGAATTTAACTATGGACAAGAAAAAAATTGAAAGCTTGATTTTGGAGGAAGAATGGGAAAAAGCTTGTGAAGGGATTGATATTTATGAGAAAAATTTCCCTCTAGATAGTGAAATTGATACATATAAATTTTTATGCATGATAAATTGGGGAAAGTTAGAGAATGCACTATTTTATGCATTGTCGGCAGTAAAGAAGCAACCCTATGTGGCAGATGTTCATTATAATTGTGGATATGCATATCAAGTGTGTGGAAGAATCTTTGAGGCGTATGAACAGTATGCCATAGCAAAGGAATTAGTAAAAGGAGGAAATCCAGGCCACTTTGAAATTGATGAATTAAGTACTATTATGCAGACGTTGCTAGAAGAACTATTAAGTCAGGCAGAAAAAGGATTTTTGGATGGTCATATACAAGATAAACATTGGGTAGATTATATTGCAATTCAAAATAAGCTTCAATGGGGGATTAGAAAACCAGTATTTCATGATGGTACACCAATAATTGCAGAAGAATATATGGATTATCCATCTTTACCAAAATTATTTTTGGGCATTGCAGGATTGCAGAGTGTATTTCGTTTAAATTGTGGGGTTCTAAAGACTAACACGGTTAATGAAGAAACGGAAATGCAACGAGTGAGTGAAGAAGCAAATATTATTAAGATAAATGCACAGCAAGAGTGTTTTTTACCTATAATTATGAGAACGCGAGGTGAACTGCTTTTTCAAACTGAACAAGAGAGAGTTAATGTTTCATATACGTCACCCTTACAGTTTGTGAATTATAGAATTCCTCAGGGGGAAACCATTGTTTCGTCACCGGAAGATATGTTTCGTGTTGGGGAGGTAATTCCGATTACACATAGTAAGAAAAGGAAGCGTTTGGTTTTAAATATTTTTATTGATGGGTTATCGCAAACTGTTTTGGATGACAATATGGAAATGCTTATGCCGTTTACGTATCGTTTTTTCAAAAAGGGGATGATTTGTACTAACGCACACACTGCGGGAGATTGGACGTTCCCTTCGATTGCGTCAACTTTGACGGGACAGACAATGGTAAAACATAAGATGTTACATTCAAAGCTATTAAGAAAAATTGATATTAATACTCCAATTCTTTACGAGTACTTTAACAATGCAGGATATAATACTTCAAAAATAGGAGGAAATTGGCGTATTGCTCCAAATTATGGATATGCCAGAGGAATGAATCGGGTCCGATATCAGCATATGTATGAGGGATTTTCAGCGGAAAAGGTGGTTTCAGAGGTTGAAGAGCAGATACATAGTATGAGGGAGACGGATCAGTTTATTTGGATGGAGTTGGGGGAATTGCATTTGATTGCTGATGAAATTAATACTGCTCCAATTCAATCAGAGTTTATTGTGGGGGAAAATGTTGCAACAAAAGCCAAAATTAATTCTGTAAAACAAGAATATGATGAAACAAAAAAGAAATATTATTTGAAACAAATAGAGCGTCTTGATCGGACATTGGGGGGGTTGTATCAATATATCGAAGAACAGTATAAGGATGATGAGATATTAATATCATTATTTGCAGACCACGGACAAGGATTTCTTGTGCAGCCGGAAGAAGAGTTTTTGAGTGATGCACGTACAAAGATTGCATTTATGATACGGGGAAATGGTATTGAGGGAACAACAGATGAATTGATATCTGCATGTGATTATACTCCAATTATGTGTAAATTGGCAGGGATTAAGTATGATTATACAAATACGGATGCTAATTTGCCTGAGATATTTGGTGGATTACATCAAAGAGAATTCACTGTTACGGAAAGTATTCATGTGGGAGATCCCTATCAAATTCTTTTGAATGGAAAGGATTTCAAATTTTACCTAAAGGGAAGAGAAAATGTAACATCTGAGTGTAGAGTCCCATTGGAAAAATATGATGTACAATTATTAGATAAAAAAGGTAATTGTATTCAAAATGATGAAAGAGTGGCATATTGTACGAAGTGGTGTTTGGAACATGTTGGTTCGTGCAGAGTATTTGAAAAATAAAAATTGGGATTAAGGAGAATAAGGTGGAAAAAGGTACATTATATTGGATTACAGGGTTATCTGGTGCTGGAAAAACAACTATTGGAAATGCGTTGTATTATGAATTGAAAAAAAAGATGAACAACATTGTTATTTTAGATGGAGATATCTTAAAAAAACTAGTAGGGGATTCTTTGGGGTATTCAAAAGAAGACAGGAGAAAAAGAGCATTTTATTATTCGAATTTATGTAAAATATTAACAGACCAGAGGATTTCCGTTGTAATTTGTACAATTGCTATGTATGATGACGTTAGAGAATGGAATAGAAGAAATATAGAACGATATGTGGAAGTCTTTTTAAAGGTAGATAAAAAGGTTCTGATGCAGCGGGATAGAAAGGGGTTATATACGAAGCAAACTACTGGGGAAATTAAAAACGTTGTTGGGATGGATCAAGACGTTGAATTCCCTAAACATCCAGACATTGTTATTGAAAATAACGGATTAATATCTGTGGAAGATTGTGTAAAAAAGATTTGTCAATATCAAATTCAGACTACAGATGCTTCGAATCGAGATGTGAGATATTGGAATCAGTACTACAAAAAGGAACTCAAAGAAATACAGAGTCCGAGCGATTTTGCAAAATCTATTCTCCCATATTTAGAAAAAGGTAAAAAAATGATGGATATTGGGTGCGGAAATGGACGAGATAGTATTTATTTTGCACAGAGCGGAATTGATGTAATAGGTGTAGATGCTTCTGAAGAGGCGATAGATAATTTAAATAAACATAATATAAAGAATGGGCTTTTCGTGTGCGATGATTTTGTTACCTGCAAAGCGCTTTATCAAATGCAATATGATTATTTCTATAGTCGTTGGACATTGCATGCAATTTCGGAAAGACAGGAAAACGAGTTGTTACAGAATGTTGCAAATTCAATAAAAATGAATGGAAAGTTTTTTATAGAGGTGCGTAGTGTAAAAGATGAGCTATATGGAAAAGGCCAAAAGATAGCTAAAAATGCCTTTGTTTACAATGATCATTTTCGTAGATTTATAGATAAAGAGGAATTGCAACAAAAGTTGGAGAATATAGGATTTGAAATATTATCTCTGCAGGAAGGGGTTAATTTCTCAAGAACGGATGTATCAAATCCGACTTTGATACGAGTTATTGCTCAAAAAGTTTCCAAATGATTAATAAAGTAAATAATATAATATTGGAGGCAACATATGATACCATATGGGAGACAGACAATTGAAGAGGATGATATTCAAGCTGTTGTAGATGTACTGAAATCCGATTATCTGACAACAGGACCAAAGATTACAGAGTTTGAGCAGAGAGTGGCAGAGTATGTGGGGGTAAAATATGCGGTTGCCATTTCTAATGGAACTGCGGCACTTCATGCGGCTTGTTTTGCGGCAGGAATTGGCACGGGGGATGAGGTGATTACCACACCGCTCACATTTGCGGCATCTGCTAATTGTGTGTTGTATTGTGGTGGTACACCAGTGTTTGCAGATGTGGATTCAAGAACATATAATATTGATTCGGCTGATATTGAAAGAAAAATCACATCAAAAACTAAAGCAATTATTGCCGTGCATCTTGCCGGTCAGCCTTGTGATATGGATGCAATTCATAAAATAGCTGAGGAGCATCATTTGTTCGTGATTGAGGATGGGGCTCATGCTCTTGGCTCAGTGTATAAGGGGGAGAAGATAGGTGGATTGTCAGATATGACAACATTCAGTTTTCATCCAGTAAAACCGATCACGACCGGTGAAGGCGGGATGATTGTGACCAACAACAAAGATTTGTATCAGAGACTTGTTATGTTTCGCAGTCATGGAATTACAAGAGATGAAACCCTAATGATGAGAAATGATGGCCCGTGGTTTTATCAGCAGGTTGATTTGGGATATAACTATCGAATTACAGATATTCAGTGTGCTCTTGGATGTAGCCAGATGAATAAAATAGATCGTTTTTTGACACGAAGAAAAGAAATTGTAAAACGTTATAATGATGCTTTTGAGGATTATGAAAATATTATTACACCATATCAACTTCCAGACACAGAAAGTGGATGGCACCTTTATATTGTACAGGTGAAGAATTGCAATCGAAGAGAGGTATTTGAAAAATTGAGAAATCTGGGAATTGATGTAAATGTTCATTACATTCCAGTATATATGCATCCGTATTATCAGAAACATGGATATGCAGATGTGCATTGCCCAAATGCGGAAAAGCTCTATTCACACTTTTTAAGTCTTCCGTTATATCCAACGCTGTCAGAGAAGGACCAGAAATATGTAATTGAAAAGGTCATTGAGTGTGTGAGGTGATTTTGATATAGCGCATACTAGTTTTTTGAGACAAGAAGCAATCTTTTGAGCAGCAAGGAAAATTAATAAAACAATGTATGAAAAAATATAGAGATGCTTTGAAAGTGGAAAATAATTTATGACTGATCAATAACAAATAATAAACTTAAATCCATTGAAAATACTGAGTTTTCTCGTCGAAAGTAGTACAATAAAGAGTAGGCAAAACAGTTAAATCAGCCCAAAAACCTTGCTCTCAGGAGAAAACTCATGTATAAATTCGAACGATATCATCAGCTTGGACTTGCAGATTTCAACCAGCCGGTCGGATTAAAAATGAATCCGGAAAACCGTTGGGTTAAGAAAGTAGAAACTATGCGCTTACATTTCAAGGTACAGACAGCATGAATTTATGCTGATATTAATACAAAACAACAACGTGGAATATTTAGCGCATTGTTAAGCAGTCATTAATTATTAGCGAAAAAGCCGACACAAAAAAATGTGTCGGCTTTTATACGTAACTGTCAAGCATCATTCCGGCATAGATGGAGCTGATGTATGGCGTTGCAAAATTGTGTCCCGGATTTTTATATGCCACAATTACCTTGTTGACATAGTTCATTGGATTGATAGAAACATTCTCAGCCTTTCTGCCAATGGAATCCCGGAATTGGGATAGGGTCGTAAACGTCTTCTCAGCACGTTCCGGTGCAACGGCCTGTGCAAGAATCTCCCGATCGATGGTAACAGTAGCATTATCACTGACGATTAATCCGATATTCTGCAGATCGGATTGCTGCTGCCGTGCAAGCGATGCCATATCTGTCTGTAGCTTGTGACCGGCACTTGCCTTACTGTCTGCGTAGGACTCGGCGGTGGAAATCATATGGTTATAGGCATCTACAAGCGTCTGGATATTGTCTGCAATGGCATCTGTGTTTGGCTTGAAGCCAATGGTTGCAGCTTGTTTGTCTGTAGTGCCCTTTAATGTCAGCTCAAATGCATTGTTAATTGAAAAAGTATTGGATAAAGAGGTATGTATATTGCCATTCAGCGTAAAGCTGGAATTGTGCGCCGGCTCTGTGATCTGGTTGATTCCAAGAATATCCATCGTCTCCATCGAACCGGAACTGGCATCAGGGGAGATGGAAAACAGGGAATCTTCGTTCTCACTCAGACCAGTCTGCACCGAAGTGAGAGCCAAAGCACTGGAACCTTTTCCGTTGCTTCGGACTTCCGCGGTAATGCCAAGGCTGGAATTGTTAACCAGATTGGCAAGCTTTTGGATAATGTCATGGTTGCTCTCTTCACTGTTCACATTGAACTGGAACTCATATGCAGCTGTATTCGTATTCAGATCGAAGGCGTAAGAGCCCGGACGGAAAGTACGGATATTATCTTCGAGATAATTTCCGATATTAACCTGTGGGGTTGCAAGCTGTTTTACTTCAATCTCAAAACCATCTGCCTGATTCTTCTCAGTTCCATCACCGATATAGGTTACGCTGACTTTGTCCTCGTCTGAGGAGACAGCAACTTTTTTCTGGAAAGAATCTGAAAATGTACCATACTGGTCAGAAAGAGAAGCGACCACATTTTGAATGGATTTCGCACTCTCCTTGATATCAATGGCATATTTTTTTGCGTCCTCAATATTACGTATCTTAAACAGAGGGGATTCTTTATTTGTTTTTACAATTTGATTATAGACCTTGCGCAAATCACTCTTCTTGTGTGAGTCATAGCGCGAGACTTCCTTGTTCGCATACGTGGACATATAATAGTCGTATGCGCTATCGATACGTGCCATATAGATCCCCTCCTTTCTTCCATGAAATAAGTATTTTACTTAGGGGAAAATAAATCCATTTATACACATATATTATATCGTCTGTTCGGGAGTTTTTCAATAGCATTTTATTTAAAAAGTATTGACGAATGAACAGAATTGTGATACAGTATGGAGGCTTGGAAGTAGGTCTTTTTTTTATGCCTTTTTTTAGGCGAGACAACACAAAGAATAAAAACGGAGGTGGAAGTTGTGCGCACAAAGATTACATTAGCCTGCACAGAGTGTCAGCGTCGTAATTACAACATGACAAAGGACAAGAAGACTCATCCGGACAGAATGGAAACCAAGAAGTATTGTAGATTCTGCAAGACTCATACAATGCACAAGGAAACAAAGTAGTCCAGGTAGAGCAAAGGAGTTACGAAATGGGACAGACAGAAAACGTTGAAAAGGCTCCAAAGACAAGCTGGTTTACCGGTCTTAAGGCAGAATTCGCCAAGATCGTCTGGCCGGAAAAGAAATCAGTTGTCAGACAGACTATTGCGGTAATTGCTGTATCTGTTGTTACCGGTCTTATTATTGCACTGCTGGATTGGGTGATTCAGTATGGTGTTAATTTCCTTGTTGGTTTAAATTTTTAACGGAGGCAAAGTGATTTATGGCAGAGGCGAACTGGTATGTAGTTCATACCTATTCAGGTTATGAGAACAAAGTCAAAGCAAATATTGACAAGGCGATCGAGAACAGACATCTTGAGGATCAGATCCTGGAGGTCCGTGTTCCGCTTGAGGAAGTGACAGAAGTCAAGAACGGAGTGAAGAAACAGGTTTCCAAGAAGATGTTCCCGGGCTATGTGCTGATTCATATGATTATGAATGATGATACATGGTATGTCGTCCGCAATACGCGAGGCGTGACTGGTTTCGTTGGACCGGGAAGCAAGCCGGTGCCGCTCACAGATGCTGAAATGAGACCACTTGGAATCAAGACGGAGAACGTTGTGGTGGATTTCGCCGAGGGCGATATGATTGTTGTTATTGGCGGTGTCTGGAAAGACACCTGCGGTGTGATTACAGCAATGAACCACAGCAAGCAGACAGTTACGATCAATGTAGAGCTGTTCGGTCGCGAGACACCGGTAGAAGTAAGTTTCGCAGATGTTAAGAAAATGAATTAAGGAGGCAATTCCAATGGCAAAGAAAGTAGAAGGATACATTAAGCTGCAGATTCCTGCTGGAAAGGCAACACCTGCTCCTCCAGTCGGACCTGCTCTTGGACAGCACGGTGTGAATATTGTTGAGTTCACAAAGCAGTTTAATGCAAAGACAGCCGATCAGGGCGACTTAATTATCCCTGTAGTGATTACTGTATATGCAGACAGAAGCTTTAGCTTTATTACTAAGACTCCTCCTGCACCGGTACTCATCAAGAAGGCATGCAACATCAAGTCTGGTTCTGGTGAGCCAAATAAGACAAAGGTTGCAAAGATTACAAAGGCACAGCTTCAGGAAATCGCTGAGCTGAAGATGCCGGATCTGAACGCTGCATCTCTTGACGCTGCTATCAGCATGATTGCTGGAACAGCAAGATCTATGGGCGTTGAGGTTGTTGACTAATGTAATATATCGCGAAGCGATGTATTACAATTAATAAGTGGGAGGGCATTTCCTACCCGAAACGATACCCGTTCCCCAGAGGGAAAGGGCTGGATCATAAGCAATCAGTCAGTGGAGCTGACAGCTTATGATATTTACCACAAGGAGGTTATTTTCATGAAAAGAGGAAAGAAGTATCAGGACGCTGTTAAGGCATATGATAGAGCAGCGCAGTACGATGTAGCTGATGCAATTGATATCGTAAAGAAGAATGCCACAGCGAAATTTGATGAGACAATCGAACTTCATCTTAGAACGGGCTGCGATGGGCGTCATGCAGAGCAGCAGATCCGTGGCGCAGTTGTACTGCCGCACGGAACAGGCAAGACAGTTAAGGTTTTGGTTTTCGCAAAGGGAACTAAGTTGGATGAGGCACAGGCAGCAGGCGCTGACTACGTTGGCGGTGAGGAGTTGATTCCGAAGATCCAGAACGAGGGATGGTTAGACTTCGATGTTGTTGTTGCTACACCGGATATGATGGGTGTTGTTGGTCGTCTGGGACGTGTCCTTGGACCGAAGGGCTTAATGCCAAACCCAAAGGCCGGAACTGTTACCATGGATGTTACAAAGGCTGTTAACGACATCAAAGCCGGTAAGATTGAGTATCGTTTGGACAAGACAAACATTATCCATGTGCCAGTTGGAAAAGCATCTTTTACAAATGAGCAGTTGAGCGACAACTTCCAGGCTCTTATGGGTGCAATTAACAAGGCAAAGCCATCAAGCTTAAAGGGTCAGTACATTAAGAGTGCAACATTAACTTCTACAATGGGACCAGGCGTGAAGCTTAACGTTGTTAAGATCGCTCAGTAAATAAAGCACACAAGGATGTGCAAAGCACGAATTGCGTGGCGGTGCTGCTGCTGCGCGGTTCGTAATATAACAGACTTACACAAGCATTTTGTGAAAAGTTCTTGACTTTCACAAAGGACCATATTATAATAGCAAAGCATATTGCCGAAGACAGTAGGTGATTCTTGTCATATATTACGAAGGCGGGAATCGTAACCGTAGTACCTACCGAGGGAATTTTGATGATATTTCGTCATAGAGATAATCTCCCTCTGTCGTCAGGCAGAGGGATTTTTTACGATACCTCAAGCTATATGCATGCAGTGCAGATTATGCATTGCCCAAATAAAATAAGGAGGTAAATGAATCGTGGCAAAGGTAGAATTAAAGCAGCCAGTCGTTCAGGAGATTTCCGAGACAATCAAGGATGCACAGTCAGTTGTAGTCGTTGACTATCGCGGACTTACTGTTGCAGAGGATACACAGCTGCGTAAGCAGTTAAGAGAAGCTGGCGTGTCTTACAAGGTATATAAGAATACTTTGGTAAGCCGTGCAGTAGAAGGTACTCAGTTTGAGAGTCTGAGGGACGTCCTTGAAGGACCAAATGCATTCGCAGTTTCTACAGAGGATGCAACAGCTCCGGCCAGAGTGTTGGCTGAGTTCGCAAAGAAAGCTCCAAATCTGGAGATTAAGGCAGGCGTTGTCGAGGGAACATTCTATGATGCAAACGGAATGAAGATGATTGCAAGCGTTCCGAGCAGAGAAGTTCTTCTCTCCAAGTTACTTGGCAGCTTACAGTCACCAATTACCAATCTTGCTCGCGTTCTTAATCAGATCGCAGAGAAGGGTGGTGCAGCAGATGCCGCTGTAGAGGCAGCACCGGCTGAGGCAGAAGCAGAGGCTCCTGCAGAAGAAGCACCGGCTGAGACACCAGCTGAATAAAAACGATAATTTTAAATGGAGGAAAATATCATGGCAAAGTTAACAACAGCAGAGTTTATCGATGCTATCAAAGAGTTAAGCGTATTAGAGTTAAATGATCTTGTAAAGGCATGCGAAGAAGAGTTCGGCGTATCTGCAGCAGCAGGCGTTGTAGTTGCAGCAGCAGGCGGAGACGCAGCAGCAGCTGAGGAGAAGAGTGAGTTCGACGTAGAGTTAACAGAAGTTGGACCAAACAAGGTTAAGGTTATCAAGGTTGTTCGTGAGCTGACAGGTCTTGGACTGAAGGAAGCTAAGGACGTTGTTGATAACGCTCCGAAGATTGTTAAGGAGCAGGCTGATAAGGCTACAGCTGATGATATCAAGGCTAAGCTTGAGGCAGAAGGCGCTAAGGTTACTTTAAAATAGTCGGATAGGCTACGAACGGAGTAAAAACAAACAGGAAGACCCGGGACGAATTTATTTGTCCAAGGGTCTTCCTTTTCTGTTTTTACTCTGCGACAGTTATATTTTATCTTTTTTTAAAATAATCCTTGCATTTTTGGGGACCTTGTTGTATAGTATAGGTTGCACTATTGTGGTGCACTAGGCATTTCCACGCATTTTTTTAGAAATCCCTAGATGCAAAAAAAAACGAGAGGTGAAACGTCAATGGAGAAAAACAGAATACGTCCAGTCAAGGCTGGAAAAGGCATGCGTATGAGTTACTCAAGACAGAAAGAGGTTCTGCAGATGCCGAATCTGATCGAAGTCCAGAAGGATTCCTATCAGTGGTTCCTGGATGAGGGACTCAAAGAAGCATTTGCGGATATTTCTCCGATCACAGATTACAGTGGTCATTTAAGTCTGGAGTTCGTTGATTTTACATTATGCGAAGATGATGTAAAGTATACAATCCCGGAGTGCAAGGAGAGGGATGCAACATATGCGGCACCTTTGAAAGTCAAGGTCAGACTTCATAACAAAGAGACAGATGAGATTAACGAGCATGAGATTTTTATGGGTGATCTCCCTCTTATGACGGAGACCGGTACATTCGTTATCAACGGTGCGGAGCGAGTTATTGTCAGCCAGTTGGTACGTTCTCCGGGTATCTATTATGGAATTGCCCATGATAAAGTGGGAAAAACTTTGTATTCTTGTACCGTTATTCCGAATCGTGGTGCATGGCTTGAGTATGAGACAGACTCCAATGACGTTTTCAGTGTAAGAGTAGATAGAACACGTAAGGTGCCGATTACCGTATTGCTTCGTGCACTTGGTGTAGGAACAAATCAGCAGATTATTGATATGTTCGGTGAGGAACCGAAGATTCTGGCATCCTTGCAGAAGGATCCGGCAATCACAGAGCGTGAGCCGCAGGGAAGCTATGAGGCAGGACTGTTAGAATTATATAAGAAGATCCGTCCGGGTGAGCCGCTTTCTGTTGAAAGTGCAGAGAGCCTGATTACGGCGATGTTCTTCGACCCGAGAAGATATGATCTGGCTAAGGTTGGACGCTATAAGTTCAATAAGAAGCTGGCATTGAAGAATCGTATCAACGGACAGGTCCTGGCGGAGGATGTATTGGATTCTTCTACCGGAGAAGTTATTGCAGAGGCAGGAACAACTGTCACCAGAGAACTCGCGGATCAGATTCAGAATGCGGCAGTTTCAGCTGTGTGGATTCAGACTGAGACACGCAATGTCAAGGTGCTTTCGTCCATGATGGTAGATATCCGTACATGGATTCCGGAGATTGAGGACCCGAAGGCAATTGGTGTGACAGAGCTTGTTTACTATCCGGTGCTGAAGCAGATTATGGAAGAGTATGATACGCTTGAAGATCGGATTGACGCAATCAAGAGAGATATTTCCGACTTGATTCCGAAGCATATTACCAAGGAGGATATCTTCGCATCCATCAATTATAATATGCATTTGGAGTGGGGGCTTGGAACAGATGATGATATCGATCATTTGGGCAACCGCCGTATTCGTGCAGTAGGTGAGTTGCTGCAGAATCAGTATCGTATAGGTCTTTCCCGTTTGGAGAGAGTGGTACGTGAGCGTATGACAACACAGGATCTGGAAGGAATTTCTCCACAGAGCCTGATTAATATTAAGCCTGTTACAGCTGCGGTGAAGGAGTTCTTCGGATCTTCCCAGCTGTCACAGTTTATGGACCAGAATAACCCGTTGGGTGAGTTGACCCATAAGAGACGTCTGTCTGCATTGGGACCTGGTGGATTGTCCAGAGACCGTGCAGGATTTGAGGTGCGAGATGTCCATTATTCTCATTATGGACGTATGTGCCCGATTGAGACACCTGAAGGCCCGAATATCGGTCTGATCAACTCTCTTGCTTGTTATGCAAGAATTAACGAGTATGGATTTGTTGAAGCTCCGTATCGTAAAATTGATAAAACAGATAAAAACAATCCTCGTGTTACCGACGAGGTTGTGTACATGACCGCAGACGAAGAGGATAATTACCATGTAGCGCAGGCAAATGAAAAGCTGGATGAGGAGGGACATTTCGTACGTAATTCCGTATCTGGTCGTTACAGAGAGGAGACACAGGAGTACGACAAGACGGCGTTCGATTATATGGATGTCTCGCCGAAGATGGTGTTCTCCGTAGCGACAGCACTGATTCCGTTCCTGCAGAATGATGATGCGAACCGTGCGCTGATGGGATCCAACATGCAGAGGCAGGCCGTGCCGCTTCTTACCACAGAGGCTCCGGTTGTCGGAACAGGTATGGAGACGAAGGCGGCTGTCGATTCTGGTGTCTGCGTTATCGCAAAGGAAGCCGGTGTGGTAGAAAGTTCTGAATCCAACCGGATTGTGGTTCGCGAGGAAGATGGCAACCGCAGAGAATATATTTTGACAAAGTTTGCACGAAGCAACCAGTCCAACTGTTATAATCAGAGACCGATTGTATTCAAAGGACAGAAGGTCGAGAAGGGAGAAGTCATTGCAGACGGACCTTCTACCTCTAACGGAGAGCTTGCACTCGGTAAGAACCCTCTCATCGGATTTATGACATGGGAAGGTTATAACTACGAGGATGCCGTTCTCTTAAGCGAACGATTGGTAGAGTATGATGTCTATACATCTGTTCATATTGAGGAATATGAAGTAGAGTCCCGTGATACGAAGCTGGGACCGGAAGAGATTACAAGAGATGTTCCGGGAGTTGGTGATGATGCACTTAAGGATCTCGACGAACGTGGAATTATCCGTGTTGGTGCAGAGGTTCGTGCCGGTGATATCCTTGTTGGAAAAGTGACTCCGAAGGGAGAAACGGAGCTTACGGCAGAGGAGAGACTGTTACGTGCAATTTTCGGGGAAAAGGCACGTGAGGTTCGTGACACCTCTCTCAAGGTTCCGCATGGCGCGTATGGTATCGTTGTTGATGCCAAAGTATTTACCAGAGAGGCTGGCGATGAACTGTCTCCGGGCGTAAATGAGTCTGTTCGTATTTACATTGCACAGAAACGTAAGATTTCAGTCGGTGACAAGATGGCCGGACGTCATGGTAACAAGGGTGTGGTTTCACGTGTGTTGCCGGTTGAGGATATGCCATACCTTCCAAACGGACGTCCGCTTGATATCGTATTGAATCCTTTGGGTGTGCCTTCCCGAATGAATATCGGTCAGGTCCTGGAGATTCACCTGAGTCTTGCTGCCAAGGCGCTGGGCTTTAATATTGAGACTCCGGTATTTGATGGCGCGAAAGAGATTGATATTCAGGATACCCTTGAACTTGCGAATGATTATGTAAATCTTCCATTTGACAAGGAGGAAGCACAAGATCCGGAGTGGGAAGAAGATACAGAGATTTTCTACGAAAAATATAAGGATACACTTCGTGAGGATGTGATGTCCTATTTGTCAGAGAACCGTGCACATAGAAGCCTGTGGAAGGGCGTTCCAATCTCACGTGACGGAAAAGTCCAGTTACGTGACGGCCGTACAGGAGAGTGTTTTGATGGCAAGGTAACCATCGGACACATGCATTACCTGAAGCTGCATCATCTGGTTGACGATAAGATTCATGCGCGTTCAACGGGTCCTTACTCCTTAGTAACCCAGCAGCCGCTCGGTGGTAAGGCACAGTTTGGTGGACAGCGATTCGGAGAGATGGAAGTTTGGGCACTGGAAGCATACGGTGCCGCGTACACATTGCAGGAGATTCTGACGGTTAAGTCGGATGATGTCGTTGGACGTGTGAAGACCTACGAGGCAATTATCAAGGGCGATAATATCCCTGAGCCGGGTATTCCGGAGTCCTTTAAGGTACTTCTTAAGGAACTTCAGTCTCTTGGTCTGGATGTCAAGGTACTTGATGAAGACAGAAATGAGGTCGAACTGATTGAGACCAGCGAGTATGGAAATACCGATATCAATGCGATTATCGGAAATGACAAGGATTACGCATTTGAAGACAGTGAATCGTTTGAAAAGCATGGATTTACCAAGCAGGAGTTCGATGCAGAGAACGAAGAACTGGTAGATATTGAGGCGGAAGAAGAGGAAGACGATTTCGGGGATCCGGAAGATCTTTTTGATGACGCAGAAGAAGTTCTTGATGATGAAGAGTAATTGGGAAGGAGTGTCATACAATGCCAGAAACAAATAATAAGGACACAAACCAGGCTATGCAGTTTGATGCCATCCAGATTGGATTGGCATCACCTGAGAAGATTCGCGAGTGGTCCCACGGCGAGGTAAAGAAGCCAGAGACAATTAACTACAGAACCTTAAAGCCTGAGAAGGATGGTCTGTTCTGCGAAAAGATTTTTGGACCGCAGAAGGACTGGGAGTGTCATTGTGGTAAATACAAGAAAATCCGATATAAAGGTGTTGTCTGCGACCGTTGTGGTGTAGAGATTACCAAGTCAAGTGTTCGTAGAGAACGTATGGGTCACATCGAGCTGGCAGCTCCGGTTTCTCATATCTGGTATTTCAAGGGGATTCCATCCCGTATGGGATTGATCCTTGATTTATCTCCGCGTGTGCTGGAGAGGGTTCTCTATTTTGCATCCTACATTGTATTGGATGCCGGAGATACTTCGCTTGCCTACAAGCAGGTGCTCTCTGAGGCTGAATATCAGGATGCCAGAGAGAAGTATGGCAGTGCATTCCGCGTTGGAATGGGTGCAGAGGCAATACGTGAGCTGTTGCAGGCGATTGATCTGGAGAAGGATTCCGAGGAACTGAAGGCTGAGCTTGAGAATGCGACGGGACAGAAGCGTGCCCGTATCATTAAGCGATTGGAGGTTGTGGAAGCCTTCCGTGAGTCAGGCAATAAGCCGGAGTGGATGATCATGACGGTAATTCCGGTGATTCCGCCGGATCTTCGTCCGATGGTTCAGTTAGATGGAGGCCGTTTTGCAACATCTGACCTGAACGATTTATACAGAAGAATTATTAACCGTAACAATCGTCTGAGAAGACTTCTTGATCTCGGTGCACCGGATATCATCGTCCGCAACGAGAAGCGTATGTTGCAGGAAGCGGTTGATGCTTTGATTGATAATGGTCGTCGAGGACGTCCGGTAACCGGACCTGGTAACAGAGCACTGAAGTCTCTGTCCGACATGTTAAAGGGTAAGGGAGGACGTTTCCGTCAGAACCTGTTAGGAAAGCGAGTTGACTACTCAGGACGTTCTGTTATCTGTGTAGAGCCAAAGCTTAAGATTTATCAGTGCGGTCTTCCGAAGGAGATGGCGATTGAGCTGTTCAAGCCGTTTGTTATGAAGGAACTGGCTGCTAACGGAACTGCACACAATATTAAGAGTGCCAAGAAGATGGTTGAGAGACTACAGCCTGAGGTTTGGGACGTCTTAGAGGAAGTAATTAAGGAGCATCCGGTTATGTTAAACCGTGCCCCTACACTTCACAGACTTGGTATTCAGGCCTTTGAGCCGATTCTTGTTGAAGGTAAGGCAATCAAGCTGCATCCGTTGGTTTGTACCGCGTTTAACGCCGATTTCGACGGTGACCAGATGGCGGTTCACCTTCCGCTGTCGGTAGAGGCTCAGGCAGAGTGCCGTTTCATGCTTCTGTCACCGAATAACCTGTTGAAACCGTCCGATGGTGGTTTGGTAGCAGTTCCGTCTCAGGATATGGTCCTTGGTGTTTACTATCTGACGATGCATAAGCTGGCAGATTATCAGGGACAGAAAGGAGCAGCTGCTGTTTCCGATAAGATTTACACGGATATTGAAGAACTGAAGGCAGCAACAACTCCGGATCCAAAGACCGGAAAGAGTGAGGTCGGCTTATATGACCTGATCTGGTTTGAAGATACCACAGATAACAACCGTCGTGTATTGTGTAAGCCGATGGATCTGTTCGGATATCATTTTGGTAGTATGAATCAGGCGTTACTTGCTTACGAGAATGGCGAGATTACACTTCACCAGAGCATTTATGTATACCGTAAAGCAACGATGGAAGATGGAACAGAGGTTTCCGGATTTGTGAAGACAACATTGGGACTTCTGATTTTTAATGAGATTATTCCGCAGGATCTTGGATTTGTAGATCGAAGTATTCCGGAGAATGCATTGAAGCTGGAGGTTGATTTCCATGTTGGAAAGAAACAGATTAAGCAGATTCTCGAGAAAGTAATCAATATTCATGGCGCAACCAAGACTGCAGAGGTATTGGATGATGTAAAGGCAATGGGTTACGGATATTCTACCCGTGCAGCGATGACAGTATCCATTTCCGACATGACGGTGCCACCACAGAAGCCTCAGATGATTGAGGAAGCCCAGAACACGGTAGATAAGATTACCAAGCAGTACAAGCGAGGACTTATTACTGAGGAAGAGCGTTATAAGGAAGTTGTTGAGACTTGGAAGGAGACGGATGATGAGCTGACGACAGCACTTCTGACCGGACTTGACAAGTATAACAATATTTTCATGATGGCTGATTCCGGAGCCCGTGGTTCCGATAAGCAGATTAAGCAGCTCGCCGGAATGCGTGGTTTGATGGCAGATACAACTGGTCGGACCATCGAGTTGCCGATTAAGTCAAACTTCCGTGAGGGACTTGATGTATTGGAGTACTTCATGTCTGCGCATGGAGCTCGTAAGGGTCTGTCCGATACTGCGCTCCGTACCGCCGATTCCGGATACCTGACCAGACGTCTCGTAGATGTATCGCAGCATATGATCGTTCGCGAGTCCGATTGTTGTGCCGGCACCAACCGTGAGATTCCGGGAATGGTTGTCAAGGCATTCATGGAAGGCAAGGAAGAAATCGAGAGCCTGGAGGAGAGAATTACAGGACGTTTCTCCTGCAATACAATTTGCGATAAGGACGGCAATGTCATTGTAAAGGCAAACCATATGATTACACCGCGCCGTGCTGCAGCCGTTGTAAGCAAGGGTGTCGATGAGAAGGGTGAGCCGATCACGAGTGTGAAGATTCGTACAATTTTAACCTGTCGTTCCCACATGGGAGTATGTGCAAAGTGTTATGGTGCCAACATGGCTACCGGCCAGGCTGTTCAGGTCGGTGAAGCAATCGGTATTATCGCGGCACAGTCTATTGGTGAGCCTGGTACACAGCTTACCATGAGAACCTTCCATACCGGTGGTGTGGCTGGTAACGATATTACACAGGGTCTTCCTCGTGTAGAGGAAATCTTTGAGGCACGTAAGCCAAAGGGACTTGCAATCATCACCGAGTTTGGTGGTGTCGCTACGATTAAGGATACCAAGAAAAAGCGTGAGGTTGTGGTTACCAATTCTGAGACAGGCGAGACAAAGACATACCTGATTCCTTACGGATCACGTATCAAGATTATGGATGGCGCTGTTTTGGAGGCAGGTGATGAGCTGACCGAAGGTTCTGTCAACCCACATGATATCTTAAAGATTAAGGGCGTCCGTGCCGTTCAGGATTACATGCTTCGCGAAGTACAGCGTGTATACCGCCTGCAGGGTGTAGAAATCAACGATAAGCATATTGAGGTCATTGTACGTCAGATGCTGCAGAAGATTCGTGTGGAGGAAAACGGAGATTCCGATCTCTTACCGGGAAGTATGGTCGACTCTCTTGATTTCATGGAACTGAATGAGAAGTTAGAGGAAGAGGGCAAGAATCCGGCTGTTGGATCTCAGGTTCTTCTCGGAATTACCAAGGCTTCACTTGCAACGAATTCCTTCCTGTCTGCGGCTTCCTTCCAGGAGACCACAAAGGTTCTTACCGAAGCTGCAATCAAGGGCAAAGTTGATCCATTGATCGGTATGAAAGAGAACGTAATCATCGGTAAGCTGATTCCGGCAGGAACTGGTATGAAGAGATACCGCAATATTAAGCTGGACAGTGATATCAACGAGGAAGAAGAG
>JALFLB010000024.1 GCA_022775045.1 Agathobacter sp. | reverse complement strand
CAGTTTGCGTCCCAGCTCATCATCCTTTGCAACAAGAAGCAAATCTTTATCCATATAATTGAGTGCATGTAATACAGCCGCATAACAACCAATTGCCACAGATGATGCTCCTTTTTCAATGGATACCAAAGTGGCTCTGCTGATTCCTGCTCTCTCTGCCACTAACTCAGCAGACAATTTCCTTCGTAATCTTGCATATTTGATCTGAGCCCCCATCTGCTCTAATATTTTCATTGTTTCCGGTAATAATATAATTGATTTCTTCGGCATAATCATTCTCCTTATGTCAATAATATTATACATTATATGCATTTTTGTCAATTTTTATTTACATAATAAACACAGGCAGGTCTTTCAGCCTGCCTGCCATCAATTCTCTAAAATTGAAAACTCTGCGCCCACGCGAGCATATCTTCTTTCGTGTAGTTCTTAGTATTCAACGCAAGAATATATCCTGTTTCTTCATTTTCTCTCACCAAATAAAGCAGCCAATACTGTCCCGTCGTATCAATCTCCGACATATCCGTTCCCTTGTTTTTTTCTTTTTCCAATGCAGCCGCCGAATACAGATCATAATCGACTTTCACCAGATACCCCGGAGCGCACAAACCATCGATCGATCCGTAATCTTCTACTGTAGAATGATTATCGGAGTATACCTGTTCAATCTTCCCGTCCTTCATCGTGCCCCAATCATCGGTCGTATTGAATTTCTGAATATATCCCGCAGAAATCCTATCATCCGCACAGCTTGCCTCCGAACCGACTTTGTATACATTCGGTGTAAAAATCGTAAGATCATCGGCATTCTCAGCCTCCAATCCATCGGGCAGCTGATATTCTGCAGTTCCCATCGTTTGTGCAGGATCATTTGCCGCCTTCGGATTTGTCAGAAAACATAGCGAAGTCACAACAAGTGCAAGGATTGCAAGCCCAACCATCCAGAATGCAGGCTTTCGATAATTAAGAACCGACTGAATCCTCTTCTTTACCCCGATTTCGCCGAACGCCAGTGGACCGGCAGCAATCCGATGCGATGGATCGCTGAACGAAAGCAGCACGCGCGAGTAAACCTTTTTGTCTTCGGTATCCATATCCCGGATGACTTTCTCATCACACGCAAGTTCCATATCGCGACAGAATAAAACGTAGGCAAGCCAGCAAAGCGGATTGAACCAGTACACCGCAAGCAGACAATAACCAAGCGGTTTCCACACCTGATCCAACCGGCTCAGATGCGCTCTCTCGTGTGCAATGACATTGTCCGTCTGTACTTCATCCATATCGGACGGAAGATAGATCCCAGGCCGGATCACTCCCAGAATAAAAGGCGTGCGGATATTGTCACACACATAGATGCCGTCCCTTATCCGGATGGAGGCCTGCACGTTCTTTCGAAAACGCAGATAACGGATTGCCGCATATCCCAGCAATAGCACCACACCGACAAACCATGTCCAACTGAGAATCCCCATATATTTCCATTCGGATGAGTCGTTGTTTATTCTCTTTGCCGCTGCACATAGCGATGCTTCATTCGCATCACTGCCGATCGTATTTCCGGCTTTCTTCCAAGTATTCTGACCATCTGCATTTCCTCCATGCGCAAGATTTCGGTTCTGTGCATCGTCCAAGTTATCATTCAATGCCTTGTTCGCGCCAGTAGCCAAGTTCAAATACCGTCCATCTTCCCCCTGCATTCCAAGCTTCACCTCAACAAAATCCATCTGCGGTGCCAGACTAAACCTACTCTCAATCGAAAACGGGCATACCAGTCTTACCGCAACCAGCCCCCATAACAGACAGTGTATCCACTTCGGTGATCTACGCAGCACTCCCCGAAGAAGTACCGCAATCAGAATTAAAACCGATGCTGAAATGCTCATGTTCAGTAGCTTTACAAAGATTCCCTCCATCGTCACTGCTCCTCTCCATAAGAATCGATCATCTGCCGGATCTCCTCGATCTCTTCCTTACTCAGTTTCTTTCTTGTCGTAAATGCCGCGAAAAAAGCCGGGAGCGATCCCTCAAACGTATCCTCCACAAATTTCTCGCTCTGTGCTGCGGAAAACTCCGCTTTCGTCATGAGTGCTGTAACGGTTCCCTTCTCATTCTGAAAAATGCCACGCTCACACAGGCGCTTTAACATGGTATACGTTGTCGATTTTTTCCACCCCAGCTCCTTTTCGCACACTTTGACCAGTTCACCGGATGAAACAGGCTCCTCATTCCATATAATATCCGCAAATTGGGATTCCACTGCACCAAGTCTCAATTCTTCCAACGTTGCTTTCCTCCTTTGGTCTAACACCATTAGACTTTCTATTTGCAGTCTACAATTGTTAGACCGTTTTGTCAACACATTTTTACGCAAAAAGTAAGGAGTTCCACTTATTGGAACTCCTCACTCAAATCTCATGTCAGCGTTTGTCTAAAACGCCAGCTCATATAATTTTAAAATATCATTCTTTGTAGTAAATCGCGGATTGACCTGTATATTTCCGCTCTTCATCGCATCATCCGCCATCTGCTCGAACTTGTCACTTGTGACACCAACCTCATTTAGTGTCGGCGGAATGCCAAGCTCGTGATTCAGCACCCGAATCTCGGCCGCCAGCATATCAGGCGTAAATTCCTCATCACCGGTCTTGTCTTTACGGATACACTCATAAATATAACGATATTTTTCCGGATCGGCATCCGTGCAATTGAACTCTGCCACCGTCGGAAGAAGGATTGCATTCGCCACGCCATGCGGCACATCGAAATATGCACTCACGGGATGGCTCATCGCATGCACATCGCCAAGCCGCGCATGAGAGAACGCAATTCCGGCAAAAAGTGAACCGACCATCATATTTTCGCAGGCAGTAAGATTGCTTCTGTCTGCCACATAATCCCTGATACTTCCGCCGATCAGCCGCAGCGCTTCCTTCGCAAAGATATCGGAAAAAGGCGAAGCAGCCTTTGATATATAGGCTTCCAGTGCATGCACCATCGCATCGATTCCGCACGCGGCAGCTGTCTTTTCCGGAACGGTAGTAATAAGTTCCGGATCAAGAATTGCGTAAGTCGGCAATAAATAATTACTCACCACCGTTAATTTATAATTTCTCGCATGATCGGTGATGACCGAGAATGCTGTCACCTCGGAGCCGGTTCCCGCAGTTGTCGGGATCGCGATCATCGGAACAATCGGTCCTTTGACCTTTCCGCTGCCTTCATAATCCACAATATCTCCGCCATACGTTGCAAGCACTGCCACAGCTTTTGCCACATCAAGCGGTGAGCCGCCACCAAACGCAACGATGAAATCCGCTTTACTTGCCTTAAATCCTTCGGTTGCCTTGGCAACGGTATCGGTACTTGGATTGCCCTCTGTTTCCGTAAAGGCATCGCTGTCCATTCCCGCAGCCATTAACGCTTCCTGACACTTTGCAACCATCCCAATCTTGTTCAGATGCGGACCGGAAATAATATATGCTTTGCTTTTGCCCAATTCTTTTGCCAGATCCGGGAGCAGGCTCAAGCTTCCTGCCCCGACCTTGATATTCTGAGGAATCGTAAACGAAAAACTGTTCATTCTATCACCCCTTTATTTCGCAAGTGCCTCTACCGATGCCTTAATGATCTCATATGCCTCGTCGCAATCTTTCTCTGTGATAATAAGTGGCGGCACCATACGGATCGTATGCGCACCGATTGCCGTAATGAGAAGATGTCTGTGCAGACATTCATGCTTGACATCGACTCCGCCGATCGTATCATCAAACTCCACACCAACCAGAAGTCCCTGTCCTCTGACCTCCTTTACATGAGGCAGTGTTGCCAGCCTGCTCTTGAAATACTCACCCATCTTAGCTGCATTGTCTGCCAAATTTCGATCCAGCAACTCATTGACTTCCGCAAGCGCTGCCGCACAGGATACCGGATGGCCTCCGAATGTGGTACCGTGAGATCCTGCGGAAAAAGCCTTTGCGACCTCTTCTGTCGCACAGATCGCACCAATCGGCATTCCGCCGCCTAAAGCCTTTGCCATGGATACGATATCCGGCTTGATTCCGTAATTCATATAACTCATAACCTTACCGGTTCTGCACCATCCGGTCTGCACCTCGTCAATCAAAAGAAGCATTCCCTTTTCATCACAGAATTCACGCAGTCCCGTCATAAATTCTTGCGTTGCCGGGTGAACACCGCCCTCGCCCTGTACCGGCTCGATCATGATCGCGATCGTATTCTCCGTACACGCATCCTTGAATGCCTTCAGATCATTGTATGGAGCATACGAGAAGCCGTAAGTCATCGGACCGAAGCCAACCTGGCATCCGTTTCCCGGCTGTCCTGTCGCGGACATCGCACCAAAGGTACGTCCGTGGAAACCATTCTTCGCGGTAACGATGTGATATTTATTCGGACCGTACTTCTCGATACCATACTTACGTGCCATCTTGATCATAGCCTCATTGGCTTCCGTACCGGAGTTCTGGAAGAAAATCTTGTCCATTCCGATCGTGGTACATACTTTCTCTGCGAGCAAAGCCTGTGGAATTGTGTAAGGATAGTTAAAGGTATGCATCACATCCTGTACCTGATCGATGACTGCTGCCACAACCTTCTCATTGCAGCTTCCGGCTGAGTTAACCGCAATACCGGCATAGAAATCAAGGTACTTCTCGCCTTTTTCATCATACATATACTGATCCTTGGCTGTCTCACACAAGAAGTCCATTCTCTCGTAGGTCTCAATCATATATTTGTTTACTTTGTCTTTGATGTCCTGTACAGTTAATCCTGTGTCTATTAATTTCATATCACTTATCCTCCTTAGCCAAATAACTTATTCTATTTCCCCTGCCGGTTTAATCATGTCTGCAGTTATGAATCCTTTAATGATCAGATATTGCTCAATTGTCTTCACACAGTTCTCCACGCCGACGCGGTCGCTGTTGAGTGTCAGATCATAATTCACAGGATTTGTCCAATAGTTTCCGTGTGTATAGTATTTATAGTAGTCCGCCCGGAATTTATCCGTCCGCTCGATGGTGGCATTGGCAACTTCCTCTGTCACGCCCATGTTTGCGATCGTTCGTTCCACACAGAAGGCGCGCGGCGCTTCAATATAGATACTGACCACATTCGGACGGTCCTTCAACACATAATCGGCACATTTTCCGACGATCACACACGATTCCTTTTCTGCCAGATCCCGGATGATCTGACTCTGATATTCAAATAATTTATCATCCGAAACAAATTTCTCATTTCTCGTAATATAACTTTTTGATCTCGGAAGTCCCCGCAGGAAACTGGTGAATCCACCGGTCTCACGCATTTTCTCATTGACCTCCTGAAACACATTTTCATCCAATCCGCTCAACTGGCTCGCCAGTGTCAGGATACGGTTTTCGTAACAATGGATTCCAAGATCTTTGGCGAGCTGCGATGCGATCGCCTTACCGCCGGTTCCGAATCCTCTTGCAAAAGTCACTACAAATTTATCCATTCTTTTCATCCTCCTTGCTCTCCCATCAATCTCATCACTTCTCACCACTCCCGGTTCACATCCCACAGATCTTCATTCGGTGTGATACATCGTTTTTATCATTTACCGATACACTTGCCAATCTGTGCGATGCATCCTATCCGGCAAGATATCTGCTTAAGAATTCGCGTGTTCTCGGATTCTTAGGATTCGTGAATAGTTCGGAAGGAGCAGCATCTTCTGCAATATAGCCGGAATCCATAAAAATAGTTCGTGTGGAAACATCCCTTGCGAATGCCATCTCATGTGTTACAATGATCATGGTCAGGCCTGTTTTTGCAAGATCTTTCATAACATTTAACACTTCACCGACCATCTCCGGATCCAATGCCGAGGTCGGCTCATCAAACAAAAGCACTTCCGGATTCATGCACAGGGAACGCGCGATTGCAACTCGCTGCTTTTGTCCACCGGATAACTGCGACGGCTTCGCGTTAATGTACGGCGCCATGCCGACATCCTTCAAGTGTGTGATTGCTCTGTTGAATGCCTCCTCTTTTGGCAGATGCAGTACTTTTCTTGTGCAAAGCATACAGTTCTCCAACACAGTCATATTGTTAAATAAATTGAACGACTGAAACACCATCCCGACTTTCGAACGATAGTCGTTCATCTCTTTCTGCACATCACGGACTTCCTTATCATGATAAAGAATTTTACCGGATGTCTGCTTTTCCAGCTTGTTGATGCAACGTAGCAATGTCGACTTTCCCGATCCGGAGGAACCAACGATACAAATGATTTCTCCGGCATTTACATCGATATCAATCTTTCTTAATACTTCATGATCCCCGAATGATTTGCTCAGATCCCTAATTGAAATTACTGTCTCACTCATATCGTTCCTCCTATTGGTTGTCCATGTACTCGATCGCCAGTGCATAATCTGTCTTGCCCTGCATCTTCTTCTCGATCAGTTTGAAAAGCTTGTCAAAGACAAAACATAATACAAAATAGATAACAGCGATGACGAGATATGAATCGAAATACTTATAATAGTTACCGCCGACCGTCTTGGCTGCCATAAATAGCTCCTGTACTGCAATAACATTTAATACGGATGTCATCTTCAGGTTTGTCAAAAACGTATTGGCCATCTCAGGAATAATATTTTTAAATGCCTGCGGAAGCACAACATAAATCATTGTCTTAAAAGGTGACATGCCCATTGCCCAGGCACCTTCACGCTGTCCAAGCTCAATGGAACCGATACCGGCTCTTACTGTCTCTCCCATATATGCTCCCGTATTTAACACTGTGACCACAATACCTGCAAATACCGGTGTGAGATTTTCAAATCCCATCTGCCGTATTCCAAAATACACGATCATCGCCTGTACGATCATTGGTGTATCCCTGAATACTTCAACATAAACGGTAAATATTGCTTTTACAATACGAATCAATATCTTCTTAACGATATTGTCGCCTTCATTTAGTTTTATATCATTGACAATTCCCACTATGTATCCCAGTACAAATCCAAGCAATGTACCGACAACTGCTATATACAGTGTAAGCCAGGTTCCTTTGATAAACATGCTTGAATACTTCTGTGCCAGAAATACCATCCATTCAAATGAATTACTTGGACTTTCAAAAATCATATCTCTCTACCTCGCTTTTAGTTTGCTGCCGGCTGCTGTGTTAATACAGTATTCATTAACTCGTCCATCTTTGCTTTATCATTCCAGCCGATTGCATTCATTGCATCCTGAATCTGATCTCTCAACTCAGTATCATCTTTTCTTGTTGCGATACAAACATTTACCATCTCATCATCTCCGGTAAAGCCATCGCTTTCATCCAACTGGATAATCTGAAGATCATCGTTTGTCAACGCTGCAGATTCAGCTGTCGGAAGATCAACAATACATACATCTGCGCTTCCATTGGAGATTGCCATAAAGCATTCGGATGTCGTCTCAAAATTTCCGGACTGCTCCGCACCTTCAATCTGATCAAGAAGCGGAATCCAGCCGGTTCCTAACTGTGTTGTAACCTTACATCCGGTTCCAGCCAGGTCGGAAAGACCTTTGACATCGGAATACTTGCCACCCTTCTTAACAACGATACAGTTATCTCTATAATAGTAAGGATCGGTAAATGCGTAAGACGCTTCTCGTTCTGCCGTCTTGCCCATGCCGGCAATGATTGCATCATAGTCGCCTGCGTCAAGAGAAATACCAATGGATGACCACTCAACCTTATGTACTTCAAGTTCCATTCCCATCTGATCGGCAAGCATCTGTGCAACCGCTACATCATATCCATATGCGTAATAATCGGAACCGTAAATCTTGACTGCCTTGCTACCGTCCGGTGTTGTATCGGTATCCTGTGTCCAATTGAATGGAGCGTATGCACATTCCATACCAACTCTTAATACCTTCTTATCGGAATCCGTTGTTGTTGAGGAAGCCTGTGATACTTCTGACGCTTTCTTATCCGATGCGCCACATCCTAATAAACTTGTAACTACCATTGCTCCTGTAAGTGCCAATGCTACGATTTTTCTGCTCTTCATATCCATTTCCTCCTTATGCCTTGAACGTTTTGATTGTTCTTATTTCCAGGCCTTATTCTCTACCCGGGTGATTTCTCCGGAGTTCCCGTATAGAGAACGAAAAAGGCGCCGGAGAAATAAAATTCTCTAGCGCCTTTGCTTATTGAGTATCATATACTTCGAAAAGCTTCTACGCAATATTAATTTTGCACAGTTTGATTATACATTTTGCACAGTCATCAGTTAAACATCAGCCTTTTTACCAGAATACAATTCACCAAATCCAGGTATTCCATCGAATCATCGAGGCTGATTTCCAGTATTTCCTCGATCTTCTTCAGCCGATACTGCAGAGAGTTTCGATGCACATACATCATCTCTGCCGTCTTTCCTACATTGAATCCGCACATATAATAATTCACCAGCGTATCGATCAGAAAAGATCCATTTGCATTATCATACATCTCCAGCTTCTTCAGCTTTTCATTACAGTAATTTAAGATTTCCTGCTGATTTCCACTGTTGAACATGTACTTATAGATTCCCATCGAGCTCGCACTCAGCACCTTCTTGTTCGTCGGATTCGGCAGCATATCTTTCTTCGGAATCAGATTCTTTGCCGCCTGATAACTCTTGCCGAAATCCGCTGGCTTCGTGTAAGCGGCTCCCAGAATACAGGTACTGTGTATCACTCCAGCAAAAGGCGTTCTGCTGTCAATCTCCCGCAGCATCTTCTCAATCTGATGCTCCGTCTCTTTATCCTCTGTTGCCTCAAACAGGAGTACAAATTTGTTCAGAAACCGCATATACATCGGCCTTTTCTTCATATGAAGGACTTCACGGTTCAGACAATCCGTATAATACGCATAGGTATGCTCATCCTGCTCCAAATTTACCCCATACTTCCGGTCAATGACAATGATTCCAACCCGGTACGGCCGGTCAAAGGTCAGCCCAAACTGTGCAGAAATCTTCTCAATATACTTATCATTGACCTCGTAACCGAACAACAGATTATACAGATAATCTCCCGTTCGCTTATTGTCTACTTCGGTCTCCAGGATCAGCTCACCGATACTCTGTGCGATGTCAACAAAGGTGGCTCCTTCCCACCGGATATAAAACAGTGGCAGCTTGAGTTCCTTTGCTTTCTCGATCATCTGCTCCGGAATTGCTTCCTTATCCTTCTCGACCGAGATTGCCAGTCCCGATATTCCAAGGTCATTCAGCTCGATCATCGCAGCATAGGCATCCTCCATCGAATTCCGCAGATAATCCACGACGATCAGCGCAAAGTTACCCGGGTTCATGTGATCCTTGTACGGCTTTGTCTGTACCATATAAGTCCATGACACCATGCGATCCAGCCCAGCCTCGCCGGTCAGCAGCTCGACTCCGTCCAATCTTAAATTATTGACATCTCTACATGTAATCATCGTTCGTCACCTGTCGTTCTGATCCTTATCCTTTATTTTATTGCTATTTTAATTCAAGATCGACGGAAACGCAACAACACCCTGATTCGAATATATAGAGGTAATTGTCTTGGATGTTCTATACTTTTGCAACAAAAAACCTTCCACAACTTTATTCAAAATTGCAGAAGGTCTACATGCATCTTATTTTCTACTCAATTACATCAATTCCTGAAGAGAATGTCCACTTCCAACTTCCGAAAGAAGAGGTATATGGGCTCGTCCCTGCGATATCATTGTCGATCATAATCCCACTGTTTGTTGAATGGATTCTCCAATAAGAACTGCTTCCATATTGGCGAATTACAGTCTTTCCTTTGTACTGGATCTTATTTCCGCTTGCCTTCTTTAAAGTTCCCTCATCATAGAGACCAACATCCTCGAGATAGTCTTTTACGTCATTGATGGATGAAAACTTACCAAAATATACCGCAACGTGGGTTGTTGAATTTCCACGACCATATACTACAACATCACCAAGCTCTAAATCCGACAGATCCGATGCTCCGGAACTTTTCTTTCCAATCGAAAGCTTTGTCTGCTTCGCCCATGTGATCTCATCATCTTCCAAGACACCGGTTGTATAAGTAATCGTTGATCCACTTACCCAATCTCGAGAACTGTGTGCACCAACCTGTACATTTTTCAATGCAGTACCGGTTTTGCCTTTGCTCTCTAATCGATTTAACGCAGCTCTTGTATAACCGCTGCAATCACAACGAATGCCATCTATAACACTTCCGTAACTTTTTCCAAGAAATCCCTTACATAAAGTCTTACGATAATTGTCTTCCTGAACAACAGCTACTGTCTTACCTGTGTCCTTTGTCGAAGCCTCTGTTGCTACAGCTGTATTCCCCAATACAATTGCTGCCATCATGATCCCTGCAACAAGCTTTCTGCCCCACACCTTACCTTTCTTTAACATACTTCCTCCTAATTGTTACAATATTGTTACTACACTATAACATATTCTTAATAGAAAGTAAATCTTTTTCACAGTTTTTCTTAATTTTTTTGCAGTTTCTTTGACATATAGCACAAATAGGATGTGGATAACGAAAAGCATACTCAGAATGCTTCGCATTCTTCGTTGAACGCGGCAGTCGCCGCATTCCCGCTAAAACAAAAAATCCCGGAAGAGAATAAATTCTCTCCGGGATTTATTATTTCAGCTTAATGCTTCTCGTTGCTTTCGCGCACGTTACTCGATAACGGTAGCAACACGGCCTGAACCTACTGTACGACCACCCTCACGGTGCTTTTGAAATTTATATCTCTTATATATTGGCATATTTTCCTACAAAATAGCATAAAAAAAAGACCTCAAAAAACTCTTTTTATTGTTTTCAAGGTCAAAAAAAGGTCATCATTATTCTATTTTCTTTCATTTAACATTAATGCTATTTTCTTCTGCTCATTAGGATATAAATGTCCATATGTATTCAATGTTATCTTAATATCCTTGTGACCTAGTCTTTCCTTAATCATCAACGGTTCAACTCCTTGATGAATCAAATACGCAACATGACTATGCCGTAAATCATGTACTCTTATCTTCTTAACACCAGCCTTTTCAATATTACGTTTAAATTTATGCTGTACTGCTTCCTGACCAACTAGAAACAACCTTTCGTCGTGTGGATATTTATATAATCGATTACAATAATCTCGTATTTCGTCTTTTAGGAATTCTGGTATATCTACTGTTCTATTTGATTGCTCAGTTTTAGGAGTTGTGATTTTATCTTCACCATCAATCCGATAATATGTTTTTGATACATGTATCTGATTTGCATCAAAATCTATATCATTCATAGTAAGAGCCAACAATTCTCCAATTCTAAGACCAGTCCAGAACAATATTTCAAATAGACAATAATAACGATCATGATAATCTATTGTCTCTATAAATTTCTCGTATTCTTCTTTTGTCCAGAAGTCTATTCTATTAGCATCTGATTTTCCCATCTTCCGTACCTTTTTACACGGATTCTTGTCCAATCCGTATATTTTTGAAGCATGGGTAAATAATGCAGTAATCTGGTTTTGAATCATCCTAAGATATGTCTCCGAAAAATCTTTGGCTATCATTTGATTTTGCCATTCCACTATTTCAGCAGGTGATATTTCATTTATTTTTTTGTTTCCGAAAAATGGCAATATATGTCTTTCAATCATATATTTTTTATTTTTGATACTTCTCTCTTTAAGTTCACCTCTTTTATCATTAAAATACATTTCTACGAAAGTACTAAATTTAACATCCACGCTATTTTTTTCTTTAGCTTTTATTTCGCTCTCCCATTTAATAGCTTCTCTTTTAGTTGTAAAGCCGCGTTTAGTTGTCGACTTCTTCTTTCCATCCCAGGTTTTCACATAAGTCTTAATATACCATGTTCCATTTTTTGTGTCCTTATATGCAGGCATAAAAATCAGCTCCTTCCTATTATAATAGAAGAAGATGCTATACAGCATCTTCTAATGACTCTTTTTTCTCAGATAATCCATACCACTTATCTGAGAAATACGCTTTTGAAATTTTTCCTGAAATCACTATATATCCTTTTTTCTCAAGCTCCATATTTAATTTTCTAATAATATTATATGCTGTTGCTACAGATACTCCCAACATGTCTGCGATATCATTTGCTGAATAATACACTTTTTCCATATTTATATGTATGCTCCTTCCTATTATGCTATAACTCTAATGCTGTTGACATCTTCTGGCATAAATCCGAAAATGCTTCTTTTCCTAATATCATCGCTACCTTATTATAGCCACATGATATCCAATCAAATATATCGTGTATCTGCTGTTCTGTTACATTAATATCATATTGAATTTTTTTCTTATCACTATCTGGCAACGTACTTATCATTGGCATAGCCACATCAATACGCCATTCCTTTAATATTATTGAATCATCATCTCTACAATCAGGTATCCATACGCTATTTTCTTGATTCATTTACTGTTCCTCCTTATAATATGAATAATTCCCCCATGGCAGGTGGATCACGGCACCAATGATTTGCGGCCGCACAATTTTCCTTCATTGTTTTTGTTGTTTTTTTGTGTTGTCCATCTGCCTCCTTTTTCGTATTAAGCAAATGCCTCTTATTTTCATAGAGCCTTGCCATACCAATGAATCTTTCATTGTCGATTACTGTATCGTATCTTTTTTCAGCTTTATGAATCTGTTTCTTGATGAACAAATCCATTCTTCTACAGCATGTCCTGCATTCCGATTCGATGTAGTAATCTAACCATCCTCTTGTAATTTCGTTAATTCTCCTTGGGATTTCATCTGGTTTCCTTTCATTACATTCCATTCTAATCTTGTCCTTTAGAGATCGTATACTATTAAGATTAGGTGTTATATGTATCTGTGAACCATTGGTATATATACAAAATCCTAAGAAGTTAATACCTTCTTCAAGAGATTTTATACATAACTTTTCATGATTTACTATCAGATGGCATTTCTTTTGAATAAATCGTATAGAATTGTCTTTTACTCTTTGTGCTGAGCTTTGGGACTTCGTAAGAATTAAAATATCATCTGCATATCTTACAAATTTAATGCCCCTCTTTTGAAATTCTCTATCAATATCCATCATGATTATTTCTGCAAATAGTGGCGATAATGGACTTCCTTGAGGTGTTCCCTTATCATTTGTCCATTTGTTATTTCCATCTACGTATATGATTCTTAAATAATCTTTAACGAGATCAATAACTCTTTCATCCTCTATTTTCTTCCTGATTCTAAACAGAACCTTGTTTTGATTAATATTGTCAAAGCAACCTGATAGGTCTAGCTTTATTGCCCATTTATAATCATCTTGTATATATTCGATTACTTTATTGATAGCCATTTTACAGCTTTTGGATTTTCTAAAGCCAAAGCTATGTTCTGACCATTCAGGTTCAAATATCGGATATAAACACTTATTCATGGTACCCTGAATACATCTATCTAAAGCAGTGGCAATTCCTATGTGTCGGAACTGGTTATTGCTTTTGGGGATATTTATCATGCGTACTTCTTTGGGATGATATTGTGCATTTATCAGCCTTTTATAGATATAGGTATAATCTTTTTCTATGATCGTAACTATTTCCTTTGCAGATATTCCGTCTATTCCTGCTGATGATTTTCGGGCTACTTTCCTTGCAGCTTTTATCATGTTTTCTTTAGTAAATATAGATTCTATGGTTATCATGGCTCTATTGGGTAATATATTCCGATATGCATATGCTCCGCTTGCTGCTTCATAACAGACACTATAACGAAATATATTCCATTCCTCCTTTCTCTGTTATTTGGTGCTCACTAAAGGCTCTTACTGCATTTGGTAGTCTCATCCACCAACAGCACCCCTAGGAGCAATATTATTGAAATTATTATTGTCATATCTCTAATTCTTTGCATAATTCATCAAAAATATCATCTTGTGATGTTTTTATTAGTGATGAAATATATTCATTTTTTTCTTTATGATCCTGAGCATAGAGTTCATCAATAACTGCAATAATATTTTTCTTATCACGTTCACCTATCTCATGGCGAAACCTTCTAGATAATGCCGTTTCCTGTATACCTAATCTTTCAGCAACACGCCATTGATAGATTTTTCTCTTCTTCATGTATTGTTTCAATTCCTGATTAGTCATATAAGCTCCTAATATTCTGCAACTATCTTTTCTGCTTCTTCTAATGTAGGCATAAACATTCCATTAGCATCTCCGCCCCAGGCAATAAGACCAATATCTGCTATTCCTACACAATATCCTATATAACTCTCGTAGGAATGCTGATCAAAATACACTCTCCATCTTCTCTTCTGGATATACAACCCTTTTCTTTTAGCAGCTCTACGCAGTCTTGCTTCTCGATTAATAATTTCTTTCTTCTCCATAGATAAATCACTCCTTTACAACGTAAAATAATGTATCAAAAGACTTGTTTAATGCTACACAAAGCTTTTTTGCCGATCTAACCGATAATGTGCCTCCATTTTCTACTCGTGAAATAGTAGCTGTCGGTACATTTGCTTTAACCGATAATTCTTTAATCGTTAAGCCCAATTCAGCTCTTGCTATGAATAGACTTTTTTTGGATTTTACTTTCATGCCGTCCTCCTTTCTAATTACATCTAACCACAATCCAATTTTTTAAGATATATTACTTTAAATTCCACTTTGGATAATTTAGTGATATAATTTGTATTACCAACATAAAAAGGAGTAATACACAATGGGTAATAAAAAAAGTGGTCTTAAAAAAGGAGCTTCTGTAGAACGAAACGAAAAAGCAAATTACAATTCTAAACATGCAGCAGAGATAGCCGAATATAATTATAAATTTATAAATCGTCTTAAAATTGCACGAGAAACTCAGGGCATGACTCAAGCAGAGGCTGCTAAAAAGTTAGATATCAGCTTAGCTACCTATCGTAAATACGAACAGGCAAGTGGCAACAGAACTGATACCGCACACTATATTGCTACTCTTGCCAAAACATTTAATGTAAGTGCTGATTATTTAGTAGGAATTAAAAACACTCCTCACCCAGAATATGATGAAGTAATCAAAACCACTGGATTAAATGATAAATCTATAAACCAACTTCAAACGCTCCTCTCACAAAATGGTGATAGGATCTACCATGGTTATCTTGATTTTATAAACTGCTTTTTAGGAAATGGCGTCTGTACCTCATTATTTTTTGAAGGGTTATTACCAATTCTCAGAGAATTAAGCGATTCCATATACGGAGATTACAAGTCAGAACGATTGTCAAATATTGCTTCTGCACAACTTGCAGACTACATATATGACTATATAACCAAAGTCGTTGTTCCCACTTTTTCTCAACTTTACAATACTGGTGAATATATGTCCCCTGATGTTGAACAATATCTAACCGACACTACAGTTAAAAATAAAAAGAAAAAGGGATGAATCATTTCTAATTCTTCCCTTTTCATATGTTATGCAATTACAAATTTTCTTATATTAGATAATGTCTTTTGATTTACCATCATACCGGCTGTAATCACATCTGACAATGTATATGACTTCTTATGAGAGAGAGCTTCTGGAATGATTCGTTCCACATCCTCTCTCATCATAAGGGCTTCTTTCCCGATAGTATCTGTATATCTTAAAATCACCTCCTGCTCCAAATCCTGAATAAATGAATTACGGATTAATAGCCCTACCGCAACATCATCAGGGATTACCTGCACTTCTCTTGGCTTTTCCTGTACACATTCCCCATATATGGATGCAACCGACACCTGATACATACTGCATAGCATTTCAAGTGTCCTCTTCGATACTCCACATCCGCACTCTGCTCTTGATATGGTTCTTTGTGCTATCCCTAACTGATTAGCAACAAATGACTGAGACCAACCTTTACTGATACGAATACGCTTAAGATTATCAGCAACCAATAAATTAACGTTATCCATGACAACCTCCTTCTGTAGACAGCGATATGGAAATGTCAGTCATTCCATAAGCACCGCAACAATTATGATTATTAATGTATGTTCTAATATTTAATATACTGGTGCAGGATGCGAAATTGCTAAAGTGTAGCATAAATAAGCATTTTCTCCGATACACCAGTATAAATATAAAATGATGACCACCTGCTTTCCCAGAGAAAATACAATGTTTAGCCCTGAGAACAGTGTAGACAATTTAGAGCTTCAACAAGTCTTTTTCTTTAAAGCTCACGAAATCACCGCATCCAATAACAATAAAGTCAGCTAATGGGATTCCAAGCAGTTCTCCAGCATCCCTGATTCTCCGACACACATTAAAATCATCTCTTGACGGAAGTGGAATACCTGACGGATGATTATGTATCACCACGATATTACTCGCACCTATCTGCAATGCCCTCATATATACGCCTCTGGCATCCAAAAGGCTTGCATCACACAGACCATGACTTACTTCAAACATTCCAAGAAGCTTCATCCTGTTATTAAATGCCCCCATATAGACATATTCATCTGCCTTTTTATCCAGACGGAATCCATCTACCATTAAGCCATAT
>JALFLB010000043.1 GCA_022775045.1 Agathobacter sp. | reverse complement strand
GAAGCACACGATATTGCAGAGGAGGTACATGATAAGCTGGAAGAACAATTTCCGAAAGTAAAGCATGTAATGGTACATGTCAATCCCTTCTCAGAATAAAAGGTCGTACTAAAAACATAGAGGACGGGTTTACCGTCCTCTTTAAGTTTACATTTATCTATTTTTACCATGTCTCCGCAATATGTCTCGCCACATGCACCCCTGATGCAGAAGCATGCGACAGGGAATGTGTCACGCCGCTTCCATCCCCAATAATATACAATCCAGGATATTTTGTCTGCAAATGCTCATCTATCGCAACCTCCATGTTGTAGAACTTAACCTCCACCCCATAGAGCAGCGTATCATCATTTGCGGTACCAGGAGCAATCTTATCGAGTGCATAGATCATCTCAATGATTCCATCCATAATGCGCTTTGGAAGAACAAGACTCAGATCTCCCGGTGTCGCAGCAAGAGTCGGTGTCACCAGCCCCTCCGCAATCCTTTTTGCATTACTGCGCCGACCGCGAATCAGATCTCCAAAACGCTGCACAATCACACCACCACCCAACATATTCGAAAGACGGGCGATGCTCTCTCCGTAACCGTTACTATCCTTAAACGGCTCAGAAAAATGTTTCGCAACCAAAAGGGCAAAATTCGTATTTTCTGTACGAAGATCCGGACTGTCATAGCTGTGCCCATTAACTGTGACAATTCCGTTGGTATTCTCATTGACAACAATTCCGTATGGATTCATGCAGAAGGTCCGCACATTATCCTCAAACTTCTCTGTCCGGTAAACAATCTTGCTCTCATAAAGTTCATCTGTCAGATGGGAAAAAATGACTGCCGGAAGTTCCACACGCACCCCGATATCCACCCGGTTCGATTTTGTCGGAATGGAGAGATCCCCACAGATTTTCTCCATCCATTTGCTTCCGCTTCGTCCGACAGAAATAATACATTTTTTACAATCATAGGAATCTTTTGAGGTAGAAACACGATAACCCTGTTCCATAATTTCAACCTTCTGTACCGGAGAATCAAAATAAAAATCCATGTGATCCTTCATCTCATTATAAAGATTTTCCAGAACCACATAATTGATATCGGTACCCAGATGTCGAACTGATGCATCCAACAGCTTTAGCTTATTCTGCAGGCACAGCTTTTTCAAAGCGGTCCCCGCAGTGGAATACATCTTTGTCCCCTCCCCACCATGGGACATATTGATACTGTCCACATACCTCATCAGATCAAAAGCCTGCTCTCTGCCAATATATTCGTAAAGCGTTCCCCCGAAATCATTCGTAATGTTGTACTTTCCATCAGAAAAAGCACCCGCTCCTCCAAAACCATTCATAATGGCACATGTCTTACAGCCAATACAGCTTTTTACCTTGTCTCCATCGATAGGACAATGTCTCTGCTCCAGAGAATGCCCCGAATCAAACACAGCAATTTTAAGGGCAGGACTCTTTTTCATCAATTCATAAGCAGAAAAAATTCCTCCCGGTCCCGCTCCGATTATAATTACATCATACATCTTATATTACCTCCACCGTTACCTATATGTATCTATTTTTTCTCGCGGCTTTCATTTCGATACTGTAAAGGTGTCATATCAAAGCATTTTTTGAAGGTCCGGTTAAAATGCTCTACATTCTGGTATCCCACAGAAAATGCAATGTTCTCAACGGTCATATTTCCGTTCTTAAGCAATGTCTTTGCCCGTTTCATCCGAATGTGCGCCACATGCTCTCCGAATGTCTTTCCTGATTTATCCTTGATATATTTCGAGATATAAGGCTCCGACAGATGGAACTGGGCAGCCATACTCTCCAGGGTGACTTCCTGATAATTATTCTGGATAAAATTTAGCATTGCCGTCAAACGCTCATCCTGCCCTTCCTCGTTCTGCTCAATCTGCGGCAGCTTGTTGACCGCAACAATCAGTGCGCTGATGGATGCCCTGATAATATCCTCATCCATGCCAACACCCCAATAATTCTTGCCGTCACAGGTAATTCCGACATAGGCAATTGCCTTGGAGGAAGAACCATGTGAAAGCGCATGCTCCTCATAGGTTGACAGTTCATAACTGACACCGAAGAACTGCTTTAAGGTATTGCTGACAGCATCAAGACGTCCATTGCCGTTGGCATCAACAATAGTCTTCTTTCCGCCAAATATAATTTCTACCTCTGCCATAATTCCGTCATTCTGCTTGAAATGGCAGGAATCAATGGTAAAATACGGCATCCGGTTGACATAATTCTCTTCAAAAATCTCATATACCCACTGTGGAGAAAGCTCTTTATGCTCTTCATCAGAAACCTGCTTTACTGCATATCCGACCTCCTCGCGCATTGCAGCCGGCAGAGAAATGGAGAAATTCTGCTTCAGTATGTAGCTGATTCCGCCCTTGCCGGACTGACTGTTGATACGGATGACGTCCGCATCGTAGGTTCTTCCCACATCCACCGGATCAATTGGCAGATACGGAACTGTCCAGGTCTTGAGCTTCTTTTCCTCACGCCACGCCATACCTTTGGCAATGGCATCCTGATGTGAGCCTGAAAAAGCGGTAAATACCAGATCCCCGGCATAAGGTGCACGGTCATTCACCTGCATTCTCGTCAAACGCTCATAAGTCTGCCTGATTTTCGGCATATCTGCGAAATCCAACCCCGGATCTACACCATAGGAAAACATATTCATCGCGATAGTAATAATATCCACATTACCGGTACGCTCCCCGTTCCCAAAAAGCGTTCCTTCAATACGGTCCGCACCTGCAAGAATTCCAAGCTCGGCATCGCTGACCCCACAGCCCCTGTCATTGTGCGGATGAAGACTTAATACCACATTATCACGATACTTCAGATTCTTACTTACATACTCAATCTGGGTTGCAAAAATATGCGGCATTGCCGTCTCAACCGTTGCGGGGATATTGATGATAGCCTTATGTTTTTCATCCGGCTGCCAAACATCCAGCACAGCATTGCAGACATCAAGTGCATAATCCACCTCAGTTCCATGGAAGCTCTCCGGGCTGTATTCAAACGAGAAATCACCGTCCGTCTCTGCCGCAAGCTCCTTTAAAAGCTTTGCGCCGTCTATCGCAAGCTGCTTAATCTGATCCTTATCTTTTTTAAACACCTGCTCTCTCTGTGCTACCGATGTAGAGTTATACAGATGAATCACCGCATGTGGCGCACCCTTGACTGCCTCAAATGTCTTCTTGATAATGTGCTCTCTCGCCTGTGTCAGAACCTGTACTGTCACATCATCCGGAATCATATCACGCTCAATCAACGTACGCATAAAGATGAATTCCGTCTCAGATGCAGCTGGAAATCCAACCTCAATCTCCTTAAACCCAATATTTACCAGCATCTGGAAAAATTCCAGCTTCTCATCCAGACTCATCGGCTCAATCAATGCCTGATTACCATCTCGAAGATCCACGGAACACCAGATTGGCGCCTTCTCTATATGATCCTTCTTCACCCAGTCATACTCACAAACCGGTGGAAGAAAATATTGTCTCTCATACTTGTCAAAATTCTTCATTCTAATCCTCTTTTCCTGCTTAAACGCATAAAATATATCAACTTTTATGATAGAATTTTATCATATGAATCTCTATATGAAAATGATTAAATTTATGCAAATTCATTGATTTATTTTAAGAATCCATTTACAATACGCTCTTCTGCCTCTTCCTCTGTCAATCCAAGCGTCATAAGTTTCAGCAGCTGTTCTCCTGCAATCTTTCCGATTGCAGCCTCATGAATCAGGCTGGCATCCACATCGGCTGCTGTCAGATTCGGACTCGCAGAAACTTTTGCACTGTCCATAATGATCGAATCGCACTCCGTATGACCATTACAAGGTGCATTGCCGACAAGCGTGCTGCTAAAATGCTGCGTACTCTGATCCCTTGCAACTGTGCGGCTGACAATATTACAGCTGCTATCTGCTCCGTTCAGTTCTGCTGTAAACTCTGAAACCGCATTTTGTTCCCCTGTCGTCAGAACTTTTTCCTGCACCTCAAGGCTTGCTCCTTCTGCCAGCACGGCAGTTGTCTTCCGAACCGTATCATCAATTCCGGAAATCTGGGTAGCCTCCAAAAACATGGATGCGCCCTCTTCCAAATGTACCTCTGTGGTTGGGTTCATCACACGCTTTCCACGTCCATCCCCCTCTCCGTAATGCTTTTCCACATAACGCACCTTCGCATTTTTTCCGACGAAAAAACGGTGAAGCCCATCATGACTGCTGTCTCCGGTTCCACAATTATGAATTCCGCATCCGGCAACAATAGTCACATCACTATCTTCTCCTATATAAAAATCGTTGTACACCGTCTCCTTAAGACCACTCTGTGATAACACAACCGGAATGTGTACACTCTCATTTTTGGTTCCCGGCTTAATGATTATATCAATTCCGGACTTGTCCTCTTTGCTAACAATATCAATATTAGCTGTCGTGTTGCGCTCACTGCTCTCCCCATTCACTCGAATATTATAAGCGCCAATCGGAAGGGCATCTAACTCCGCAACCTCTTTTAACAGATTCTTACCGATTTCATCTATCATCTTTTAATCCTCCATTTTATCCATCAGTACATCGCATCCCGCCCTGGAGGTATGCATCAGTCCCGGAAGTACTTCCTCCTTCGGACCGTACTTTTCTACCACACCATCCCTGATATAGATAATTTTATCCGCAATATCAAGGATTCTCTCCTGATGGCTGATAATCAGAATTGTTCCTTTGTGCTCCTTTTGCATCTTTTCAAATACACGAATCAGACTGCGGAAGCTCCAAAGATCAATTCCGGCCTCCGGCTCATCAAACACAGAAAACCTGGAACCTCTTGCGAGAATCGTTGCAATCTCAATACGCTTGATTTCTCCACCGGAAAGACTGGCATTCAGTTCCCGATCAATATAATCCTTGGCACACAGACCAACCTCGGACAGATATGCACAGGCCTCATTTAAAGATAATTCCTTCCCTGCTGCAATCGTAATCAGATCCCGTACAGTCAGTCCCTTAAAACGCACCGGCTGTTGAAAAGCAAGGCTGATTCCGGCCTTCGCACGCTCGGTCACAGAATAATTGGTAATATCAACTCCATCTAACAGAATCTGTCCGGTCGTCGGCTTCACAATTCCGGCAATCACTTTTGCCAGTGTCGATTTGCCGCCTCCATTTGGTCCCGTAATGACAACAATATTATCATCAATTCTCAGACTGACATCACGAAGAATCTCTTTTTCGTCTTCAGCCTGAAAACCTACATTCTTCAATTCAAGCATTTTCTTACCTCTTTCTCTATTTTCCTATCGGCTAGTATACCAAACATTTTCCATTTTCAAAACCTTTATTCTGCACTTTTTATAAAACATGAAAGAGGAGCTGTATTCAGCCCCTCATCGGAATTCTTTCTTCTCCTTTTATTGATTCCATAACCGCCTTGGCAACCTGATGCGCTACCTCCGTTACCCGCTGCTCATCATACCACTTTTTCAGATTCGCATCGACCTGCCCCCTTGTTTCCTGAACAACGTAGCTGTTGAGCCGGTTGCAGTACCTCATCAAGGCATCAAACTCTCTGATTCCCTCCAGAAGATTTGTGCCATACGCCTGCTGCTCCAGTCCCGCAATTGCGATTACTTCCATGCATAGATGCAGTTCACCCGTCACATCCGATGCCTCCATCAGTAAATCCGGCCGCAACCGCTTCGCCTCAAGGAAGAATTCCTTGGCCCCCTCATAATCTCCCTGTATAAAATAATCGGAAAGCCTGTGCTTCACCTCCGTCACTTCTGCCTTTTCTCCCAGCATCCCTACCATACACTCATACACAGATAACTGTTCATGTGTAATCCAGACATACTGCAGAAATTCAGAAATAAAGCCAAAAATTCTCTGGTGATAAGAGTCCTCTTCCTCCACCTTCACCCGTTTTTGCACCTCAAACAAAATAGAAAAAAGCCACTGCATATAAGAATCAAATATCTTCTTATCCACAATCAGCATATTCCCAAAATAAGTGTGCGGCTCATGCACCAGACGCTCATAAGTATTATAGTAATCCGGATGCAATTCCCGAATCACCTCTTCCGTTACATCAAGATAACCAATCTTATGGTTCGCAGCAAACCCGTCATAATATGGATAATTCAATTGAAGTTTCTTCGTTGTTATCACATCGTATTTTTTTAGAAGCTCCTGTATCTCCGCTTCTGTGAACATAAAGCCTCGCTCATTCAGAAGGTAGCGGCGATAATGACAAATCCCCACATAATCAGCATCTGTATTCTTCCATACCCAGTACATTCCGGTCAGTTCACTGAAATAGCAGTTCTGTGCAGAAATATTGTCTCCTGTATCATCCCCGGTATATGACAAAAGAGGGGAATTTTCTCCCTCATGCTCTGCAAGAAAATTCTTTCGCCCAACATGTATGGGAAGATATACAGGATCCTTTGGCACATCAAAAGGTTTGTGTGTCATGACATAAATCTGAGTTTTCTTCTTTCTCATCTTTTTCTCCTGTCATAAACTTCATGGAAACGCTTCTTTTCCTCATACATGGCCTCGTCTGCCTGATTCAGGTAAACATCCATATTCTCTGGTTCCTCCCACGGTGCTATCACGACACCGATGCTCACTTCCAGTTTTTCGTCAATCGGAGCGTTTTTCCCAGCTTCCATCAGCCGTTTACGAATACAATCCGCATCCACGCCGGAATCCTCTGTCGTAATTAAAAGGAACTCATCCCCACCAAATCGAAACGGAATACTTTTCTCTGATTCCAACTGTGCCAGGACATGACCTGTGGTCTGTATCACCCAGTCTCCCATCTCATGTCCATAAGTATCGTTGATATGTTTGAGCCGATTGATATCACAAAAAATGAATACCGTGTTTCTGTGATTGATGCGATTCCGGTGATACAAATTCTGTCCGAGGTCCTCCATCCCAAACCGATTATAGATACCTGTCAGCGGGTCAATCCGGTAAAGCCGCTGCAGTTTTTGATTGACCTCAGCATATTTTTGACGCTGAACACAATTTTCCATAGCATAGCAAAGACTCCTAAAGAAGGTGTCCAGCATTCCTGCCTGAAATAAAACCCCAATCCCCGATACAATTGCATATCCCATTCGGTGATGCTGATAGTGCAGCGGCATGATCACTTTAAGCCCATCGCTTCCCTGCAAATCCGTCTTCTTATGCCAATCCAGTACCCTCTGGCTGCAATTCTGATAGGAAGCCTCCTCCCCGGAAATGAAATTCTCTGCCAGAAAAAACTGAGCACTCCCAGCCTTAATGTTCTCAAGAAACACTCCAACCGCCTCCATCAGTTCTTCGATGGAAGACTTGTCTGCCACCCATTCCTCCATGGAATCGAGATACTTGGTAACTACACACTCCCAATGAGATTTCCAGAACACCCGCTTGCGAAATTCCTCATTGTCAAATCTGTCCGTCTGTTCACAACCACATGTTTTTCCGACATAAATCCGGTATGGTAAATATTTATGCGTCATCCTTTCCTGCTTCCCTTCTGCAATATCCCGAAGCAGACAGATTCCCTCGTAGGGAACCTCAAAACGAGGCCTCTCAACGGTCGTAATCCCTGGCGAATAGCTTTCGCCATCCAGATACCGGTCAAATCCGGTGACGGCAATCTTCCCACAGAGCGATGTTCCCTTCAATGCATCTAACAGCCCTGCAGCCATAAGATCATTGGCACACATAACTGCTTCCGGCAATCTCTTTCCTTTTGCCGAAGCATCCAAAAGAGCTTTCCCATAAGAAGCACCATCTTCAAACTCATATCCTCCCGGAACAACCCACTCCGGCATCCATTCCATCCCATAGAAGCGGATTCTCTCTTCTACCGCATTTTTCCTCGTATTAGTCTCATAAGTATTGGCCGGACCATCCAAAAATCCAAACATCCGGATTCCATGCTTTTTTACCAGATGGTCGACCAACTGCTGCATTCCAGCCCTTTGATCAATCCCCACACTTGCCATCCCGGATATTTCTTCCTCCAGTGCAACACATGGCTTTCCGCTTGCCAGAATCCGGTCAATCAGTTTCTTCTTAATATCGCCTTCTTTGATTGTTGTCCCGGCAAGTAAGATTCCATCGTAGTCAGCCATATCTGCCAATTGGAAGAACTCAAATTCCGATTTGTTAAAGCTACTCCCGGATCCCAGTTCTGCAAAACAGGTATAGGCATCAATCTCATCTTCAAATTCCCTTTGTGCCAATTCCAGTCCCTGATACAAATATTGCAGATATTCCTTATTCCAACCTGTCATAAAGACCGCTATCTTCATATTCTTTTGCTCCTTCTTCTGCGTCTTCTCCGGCGGGGTTTCTGTCCATTTTCTTTTCGAAATGCTTGAATTGTCTCCCAGATTTTCGTGTAATCCCGCTCAAATAATTCCTCTGACAGTTGCTTCGCCAAAATTTCCAATGGCACTGTCTCCACAATTTTATCTGCCACAAACTGTTTACTCTTCTGCTTGTAGGCGTACATCTTATTCAATTCCTGAATATGTGCAAGCTCCGGTCTCCAGAGAATCTCTATCTTATGATTCCAGTTCATCTCAGGGTTTTCTTTGGGTTCCCTCATCAGATAGAAATCCGTTTTTTCTCCCTCTTTTTCAACTGTGATAATGCCCCACCAGTCCGGAACATGCTCCCGGATATGATTCGCATGACTAGTACCGACCACAACAATATTATAGTCATAATACCGATCATAATCCTTTACCTGACGTTCCAGCCTCACATAAGTATCTGCGTCACTTTTAATTTCAATTCCATACAGTGCATCGGGAACAACCATAACAATGTCTGCCCGTGACTGCCCCATCACCTGTTCTTCCAAAATCCGGATTTTTCCATAAGACTCCTCCAGAAACTCAAACAGAGGCTCTCTAATATCCTTATCATACAGCATTACTTCTTAAGCTTAGCATCCGCTTTTGCCTGAAACTTCTCATTATAGACAATAAAACGTTCATGCTCTCCCTCTCCGATTAATCCTGTTTCATCATAAGCCTTCACCGAGAATGTTAACGCCCTTCCATCCACTTTGACCAATTCTGTCTCGCATACAACCTTCATGCCCACTGGTGTCGCCGCAACATGCTTCACATTCAGCGCCGTTCCAACAGTACCGCTGCCCTCCTCCAGTTCTGCCGCAACACTCTCATAGGCTGTATTCTCCATCATCGCGATCATTGCCGGAGTTGCAAACACATCCAAAGTGCCACTCCCCATTGCTTTTGCTGTATTCGCCTTTGTTACCACAAGTTCCTTTTCTCCTTTTATGCCTGTCTGAATCATTTGATACGCTCCTCTCATTCCATTATTAAACCAATTTGATTTTCTGCCAGCCCCCCTGTTTATAGCGACTGAAACCGATCAGCAGTCCAACTGCCCATCCGATCGGATTCGCCCAGCTAATAATCATTCCGGATGTCACATCTGCCAACAAAAATGTCAGCGCAACCCGCAGAAACAGATTGACCAGCGTCACACTCATAAACCACCCCATATCTCCGGCCCCCCGAAGTACAGAATTCGTCGTTGTCATTGCTCCCATTACAAAATAAAACATAGATACAATCCCAATATACTGAGTCCCAACTGCAATGGACGCACCATCCTTAGCTGCATCCATAAATGCTGCCACACAGGCATCCCCGAAAAAGTACATCATCACACCAATGAATAATCCTATTCCCATCGCCATGACAAGTCCGATACGATATCCTTCTTTTGCCCTCTTTGGCTTTCCTGCTCCCATGTTCTGGGCAACAAAGGTCGACACGGCGTTCCCTGCATTTACCATCGGCACGATAGCCATGCCGTCAATTTTGCAGGCTGCTGTATATCCCGCAATAAAAACAGGACCAAAACGATTCACAACCGACTGAATCAAAAGCATCCCCACAGATACCATCGACTGCTGCACAATCGTAGGGATTGCCACACGTGTCATATTAAGAAGTACCTCTTTATCAAAACGCCGATATACGCCACAGCGAATCTGCCCCAGCTTATGACAGAGTACCCCAAAAGAAAGCACTGCTGAAATTGCCTGTGCAATCAATGTTGCCCAGGCCGCACCGGCAATCCCCCACTTGAATTTTCCAACAAAAAGCAGGTCCAGTCCAATATTAAAGACAGAAGAAAACAACAGGAAATAAAGCGGCTTTTTCGAATCACCAAGGGCATTAAATACTGCTGAAAACGCATTATATAAAAACAGGAAAAAGAATCCATAAAAATAAATATTCATATAGATCTCAGCTCCGTCAAAAATATCTGCCGGAGTGTTCATCGCCTTCAAAATCGTTCGGCTTAATCCTCTTCCTACAATACTTAACATAAGAGAAAAAACCATGATTGCAAGCAATGCTGTAGAAATAGCCGTCTTCATCTCCTTATGCTTTTCTGCTCCAAACAACTGGGAAATCACAACAGAACATCCGATTCCTGTTCCAATCGCCACCATGACAAAAAGCATTGTGATTGCTGTAGATACTCCCACCGCCGCCAATGCATCCTTTCCGACCAGCTTTCCAACAATCATGGAATCTGCCAGATTATAAAACTGCTGAAACAGATTGCCCAAAATCATCGGAACCGCAAACGTAACCATGCACCGAACCGGACTTCCCTCTGTCATACTGCCTTTCATCTTATTGTTATCCACTTTCTGTATCATAAACGGTTACTCCATATCATTTCTAGCCATACCTATGTTGCAATCGTAACATTTTTTTTAAAAAATGTCCAGCCACCCCCTTTGTTTATAAAGATTTTAGAATTTCTGTAGCCCTTGATTTTCCTTGATTTTCCCGGTTGTTGTTAGCACTCATTCAAATGGAGTGCTAGTTTTTTATTGACTTTTGTTTCCGTTGGATTTATCATTCTTATAAATAAAACGAAAAAATAAAGGAGATGTATCAAATATGGCTAATAAACACGGCAACTTATCTATTGACAGCGACAACCTGTTTCCTATTATCAAAAAGTGGTTGTATTCCGATCATGATATCTTCTATCGTGAGTTAATTTCTAACGGCTGTGACGCAATTACGAAGTTAAAGAAACTCGACATGATGGGTGAGTACACACTTCCTGCAGACTACAAACCAAAAATTCAGGTCATTATCAATCCAGAGGAAAAAACCTTAAAGTTCATCGATAACGGTCTTGGAATGACCGCCGACGAGGTTGAGGAATATATCAACCAGATTGCCTTTTCTGGTGCAACAGACTTCATTGAAAAATACAAAGACAAATCCAATGACGATCAGATTATTGGACATTTCGGTCTGGGATTCTACTCTGCGTTTATGGTTGCCGATGAGGTTACCATCGATACCCTTTCCTATAAAGAAGGTGCAACACCGGTTCACTGGTCCTGCGACGGTGGTACCGAATTTGATATGGTAGACGGCGATATGGATGAGGTTGGAACCGAGATTACACTTTTCTTAAATGAGGATTGTCTCGAATTTGCCAACGAATATCGTGCACGGGAAATCATAGAGAAGTACTGCTCTTTCATGCCAACTGAAATTTACTTATCCAAAGCAAATGCACCGGAAGAATACGAAACTATTGACAAGGAAGACAAGCTTGACACGGACACGGTCATTGAAGAAATCCACGAGGAAGCAAAAACCGAGGAAAAAGAAAACGAGAATGGTGAAAAGGAAGTCGTTGAAGTCTCCCCTGTTAAGGATAAACTCAAAATCGTAAAACGTCCGGTTCCACTCAATGATACCAATCCACTCTGGACCAAAAATCCAAGCGAATGTACCGATGAAGAATACAAGGAATTCTACCGTAAGGTATTTATGGACTACAAGGAGCCTTTGTTCTGGATTCATCTGAACATGGACTATCCGTTCAATCTCAAGGGAATCCTGTATTTCCCGAAGATCAATACCGAATATGATTCCATCGAAGGAACGATTAAACTTTATAACAATCAGGTATTTATCGCAGACAATATTAAGGAAGTCATTCCTGAATTTTTGATGCTGTTAAAGGGTGTGATCGATTGTCCGGATCTGCCGCTGAACGTTTCCCGCTCCGCTTTGCAGAACGATGGATTTGTTAAGAAAATTTCCGAATACATCACGAAGAAAGTAGCGGATAAACTCATCGGTATGTGCAAAACAGAGAAGGAATCTTACGAAAAGTACTGGGACGACATCAGTCCATTCATTAAATTCGGCTGCTTAAAGGATACCAAGTTCTGTGATAAGATGAACGATTATATCCTCTTCAAGGATATCAATGATAAATACCAGACACTTCCAGAACTGTTAGTGCCGGTTGAAGAAGAAAAGGCGGAGGAAAATGAGGAAACTACAACGGAAGAAACCACGGTTGAAAATGCAGACGGCACCCCTGCTGATGAAGAAGAAAAGGAACCTGAGCGCAGCACCGTTTATTATGTAACAGACAAGATTCAGCAAGGACAGTACATCAGCATGTTTAAGGAACAGGGCATGAATGCAGTCATCCTTGACCATAACATTGATACCTCCTTCATTACCCAGCTGGAGCAGCGCAACGAGCACTACCAGTTCAAACGCATTGACGCAGATTTGACTGATGCTTTAAAATCAGAAGACGCACAGGATCTGACCGAGGCAACTACTACGCTCTCTGATCTCTTTAAAAAGACTTTGAACAACGACAAACTGACAGTTCAGGTTGAATCTCTCAAGAACGCAGATGTCGCATCCATCCTCACGCTCTCCGAACAAGGAAGACGTATGCAGGATATGATGAAGATGTACTCCATGGGCGATATGGATCCGAATATGTTCGCCGCTGACCAGACCCTTACATTAAATGCTAACAATGCATTGGTAAAATACATCTTAGAGAACAAAGAATCTGCGCATGTGCCAATGTTTGTCGAGCAGCTGTATGATTTGGCTATGCTTTCCAACCAGCCACTTTCAACAGACGCCATGAGCAAATTTATCAAGCGAAGCAACGACATCATGCTGCTCCTTGCAAACGAAAATAAATAACAGCCAAACAAAAGGTGGAAGCAATTCGCTCCCACCTTTTGTTTCTTTATACTTTCTTCCGCTCTTTCATTTTAAATACACAATCCACAGCCGTCGCGATCACAAGTCCCATCACAATTCCCACAAATACATCCGTTGGAAAATGTACAAACAGATAAAGCCGTGAAAAGGCAATCAACGAAGCTAAAATCACCGCTGGAATTCCCAACCGCCTGTCAAAAAACAGCAACGTTGTTGCTGCCGTGAAACCATTCAGGGAATGTCCGGACGGAAACGAGTAATCCTTGGGACTTTCAAGTAGAAGTGGCACCTGCGAATCCAGCCAGCAAGGACGTTCTCTTGCAATCAGATTCTTAAGAATCAGATTACCGATCACAAAGGCAATCGCCATTGAAACAAGCATCTGAATCCCACATTTTCGGTATTTCGTGAAAATACAAAGCAACACACCAACACCAATCCAAAAAAATCCAGCATTTCCGAGAGCTGACAAAAACACCATTATCGAGTCCCAAACAGGTCCATGCATCTTCTGCAGTGCATAGAGAAAATCAAATTCCCAACTCATCAAATCATCTCCTATTTGCTTTTAAAATACTTATCAAAAATATCAAAGAAAGAATCCGTCCTGATCTCACCGGTGTCATTTAATGACACTTCGCTCCATAATGTATCATTCATACGAAACGTTGCTTCACTGATAAACTCCTCATAACTGTCCTCAAACTGTTCCTTTTCACGCTGAATTCGAATCACTTCTTTATTGGCCTCTGTCAATTCTTCTTCATACTTACTGAGACACTTAATAAAGTAATATCCTTCATCTGTTTCGATCATTTCTGAACAAGTATCGTTCTCCAGATTGTAGGCAATATTCTCGACCTCCTGAGGATAATCTCCACGGGCTACATTCCGCTCGAATTCCCCACCACTATTATAGCTTCCTGCCAGCATTGCGAAATCCTCTCCTGCCGCAAGCTTTTTTTTCACAACATTCGCAGTCTCCTCGTCCGCCACAAAAATCTGCTGCACACGAATCACGCGAGCCTCATCATCACTGACCTCCTCATTGATTCCGTTGGTCAATGTCCCATAAAGCTTATCCGCAAGTGCATAATCCTCGTAAGCCTTCTCTACATCCTTTTTATGAATTCCCATATAGGAGCGTTCTTCCGCGCTTAAAGAATCAAAGTATTCCTCCGAAGCCGCTTTCACAAGCCTGCATTCCTCATCGGAAAGTTTCATTTCCTGCTGTTTTGCCAGCAGATCCATACAGACAATCCTTGACAACTGCTGAATAGTAACGTCCTTCACATAAGTTTCCAGAGAATCGGTACTGCCTTCCTTCCACAAATCCAGCCCATACACTTGTCCATACAGATTCCGGTAATTGCAAAGATAAAGCTTCGCAAGACTGATATCACATTTATAATCATTAATCTGAAACACCGTCTTATGACTGTTCAGTTGTCCCGTTTCCAATTTGATTTCAGTATCCCCAATCCGACATCCCGCAAATTGGATACACACACAACATGCTGCAAGAAAAAGACAGGCTATCTTAACTCTTTTCATATTCAATCCACTTTTATCCTTCCACAATCAGAAACCGTCCATCCGGCAACGAAAACACTTCACTGGCAGCAAGCAGTTCCTCATCACTCATCCCTGCAATATCCATACCGGCCTCATCAAAATAATCCCTGATTTCCTTCAGACTACTGCAGACAACTGCCATACAGTCATTCAGAAATTCCTCAGCCTCCTCCTTTGTTTCTGCAACGTTCTCAGAAAAAAGCTGCTGCTGGTTAGCCAGAAAATAAGTCAATATTTCCTCATCATACTTGTACATCATTTCTTTCCTCCTTCTTCCTAGTATACTCTGTTCCCTATTCTGCTACAACCATAAAATCAATGCTCCTGCATATCCTCCCGGATATCGATTCCAAGTCCCTTAAGTTCCTGATAAAGCCGCGCCACCGGCAACCCCACCACGTTGTTGTAATCCCCGCATATTTCTTTGATATGCACCGCAAAAAGTCCCTGAATTCCATAGCTTCCCGCCTTGTCCATCGGTTCTTTGCTTGCCACATATCGGGCAATCTCCTGCTCATTCATTGGATACACCGTGACATCTGTCTTTTCGTAAAAAGAATGTACTCCGGCACGTCCGGATGCATCCATAAACACAAGTGCCACACCGGTATACACACTATGCGTATGTCCTGCCAACATCGCAATTGTACGGCTTGCATCAGCTTCATCTCTTGGTTTTCCGAGGATATTCCCCTCATACGCTACAACCGTATCTGCACCAATTACCAGAATATCCTGCGGTGTTGTAAGTTCTGGATGAGACGTATTATAGGAAAGTATTCCTGCTGCGACCTCTTGTGCTTTCTGTCGGGAAAGTTCAAGTACCACATCCTCTGGCGACGTATGTGTGATTACTTCTTCTCCCTTGGCTGGGCAGATTTCAAATTCCACACCAACCTGTTCCAAAAGTTCCCTGCGCCGCGGAGACGCTGATGCCAGTATAATACGACTCATAAATTTACTACCTCCTGCAACCGGAAAGAATAAATCAACTTCTCTCTGGCCGTCCATTTTTTTGTTTCCGTGGAAAAAACACGCTCCAGCGCATCTGCATAAAGATCTAACTGTGTTTGATAACGCAGCACCAGTTCGCCCGCATTTTTCACACGATCGGTCTTATAGTCCAGAAGAACAATCGAGTCTCCTTCCAACCAGAAGACATCGATGATTCCCTGCACCAACACATTCTCATGCTGCATCACAAACGGCTTCTCCCGGTATAGCTCTCCCTTCAACGCTGCCTGTGCCATACGGGATGCCACATCACTTACCACAAATCCCTCAATCATCGACGGAATCACAAGTTCATATGCTTCACCCGTCAGTTCCCCCGTCGCAAGCATCCGGTCCAGCTCCTGCTTCACAAATGTACGAACAGCTTCTTCATCTTTGAAATCCACCGATGCCATTGCTGCAAAGTCCAGACATTCCATCACCCGGTGCACCGCAGTTCCCCGAAGGGCTCCGGGACTGACACCATCCTCCCTGAAATGTTCCACCTCCGTCTTCCTGAAAATGTCCTGTGCAAAGTCCGGTATATAATGTTCCCTCTCTCCCGTCAGAAAATCAGGAATCTGTGCACCACCTTCCGACTGATCATATTGAAGCAGCATCGAATCATGCTTTAATTCTGATACTGAGTACTTACTTTTTCTCCATATCTCATTCTGATACGGATATTGATAAGAAAATAATTGATCATACTGCTGTACCAGACTTTCATCTGCTCCATCAACAGCCGCAATAAGGGCATCGTAATCTATTCTCTTTTGTCCTTCCCCCGCAATTGTCTCCCATACCATTTCCGCCGGATTCACGGTCTCAATGTGATACTTGTCTGGATAGGAAAGCATCGCCGGCATAATCCAGTCCAGATATGAAGCCGCACTCACACGTTCCCGATAACTGATAGGCTTTTGCGGCAGCACATTCCCAGTATAACCGGATATGGTCTTTTTCTCATCCTTAATGATTCCGGTCAAAATCAGCTTTTCCTTTGCACGGGTCAATGCCACATAAAGAACACGAAGTTCTTCCCCCAGATTTTCCCGACGCAGGCGATCCGCAATCTCCGAACGGAAAATGCAATTCTTCTTTACCTTCGGTTTCCCGGAAATCTCGCAAATTCCCATCCCCAGATCCGGATGAACCACCAGCTTTTCACTTGTATCCATCTGATTGAACCTCTTGGAAAGCCCCGACACAAACACAACCGGAAATTCAAGTCCCTTACTTTTATGAATGGTCATAATACGCACCACATCTGCATTTTCACTCGTTATATCCGCCTCACCAAAGTCAATCTCATATGTCTGCAGCTGATCAATATAGCGAACAAAATGAAACAACCCACGATAGCTGGTTTTCTCGTAGTCGATTGCCTTTTCAATCAACATTTCAAGATTGGCTGCGCGCCGTTCCCCTGCCGGAAGTGCCGCTGCATAATTCCCATAACCGGTCTCATCAAGAATGCTCTGAATCAATTCATGAACCGGCAGCTCACGCTTTGCACGAAGGCTTGTATAACTCTGATAAAACTCATACAATACTCCCTCCGTTGCCTCCTGCATCTGCTTAAATGCTGCTGCTGCAAACGGCAGGGACGGTTCACTCACCCGAATCTGTGCCAGTTCCTCCTCGTCCAGTCCCACGATTGGAGACTTCAACACAGATGCCATAGGAATATCCTGATACGGATTATCCAGAATGCGCAACATACTGAGTACCGTCTGCACTTCAAGCGCAGAAAAATAGCCCGTAGAAGACTCTACATGTGCAGGAATTCCATGATCCCCAAGCACTTGCACAAACTCTGTTCCCCAATCCTTAAGACTCCGGAAAAGAATCACAATATCCGAATACCGCAGAGCTCGGAGCTTCCCGGACTCCTTGTCTGTCACCTTTGTCTTTTGCATGAGTATCCGAATACGATTTGCCACCAGATGAGCCTCCAGCTGCTTTTTATTCTGTCTTTCTTCCAACAGAAGTTCATCCGCCTCATCCAACAATAAAAGCTCTGCATCCATCCCCGGATTGTCCGGATAATGTGCACCACAATATAGAGCCGCATCGGTATCATAGGCAACTCTTCCCAGATCCGGGCTCATAATCTTATAAAAAATATCATTACAGAAATCAATGACCTCAGGTCTGCTTCGGAAATTCTGATGCAGATCAATGCGCTGTTGCAGACTATCCTCCAATGTAAATGAAGCATATTTTTCCATAAAAAGCTCTGGCCTTGCCAGACGGAAACGATAAATACTCTGTTTGACATCCCCCACCATAAACATATTGTGAGTGCCCTCCTCCGTCCGGGAAATTGCTCTCAAAATTTCTTCCTGCACCTGATTGCTGTCTTGATACTCATCAATCATAATCTCTGCAAAATGCCTGCGAAATTCATCTGCCGTGCGTTTGCTCTTTTTCGTTTCAGGATCAACAAGAATCTGCAGGGCAAAATGTTCAATATCAGAAAAGTCGACAATGCGTTTACGCCTCTTCGCATTCCCCATTGCCTCCTCATATTCCAGCGTAAGTCGTACCAGTTCTTCCGCCAGCGGGCGAAGACGCTTAATCTGTTCAAGAAGCATCTGCAGATCCCCGATAAAATATTTCTTTTTCAAACCTTCCAGCTCTTTTTTTATAGCATTCCTTCCTGTTTGAACAGCATCTTTCTTGACCGTATCCCCTTCAAATTTCCGTATCGGAGAAAGATTTCCCAACCGGAATGTTGAAAAGAAACTTCTCATCTCCACATAGTCCTTCAGCTGCTCCGCAGAGGTCAAAAGTTCAATATCCTTCTTCAATGTTCCCGCGTACGCCTGTGGGCCATCCGATGCAAGCGAAAGCTCCAGCAAATGCTCCAGCTGACTTCTCATATCGACAAAAAGTAGTCGCACATTTTCCACAATATCCAAAATCATTGGAGAGTTTGTAAGTTCCTCCACACTGGAAACCTGATAAGGCTGTGCAAGATCCCGGATCCACTCTCGTGGCCACGGGCTGCTTAAAGCCATACGATAGAGCTTACCAACCATATCATGTACCGCCTGATCGTTACGTTTTCCTGCATAAGTATCGATCAAACGCAAAAAACCTTCTCTCTTCTTCTGATAATTCTGTTCAAATACCTTCTTACGGACATCCTGCTCCAAAAGCTTGATTTCACCTTCATCCGCAATCCGAAAATCAGGATCCAGATTAATCTCCTCAAAATGATTGCGCACAACGAACAGACAGAAACTGTCAATCGTTGTAATCATCGCATTATGGATAAGCGCCGACTGTCTGCGCAGATGAGAATCCTCGGGAAATTTCTCGCATAATTCCTCGATTGCGCCACCAATACGTTCCCGCATCTCTGCAGCCGCCGCTTTTGTGAATGTCACAACCAGCAGATTGTCAATATCAAGCGGATTCTCCCCCTGTGTAATCCGTTTGATGATTCGCTCCACCAGAACTGCAGTTTTACCAGAACCGGCTGCTGCTGATACCAGAATATCGCGATTCCGCAGATTGATGACTTTCTGCTGTTCCTTTGTCCATTCCATATGCGGACATATCCTCTCTTTCTTACTTACTCTTTAAGCAATTGCGAAACGACTTTCTATTTACACTGCCTGTTGAAAAGGTGTTCACATTTGTCTTTTATAACCCTTCACGCGCAAGCTCTGTACGCATTCGATCAAACACTTCTTCTCTCGTCAGTGCCTCTGTATAACGGTATCCATATCCCGAAATTCTGCTATCCATACCACAAACAGATCTGTACGGGCAAAAATTACAGCTGCACTCCGTCCCGTTCTGATAAGGATTCACGCGCACATCCCCTGCATAAATCTCCTGACCAAGCCGCCTGATTTCCATCTTTGCATAGCGTTCCATCAATGCAAACTCTTCGGTAGATGCGACATGAGAACGTGCTGCGGATAGTTCTCCTGACTTCTTAAGTTCCAGCGGAATTACCTCAGATTTCCCCTCCAGATCCTGATCCATCGCACGGTAAATCTGTTCATCGGAATTAACCAGGCCATCCGGCCGAAGAGCCATCATCAGAGCATGCTCTGCCTCCTCAGGTGTCAATTCTTCCTCTGCTTCCAAAACCGGATCATCAATATGATAATATAGAATTCCACCCGGCAGGATTTTTCGCTTCGAATGCTCAATACTCCCCAATTCCATAGCGGCATCCATATAGACAACCAACTGCAGCTGAAGTCCCTGATAAAACTTAATCAGGTCAAACTTTGTGTTCCCCGACTTATAATCAATCACTTTAATTGAAATTTCATTTCCATTGTCATAGACATCCAATCGATCAATTCGACCGGTCAATCGCATTTTCACATTCTCAGATAAAACCACCTGAAGCGCTTGCACATTTTCTAATTCCGAAAAGGTGATCTCAAACTTTTCCGGTACAAAGTGCCCGGCACGGACCTGCTTGGTCAATGCCCACACCGTTTGGCTGAATATCTCCTCCATCCGCTGTGCCTGATATTCATTCTCCGCCGTTGCATGAATTCCCGTATTCGGATAGGCTTCAATTGCCTCTGCTATTGCCTCCCCCGCAAAAGATTCTCTTACCTCATCAGGAATTTGAAACCAATCATAAACCGACTGCTCAACCTTTCGGCTATACCGTTCCAGCGCATCATGATAAAGATTTCCCATATCTACGCTCTCAAACCCACTCGTCTCCCGTTCCCTGAGATATAATCCATACTCGAGGTAATGCGCATAGGCACACGCAGCAAAACGTTCAAGCCTCGTAATACTTCCCATAGGTTTTCTTCCATACAAAGCCAAAGCAACTGCCCTGCTGATTGGTTCCCCTTTATAGCAGGTGTAAGCAGCCTCAAGAAGCTTATGAACCGTCTTCTGCGACATTTCATCACCTTGATCAAACCACTTTGCTAACGCATACCATGCCTCGTCCTTTTGCCCATGGATCAGATAATCCAATGCTGCATCCTTTGTATAGAAATCCGGACGGGTCTCAACAGACTCGATTTCCTGCAGCTTAAGCTTCGGAAAAAGCTTTCGTACAACACCTACGAGATAAGACGGCCGAATCGCCTTCCCGTCGCGATCCACCTTTGCATAGCTGAGATAGAGCTGCTCCGATGGTTTCGTCAGATTCCGGTAAAGATAGAATCTCTGTATAAACGCCTGCTCCCTGGCGCCCGGTGCCATCTCCACATCCGCTGCCAAAAGTAATTCTCTTTCGTATTCAGAAATAATTCCACCAGCATTGGCTGCCTTTGGAATGACACCATCGTTTACACCAACAAAAAATAAAACTTTAATATGGTCAAGTCTTGTTCTCTCAATATCACCGATCGTAACACAGTCATATCCCGGAGGAATCGTTGCAACTGTGGCAGCAGACAGTCCTGCTTCGAGCACCTCTGTAAAATCTGTAATATCCAGAGCTTCCTCCCCGAGTAGTGCATAATATTTTTCCAGTAACTGCATGACAATCTGATAAATCTGCCCGTATTCTTTTGATCGTGTCTGCTCCCCCCGCTCTAAAAGCTCCTTCTCCTTTTCCCAGAGCTGTTTTTCTGTATCCAATCGAACCAGAAGCTGATACAGTACAACAATGCCGTCACTGACACACGCATCCTTTCTGGCAAACACTTCGCATACCGGTTCCAGCAGATCAAAAATCTGTACGCGCAGCTCCTCCAAACGCTCCAGATCATAGAGTTCCTTCTGCACGGGCATATGTACCCATCGCCTGCTCCACGCCAATTTTCCACGAATTCCGGTTGCCACGAGATAATTGTCCAGACGATCCAGATCATCCTCCTCAATTCCACAGAAACCACACCGCAGGAACCTCATGATTGACTCATAACTGTAATCGCTCTCCACAACCTGCAAAACTGCACGCAAAAATTCAATGAAGGGATGAAACAATACTTCTTTTGTTGTATCCATAAAATACGGAATTTCATACTTTGTAAACAGAGGCTCCACATAACTCTGATAAGTCTCCAGAGTCCCTGTCACCACTGCAATCTCCCGATAACGATAGCCTTGCCGAATCAGACCATTAATCTGCCGTGCAACCATAGCCAGTTCCTCCCGGGGAGTCCGCATGACAGAAAGATGAATTTCGCTCACCTCATTCTGCATCCTGCTATATCCGGGACGAAACAGATTCTGTTCCAGAAATGCTAATGCCGGCGCATGCATAAACCTCTTTTTTACACCATCCGCAAGCACCACCGGCTCTAACACCTCCACATGCAAAGACTCTGCCATCTTAAACAGCGTGGCAATCGTCTTCTTAGACAAATCAAAAAGTTCCTCGCTCCCATTGCTGTGATAAAAATCTTCTCCTGCATCAATCGTCAGAGTTACATAAATCTGCTCCGCAATCGTCAGAAGTTCCCTCATCAGCTCATTCTGAATCGGTGTAAAACCGGTAAATTCGTCAAACACCAGAACACTGTCCTTAAGGAGTTCCGATTGGGGTGCCAGTTGCTTTAATACATTTAAAATTTCCTCTGCTGTTACAAAACTTCCCTCCATAAATTCCTGAAATGCCCGATACATCGTCACAATATCCCGAAGCTTCGCCGTAAGGACCTGTGGAAAAGTTTCCTTTTCCATCAGTTTCTCCAGCTCCTGTGGGGAAATATTATACTGTACCAATTCTGAAATCAGGGATTTTACCTCTCCGATATATCCCATCCGGTTCATATTCGGACGCAGCACTGTAAGTTTTTTCTCCTGCTGCTGTGCCAATCTTCTCAAAACAAGATTTTTTCCGGTTTCCTCCAGCACCTGGATATCTGTCCTTCCAAGCTCATCAAACACACGGTAAGCAAGCCTCTTGAAACTCAGCACATCAATGTTCATAATTGCATGGTTCGGAGCAAGCTCCACCAACGTTTGCTGTGTCTGCATGGTAAACTGCTCCGGAACAATCACCAGGTAATTTTTCTTTGGGTGAAGCACTGCAGATGCCACAATCTGCTGATAAATATACTCTGTTTTACCGCTTCCCGAACTTCCCAGCACAAATTGCAGAGCCATAACATCCTCCCCTAAATCAATAAATCTGCGCAAACAAAAGCGATACCAAAACCGTAAGTAAACCAGATACCGCAATGGACAGACTGCTCATTGCACCTTCGACTTCCCCCATCTCCATCGCCTTTGCAGTTCCCATCGCATGGGATGCCGAACCAATTCCGATTCCCTTCGCAACTGGATTCGTAATATGGAAAAGTTTGCAGATTCCTTCGGCAAACATATTGCCAATCACTCCAGTAACTACAATGACTGCAACTGTAATCGTTACGATTCCACCCAACTCTTCGGAAAGTCCCATACCAATCGCAGTGGTAATTGACTTTGGAAGCAAAGTCACATATTGCTGATGATTCAACCCAAACAATACAGACAAAACCAATACACAAGTGGCGGAGGTCAATGCCCCCGCCAAAATTCCTGCCATAATAGCCTTCCAGTTCTTTCTGAGCGGCTCGATCTGCTCATACAGTGGCACCGCAAGCGCAACAGTTGCCGGTGTCAGCAGATAAGACAGGTATTTTGCCCCCGCCTCATAAGTTTCATAATCCACATGAAATACCAGTAAAAAAATGATAATTAATGCAATTGAGATCAAAAGCGGATTAAATATTGCCATCTTCCATTTCTGCTTAATCAATACACCAATCTCATAAGTTACAATACTGATAAAAACTCCAAAAAAAACGGAATTCTGTAAAAATTCATTCATGATCCAGTTCCTCTTCCTTTTTTGCAAATTTGCTTCCCATCATCTTCTGTGTAACAACCCCTGAAATTCCAAGCACAAGAATAGTGGAAATCACCATTATCACACAGACCGGCAACAGAATTGGCTTTAAGACACCCCAACTCTCCAACAGACCAACACCCGCAGGTATAAACATTAGCGGCATGATTTCAATAAGAAACTTTGCTGCCTCTTTTACCTGTGACAATCGAATCCATCCTGCCAGCAATGCAATAAACAACAGTACCAGTCCATAAATACTCGCCGGAATCTGAAGCGGAATCAATTCATGCAATAATTCTCCCACAAAGGAAAATAAAAGAATAACTAAAAACTGTCTCAAATATTTCATGAGTCTACTCCTTATATTGTTCTATATAGTGAATAATCATCTCTACTGTCCCCCCAATCCCCAAATCTGATACATTAATACACAAATCATAATTATTTGCATATCCCCATTCCTGACCTGTATAGTATCGATAATAGGTCCTTCTCCGGTTATCTGTCTGATCCATTGTAGCAATTGCTTCATTTCTGCTTACTCTGTGTTTTTCCATCAAATGTGTAATGCGATTTTCTCTTTTTCCACTTAAAAAAACACGAACAACATGAGGCTCTCCCTCATATGCATAGCCACCACATCTTCCCAGAATCACACAGGAATGATCCCCGACAACAGCATCTAATGCTTTCCTCGGTGTCTGCCGTGCGATACCAAGCTGCTCCTCCTCCACAATTGAGGAAAGCAGCATATTGCTCTGCCTCTCTTTATAAAAGAATGGAAACTGGTCATAAACCCCTTTTTCTTTGGCAAGCTCCAGGATCTTCTTCTTGTCAAACAGCAGAACTCCAAGTCTCTTCGCCAACTCGGCACCTATCTCATCCCCATAACACCCACATTCTCTCGCAATTGTAATAATCATTACCCCATCTCCTCTCCGTTTATGATTCCATTATACCTATTATGCATACAAATGAAAAGATATCAGTCTCTTATTCCATCTCTTCAAACAGTGGGGTGGAAAAATAGCGCTCCGCCGTATCCGGCAGAACCGTAACTACCGTCTTACCTCTGCCAAGTTTCTTTGCAAGCCGGAGTGCTGCCGCCACATTCGTTCCACTGGAAATGCCACACATAATTCCCTCCCTGCTGGCAAGCTCTCTGGCGGTCTGAATTGCTTCCTCATCTGTAACAATGCATATATCCTCATAGATATTCTGATTGAGAATTGCCGGAATTACCCCATCTCCGATTCCCATCTGCAAATGTGTTCCAATGGAGCCACCGGAAAGAATTGCCGCATGCTCCGGCTCTACAGCCCAGATGGTAATATCCGGATTCTTTTCTTTTAAAATTTCACCAATTCCAGTGATTGTACCTCCGGTTCCTATTCCAGAACAAAAACCATGAATCGGTCCCCCCACCTGTTCCAGAATTTCCATTCCAGTCCGGTCTCTATGCACCTGCGGATTGGCAGGATTTTCAAACTGTTGAGGAACAAACACCCTTGGATCATCCTTTGCCATCTGAAGTGCAAGATTCACACATTCCTCTATTGCTTTTCCAATATTGCCTGCATCATGGACAAGAATCACTTCAGCGCCATAATGACGCATCAGCTTTCTGCGCTCCTCACTGACAGAATCCGGCATAAGAATCTTTACTGTATAACCCAATACCGCCCCGACAAGCGACAATCCTATTCCCTGATTACCGCTTGTCGGTTCCACGATGATCGTGTCCTCCCTGATCAGTCCACGCTCCCTGGCATCCTTTAACATATTATAGGCGGTACGTGTCTTAATGGATCCGCCCACATTCAGCCCCTCAAACTTTACAAGCACCTGTGCACTATCCGCATCCACCATGTGATTCAGACGGATTATCGGCGTATTTCCCATTGCCTCAAGAATATTCTGATATATCATTGTATTTCTCCCTGTTTCCTAATTCTCTTTCTATAGTATATCAATTTTTCATATAAAAGGAAACCTCTTTTAGGGTGTCACTACCTGTTCCAAAATTCCGGTCAAATGGGCAATCACGATGCCATAATTTGTCATTGGAACCGCCTGCTCCTTTGTGCGCTCGATTCTTGACATCACATACCTGCGGTTAAACATACAGGCCCCACACTGAATAACAAGGTCGTAATCTGACAAATTCTCCGGAAAATCAGTTCCGCTCACATGATCAATGACCATATTCTCTCCAAAACGCTTTCTTAACATCCGCGGAATCTTTACCCTGCCAATATCCTCTGAGAGAGGCGCATGGGTACAGCACTCTGCAATCAGCACACGGGACTGTTCCGTCAGAGAATCGATTTTTTTTGCACCTTCCACATAATATGGCAAATCCCCCTTATACGCAGCAAACAGCACCGAAAAAGAAGTCAGCATGCTTTCTTTCGGTTTATGCTCATACACATCACCAAAGACCTGCGAATCTGTAATAATCAGTTTTGGTGCCCCATTTAGCGCCGTAAGAGCCGAAACAAACTTATCTGTCGTCACACTCATTACCAGACATTTTTTATCAAGAAGCTCCCGAAGGGTCTGTACCTGCGGCAGAATCAGCCGTCCCTTCGGAGCCTGAATATCCTGTGGCATCACAAGCATAACCAGATCATTTTCCCCTACCAGCTCCCCGGTAATCAAACGCTCTCCATAATTCTCCGGAACCTTGCGAGTCAATGCATCCTTGACTACAGTCATTCCCTCTCCGGTCTTTGCACTTACTACAAGCGCTTCCTCATTCGTCTCCTTTTTGAGGAACTCGAAAAGGCGTTTTGTATCCGCCATATCTGCCTTATTAATAACAAGAAGAACGGGTGTATTTTTCTTCTGGAAAAAACGGTACCACTCCAGCTCCTCCCTCATGTTTGCAGCATCCACCACTTCATCCGCCGCAAACACGATTACAGCCAAATCGGACTTATCCGCCGCCTGTTTTGTACGTTCGATCCGTTGTTCTCCGAGAATACTCTCATCATCAAACCCCGCAGTATCAATAATCGTGCATGGACCAAGGGGATGAATCTCCATCGCTTTATATACCGGATCCGTTGTCGTTCCTGCCACATCTGCAACAATGGACACCTCCTGCCCGGTAAAAGCATTGATAAACGATGATTTCCCACTGTTTGTTTTTCCAAACACCCCGATGTGAAGCCGGTTTGCCGACGGGGTATCATTCAAAGTCACACCCATACTTATGTCCTCCATTCCTGCTCATCAGCCATGGCAGTCCTTGTGAAATTCTCCTCTGATTTAGAATCTGAAATCTCTCTTTCCCTCTGCGATATCATGAATATGCTCATAAGTTGTCTGCTTAACCTTCGGATTCGGGATTTTTTCAAGTTCCCGCTCAATTAACTCCATACCAATCTTTCTGGTCTCCTCACTGGCATAATCCTCCAGATACTCCTTAAGAGTCATAAGTGCATTCGGGTGACAGCAGTTTAAGATCTGCATATTCTTGCACAATGTCATAAAACGGTCACCGGTTCTCCCCTCACGGTAGCATGCTGTACAGAAGGATGGAATATAGCCCAGCTTCATAAGCCAGTTCACTACCTCATCAAGGGTTCTCTGGTCACTGACATCAAACTGTTCTGAAGTTGCCTCAGCATTCTTCTCTGCATCCGGGTCTGCATAGCCGCCAACACTGGTTTTGGAGGCACCGCTAATCTGGGATACCCCCAGCGGAAGCACCTTCTCACGAACAGCCTGACTCTCACGAGTAGAAATGATCATTCCCGTATATGGCACTGAAATGCGGATCAGGGCACAAATCTTTGCAAAGATATCATCACTAATTCCATTATCAAATGTAGTTGGATCAATATCGTCCGCCTTCTTTAGACGTGGCACACTAATCGTGTGTGGTCCCACTCCATGCACGGCCTCCAAATGCTCCGCATGCATAAGAAGTCCTGCAAACTCATAACGATACTTATCCAGACCAAACAGTACTCCCAGCCCCACATCATCAATTCCACCTTCCATGGCACGATCCATAGCCTCCGTATGATAAGCATAATCGTGCTTCGGTCCTGTCGGGTGAAGTTCTTCGTAGCCAGCTTTATGGTAGGTCTCCTGGAAAAGAATATAGGTTCCTATTCCCGCCTCCTTCAGCTTTCGATAATTCTCCACTGTCGTTGCTGCAATGTTAACATTGACACGGCGGATGGCTCCGTTTTTATGCTTAATACTGTAAATAGTCTTGATACACTCTAAAATATACTCAATCGGATTGTTGACCGGATCCTCTCCAGCCTCAATCGCCAGACGCTTGTGCCCCATATCCTGCAGCGCCGTAACTTCCTTTACAATTTCCTCCTGTGTCAGCTTCTTCCTCGCAATATGCTTATTTTTCAGATGATACGGACAGTACACGCAGCCGTTCACACAATAATTGGAGAGATACAACGGTGCAAACATGACAATCCTGTTTCCATAAAAGTCCTTCTTGATCTGCTGTGCCAGTTCGTATATTTCCTGTATTCTATCCTCGTTTTCACAAGCCAGAAGCACAGATGCCTCTCGATGAGTCAAGCCCTTGCGCTCCTTCGCCTTCTCAATTATGGCATCCACCAGCTCCATATTATCCTTATTGGCATCCGCATATGCCAATGTCTCCCTGATTTCCTCATCCGAGATAAATTCCTCCGCTTTCATTGATTTTACGTCGTACATATTTCTTTTCTCCTTTTTCTCATTTATCTGATATATAGTCCCCACGGCTTACGACAACCTCATATCCGATACTCTCCATACGCCGCTGCATACAATACCGGCACTCGGCCGCCTCATCCCCGGTGCAGATTTTATTATCATAAAGTAAATACTTATCCCGCACGGCAACCGGCGAAAGGTTCGGCATCACAACATTTGCCCCCGCCTGAATTCCTTTCTCCCTCCCCAACGGATGAATCGTTCCAAGAGCTGTCGTTGCCGGTAATAGCACATGAGGATGAATCAACCGGATGATAGAAAGCAGCCGCAAGGTATTCTCCATCGTACCCGCCTTTTCCAATCCAAATGGCGTGTCCTTCTGCGGAATGAAAGGACCAATCCCCACCATATGAGGTTGCAGTTCTCTGATAAACTGCAGATCCTCATATATCGTATCCACTGTCTGATTCGGCGAACCCACCATAAATCCGCAGCCAACCTGATAGCCCATTTCTTTCAAATTCCAAAGACACTGTTTGCGGTTCGCAAGGGACATCTCTGCCGGATGCAGAGTCCTGTAATGTTCCTCATTCGCTGTTTCGTGCCGCAGCAGATAGCGGTCAGCCCCAGCCTCATAATAGGCCTGATAGCTCTCCTTTGTCTTTTCTCCAATGGAGAGCGTCAGCGCACAGTCCGGGTATCTCCGTTTGATTTTCCGGATAATAGCAACCATCCTGTCATCCGTATAATAGGGATCCTCTCCTCCCTGCAAAACAAAGGTACGAAAACCAAGTTCATACCCTCTTTCACAACAGGAAAAAATTTCCTCTTCCGACAGCCGATAACGGTCAGCACAAGTATTGCTCCTTCGAATACCACAATAAAAACAATCATTTTTACAGTAGTTGGTAAACTCAATCAGTCCACGGATAAACACCTGTTTTCCATAGACGCGATCCGCTGCTTCACGTGCTCTCTCATGCAGATAAGAAACTGCCTCTTGATCCTTTATTTCCAGCAAAAGCGCTAAACTCTCGCGGTCAATATTCCGTTCTCTTTCTATTCTGTCAATGATTTCCCGTAACATTTGAATACACCGTTTTGGCACTGACGCCATCCAATCTTCCTATTTTTCCAGACAGGGCATTTATCTGATCCTGCGAGGCATCCACCGCCACGCTGATAATATTCACACCCTTCTCACGGTATGGGATTCCCATTCTTCCCACTACACATTCCCGATACTCATGTAAAAGCCGATTCAATGGTTCCGCCGCCTCCTCATTTTCCACAATGATTCCAATTAATGCAATTCTTGTCTCCATGCGTCCCTTTCTTTCAAGTTTACTCAATCATTCAAAAGGGCTGTACCCTATAAAAAGGTACAGCCCCAGCCTCTGCCATACCTTTCACGTTAACCAGTGTTTCCGTGTCAGAGTAATCGTTTATCTTTCTTAGAAAAAGCAAGGATCTTGCCTCAGAAAATACTGTGGGTAAAATGCTTGTCTATTTTCTTAAAATTCAAATTAATGATGGAACAGACGAATTCCGGTAAAGCTCATCACCATTCCATATTTGTTGCAGGTCTCAATAACATTATCATCACGCACAGATCCCCCCGGCTCCGCAACATACTTAACACCGCTCTTGTGTGCACGTTCAATGTTGTCTCCAAACGGGAAAAATGCATCGGAACCAAGCGCAACATCCGTGTTTTTATCCAGCCATGCACGCTTCTCCTCCGGGGTAAAAACATCCGGCTTTACCTTAAAGATGTTCTCCCATGCACCGTCTGCGAGAACATCCATATAGTCGTCACCCATGTACAGATCAATAGCATTATCTCTGTCGGCACGCTTGATGCCGTCTACAAACTGTAACCCAAGCACCTGCGGAGACTGGCGAAGCCACCAGTTGTCTGCCTTGGATCCGGCAAGACGGGTACAGTGGATTCTTGACTGCTGCCCTGCACCGATACCGATTGCCTGTCCACCCTTGACATAACATACGGAATTGGACTGAGTATACTTTAATGTAATCATTGCAATCGCAAGATCAATCTTTGCTTCCTTGGTCAGATCCTTATTCTCCGTTACGATATTGTCGAAGAAGTCCTCCCCGATACGAAGTTCATTTCTTCCCTGCTCAAATGTGATTCCAAACACATCTTTGTGCTCAATCGGTGCCGGCTCATAATTCGGATCAATCTCAATCACACAGTAGTTACCCTTCTTTTTCTGCTTTAAGATTTCAAGCGCCTCATCTGTATATCCCGGAGCAATAACACCATCAGATACTTCACGCTTGATGACAAGTGCTGTAGAAGCATCACAGACATCTGACAGAGAAATAAAATCACCGAAAGAAGACATACGGTCTGCACCTCTTGCACGGATGTAAGCGTTTGCAAGCGGGGTAAATTCAATATCCATATCGTCCACCCAGTAAATCTTCTTCTCCACATCCGTAAGTGGAAGTCCGACTGCTGCACCAGCTGGGGACACATGTTTAAATGAAGTTGCTGCCGGAAGTCCGGTTGCTTTCTTTAATTCTTTTACCAGCTGCCATCCATTAAAAGCGTCCAAAAAATTGATATATCCTGCTCTTCCGGACAAAACTTTAATTGGCAGTTCTCCATCCTGCATGTAAATTCTTGAAGGCTTCTGATTCGGGTTACATCCGTATTTTAATTCATATTCCTGCATTGCTTTCTCCTCTCGTGATTTCTTTTATTTATTGATTTTTATTTACAATTCTTGACTCATAGGTACCTGTCTCAATGTCAATAAAACGTACAAAAAGAGAGACCTTATTGTCCTCGTTCAAGTTCTCCCATACCATCTTGGTAAAGCTGTCAATATCACCATCGATATCCACCCATGTCGGCTCTCCTTCAAAGCTTGGAAGCGGATTACCGTCTCCCATATAGGTATGAATGAAATGTCCCTCCCCTGCCACCGGATCGGAGTATGCAAAGGTATAACGGTTGCACGCATCTGGATTACCGTTGTTGCTCTTTAAAATAGACATTGCATAGTTAAACTCGCCATTGTCAATATGCATAATACCGGAAATACGAGGTGTATAGTTCGGTGCATCCGGCTCAAACTCTCTGGTACGCAGAGCCTGCTCAAATGTCTGCTGCTTGTCCATCAGCTCATAGATGGTATCGGTCTGATCTCCATTGGTCACAATGGTCTTATTTCCCAATACACGGACTGGTGCATAGATAATAAGGCTTGGATCCTCCAGCTTGGACGGATCAAATGCCTGTGTACGGATTCCCTCTCCGTCCTCCACAAATACACGGTTGCGGCTGTTGGCACTTCGTCCCATAATAAAATAGGCAGTTACCGCCTTCTTTCCATCCTTGGAACGTCCGATTACAATTCCACGTCCCGGATATGTTGTTGCACTTAATTCACTACTCAGAGCTTTCTTTTGCATGATTTCTCCCTTCTGTGTTAAATAATTTGTATCTGTTCTGGAAATAAAAAGAGCCAACACATCCAGACAGAACCATCTTGCGATGTCTGCCCAGACGGTCGGCTGTTATCGTACTCCTTACAATCTCTGTTATACTCCACGTGGTTCTCCACTTATCCGTCAGTCATATAACTAATATTATTTAATCATGGAAGAGGTAGGTTGTCAAGAAAAAATGCCCTACCTAATCCTTTCCATCAATGCCTCCACTTCTTCTCTTGCATTCAGAAAAATTTCCGTAAGTTCCGGATCGAAATCTTCACCGGATCCTTTTTCTATAATCTGAAAACACTCATCGATTGGCATCGCATCTCTGTAACAGCGTTTCTGGGATACCGCATCAAACACATCCGCAATCGCCATGATACGGGCATGAAGTGGAATAGCATCACCGGCAAGTCCATCCGGATATCCCTTTCCATTATACTTTTCATGATGATGCCTTGCCACTTCATAGGCAATTTGTTCAAACTCCTGAGCATCCAGATCTTTGAAAATATTTTTTATAATATCTCCACCACAGGCTGCATGCTGTTTCATAACCGCATATTCCTCATCAGTCAGTTTTCCCGGCTTCTGCAGAATATGATCCGGTGTTGCAATCTTTCCAATATCATGAAGCGGGGCTGCATTACTGACATCTTCCAGGTAATCCTTATTGATCACCCTGCTGTATCTGCTATCATGCCTCATCCTGTGCAACATCAGATTCACATAAGCCTGTGTTCTCTTAACATGTCCGCCCGTGTTGTCATCCCTGCTTTCAATCATGGACGCAAATCCCTCAACCATTTTAGAATGATACAAGGTCAATTTTCTGATAAAAGGATCCTCAAAATAAATATATATCCCCAGCAGCAAAATCGTAGGCAAAATAGATGTCATCAAAATCTCCGGATACATAATCTGCAATATCAGAAATACACCGGTTATTCCAATAAACGAAAAAATCCCGATTTTCTTTTCCCGTGGCAGGAAATTGTGTCTTAAGATCAGCAAAATCAGAATAAATCCATAATGAACTGCCACAGAGACATAGCAGGCGTACACGGGTAGTCCCATAGAATAATTGGTATTGATTCCATGCACATATCTGATTTTTGTAATTCCTACAAGAATCAAAACGATTGACAGCACTCCCGGAATTCCAAGAACCAGGTTTCTTTTTCTATTTTGCTTACTGAATCCCACTGTCTGATCGAACATGTACATTGCCGTCACAATAAGCGTAAAATCCATAAACAGTAAAAATATAAGATGCGTAATTCTGTTTACGGAATCCGGAACGATTTCAAGATGATTTACCGTCCATGCTGTCACTCCATCGAAAACCACTGCCCACGGAGCAAAAAACATAAGCAGGTCAAACAATCTATTGCATGATATTTTTCTAAAACATGTCTCCCTGATATATGTGATAATTATGTAAAGAATCACTACCAGACAGCCTATTTGCAATCTAAAATAATTCATAGTTCTAATTCTTAAAAGAATGCACCGGTGCCGGAATCCGCCCCTGTCTGCCTACAAACGCATCACAGGAAAACTGGTTGACCGGCATAATCGGCGCATACCCCAATAGTCCACCAAACTCAACAGTCTCTCCTACGCCCTTTCCAATAACCGGAATCAAACGAACCGCTGTCGTCTTCTGATTCACCATACCGATTGCCATCTCGTCCGCAATGATTCCTGAAATGGTCGTTGCCTTTGTATCGCCTGGAATTGCAATCATATCAAGTCCTACGGAACAAACACATGTCATAGCCTCTAATTTTTCCAATGTCAATGCACCATCCACAACTGCATTGATCATACCCTGATCCTCACTGACCGGAATAAATGCACCACTTAAACCGCCGACATAAGAAGATGCCATAATACCGCCCTTCTTTACCTGATCATTCAGGAGTGCAAGTGCTGCGGTTGTACCCGGTGCCCCTGCATGCTCCAGTCCGATTTCACAGAGAATATCTGCAACACTGTCACCAATCGCCGGTGTCGGCGCAAGGGACAGGTCAATAATACCAAATGGAATGCCCAGCTTTTTCGATGCTTCTTTTGCCACAAGCTGTCCGACACGAGTCACCTTAAAGGCCGTCTTCTTAATTGTCTCACATAAAACCTCAAAACTCTCTCCACGCACCTTCTCCAATGCCGTTTTCACAACACCCGGTCCACTCACACCGACGTTGATGATGGCATCTGCCTCAGTCACACCATGGAATGCTCCCGCCATAAATGGATTATCATCCGGTGCATTACAGAATACTACCAGCTTGGCACAGCCGAGGGAATCCTGCTCCTTGGTCTCCTCTGCCGTTGCCTTGACAATTTCGCCCATCAGCCGAACGGCATCCATATTGATTCCTGTTTTGGTAGATCCCAAATTAACGGAACTGCAGACGAACTCAGTTGTGGCAAGTGCCTTTGGAATTGAACGGATCAGATTCTCATCTGCCATTGTCATTCCCTTGGATACCAGTGCCGAATAACCGCCGATAAAATTGACTCCCACCTGCTTTGCCGCACGATCAAGGGTCTGTGCAATCGTCACAAAATCCTCCGGGCATTTACATGCCGCGCCACCAACCAATGCGATTGGTGTGACAGAAATTCTCTTATTAACGATTGGTATACAATAATTGTTTTCAATACTCTGACCAACCTCAACCAGATTCTTTGCAACAGTTGTGATCTTGTCATAAATCTTCTGGTTCAAACGCTCCAGATCTGCATCGATACAATCCATAAGGCTGATACCCAGTGTAATCGTCCGGACATCGAGATTTTCCTTTTCAATCATATCATTGGTCTCTATTACTTCTCCGATATTAATCATGAGTCTACTCCTTCTTCTTTGGCCAAACTATATTCTATGCATTTTTTCAAAAATTTCTTCTCTCTGGCACTTGATTGCGACACCAATCTGCTCGCCCAGGCTATCCATCTCATCAGAAATCTCTGCAAAAGATTTCTTTGCCCCACTCAGATCAACAATCATCATCATATTAAAGTAACCGGATACAATCGTCTGCGAAATATCTAAAACGTTCACTCCACCTTCTGAAAGGTAAGTACAAACCTTCGCAATAATGCCTACGGTATCCTTGCCGACAACTGTAATAATTGCTTTGTCTAATGCTTTTTCCATAATTTTTATTCTCCTAATATTTTATTTTATAATTACTCAGCACGAATCACCGGTGACACCGTATCACGCTTTGCCACCATCATTGGGAAATCCTCCGCCTTGTACGGGTTATCTCCCATTGTGACCTCAAGCCTTACCGCCTCATAAGCCAGTTCCTCGTAATTATTTTCCTTGCTCAGATGTCCCAGCATCACAGTACCAAATTGATCATGAAGAAGTTCGCAGAGCAGCTGTCCGCTCCGTTCGTTGGACAGATGACCGCGATCTCCCATAATTCTTCGTTTGAGTGGATAAGGATACACCCCAGTCTCTAGCATATGTATATCGTGATTTGCTTCCAGCAACAGACCATCCAATCCCTGCAATCGTTCTACAAGAGCATCATCATATGTTCCAAGATCTGTCACAACCGCAAATGTACGTTCTCCTCTGGTAATCCGGTAAGCCACCGGATCCGCTGCATCATGGGAAATAGAAATCGGTGTAATACATAAATCCCCAATGGCAAACTCTTCCTCCGGCATAATCGTATGAAACAACGACTCGTCAATCTTTCCCACCGAAGATGTGTTTTTAATTGCGGCAATGGTCCCGGCAGTCGCATACATTGGAAGACCGTAACGTCTTGCCATAACTCCAAGACCTGCAATATGGTCAATATGCTCATGGGTAATAAGAATTCCTTCCATATCCTGACTCTTCAGATCAATTGCATTAAGACCATTCTCAATTCTCTTTCCACTAATTCCTGCATCGATCAGGACATGACACTCCTCAGAACCGACACAGATACAATTACCGCTGCTTCCACTCGCAATGCTGCATAGCTCTAACATATTAATTCTCTTTCCAATATAATTCAATACGATCTCCGTCATGAAGTTCCTGGGAAAACTCAGCCTCCACTCCGTTAACCATCGTTGCAATCGCCCGTCCTCTGCCTGCATTCAGGTCAAACGTAATCCGATCGAAAATGTCTACAAATATATATGACTCTTTTCCCATCAGTTCAACCATCTCTCCATTGACAGTAACGGTGCATGTATTTATAACTTCCTTTGGTACCTCTTCCACTTCCTCCGTCACATCACTGTGCATCTCCCCTGTTCCGGATGCAGCAGACCCCTCAACAAATTCATCCGCTCCCTCTGTAGCATTATACAGATTCTGACTCTCCGGTGCAACCCCGAAACCAAGAACCGTCCAGTCAATTGAAAAATTCTCATATACCAGTGTATCAAAGTCTGCCACCCGGTTATTAACCAGAATATCATGGTCAGGATCAACCTCCACATCCATAAATTCCGCCACCTGACCGACCGTGTAGAAATTCCTGGTCTCAATTATATCCCCTTCCTGAATCTCGTAGGAAGCAGGTTCAAGGCTTCCATTGACTTCAACAAATTTCGGGCAAACCACCATTTTCCCATTGATAACAAACGATATTGTTGACTCGTGATATTCCGGCAGCTGTCCAACTGTGTAGACTGCATCCTCTCCTGCCGTAGACGGTTCAATCGTAATGTCACAGTTTGGCTCCAGCGGCGTATTTATATTAGCCGGTTCTCCATTCATTGTAACAATGGCCGGCTCCCCTGCTTCCCCCCGTGCAATTCTCGCCGAACCATTGACCATAAAATTGATTGGCACGCCTCGCTTCGGGAACAACTGATCATTAGGGAAACCAGCCTGAAGGGCCGCATCCACAATCGTAAGGCGGTTATTGTCATAAAGCTTCAGACGCTCACCGTTAAAACGGACCATAATAAAGTTATTTTTCTGTTCATAATAGTTCAGACAGATTCCAATCGGTGTGACAAGCAGTGGATCCTTTTTGATATCTTCCTGCTCAAATGTCACCTCCTTTAAGACTTCCTCCCCACGCAATGCCACACGCTCCTTCGGCAGCTCAAGCCGGTCAGCAAGCATATCAGTAAATCCATGAATCTTACCGCCTCCTCCGACCACAAAACAGGCACTTACTGTCTTGTCTCCATTGAGTTCCTTAATCTTATCTGCAACCTCTGTCGTAATTTTATCTACCGCCGGTGCCACCAGTTCCCAGACTTCCTTGGATGGAATTGTATGGGTAATACTCATAATATCTTCATATGTAACCTCTTCCTCTGTGGTTGATGCAAGTTTCATGGCCTCAGCCGTCTTAAAGTCCACCAGATAATGCTGCACGATCAACTCAGTAAGCTCATCTCCCGCATATGGAATCATTCCATATGCAATAATACTTCCCTCTCTTGTGATTGAGATATCAGATGTTCCCGCGCCAACATCCACCAGAGCAATATTCAGCATACGGAAATTTTCCGGAATTGCAACATTGATTGCCGCAATTGGCTCCAGCGTCATATTTGCCACCGTCAGTCCTGCCTGTCCCACAGCCGAGTACAAACCATCCACAACATCCTCCGGGAGGAATGTCACAATAATGTCCTCGCCGATTTTATGTGCCTTATGTCCCTCAATGCTGATAAACACTTCATCGTTCAGATAATACTTCACAACCGAATATCCAACACAGTAAAACTTATACTTGGTATCATTCTTTTCCTTCAGAATATTCTGCGCACTTTCCACACCAAGAAGATTTAATGTATGAAGATCCTCTCCAGTCACCACGCTCTCCTCTGCATACTCATATTCCACATGCGTAGTCACAGTCTTAAGCACACGGCCTGCGGCAGCAATGCACACCTCTGTCAGAGTCTCATCCATCTGCGACTCCAGCTCTGTTTTCACCGCAGCGACAGTGCGCCCGACCCGACCGATATCATGAATCTGTCCATCCAGCATCGCCCGCGTTTCATGCTGTTTCATATACTGTGCCTTCACAACAAACCCGCCATCTTCCGTAAGATGCCCAACAGTTCCCACAACATTACGGGTCCCAATATCCAAACCAAATACGTTATTCATATGCTTTTCTCCTCAAAGCTTCCTCAATCTGTGCAAGTGTCTCTTCCAATGCCCCATTGTTGTCAATGACTTCACTACAGTGACTCCGGTACTGCTCTTCACTTAACTGACTTGCAAAAATCCGGTCCACCCTGGCATCCGAATATCCCCGGGAAGCCTTTAAACGCTCCCTGCGAACTTCCCTGCTAGTATAAATATACCAAAGTTCATCACAAATTTCATCATAATGTTCTTCAATTAATAAAGCCGCCTCCAAAACAAGCAGACTTATCCTGCCCTCCTTGCGCTCTTTCTCCGCCTGCACACACACATACTCCTTCACTGCCGGATGTACAATTGTGTTCAAAGCTTCTCTCTTCTCATCGTCTGCAAAAATAGCAGAAGCCAGCTTATTGCGGTCAAAATGCCCATCCTCAAGATATATATCCTCATGTAAAAAGCGGTTCCTCAACTTTTCATAGCAATCTGTCCCCGGCTCCATCAATTTGTGAGCAATCTCATCAGCAAGCATCACTCTTGTCACAGGTCTTTTTGCAAGATAAGCAAGAATCTGTGATTTTCCTGCACCAACACCACCTGTAATTCCAATAAATCTCATCATTTCTCCTATTCAATGCGCCTCATACCAGTCATAACCACACTCGGTTCCAACGGCAAGCTCAACCTGTAAATCCGCTGCACCGCGCATCTCCTCCTCCAGAAGTGCAATCACGGCATCCTTCTCAGACTCTGCCGTCTCGATTAATAGTTCATCATGCACCTGCAAAATCAAACGAGACTGATATCCTTCCCGGATCAGCCGGTCATGCACACGGATCATCGCGATCTTAATTATATCTGCCGCAGTACCCTGAATCGGTGCATTCATTGCCACACGTTCCCCAAACTGCCGCTGCATATAATTACTTGCCGACAATTCCGGAATCGGACGGATTCTTCCAAACATCGTTTTGGAATAGCCTTTTTCCTTGGCCTCCGCAACAGAGCGATCGAGAAATTCTTTAATCTTTGGATATGTTTCAAAGTAGCTGTCAATAAAACCCTGTGCTTCCTTTTGGCTCACATTCAGATCCTGACTCAGTCCAAACGCACTGATTCCGTAGACGATACCAAAATTAACCGCCTTCGCATTGCGTCGCTGCAAATCACTTACCTCTTCAAACGGCACATGAAACACCTTCGAGGCAGTACTCCTGTGTATATCCTGATTTTCGCGAAATGCTTCAATCAATTGCTCATCCCCTGACATATGTGCCAAAAGCCGGAGCTCAATCTGGGAATAATCTGAATCAACAAACAGATTTCCATCCATCGGATGGAACACCTTTCGAATCATTTTACCAAGTTCAATACGGATTGGAATATTCTGCAGATTCGGATCCGTACTGCTCAGCCGTCCTGTTGCAGTAATGGTCTGATTAAAAGTTGTATGAATCTTTCCTGTCTCATCCACAAAATTGGCCAGTCCATCCGCATAAGTCGATTTTAACTTTGCCAGCTTGCGGTACTCCAATATATCTGCAACAATCGGAAAATCCACTGCAAGCTTCTCAAGCACTTCCGCCGAAGTGGAAAAACCAGTCTTCGTCTTCTTGCCATTCGGCAACTGCATTTTTTCAAATAGAATAACTCCAAGCTGTTTCGGCGAGTTGATATTAAACTTCTCCCCCGCCTGCTCATAGATTTTCTCTTCCAGTTCAGCAATAGAAACCGACAGCTTTTGACCATATTCCCGGAGAGCGTCTGCATCCATACAGATGCCTTCGCGCTCCATGTCCGCCAGAACAAACACCAGCGGCATCTCAATTTCGGTCATCAATTCGAACATTCCGTGTTCCTTAAGTTTTCCCGCCAGAATCGGACAGGATGCCCATGCGGTATAAGCCTCATAGCATGCATATTCCATAACCGCCTGCTCATCTTCGGCAAGCATGGCCCCCGGAGTTGACTTCCCCAACAGATCTGCTCTTGTCGGCACATAAATCCCCAGATAGTCCTTTGCCACATCATCATACGGATAATCGCCCTTAAGTGGATTCAAAAGATACGCGGCAACCGTCCGGTCAAAAAACCTGGCCCGTTCTCTCTGATAGCCATCCCAGTCCTCCGCCGGACTTTTCCCCCTGCACAGATCCAGATAGCGCAACATTGGCTTTAGATCGGCGGCAATCAGCTGTGTACTCTTCGATTCCAACAGCTGCTCTGCAAGATAGGAAGAAGTAAGTTCCCCGCCAGTCACAAACAGATAAATATCCTCATTGGAAAAGGCAACCGCAAGACCTGCAAATGCATTTTGGGGCTGCTGCTCAAACAGACTCATCTGTTGATTGTCTCCCATTATTTTTGTATCATTCTCAACAAGACTAAATCCAATTGGCTGTGTCCCCACCTTGCGCCACACGTTCTCAGCCTCTGTCTTCGTGCGGACAATCTTAAAATGCTCCTTCACATGATTATTCGGTGCGTCCACTTCAAAACGACCAAGCAGATTTTTAAATTCAAGCTTTTTACAGAGCAGATATGCCTCCTCAGTGTAGAGATCCGTAATAGAATCCAGTTCTGCCTCCGAGAAATCATATTCCACCGGTACATCTGTAATAATCGTTGCAAGTTCCTTGCTCATTACAGCCTGTTCCCAGTATTCCACAATATTTTTGGATGCGCGGGGCGGCTTTACCACATCCGCATGGGCATGAACTTCCTCAATACTTCCGTAGTGTTCAATGAGTGCTGTAGCCGTCTTCTCTCCGATTCCCGGCACTCCCGGAATATTATCTGCCGTATCCCCCATCAGAGCCTTTACATCGATGAACTCCTTCGGTGTGACCTGATAGCGATTCTTAACATCCAAAGCATAGTAATCCTCTATCTCCGTACCGGTCTTCTTGGTCTTCGGAATCCGGATTCTGACATGATCTGTCGCAAGCTGGAGCAGATCGCGATCTCCAGATATCACAGATACCTCCATTCCTTCCCTCTCGCCCATTCCGGCAAGTGTTCCCAGCAGATCATCCGCCTCATATCCTTCCATTTCTATGATACGGATTCCCATTGCTGTAAGCATCTGCTTAATCAATGGCACCTGCTGCCGCAGCGCATCATCCATCGGTGCCCTGGTCCCCTTGTACGCCTCATACATTTTATGACGAAAAGTCGGTGCATGTACATCAAATGCAACAGTCAGATAATCCGGCTGCTCCTCCTCTAAAATTTTAAACATAATATTGAGGAAGCCATATACCGCATTGGTGTGTAGTCCCTCCGAAGTGGTCAGATCCGGCAATCCGAAAAATGCACGGTTTAAAATACTGTGCCCATCCATCAGCACCAGCTTTTTACTCATCGATTCTTTGCTCCTTCTCTGTAATCTTTCTAGATTTCCCTCGTTGCCTCTTTCAGCCACGCAAGCTCCTCTCCGTGTAAGAATGGAGATACCGTCCGATAAACATTCATATGATATTCATTCAGCCGTCTTCGCTCTACCTCTGTCATCTGCTCCGGAACAATTGCATCCAGATCAAACGGAACATAGGTCAGATTCTCAAAATACATAAACTGTCCATACTCATTCTTCCTGCCTTTTCGGCAAAGGAGTTCGTTCTCCAGCCGGATTCCATACCTGCCTTCCAGGTAGATTCCCGGTTCATCCGTTGTAATCATACCTTCCTCCAGCACCGCATCTTCCCCGGATGCCTTCCATCGAAACGCATTCGGTCCCTCATGGACATTCAGAATGTATCCCACGCCATGTCCTGTTCCGTGTTTATAATCAAGACCGGCCTCCCAAAATGGTTCACGCGCAATTATGTCCAGATTCCTTCCAGTACATCCATGTAAAAAACGTGTATTGGCCAAATTCAGATTTGCCCGGCATACACGGGTATAATCTTCTTTCATCTCATCTGTCACCGGGCCAAGTACGAACGTACGGGTAATATCTGTCGTCCCCTCCAGATAATGGCCTCCGGAATCCACAAGGAGAAATCCCTTTGCCTCTAATGCAGCATCCGTCTCTAGTGTTGCGGCATAATGCACGATTGCCCCATGCTCCTGATACCCACATATAGTTTCAAAACTAAGATCCAGAAAGCCATCCTGCTCAGCGCGCAGCTTCTCCAAATGCTCCGATACCGACAACTCTGTCATTGGTATCTTCCCCACATTCTTCTTAAGCCAATACATAAATTTGCACATAGCTACCGCATCCCTGACATGCGCCTGCCTGATATGATCGATTTCGATCCAATTCTTGGCCGCTTTCATAGCCGCAGTAGGATCCGGTCTGTCTACAATCGTATTTGACGCTGGAATGGCACTGCAGATTCGATAATTTACAACCGACCGATTCAAAAGGATCGTCTGTTTCTCCAGCGTCTTCACTGTGTCGTAAAAGCTCTCATAAGGACGTGTAACAATCCCGTTCTTCTCCAGCTCAGCACGCAACTCATCCTCCAGTGTCTCCTCCTGCAAAAACCAGATACAGCTATCCGCTGATAGCAAAAGATAGGACAAAACCACCGGTACATAGCTGATATCATTTCCCCGCACATTCAAAAGCCATGCAATATCGACAAGCGAAGACAAAATATGGAGAGAAGCTCTCTCCTCTTCCATCTTTCTTCGCACAGCAGCGAGCTTTTCAGCAATGCTTCTTCCACTGACTTTTTGGTCCAACAGCCACACAGATTCTCTCGAAAGCGAAGGTCTATTCTCCCAGATCAGATCGATCAAATCCTCTTCGGTATATAGACGACCATGCTTCTGTTCCACAATCTGAGCAAGCTCATCCCCCCACTTTCCATTAACCACCCTTCCATCAAAACTGAGACACTCACCTTCTTCCAGGGTCCGGGTAATATATTCGCTGATAGCAGGAACTCCGTCCTCCCCCATCTTATACAGGTGAATCGTTGTTCCCTCAAGCTGCTTTTCAGCCTGTACAAAATAACGGCCATCTGTCCACAGACCTGCCTGTGTCATTGTAATAACCGCCGTACCTGCAGATCCTGTAAATCCGGTGATAAACTCTCTTGCCTTAAAATGTTCTCCCACATATTCCGACTCATGAAAGTCTGCGGTTGGGACAATATACATCGCGATATCCCGCTTCTTCATTTCTGTCCGAAGGGCTTCAAGTCTCTCCTGAATCATTGCGGATCATCCTTCATTTCAAAAAACTTTGTATCCAGCTCCGGATAAGAACGTTTCAAGGAAATCGGCTTTCCGGAACGATTCAAAAAGCAATGACTGCTCTTTCCTGTTGTACGCAATTCTCCGGTCTCTTTATCTGTCATCACATATTCAATTTCCATTTTGACTCCATTATACTTTACCAGTCTCGTCTGGATGACAACTGTGTCATCAAAATGTACCATACTGTGATACTCCACCGAGACCGAGAGTACCGGACTGATGATCTCCATCTCCTCCATCTCTTTATAGTTAAGACCGATCTGATCCATCAGATCCATTCGCGCCTCCTCCATCCATTTCACATAATTGCTATGATGGATAATGCCCATCTGATCCGTCTCATAATATTTAGCCTTGTGCTCATATGGACGTAATTTAATGTCTGTTGCCGGTCCTGCGACCTCAATTTCCTGTTTCATCATCAAATCCCTCCTATCGCATCTTATTATGCCACAAGGCGCATGGAAATTCAATGAAGCACTCTTATTTTTGCTCATATGCTTCCATGTAATCCCTCTCATCTGCAAACAGGAGGTACTCTCCATCAATCAGTCCCATATAGCCGCTGTCAACTACATATCCTTTCATGTCGCTCGCTCCTTTTCTCTTTCTTTTTGTTCTGGGGCAAGTATCTCATTTTATAAGTGACATAAAACGGACACATAGAAAGACCTTCGGATCATCAAATCCGAAGGTCTTATCTCAGCTGTTTTTTGCCGCCGCAAGAAGTTTCTTCCGTTCCTTCTTACTGGACGCAATATTATATTTTTTTGCATATTCCTCAAACCAGTCCAGATACTGATCATTCTTCATCTGACGAACACTCCGTAAATACTCATGAGTGTCAAAGTCTGCAGTCTCAATCTCAATCATTGCTACTGCCACATTGGAACAATGTGCAGAAATTCGTTCCAGATTCGTCAAAAGATCATTAAACGCAAACCCCTGCTTCATCTCGCATTTTCCTTCACGAAGTCTTGCAACATGACGATTCTTCAACTCATTACAAAGCATTCCTATTAATTCACGCAGAGGTTCTACATGTGCTGCCTGCTCAAGATTATCGTCACAGAAAGCATCCACGGTTATACTTACCAGTTCCCGAACCGCTGATACAAGCACTTCCAGCTCATACTGTGCAAATTCCGAAAACTGAAAATGCTTTTCCTCAAGCTCTTTGGCCACCATAGAGATATTGACCGCATGATCACCAAGCCTTTCAAAATCGCTTAGTGTATGTAAAAACTTTGAAACCTCCTGACTCTGTGGCATCGACAACTCATGAGCGGTCAACTGCATCAGATAGGTCCCCAGCTTATCCTCATATTGGTCAATCAGATTTTCTTTTTCCTGAATCTTATTAAACTTGTCCTGCGAATAATCGGAAAGCAGAGACATTGCCCGGTAAATATTCTTACGGGACTTCTTTGCCATTCCATTCATTGCCGTATGGCACTGACCAATCGCAAGTGCCGGATACGCAAGAAAACGCTCCTCTAACAGATCAAAATCTGCCTGTTCCTCAAGTTCTTCCGGATCATCTTTCACAAGCTTAAACACCAGCTTCTCAATCTGGGATATAAACGGAATCAGAAGTAAGATTGTCGCCATACGGAACACCGTGTTCAGCATCGCAATCTTAACCGGACTCATCGCCATATTCATAAACGGAAAATGTACAAACGCATTCACACTGTAAAAGGCAACTGACCAGAATATCATACCAAACAAATCATTCATCAGATAAATCAATGCGGTACGCTTACCATTCTTGTTAGTGCCAATCGACGAAAGCAAAACAGGACAAGCCGCACCGACACCGATTCCCATCGTAATCGGAAGCGCTGTTGCAAACGTAATGCTGCCCGTAATTGAAAGTGCCTGCAGAATACCAACGGAAGCCGAAGCACTCTGCAATACCGCTGTAAACAGGATTCCGACAACAATTCCCATAAACGGGTTGGAGAACATCGTCAGAGCATTGACAAAATGCTCATTTTCCTTAAGTGGAGACACGGCCCCACTCATCATCTGCATTCCTGTCATCAAAATCGAAAAGCCAAGCATGATATCTCCCACATTTTTATATGCGGTCTTCTTAATGAACATCTTAAAAATAATACCGACAATTGCAACAACCGCGGAAATTGTAGCTGTAGACAGAAGTTGTGCGATTCCACCCGTACCATCGATATAGGACAGACACAGAATCCATCCTGTCACACTCGTACCGATATTGGCACCCATAATGATACCAATCGCCTGAGACACCTTCATAATTCCGGAGTTAACAAAACCTACAACCATAACAGTAGTCGCTGAAGATGACTGGATAATTGCAGTAACAACAGTTCCAAGAAGAACTCCTTTGATTGGAGTATTCGTAAGCTTATAAAGCACAAGTTCAAGCTTATTTCCTGCCACCTTTTTCAGACCGTCTCCCATCAGAGACATACCAAAAAGAAATAGCGCCACACCGCTAAGCAGTGACAGAATGATTGTTATGCCATTCATAATTTAATTCCTTTTCTCTTTCAAATAATAAAGTATCGCTTTATTATAGAACACTTTGCAGGCTTTTTACAATCACTTTACGCATAATTTACTTATTTTTTTCATAAACCCATTTATTTTCTACGAAAAAAGTGCGGTAATAGCATCCCATATTTTCTTGAAAAAGTTGCGAATAGACTCCCCGATTCCCTTGCTGTCAATAGCATTCTGAATCTGATTTGCCCAGTCCTGCGCCTGATCGGCAATACTGTCCCAATCCAGATCAAGATTCTTAAGCTTCTCCAACAATGCAAGAATCTGTTCCTTGTCTTCTTCCGAAATCTTTAAGTCATATTCCTTTGCCACCTCATCGATTGCTGCTGCGATCTCCTCTCTGGTATCGAGCTCTCCTCGCGCGATCCGTCCCTTGAGGTCTGCAATCATTGCCTCTACATCCTCGGAATCTCCGTCAATGCTCTGCTCCAATTCGCCGGTCGTAACCAGCTCATCCATTGCTGCATCAACAACATCTTCATCCAATTCTTCACCTGATAATTTTTCATATGCCTCAAAGGTTCCGATAAGTGCAGCTGTACCAGAAAGTGGAAACGGTCCTGCAACGATCACATTTGCATCCTGAATTCCTGCAGTAGCAAGTGCATTTTTATACATACCGGACGTACAATAATTAATATTGTAAGTGGACACTTTGAGCCCACTTCCTTCCTCGGTAAGGGAAATTAAAACGGAAGATAACGCCTTCGTTCCTATCTTCTCCTTCGGGACATAAGCATCCAGATACTTATGCTCCTCCGCATTAGTGACATATACCACGTCATACTGATCAAAATCTGCCGCCTCGACTCCCATATACTCCAAAACCTTATGCTGCTGATCTGCTGTGAGATCACCACCAAGTGCCAGATAAGGACGATCATCCTCCGTGATTACAACATTATCCCCCTGCTCCGTTACAGTCTCCGTCTCAGCAGCATGAGCCGTAACCGGTGCAAACACCACACCCGATACCGTCACCACTGCAAGAAATAGTGCAAAAAATCTATGTTTTCTCTTATTCATTTTTCTTACCTCCACTCATATACAAGCTCAAACGAATTTCCTTCCGAATGTACCTTTGCATAGGCACCGCTTACCATCGGCATCATTGGCGACAAATGTCCGATATCGAGATCCATGATTACCGGGACCTGATATTCGGAGAGCAGATCTGTCACCGCCCGGTACTGATCAATTCCGAACATCTCCTCTCCAAAGCAGAGCGGACGTCCAATCAAAAATCCTCTCACATGAGAAAACCACCCCGCATGCTTCATATGCCAGATTGCACGACGAATCGACATGATGTTCAAGTCACAGGCCTCCAAAAACCAGATAATACCCTCATCTGCATAGCGTTCATTAAATTCTGCGACATGATCAAATTCTGTTCCCAAAAGATTGACCAGACAATCCATACATCCACCTACCAGCCGACCTTCAAATACCGCTTCCCGATCCGGAAATCTACGGATATACACAGGCTCCGTAACATTATATGGAAGCAGTGGATGTTCCTCATCCTTCGTCCACTCACGCTCCCACTTATCATAATTATGGACTTCTTTCTGTCTGCCGCAGAGCACATCAAATGCATCCTGCACCGATTCATGCCACGGCTCCATACCAAATGCAGACGCACACGGTCCGTAGATTGCAGCGGTATCACAGATTGTTGTGGAAAGAAAAGTAAAATTCGTATTGTCCGAAAATCCCATATACCACTTCGGCTTTGCGGCACGAATTCTATCAAAATCAATAAATGGTACAACCTCACACATCAGCTCTCCACCACCACAGGATATGATCACATCATTCTTCTCTCCGCAGTAGCTCTCATTCAACTCTTCGGCACAAAGTTCCGGTTTGTTGCTGATACCGATTCCCTTTTCCACAAGGCAGTTTGGTCCCAGCTGCATTCGGTATCCCATCTTCTCAAAACGTTCTCTTGCATGGGAAAATGCTGTATAATAGGGTTCTGTCGCACAGCCAAATGACGGAGCAACAAAGCCAATCGTTCCATTCTCTTTTAAAAATTCCGGATATCTCATATCTCCCCTCCTTCAGAAGCATCATCCTGATACACTTCATCCTACTCTAAAAACTCTGTATACGCAAGAATGAGTTCCTTAAATATTTATGAACAAATAAAAACCGCCATGCCATATGCACAGCGGCTCAAATTGCTCCCAATAGAAGCTGGTATTTCATCTTCTGTCTGGAATATAGAAAGTAAGATTTCACATTCATCCACAACGAGCATTCCTTATGGTAATTAAAACGTGTATCATACTGAATCCCCTGCCGATTACACCATGTATAGATATCATTCAGTCCAAGCCTCTTAATCGTCCTGATATTACTCATGAAAATCTCAATCTTTGACAGTTCCCTTTCATTATTGACATACAGATGAAAAATAGTGTTAGGACACTCAATCATAATCTGTCCAGCATGTTTTCCTCTCAAGTTTTTATCCTCCCCTATGGTATGTTACCATAGTACTACATTTTCAGACAAAAAACCACCTATAATTTGACATTTTCAAAAAAATTTCACCCCCTCTTCACAATTAAAATCCGGAATAAAACTCTCCTTTGCAGTCTCCCCTTCCTGAATAAAAGCCTGTTCCACTCCCAGATCAAGTGCATAATCAATCAGCCTCTCATATTCTCTGCGAGTTACCGTTCGGGAAAGCTCCGGAAATTTCCGTGCGCGCTCGTTGAAAAGAGGCGTATACTGGTTCATCATACTTAAGTATATCTGGTTTCCATAGGTTTCATACAAATATCGAACAATACGTTCCGCATCTTTCCTGTGTCCCGGAAGAAGCAGCTGGCGCACCATAACTCCCTGCCGGATCAGCGCTCCCTCACAGGCTTCGGAAGGTTCTTCCATTCTATTCTGTCCTGTCTCCTCCCACCCGAAAACACATTTCGGCTGTTGTCTTACCATCTCAGCAACCGCGGCTTTTGCCACTCTTGCATAATCCGGTGCCTTGGAAAACTGTAAAGACAATGTTTCATCCATATATTTAAAATCCGGCAGATAAACATCTACAATTCCCTCCAGCATCTTTAAGGTGTCAACCTTTTCATACCCACCGGTATTGTAGATGACCGGAAGAGTCATTCCCTGCGCCCTGGCAGCTTCAACCGCAGAAATAATGTGAGGCACATACTGCCCCGGCGTAACAAGGTTGATATTATTTGCCCCCTGTTCCTGCAACTCAAGAAATATTTCCGTCAGGTTCTCCACCGTGACTTCTTTTCCTACGTTCCCCTGAGCGATGGGCTCATTCTGGCAAAATACACAGTGCAGAGCACAACCTCCAAAAAATACGGCTCCTGACCCTTTGGTTCCGCTGATACACGGCTCCTCCCAAAAATGAAGGGCAGCACGGGCAATGCGAAGACGGTCAGTCACACCACAAATCCCCTTCTGTCCCTGAGAGCGTGCCACATCACACTCTCGCGGACAAAGTTTACAATGATCATACAAATTATGGTTTTTCATACCTACCTCTTGCGAATCTGAAATAAAACCTCTACAATATGGTTATGAATTACACATGATAACATACAATAAAAATAAGGAGCTGTTTATGAATCAATCCAACTGTATGGTTGCCCAGTCCGGCGGCCCAACTACTGCAATTAACGCAAGTCTTGCTGGCGTCATCTCAGGCGTAATGGAATCCGGCAAATACGACATCTGCTATGGTGCCATCAACGGTATCCTCGGCATATTAAACGAGCGCTACTTAAATCTCTCTGAAATGATGAAAGAGGACGGCAGCCTTGCGCGTCTTCGTGTAACACCGGCTATGTATTTAGGTTCCTGCCGGCACAAACTTCCGAATTATAAGGATGACGATTCTCCTTATGTATATATATTTAACCAGTTTGCCCGGCTGAACATCAAGGCCTTTTTCTATATCGGTGGCAATGATTCCATGGATACTGTTCTTAAGTTATCTGATTATGCGACAAAAATCAATAGCGATATCCGCATTATCGGTATTCCAAAGACAATCGACAACGACCTGTGCATGATTGACCATACACCGGGCTTTGGTTCTGCTGCCAAGTACATTGCCAGCACCATGCTGGAAATCGCACACGACACCTTTATTTATGCCGTAAAAAGTGTAACTATCGTGGAAATCATGGGAAGAGATGCCGGTTGGCTTACCGCTGCAAGTGCTCTTGCAAGGAACCGTTATAACACGGCTCCTCACTTTATTTACCTGCCGGAGGTTGCATTCAATAAAGAACAGTTTTTAAATGATATCCGGGAAAAACTCAAAACGTTAAACAACGTAATTGTTGCCGTATCCGAAGGAATCCGGGATGAAAACGGGGATTATATCACCGCCTCCAAAGCGGTAGCGGACCAGTTTGGTCATCAACAGCTTTCCGGTGCCGGAAAAGCCTTGGAATTCTTGGTCAAAGAGAATATCGGTGTAAAAGTTCGTTCTATCGAAATCAATGTATTACAGCGGTGTGCAGCACATATGTCTTCACAGACCGATCTCGATGAAGCATTTGCGCTTGGTCGTAAAGCAGTCTCACTCGCAGAAGAAGGTGTTACTGCTTCGATGGTCACCTTGGAGCGCACCTCAAACACTCCATACACAGTATCCTATGATCACGCCCCAATCCGCGGCATCGCCAACGAGGCCAAATCCATTCCGCGTGAATGGATCAATGATGCAGGCAACGATATTCTTCCGCAATTATATGATTACTTACGACCGCTGATTCAGGGTGAGGTATCCGTTCAATACAAAGACGGTATTCCGGTCTATATGCCGGTACCTCACTTAAAGCCACAGATCTAAAGGAGTTTCTCTATGGCAGCACATACAACCAGTTTAAAAAAAAGAAAAAAGCAGTACAAGAGCCACCGGGCAGTGACTGCAGCGCTCATTGGAACCGGCGTTGCGCTGCTTGGGGTATACATCGGCTTCGGCATCTATTACAAGGGGCATTTTTTTCCAAAGACATCTATTGGCGGGATTGCCTGTGGCAATAAAACCGACTCATATGTAGAATCCGAAAACATTGACAATGCCAGGAATTATGTGCTTACCATTACGGACCGCAAAGGCTCTCACTTTGAACTTGCCGGTACCGATTTCGGATATACATATGATGCCAACGGTGAGGAAGCTGCACTTCTACGCAAACAGAACGGTTTTCTCTGGCCAATTTCCATATTTCAGACGCATGTCTACGATCTGAACCGTTCCTTTTCCTATGATGTAAATGCCCTTACCGAACAAATTCAGGCCCTGCCACTCTTTGACGAGGATTACATCGAACCTCCACAGGATGCACACCTGAATATTACCGAAGACGGCTATGAAATCATTGACGAAGTTGGGGGCAACACTCCGATTCCTGATACTATGACAGCAGAGATTACAGCTGCAGTCGATGACCAGAAAACAAGCATCCTTCTCTCGGATAAATGCTATGAAAATCCTGCAGTCTGTGCCTCGGACAGTATCATTGCCGACACTGCGGCACAGATTGACAAATACACTGCAGCCACCATCCACTATGACATTGATGGTGCTGATGAGAATCTGGACAAAGGCACGATTCTCTCGTTCCTCGATATTGGAGAGGACGGCACCGTTACAGTCAATGACAACCGAGTGACCCAGTTTGTCCAACGACTTGCCAGCACCTATAATACCTACGGAGATGTCCGAAAGTTCAAAACCTCAAAAGGTGATACTGTCAAAATCGGTGGTGGGGATTACGGCTGGGTAATCAACAAGGTCAAAGAAAAGGATGAGCTCTTAAAGGATTTAGAAGGAGGCATTCCTGTTGAACGCGAGCCAATGTATGAACAACGAGCCCTGCAAAGTGGACTCGATGACATCGGTAACACCTACATAGAAATTGATTACACGAACCAGCATCTGTGGTATTATAAAGAGGGAGAGCTTGTGACGGATACCGATATCGTGTCCGGCAACATCAGCCGCGGCAACGGCTCTCCGGACGGTGTCTTTAAAATCGTCTATCTGCAGCGGGATGCAACCTTAATCGGTGAAAATTATGCCTCAGATGTCAAATACTTCATGCCTTTTGCATACAATGTCGGCATCCACGATGCCAGCTGGCGAAACACATTCGGCAAAGAAATCTATAAGACCTCCGGCTCTCACGGCTGTATTAATGTACCTGAGAAAAAAGCAAAGAAATTGTTTCAAACGGTGGAGACCGGCACTCCGGTCATTGCCTACTACCGCGATCCCGTCACGCTGACTGCCGAGAATGCCCGAATTTCCAATGCATATTCCTATAAAGAACCCGATAAAAAATAAGAGGCTCAAAATGCCTCTTATTTTTATCGGCGCAATCAGGATGCAAACTGACTATTGTATAATTTCGCATAAAATCCATTCTGAGCTAAAAGTGTCTCATGGTTTCCCTGTTCAATAATTTTTCCATCCTTCATTACAAGAATGACATCCGCCTCCCGGATTGTGGACAAACGATGTGCAACAATAAAGCTGGTTCTTCCCTGCATCATCGTAAGAAATGCTCTCTGAATCCGGATTTCTGTGCGGGTATCAATGGATGAGGTAGCCTCATCCAGAATCAACATCGGCGGCAGACAAAGCATCACACGCGCAATGCATAAAAGCTGCTTCTGTCCCTGCGACAGATTTCCTCCATCCTCTCCAATTGTAGTATCATATCCCTGGGGCAGACGCTTTATAAATCCATGGGCATAAGACGCCTTTGCCGCAGCAATCATCTCTTCATCAGTGGCATCCGGTTTTCCCATGCAGATATTATCCCGAATCGTCCCCTTTTTAAGCCAGGTCTCCTGCAATACCATCCCGTAATTCTGGCGCAGACTTTCTCTGGTCGTATCCATCACATCATTCCCACTCACCTGAATCATTCCTGCATTCACATCGTAAAATCGCATCAAAAGATTGATTAACGTTGTCTTGCCGCAGCCGGTTGGTCCAACGATTGCGATCCGCTTTCCCGGCTCCACATGCAGATTAAAATCCTCGATCAGCCTCTGCTCAGGCGTATACGAGAAATATACATGATCAATATCAACATGTCCGTCTGCATCATCCAGGACATAAGCATCTTCTGGATCCGGTTCCTCGGACGGCTCCTCAATCAATTCAAAAATACGGGCAGCACAAGCAAGGGCATTCTGCAATTCGGTAATCACACCTGAAATTTCATTAAATGGCTTGGTATACTGATTTGCATAAGTCAGAAAACAAGACAAATTACCAACCGAAAAGGCTCCGCCTGTCAGAATCACCGCAAATGCACCCGCAATTCCAACTGATGCATACACCAGACTGTTGACAAAACGAGTACACGGGTTTGTCAAGCTCGAAAAAAAGGTTGCCCGGAGAGAGCACTTCTGCAACCGGTTGTTGATCTCATCAAACTGTTCCAGTGCTTCATCCTCGTGATTGAATGCCTGCACCACCTTCTGATTTCCCACCATCTCCTCAATGAGTGCTGTCTGCTCTCCTCTTGTCTTTGATTGCAGCTGAAACATCGAATACGTCCTGCGGGCAATGAAGCTCGCCACAAAGAGTGAAATCGGCGTCAGTATCACTACTACAAGTGTAATCTTCACATTGATGGACAGCATGAATAAAAGCGTTCCCGCAATCGTCGCAAGTCCGGTAAACAACTGCGTAAATCCCATCAGAAGACCATCTGCAAACGTATCCACATCTGCAATGATCCGACTCACCATATCACCATGGGAATGGCTGTCAATATAACTGAGGGGCAAATGCTCTATTTTATCAAAAGCATCCTTTCGAATATCCCTGACAATCTGATATGTCATACGGTTATTGCACATATTCATTATCCACTGTGCCACAGCCGTTATGGCAATTACCACCATTCCCTCTTTTACAATTGTCCAGATACCAGTAAAATCCACCTTTCCTTTCTCCAGGATCAGATCAATTGCCCTTCCTGTCAGAATTGGAAAATATAATGTCAGCGCAACACTGATCGTAGCCAGCACAATCGACAGAATCAGAATCGGAATATAGTGTTTCATATAGCGGAACACCTTGTAAAGCGTTACCATCTGTCCTTTTTTTATAATTTGTTTCTTCATCTTCAGCCTTCCTTCTTAAACTGCGACTCATAAATTTCACGGTAAATCTCACAATTTTCCAGCAATTGTTCATGGGTTCCGATTCCCGCCAGTTCTCCGTCATCCATCACAAGAATCTGGTCTGCAAACTGAATGGAAGAGGTTCGCTGCGATACAATAAAAATCGTCTTATCTTTCTGCAGTCCTCTTAGTGCAGCCCGAAGCTTTGCATCTGTTGCAAAATCGAGAGCCGATGCGCTGTCATCCAAAATCAGAATATCCGGATCTTTTACAACAGCACGTGCAATGGTCAGACGCTGCTTCTGTCCACCCGAAAGATTACGCCCTCCCTGTTCAATCTGATAATTCAGACCACCTTCCTTCCCCTCGACCACATCCTTCGCCTGGGCCACCTCCAGAGCCTTCCACATTTCATCCTCTGAGGCATCCGGTTTTCCCCATCGCAGATTTTCGGCAATGGTCCCTTGAAAAAGCACAGCTTTTTGCATCACAATACCAATCTTTTCCCGAAGTTCGGTCAGATCATACGTCCGCACATCTTTTCCATCCACATAGACCGCCCCCTTTGTCACCTCATAAAAGCGCGGAATCAAATGAACGATGGAAGACTTGCCCGAACCGGTACCCCCAATAATACCAATGGTCTGTCCTCTTTTCACCTGAAAGTTAATATCCGTAAGTGCTTCCTCTGCACTGCCGGCATATGACATCGACACGTGGGAAAATGCAACAACCGGTACATTTTCCGCTTCCAGCTGTTGTAACTCCTGCGCTTGATTTTCTCCCTCAGATAAAATCGACGGTGAAATTTCAAATATCTCCTGAATCCGGTTCCCACATGCCAGGGATTTATTTACGGAAATGATCAGGTTTGCAAGCTTGACTAATTCTACCAAAATCTGAGACATATAATTGACAAGCGCCACTACCTCTCCCTGGCTAATGATCCCCGCAAATACCTCCCTGCCGCCAATCCATATTACAGCAAGAATTGCACAGTTAATCATAACGTAGGTGAGAGGATTCATAAGTGTCGAAATTCTTCCAACAACCATCTGCATATTAGTCAGATACTCGTTACTGTCATTAAATTCCTGTGTCTGTGCCTTCTCCTTATTGAAGGCACGAATCACACGGGCCCCTTCGAGATTCTCCCTTGTATGTCCGAGCACACGGTCCAAACCGTTTTGCACCTTTTTAAACAAGGGAATACTTAACAGCATTACAGTAAATACAACCATCGACAAAAGTGGAATCGTCACCACAAACACAAAAGCTGCATTCACATTAACAGTGAATGCCATAATCATCGCACCAAACACAATAAACGGCGATCTCAAAAACAGACGCAGTACCAGGTTCACTCCCGACTGCACCTGATTAATATCACTCGTCATTCGCGTAATCAGCGTTGAGGTTCCCACTGTATCCATCTCTGAAAAAGAAAGCTTTTCAATATGAGAAAACAAACAATATCGAATCTTCGTAGAAAAACCAACCGCCGCCTTCGCCGCAAAAAATTGCGCCGTAACAGAACAGGTCAGTCCAATCAGAGCCAGAAGTACCAGTACCCCACCCATCTTAAGAATATACCCGCGATCTGCCGTTGCAATTCCCCTGTCAATGATTGCCGCCATAACCAATGGTACAATCAATTCAAAGGATGCCTCAAGGAGCTTAAAAAGCGGAGCCAGTACACACTCCTTTTTATATTCTTTCAAATAAACCAATAATTTTTTCATCGTCTTCCTTCTTACTTTTTCATTTTTCCGCCATCATTCATCATGCACGTCCATCAATGGCACCCATGGCAGTTCTTGCAGTCGCCACCACAGGATATGGACTTTCCGTTCAACTTATCCTTGATCAGGCTCCTTATTGCCAATGTAACTACAACAGCTAATATAATCAATACAATTGCTGTACCCATTATAACAACTCCTTTCGAAAAAAATACCTTATATCCGTTTTCTAATCCGTGGTTAGTATACACTAACCATTGTTGACTGTCAATGATTCCGTAGTTTTTTCACTGGTATATTCTCATTCCTTATGCTATACTCTAGTTATATGCAGAAAATCGTAAATCTGCAATCACCTTTTGACATAAGAACTCCGGAGGAATACTATGCATTACAACGAATCCGCAGAAAATTATTTAGAAACCATACTGATTCTGAGCAAAAAACTCCCGGTAGTCCGCTCCGTGGATATCGCTAACGAACTTGGGTATAAAAAATCCAGCGTCAGCATCGCCATGAAAAATCTTCGGGAAAAAAATCAGATTACGGTAACAGATGCCGGTTTTATCTATCTAACCGATGAAGGCAAGCAGATTGCGGAAATGATCTATGAACGACACGAGCTTCTCTCGGAATGTCTGGTACGGCTGGGTGTAGATTCCCAGACTGCGGCAGAAGATGCCTGCCGCATTGAACATGTCATCAGTGCAGAGAGCTTTTCTGCTATCAAATCCCATTTGGCAGAGCATTCATCTGAACAATAAATTCCAGGTCAACTTTCATTCTACTCTTCATACGTATCCAGGAAGTGATGGCGCTTACCATCCTTCTTGTAGGCGATTACTGTATTCAGATTAACATTCTCCACGCTTCGGAAAATATTCTTGGCAACATACGGATTATCTTTTTCCAACTGATGAATGAGTGCCTTTACATCTGCCCTTTTCGATCCCTTTTCCGTTCCACCACAGGATGCACAATTTTCAGTAAATCGACATGCACATTGGATGAAATGAAGATCATTGTAAGCTGCCCAGTGAATGATATCGGATTCCCGAATCAGATAGAGCGGTCGAATCAGCTCCATTCCCGGGAAATTCGTGCTGTGAAGCTTCGGCATCATTGTCTGAATCTGCGCCCCATACAACATTCCCATAACAATCGTCTCAATCACATCATCAAAATGATGCCCCAACGCGATCTTGTTACATCCCAATTCCTTCGCCTTACTGTACAGATACCCTCTTCGCATCCGGGCACATAAATAACACGGTGAATCTGTAATATCGGCAACCGTGTCAAAAATTTCCGTTCTAAAAACCGTAATCGGTACATCCAACATCCTTGCATTATTCTCAATCGTCTGATAGTTAATCTCATTGTAACCCGGATTCATCACAAGGAACACCACTTCAAAATTCCTACGGCCATGGCGCTCTAACTCCTGAAAAAGCTTGGCCATCAGCATCGAATCCTTGCCTCCGGAAATACATACGGCAATCTTATCCCCGTCCTGAATCATCTCATACTCATTGATTGCCTTGGTAAAGGGACGCCAGATCGTCTTTTTGAACTTTTTGATAATACTTCGTTCTACATCGCGCGCCTTCTCATTCAGGCGCTCTTCCTGCGATGCATCTTCTTTCATAAAATCAGCCAGCTTTTTGCGCAGATAGGAACGGTATCCACCCTCCACGCTGAAAATCTCATAGCCCAGCTCCGACAGTCTCTCCGCAATCTCATCACTTTTCTGACCGGTATAGCAGATCAAATATACCGGTTTGTCCTTCGGAATCTCATTCATGTGTTCCCCGAACTCTTCCCAGAAAATATTTTTAGCTCCCGGATAAGTTTCCTTTTCATAATCCTGCGCACTTCTGATATCGATAACCAGTTTTTCCCTCTGGTCTGCCTGTAGCTCGTCAACTGTTTTTCGGTACATCATTTCTGTCCTCTCTTTCTCCCCGATTATAACATTGTCCGAGCTGCCTCACAAGGCTGAGTTTAGTCTTCCCTTTCTTTGATTTTCTTAAACAGCTGCACACGATTACGAATGCCAAGTTTCCGGTAAATATTCAGTATATGTTTTTTCAGGGTATTCGCACTGATCGACAATTCCTCACAGATAGCATTGCTCTCCTTCCCCTGCATCAGCATTCTGAGAATCGTGTGTTCCCTGCGGGTCAGGGAATACTGTTCCACTGCCTCTGACACTGTCAGTTTCACACTTTCGTCTCCACCACTCATAAAATTGCGGTCAATCCGGTAAGCAAGATGTTCCTTTAACATATCCAGTATAAAAATGTCATTATACCGGAAATTTTCCTTTCCGATTGTACGATAAAATGTAATCACACCCAAAAACTTTTTTTCCTTCGCCAGAACCATCTGAAGCGAATAATGCCAATTGTTGGGCTTATACACTTTCTGATAAAATTCGGTCTCAGTGCGCATCTCATCACTGACGATATCCGTCTCCCGATAGATCAATGATTTTCCGCTCATCATGATTCCCCTGGATTCATCCAACTGTTCATAGGTCTCTGACAGATCAACTTCACAATTCAGCATCACCGGACGATCCAGCATTTTCCCTTCCCGTGAGGATGCAAGGTAAAAATCTGCGCTGTCAAAATTTATAAGAAGCTTTAACTGTTCCAAAAGCTCCCTACGCATTTCATCAAAATCCTCCATGGTATAAATCTTGTAAATTATTGTGTTCAGAATTACCCAATCATTTGTTTCCAGTGTCTTCATACACGTATTCTCCCGATTTCCAGTCTATTCTCAAATAAAAAGGGGCGCACCCTCTCCCGGGTACGCCACCTTTGGCTTCTTATTCTATTTTATTATAATAATTAAACTTCCTTTTTGCAAGATGATTTTCATGGATGTACGTCTGCCGCAAACAACTGGTGTGTCTTTCTTTGAAAAAGCAAAAGTGCAAATAGTGCAGTTAAAAACTCTGCCACCGGAAATGCAATCCATACTCCAACCGAATCAAAAGCATAACTCAACACGTATGCAATAGGAAGAATAACCACAAGATCACGCGCCAGAGAAATCCACAAAGATGCCATTCCCTCTCCCAGTCCCTCCAAGGCTCCACAAGAGGTAACCGAGACCGCCGACACCACAAATCCAAGACTGATGATACAAAGTGCCTTCCCTCCGATTGAAACTGTTGTCGGATTTTCTGTAAAAATCCCCATCAGTACATCCGGTATACTCCAACACAAAACCATTCCAATTCCCATAATAACAACCGCCATACCAAAGGCTGTGTGCACAATCTTTTTCACCCTGGAATATTCTCCCGCACCGTAATTATACCCTACCAGCGGTCGGATTCCCTGGATAATTCCATTTACCGGAAGATAAATAAACGTCTGCAGTTTGTAGTAAGCACCTAACACCAACACATATGCCTCACCAAATGCAGACAGAATCCCGTTTAAAACAGAAATTAAAAATGACGGGAGCGCCATGTTGAGCATTGCCGGAATACCGATAGAATAGACTTTCCGAACAATCGCTGCATCAAAATTCAAATCATGCACATCAATTCTCGCAGGAATCGGGCATATCACATAAAACAGCAGATAGGAAAGCAGCGTCAAAACCTGACCAATTCCAGTTGCCAGAGCGGCCCCTGCCATCCCCATCTCCGGAAATGGTCCCATTCCAAATATCAGGATTGGATCCAGTAAAATATTGGCGGCAAATCCAATAGACATACTGATCATCGAAATTCTCATCCTTCCCACTGCCTGAAACACCTTCTCAAAGGCAATCCCTACTGTTACTGCCACAGAGAATGCAAACGCAATATTTGAATAACGAATCCCCAACTCCATCACAGCCGCATCTTTCGTAAAGAGCCGAAGAAAATATGGCATCAGGACAATACATCCGACCGTCAAAGCGAGACCATGTATCATACTGAAAAAAATTCCAAGAGTTGTAGTCCGATTCGCATTTTTCTCATTTCCTTCACCGAGAAAAAATGCAATCATGGCATTCATTCCCACTCCAAATCCCACTGAAATTGCTGTCACCACAATCTGCACCGGATAGACTAGTGACAGTGCTGTCATAGCCTCTTCACTGACTTTAGCCACAAAGAAACTATCCACAATGTTATATAGAGAATTTACCATCATTGATACTACCATCGGCAGTGACATCGACAACACCAGCGGCAGTATCTTCTTCTCCTTCATAAATGCCTGATCCATATTTCCTCCTGTGTCCCCGCAAAAAAACCACATGGCATCTGTCATGTGGCAAAAAGCAGATGACGGGAGTCGAACCCGCCTCCCCAGCTTGGGAAGCTGGTGTTCTACCGATGAACTACATCTGCAAATATCAACTTAATTATTATAACACATCATCCCACATATGTCATCATAAATTTGATATTTTAATAAAAATATTTTTTCCGGCGCAATTTGACACAAAATCCATCTACGATCGTAATCCAATTTTTTCCATATTATTCCAATCCCCTTTTCTTACTCATAAGCAGTTATGATACTGTCATCGGTGTATTTTGTCAAGCAATGAAGGATTTGATACATCAATAACGGGTAAAAGAAAACAGGCATCCAAAGGATGCCTGTAACCTACTTGTTCATTTGAAATGCGATTTAGTAATAATACTCGTATATTCCATCACATGTAATTGTACAATTTCTCAAATCCGCCTTCTTCTTCTTCAGACTGGATTTCTTAATGGTAAAGGTTATATCTTTGGTTGAACCAGATGAAACAGTCACATTCTTCTTGGATGCCTTGTATGTTCCAACCGTCTTACCATTACCATCCTTGACAACGATCTTAATATTCTTAAGTGCAACGACCTTATAATAATCATTGTTTACAAATTTCGTCTTTACAACAAGATTTCCCTTGGTATCGAAGCTTGCACTGTAGGCACTCATAGCACACTTGCCATAATAAACATCAGAAGTGGTAATCTTGCTGGCAGAGTACTTGTTATCCTTAACGGTCACATTACACTTTAACTTTGTTCCGTCAGTCAATGTAGCAGTAATTGTTGCCTTACCTGCCTTCTTAGCAGTAACCTTACCTTTCTTGTCAACGGTTGCAACAGACTTCTTATTGGAAGACCATGACTTAACTGTGCCACCACTTACAGAAAGCTTCTTGGTAAATCCCTTAGTGATGGTCGCCTTTGTCTGGCTGATGGTTGCTTTTGTTCCCTCTTCAATAACATCTAAAAGAAAAGGGGTATCCTCTGTAAAAGTAATTCCATATGTATAATCTCCAGCAGCTAAGTTCCATGTCTCATCATACTCAGCATATCCATAACTATTCGCATACCAATTACTATCATACGCACTTACTGTATATGGATTTCCCAAATAATCATCCGCGACAAGATTTCCAGCACTATTATAGAGAGCCAGTTTCATTTCACATGGAGCAAGCGTCTGGATTAAAAACCACACTTTTCCCTCACTTGGGACCGTAAAATGAATTCTCACTTCCGTATTTGCATAACCTTCTTCGCCCATCTCTGGTGATGCATACAATGACTTATAATCTGTTGTCGCTGCCTCTACCGGAGTAACAGTCGCAAATACGGCTGTAAAAGCAATAGCAAGTGCTAACACTAAACTGCCAATTTTCTTTGAAACTTTCGTTTTCATCAATCCAATCCTTTCTTTATCTTCTTTTTCGTGATCCTTTTCCTTCGCCTGCCGTCAATCATATAAATGACCCACAAGCGAACGTTCAAATTTAGTATCACATAGCAGAAAAAAATTTTCAAGTAAAAGAATTTCACAAAATGTTCACAATTTTTATGCTCTTTATCCAAGTACAGTACTAACGTACTATGCAATAATCCCATTGGGGAGCACCGCATTACGCACTTGTTGCACTGTCATCACAATCGTACACTAATGGTTCGCCATAGGTTTCCTCATAGATTTCTTTCCAGATCCTATAGTTGGCATCTTTCATTTTTTCTACATTTTCCGCACGGGTCAAATTCGAATCCGGATAAATGGCCGGTGCGATATGAATGGTATACTCCTGCACATAGAAACCGTCATCCCCAAGGATATCGCTGTCCTCCATGGTAATAAATACTGGCAGCACCGGAACATTATTCTTTGCCGCAAAGGTGAACGCCCCCTTCTTCAAAGGCTTCGGCTTACGGTAATTCCACCACATACTCTGTTCCGGATATACAACCATAAAATCTCCATGCTGAAGCACTGCATCCATAGAACGCATGAATTTTTTCATAGTTTCCTTGTTGGAGCTAAGCGGAAACGTATAGCAGTTACGCATCAGCATCCCGTAAAATCCCGGAAAATTCGTATAATTTCCCTCACGAATCACCCGGTAAAGCCGTCTCTTTTTGCACTGACCGGAACGCTCATAGGCAATCTGAACCGCAAAGCTGTCATAGGCATTAAAGTGATTACAGGTAATAACCGCTCCCGAACAAAGAGCGTCCATATTCTCGACTCCTTTTACATCCTTAATGATCAGCTTTTTTTCATCCAGAATCCGGTTCAAAAACTTCCTTGCCACTTTGTAGGTAAGCTTTGTCTTAATTTTACTACTCACCTTTTTTTTTAAATAATCAATCTCTTTCGGCTTTAATTCACGTGTAGGGGGATCTTCCTCCACATCCTCGTCAAAACGCCCTTCCCGCTCCAGCTTTGCAATCCGGTCAAGCACCTGAAGACGATCTTTGGCTTTGAGCTTTCCTGCCTTGACGAGATTCATATAATTGTTTTCCTTTGCCGTCTCATCTTTTGCCAACTGCATCAGGCGTTCCGCTGATGCTGCGTCTTCTGCACGATCTGCATCCGTATAATTCTCCAGGACTTCAAGAATCTGCTCATATACAGCCGTTTTCTTCGCATATTCCCAGAAATGCTCCTTCATGCGGCAATCCTCATAGTGCCATGGCTTCGACACCATAATATAGTGAATCATGCAGATGTCCTCCTCCTCGCAAGGCAGCTGTCCGAACATCTCAACATTCCACTTGGACGGCAGCCAGCAGACCTTATTATGGCAGATTACATTCAGATAATCCTCATCCTGTGTCACAACAAAATTATACATGTGCAACAGTTCAATAAACTGATCCAATACATGGTTGCGGCGGAACTGCTCACAGTTGATCACCATCATCCCGGCATTGAAGAAGTTGTCACGCTCCACACCAACAACTTTCTCCACATAGGTTCCATACACATCCTCCTGCATCATTACCTGTTCACTGCAGGCCCCAACATATTTGTCTCCGAGATCATAGGCATACAGCTCTGCAATGTCCCCAAGAACAATAGTATCACTGTCAATATAAATAGCCTTATCATATTCCGGGAACATCTCCGCAATAAATAAGCGGAAATATGTGGTCCTGGAATAGTAATCCCGAAGCGGCAGCTTATCTCTGATAGACTTTAAATAATCCGTCACATCATCGAAACGGATTTCAAACTGCCCGTTTGCCATATGATACATTACCTGCTTCATCTCCTCAGAGATATTGGTATTCAGGACATGAACTACATACTGCTGATCTGCGGATGCATTTTCCATAATAGACTGCAGGGACACAACTGTGTACTTTACAAAATTGTCGTCACACGCGTAAAAAATCGGTATCTTTTTTTGTTCACTCATTCCTATTTCTCCTCTCGCTCTGCTTCATATTTTTTTCTCAGATAAATATAGTCATACAGAATATCATCAAATACATAATAATGAAAAATCCTGTGTATTTTACTTACTTCCCACTGCTTGACATTCGCTGTATGGGGATATGGAAGATAAAAAAGCCTCTTGGAAAAGTGGCGCACTACCGTACTTTTATGTAAAAACTTCTGGTCGTTAAATTTTTGCGGCAACATCTTTTTCTTTGTTGTACTGCGAATGATTGCGCTCTGATCGGCAAATACCAGCTTTTTTGTCTGAATCAACTTGCGCGCTTTTACCAGAAGTCCGGTTTCTTTCATTTTTGCGAGATTAAAAAGCAACACACCTGCATTAACATAATTCGGATTGATCAAATACTTTCCGTAATGATCCCGTGCAGCCGCATACTCCACCTCCGATACATCGGTATCATACAGCAAACGGATATCTCTGTTAAACAGAAGATCGACATCCAGATACAGAAGCTTATCCGGCATCTGCGGGACAAGATCTGCAAACAGACGCAACAGCGTATACGGAGAACAATAGGCTCCCTCATTCGGGCAGTAGGCAAACTCCTTCTCATAAAGGTCTGTCACGTCCACACGCAGCACTTCGCTCTCCTTATTATATTCTCTTGCAACCACATTCAGGAAATCGATCATCTCCTGCGAAATCGCAGTATACTCCGGCTTCACCCTCGTAATATTCATGGTGAAAACATAAACACGAAACGGCTCTTTCGTGTCCGTTCTTTTAAAAATGGACAACAAACAGCTTAAGATTCCATCAAAAACTTTTCCATTTCCTGAAAATAACAGATTAATCATAGCTTTCTCCCGATTTACGTTCTACCCGCTCATAGTGAATCATCTCAACATTATTATTTTTTGCCCGTTCCTTCATCGCAGCATAAACCTGATCCCTGAGCTTTTTCTTCTGCTGCCCCACCGGCAGGGAATGATCCGCATAAAAAGGACCGTCAATATAGGTGACGATCTCAGGTGTCTTCTTTGACTTCCTCTTCTGATAAGTATTCGTCAGACAAAATACAGGCGTCTGGTGCTGAACCGGATATCGAAATGACGTATCCTTAAATGGACGAATATCGGTATAAAAGGGCCAGATATGAGCTTCGGGATAAATCATAACACAGGATCCCTTATCGATGCAATGCTCTAACGCCTTCATAAACTTCTTCGCCGCCTGCATATCATCCGGTAGCGGAAGTGCCCCAAGACTCGGCGTAATCCGACCCAGAAACGGCATCGACACATTGTTGGGATGCACAATCACGGATGCTTCCCTCGGTCTGTTTACCAGCGTTGGAATCAAGGCATCCGCAAGAAAATGTGTATGATTCCCATATAGATAGAATCCACGGTCTCCTGCCTGTTTCAAAAGCTCCTGATTCACAATCCGGTGATGGAAATGCACTTTCATATAAATGCGTGCAAGCGGAATTGCGATTACCCGATACCAGAAAATATGAGATACCTTTCCCCAAAAATCTTCCCGGATATACTGGTAAGTACCATCAATTTTCTTTGCCTTGATATGATCTCCTGCAAACTCATCATTTAATTCATCCTGATAGTAAATTATTCTTTGATTGTTCTTCATGATATGCTATTGTAATCCATTTGTTGTTATTTGTCTACTACTTTATGTAGTTTTCAAAACTACGTGTTGTATTTTTGTTACTTGAAGCAAAAAAGATACTGCTCATCATCATGAGCAGTATCTCCTGTCAGACAGTTGTCTTCGCAACATCCTTCTTACGGATTTTCTTCACCTCATATAATCTTTCGTCCGCCAAGGTCATTGCGTCCTCCAGCGTATGTTTATCATCTTTCTCAATTCGGTAGGCTCCAGCAGAAACCGTCACATTATAAGGCTTCTCACTTGTCTCATTAAACCGAACAAAGGCATTGTAAATATGCTCCAGCAGATCATCATCCTTCTCTTCCGTCACTAGTGCACAGGCATATTCATCCCCATCAATTCTTGCTACAACTCCAAACTCTGCGACCTGCTCTTTGAGAACCTCAGCAATCGTCTTTAGCGAAAAATCTCCCTCCTCATGTCCATAACGGTCATTGATGATCTTAAGATTGTTCATATCTACATAAATAACCGTCAACGGTTTATACTCCTGTCTGCACTTTTCCAGAAGCGGCTCTGCCTCATGAAAAAAGCCTCTTCGATTCCTGATTCCCGTCAATGGATCCCTCTTGGACAAAGTCTCAAGTTCCAGATTATTCTCTTGAAGAACCGCAAGCGATTTCTCCAACTGCAACATAATAGACTCATTCGTCTTAAGCAGATTGATCATCTTCACCGCGGCTGACATCTGATTTCCCAGAAATTCACCATTCTCCATGCTGCCACTCGTGAGATCACAAAGCAGTATCCCATAGAGCATCTCATTAGAATAAAGTGGAAGCACAACCAGCATGACCTGTTCCCGAATCCCCCGTCGCTCCATATTATAGATATCATCAGTACGCACTCTCTGCCGGACCGCCGGGATACTGCTTACCTTACCCTTTCGCTGCATCGCTTTCAAAAGCAATTCCTCCGGCATCTGAAACGGTTCATGATTCAAATGAATGATAGGTGTTTCAAACGTGTAGATAAAAGCATTATGAACACCCAGCCAGTCCATCGTTCCCACAATGTTAAAATCACTTAAATTATATGGTTAATTTTAATATATTTTCTGCTTTTTTTCAATCTGATATCTGCGATAATTCACGAAAGTTTTATATTTTGGTCTTATATTTTTTATTTATTTTGGTTATTCCACTATGTCCAAAATGTAATTATAATCATCCATATCACGGTAAAGCACATATGCGCTTGCATCGCAAAGCGACTTTGAGACAAGTGCCTCCCGTTGAAAAATAAACAAACAATTTCGGAGGAAAACAATGAGCACAACAGAAAGATATGATTTAAACAAGCAGCTTGCACAAATGTTAAAAGGCGGTGTCATCATGGATGTCACCACACCAGAACAGGCAAAGATTGCTGAGGCAGCTGGTGCCTGTGCAGTCATGGCATTGGAGCGGATTCCGGCAGATATCCGTGCTGCAGGCGGTGTCTCCCGCATGAGTGATCCGAAGATGATCCGCGGAATTCAGGAAGCCGTATCCATCCCGGTTATGGCAAAATGCCGCATCGGCCACTTTGTGGAGGCACAGATTTTAGAGGCAATTGAGATTGACTATATTGACGAGAGCGAGGTACTCTCCCCTGCCGATGATGTATACCATATTAACAAGAGAGATTTCAAGGTTCCATTCGTCTGTGGTGCAAAGGATCTCGGTGAAGCACTCCGACGTATCAGTGAGGGGGCTTCCATGATTCGTACCAAAGGAGAGCCTGGCACCGGTGATGTGGTACAGGCAGTCCGCCATATGCGCATGATGAACAGTGAAATTGCCCGCATCCAGAACATGAGAACCGACGAGCTGTTCGAGGCTGCAAAGCAGCTTCAGGTTCCATATGACCTGATAGAGTATGTTCATGAGAACGGAAAGCTTCCAGTTGTAAACTTTGCAGCCGGTGGTGTTGCTACTCCTGCTGACGCAGCTCTGATGATGCAACTTGGAGCAGAGGGCGTCTTCGTAGGTTCCGGTATTTTCAAGTCCGGCAATCCGGAGAAGAGAGCCAACGCAATCGTAAAGGCTGTTACCAATTATACCGATGCCAAACTGATTGCAGAATTGTCTGCTGATCTGGGTGAGGCAATGGTCGGAATCAACGAGCAGGAAATCGCCTTACTTATGGCAGAAAGAGGCAAATAATGACCATAGCAGTATTGGCTCTGCAGGGAGCATTTATTGAACATGAAAAGGTTTTGGACCAGCTGGGAATCCCTTATTTTGAGCTTCGTCAGGCCAGTGATCTTGATCGGGATTTCGATGCACTCATCCTGCCGGGCGGGGAAAGCACGGTACAGGGAAAGCTTCTCCGTGAACTCGGAATGTATGATAATTTATTAGAAAAGATTCAGAACGGAATGCCGGTGCTGGCCACCTGCGCCGGAATGATTCTTCTTGCCTCTGAGCTTGAGGGCGACAGTGCGCAACACTTCGCCACCATCCCGATGTGTGTCAAGCGTAACGCCTATGGACGCCAGCTGGGCAGTTTCCACACAGTTTCAAAAGTAGATGGCATCGGCGAGGTACCAATGACTTTTATCCGTGCGCCATATGTGGATCAGGTTTCAGAGGGAGTTGAAGTTCTGGCAACTGTCGATGACAAGATTGTCGGAGTCAAATACCACAACCAGCTTGCCTTCGCTTTTCATCCGGAATTGGATGATGACCTTCGTATCCACCAGAAATTTATCGAGCTTGCAAGCGCATAGACTGAAAAATTGCCCCCTTGGAATAAGCGAATCTTATTTCTTATTCTAAGGGGACTGAATCTTATTCCTGCATATCACTGGCCAACCGAAGCTTTAACTTTTGACAATCTGAGGAGGCGACAATGGAGGAATTAATCTCCATTATCGCTAATATAAATGAGTGCCTGATTCGGAATAAAATGAACCAGACACTCTAATGATTTCATGCTACTTCACATTTATGAAAGAAGCTCCCTCACCATCTGTGCGTCAAAGGATACAGAATCCACATGGTTAACTTCAATCTGGTACAGTGCATTAGCTGCAATATGCTCAGCCGCCTGCTCCAAATCACGAATTCCGCTGGTGTTCTTATGCAGATCAATAACTGCATCCAGCCCATCCGGTGTCAGAACGCACTCATTTTCTTTCATACCAATTCTCTTTAACACTTTCGGAAGCGCATACCTGGAAAAGATCACTTTCTTCTCTTCCGGAGTATAATCTGGAATCTCGATAACCGCAAATCTGGACATCAACGGTGCACTGATCTGATCCTTGTCATTAGCAGTGGCAATCGGGTAAACCCCCACTGTCGGAATCATACACTCAATATAATTGTCAGTAAAACCAAGGTTGTCCAGCAATGTCAGAAGCACATCGGCAGGATTTCCATTTCCTTTGCCGGAAGCCGCCTTATCCAGCTCATTGATAATAAACACCAGATTGGACTCTCCCGCCATGGAAAAAGCATCCATGATAATGCCCGGCTTTGCGTTGGCATAGATTCGAGAGCTTCCGGTCAGCTGCTCCGGATCATTGATGGAACTCATGTCCAGTGTTGTCCACGGCAGTTTTAAAATGCGGGCTACCGCATAAGCAATCTGGGACTTACCTGTTCCAGCCGGTCCGATCAAAAGAAGACCATAGGCAGGCAGTGTGTGAGTACGGTTAATCTGAATAATCGTCTCGATAATTCTCTGCTTCACACGCTCCATCCCATAAAGCTCCTCGTCGAGAATCCGGCGCGCCTCATCCGGATCAATTGCTTCAAAATAATTGCTCTTCCACTGAATATTCATCATGATAGAAAGTGCACGCTGAGCATGTCTACGCTCCTCTGCAGACACCTCATGCGAACGAGCAACCGCCAGATTTCTTCTGGCCCACAGCCGGATGTTATCCGGCAGTGTTCTTCCTGCACAGTTGATAAAATCCGTAATACTCTGAATACTGGTCAGTTTCATGCTGTCGCCGGTTTCCTCCTCATCTTCATCCGGCTGTTCTTCTGTCGGAGCATTGCTTGCAAGAAGGCGGTCAATCATAAACTGTAGAAATCCGTCCTCCGCGGAAAGCTTGGAGCCACCGCCAAAGGCAATTTCACGAATCTTGTACACTGCATAGCCATCCTCACGAACCGCTCCGGAAAGCCGCACATTGATATGGTTTTCCCCCAGCCATTTCAAAAGGCTTACAAAACGGGCATCTATTTTAAGAATATCCGCGCTGACTGCACTGCCTTCATCCTTAAACTCAAAAGATGTCCTCTTAATGGGATTCGTAAACACACCGCTGGTATGATGCAGCAGATTCTGACTGCTATTGTCAAGGACAAGAATCGGCTGCCGGACAGAAGTCAAAGACGCATTGGAACGAAAAACGGTATATGTACACTCCGGTCCTTTCGGATTCTCCGGTGAATGGTTAAAATCAAAAACTGGCATAATATCCTCCCTATCTTTCTTCAGTAAAAATTCTTACTTTAGTTTAGCATGAAATGAAAGGCAGTACAATCGGGTAGAATATTTTTCGGTTACAAAGATCTCCAGTCTTCCAAGAATCATTCCTATCATTTCAATGAATAGACATATGGTTGATGTATCGGGATTTGTGACTCCGATCGAAAGTCCTACCGTTCCGAGAGACGACGCAAATTCAAACGCTCCCTGTACCAAAGTACACCCGGAGAAAAAGGTCAAAAGCATGGTACCCAGAAGATAGATGCATAAATAACAGCCCGCATAGGTGGATGCCTCCTCGATCTGCTCATTCTCCAGCAGTTCTTTTTCTGTCCCCCTGTGGTAATAGGTAAGAAGGATAGTTCTGTCGGGCAGCATCTTCTTTCGTATGTTCCTGACAAGATTTTTCAATAAAATACACACACGGGCCAGTTTGATACCACCTGCGGTAGAGCCAAGACCCCCGCCAATCACCATAAGAAGAATCATGACCGCGAGCGCACACTCCGGCCATTCAACGTAACTGCAGGTTGCATATCCCGTTGTGGACAATGCGGAGAAGGCATTGAATAGGGAAAGACGCAGTCCTTCCCCTATGGTTTTTCCCCCGGCTGCCAGAAAAACGGTCAAAACAGGAACGGTAATTAAAATAAGGCCGCCCAAAAAGCGGATTTCACTCGCCTTGCAGAAATCCCGGATTTTTCCCTTAAAGAGCAGTAGGAGAAAGGAAAAATTTGTTGTGCCAATTAACATCAAAATAACAGTAATACATTCAATGGGCAGTGAGTGATAGTACCCAATACTGTCCATTTTATTAGAAAATCCACCTGTAGATAATGCACACATCGTATGTACCACACTGTCAAAAAACGGCATGCCGAATATGGTATAAAGTACGGTGCCAATGAACAGGAAAAATCCATACATGATGCCAATCACCTTTGCCGTTTTGCCAATCCCAGGCATCAGCCTGTCCGGATGCCCTTCTTCCTGATACAAAACCGCAGAATCCTTTTCCTGCACAAAAAGCAGCATGGTCATAATGAATCCGAGACCACCTATGTATTGCAAAAAAGCTCTGTAAAACAAAAAAATATGGGGAAGTTCTTCTACGTTTAGCACCGACAGTCCGGTGGTGGTAAAGCCGCTTACCGATTCAAACAGTGCCTGCGCAGGTGTTACACCTCCGTACAGGAAAAATGGAATTGCAGCCAGAAGAATCCCATAGAACCATGAAAATACAACAAAGCGGCTGCTATTACTGATCTGCTTCCCGTAACGACACACGAACATCCCTGCCAGAATCGACAAACACGCAGGTATCAAAAAAATCCCGGACACGCCTGCTTCACCGGGATAGAATGGAATCACCAAAAGAGGAACAAGTACGATCATCCCTTCCAGTACCATCATCTTACCGGCAATGGAGTTTCCACGGGCCTTCGTCTTTTCATAAATATTCAACTTTCCGTCAACTCCTTTACTGCGTTCAGTTTTTGTTTATCCGAAGTAATCATGAGCAGTATATCGCCCTCTTTTACACTGGTATCTCCTCTGGGGATTAAGCTCTGATCGCCTCTTAAAATACAGCCGATAATAATCTCCTTGGGAAGATTCAGTTCCCACAGTTTCTTCCCGATCAGGGCAGAATTATGTAAGACTGCCGTCTCTGCAATGTGAAGTCTGCCTTCTTCAAGGGGAATCATTTTCATCATCTCATCCATAAGGGCATTTTCCTCCATGATATTGGTAATCATGTTTAATGCACATACCACCCGGTCAATTCCCATCTGGTAAAAAAATTCTGTTTTGGACGGATCGTTCAGCAGGGAAACCGTCTTTTCCACATGAAAAAATTTCTTACACATTTCACAGATGATCAGATTGGCTTCATCGCTTCCGGTTAAGGCAATGGCCACCTGACAGGATGCAGCATTTGCATCCTCCAGTATAAATTTTTTACTTCCATCCCCATAGATCACATTCAGCCTGTTCATCTCTGCAAGTTTTTCACAGTCCTCATAGTTTTTATTAACTACAGTGACACGATAATCTTTTTCCAGAAGTGAGTGAGCCAGTGATCTCGCTTCATGAAATCCTCCCACAATCAAAATGCTCTTTTTTCTCTTTTTATCTGCCCACATAATTTCGTCCTCCCATCAATGAAACATTCTAAATATAATCAGAAATTTCTTTTTCCGACAATTTGGTGAGACAGATCGTATCAATTCCCATTCCCGTTACAAGAGGTATTCTTTCTTCGTCATAAATTCGCGTTATCACTTTTTTTATATGAAATACCTCTTTTGCGATCTGTGCTGCGCAGATATTTGTACAGTCATCATCCGTTACAGCAAGAAATAACGTTGCTCTATCGATTTCTGCCACTTTGAGTCTTTCCAAATCAGTTACACTGGCCGCTAACGTCAATCCGCCGAAAGATAAGGGAAGTTTGCGAAAGGCTGTCTTGTCGCAATCTATAATCATAACATCTTTTTTTTGCTCTGACAGCTTCCCTGCAATGCTTGCTCCCAGGCGCCCACAACCGGCAATAATGGTATAGCTCTTTTCCATAAGCTTATCATTTTCGACCGGGCAATCCTCCTCGGTATAGGCGTATTTTCCGGTGCGGTACATCTGCCCGTACAGTTCCATGTTATACCGGGCAGGAATATAGGTAGGATCCAGCGCATAAGCAGCCCTAAAATGGTTCATGGCAAGGATATGGTTTGATTCCGTCTCCATCAAGATTCCCATCAGGTTATGTGGAATCGCACAATGAGGCATTTCTGCCATCGCTGTTTCTATCTCTTTCTGACACTGTTCAAATTTTCTTTGTAAAATCAATTGTCTACATTTTTCTTCCAATGTATGACTCATTTCAAATTCGTCCCTTTATTGGAATATCAATTTACCTGTATTATAATTTGTTCCTTGTCAGAATAGTGTGGGAATTACCTTGTGCCTTGTGAGAATTCTGTGAGAATGATAACCATGTGTAAAAATGATGTGAAAAAAGCAGATAACCTTAAAACATATTAGCTTAAGGTTATCTGCTTCAGACTGTAGGAAAAATCAAAATTAAAAAACAGAGGGGATTATTGAATATCTGTTACTTCATATTCCTGATCGGCAACAGCCTGTTTCAGAACATCGTTCGAAACGTCCTTATCAAGCGTTACAACAGCGGTTCCCGTCTTGTGACTGACCTCCACCTTTGTCACACCATCAATTGCTTCCAGAGCTTTTTTTGTGTGCATTTCGCAATGCCCACACATCATACCTTCGATTTTCAATGTCTTTTCCATAGTTTTTATCTCCTTTTTTATTGTGATTTTATATTCATTTTTGATTTTATGATCCCGCTTGGAATCATACATCCGAAAGAAATTCAAACGCAGTGCGTTTGTCACTACACTAAAACTGGACAAGCTCATGGCTGCCGCAGCGAACATTGGATCTAACTGCCACCCCAAAACACTGATAAAAGCACCCGCCGCCAATGGAATACCGATAATGTTGTAGATGAATGCCCAAAACAGATTCTCGTGAATATTACGCAGAGTTGCACGGCTTAGACGTATGGCTGCAGGTACATCGGACAGGCAGCTTTTCATCAACACCACATCCGCTGCATCAATCGCAACATCCGCACCTGCACCAATGGCAATGCCAATATCGGCACTTGTCAGTGCCGGAGCGTCATTGATGCCATCACCAACCATGATGACTTTTCCTTTTTGCTGAAGTTTTCTGATTACACTTTCCTTTCCATCAGGAAGTACTCCGGCGATTACTTCATCCACACCTACCTTTGACCCGATTGCTTTAGCTGTACGTTCGTTATCACCGGTCAGCATCACCACATGGATGCCCATATTCTGCATTTCTTTTATTGCCTGAGGACTGTCCTCTTTGATGGTATCCGCTACGGCAATGATACCCATAAGCTCACCATCGCAGGCAAAAAACAAGGGTGTTTTTCCTTCTGCCGAAAGACGCTCTGACATTTCATTTATCTCATCAGTCACTTGAATTTGTTCACTGATAAATTTATAACTGCCACCATACAAAGCTGTGCCATTAAGCATTGCTTGAATCCCATTTCCGGGCAATACCTGAAATTGTTCGACCTCGTCTGCCGACACTCCCTCCTGCTCAGCTGCCTGATGGATTGCCCTTGCCAGCGGATGTTCGCTCTTTTTCTCCAACGCATAGGCAATTGCCAAAAGTTCCGTTTCACTCTTACCATTTATCGGAATCATGTCCGTAACCTTTGGTTCTCCCCGGGTAATCGTTCCTGTTTTATCAAGTGCCACAATCTGTGTCCTGCCCGTTTTTTCCAACGACACAGCCGTCTTAAAAAGAATTCCGTTTTTTGCACCCATTCCGTTGCCAACCATAATGGCAACCGGTGTAGCAAGACCAAGTGCACAAGGACAACTAATCACTAACACAGAAATTCCTCGTGCCAAAGCAAATCCTGTTGTCTGTCCGGCGAGAAGCCATGCAATAACCGTTATCACCGCAATTGCGATAACGGCAGGAACAAATACACCTGACACCTTGTCTGCGACCTTGGCAATCGGTGCTTTTGTTGAAGCCGCATTGCTGACCATCTGGATAATTTGCGAGAGCGTAGTGTCTTCGCCTACTCTTGTCGCTTCACAGCGTATATAACCCGATTGGTTTAATGTTCCTGCGGAAACTGCACTCCCGACCGCTTTGTCTACAGGAATACTCTCTCCTGTCAGGGTGGATTCATCTACTGCAGAGTTTCCATCCAAAACAGCTCCATCCACAGGAATATTTTCACCTGGACGCACAACAAAAATATCACCTTTTGCCACCTGCTCAATCGGCACAGTAATTTCTGCACCATCCCGTAGAAGCGTGGCAGTCTTTGGAGCCAGCTTCATCAGCCCCTTTAGCGCATCGGTGGTTTTTCCTTTTGAACGTGCCTCAAGCATTTTTCCTAAAGTGATCAGCGTCAGAATCGTGGCAGCAGATTCAAAGTAAAACTCGTGCATGTATGACATTACTGCATCTGCGTTGCCTTTAACCTGTGCATCCGTCATAGCAAACAGTGCAACTGTACTATAGACGAAAGCTGCCACAGAGCCTAATGCAACCAACGCATCCATATTCGGAGCATGGTGCCACAAGCTCTTAAAGCCGCTAATAAAGAACTTCTGATTAATGACCATAATTGCAATCGTTAACAATAGCTGCAAAAGCCCCATTGCCACGTGGTTGTCATCAAAAAACGGCGGCAGCGGCCAGCCCCACATCATATGCCCCATGGAAACATACATAAGTACTATCCAAAACCCGAGAGATGCAATTAACCGTTTTTTTAACACAGGAGTTTCCCTATCTTTCAATGCATCCTCATCCGAGGATAAACGTGTAGTTTGATCCTTATTGCCATTTTTCAGAGATGCTTCATATCCTGCATCACGAACCGCCGCTATGATTTCCTCGGCAGATGCTGTTCCTTCTACGCCCATGGAATTGGTCAGCAGGCTCACCGAACAGGAAGTAACTCCTTTCACACCTGATACTGCTTTTTCCACACGGGCTGTGCAGGCGGCACAGCTCATACCGGTTACTGTATATTGTTCCATCATTGATTCACTTCCTTTTATTTCATGCAACACAGCCTTTGATGTGATGTGCCAGCAATTCCTTGTTAAAAGCATTGACTGCAGCATTCACAGCGGCGGATTGCACCAATATATCCTCATTTTGTCAATTGCCTTCTCTTTATTTGTCTCTTTCCTTCATACGATAGCCAACACCGATTTCTGTCAGTATATACTCCGGTTTTGCAGGATTATTCTCAATCTTTCTTCTGGTTGATGCCATGACCGAACGTAAGACCTGCGTATCCTCACCATAACCTTCTCCCCAGATTTTTTGGAGGATTGTATGGTATGTCAGCACTTTTCCCGGATTTCTCATAAAAAGATACAAAAGATTATATTCCATTGGCGTCAGATGTATCTCCTGTCCGCTTTTATATACCATATGTTTTCCATTATCCAGACAAATTTCTCCATTGGTGTAAACAGCATCGTCAGGCTTTTCTACCTCTTCCTTTTGATTCATCCGGTAATAATGTCTTAAGGCAACCCGGATTCTTGCCATCAATTCTGTAGCTGAAAAGGGCTTGGTCAAATAATCATCTGCCCCATCGTCGAGAGCAGTTACCTTTTCTTTATCCTGATCCCTTGCTGATACGATAATAATTGGCACACAAGACCATTCCCTGACTTTGTGTAAAACATCCATGCCGTCCATATCCGGCAGCCCCAGATCAAGCAGGATTAAGTCTATGTCTTTTCTTATCATACATTCAATAGCTTCTTTTCCACTAGGCACCGCAGAGGCTTCAAATCCGGCATTTTCAAGTGTATATACCATAAAATTCTGAATTTGTATGTCATCTTCTACCACGAGTATTTTTTCCTGAATCATTGGTGTCCTTCCTTTCCTTCTTCCTGAACAGATACCGGTAATGTAAAAATAAACTCAGCACCCTTACCGTTTTTTCTGTTTCTTCCGGTAATCGTTCCTCCGTGAGCATTCACAACTGTTTCGCAGATTGTAAGTCCAAGTCCAATCCCCTTTCTGACATCGGCAGCTCTTGTCTTTGAGGTATAAAAAATCTGGAACAGATTCCCTTCATCCTCTTTCGCGATCCCTTCTCCTTCGTCCTTGACTGTCACCTGTGCCTTGTCAGGCAAATAGCTTACACAGACTGTAACCTTCTCCTCACAGGTAGTATGCTTTACCGCATTATCCAACAGATTGATGATTACCTGTTCAATCAGCTTTGCATCCATGGGAACCATTCTAAAATCTTCCGGTATCTCAACCTGTATTTCCCTGTCCGGATAATTTTTTTCTATATGTGCCACCGCACATGCAATAACCTCTTCCAGTGCCTCCATTTCTTTATGTACTAATATCTTTCCATCCTGCAATCTTGTCAAACTTAATATATTTTCCACTAATGATTTTAACCAGTCCGCATCCTGATAGATACCTTTTAGAAGTTTCTGGCGATTATCCTCCTTTTCGGTCATATCCATTAACATTTCCGCAGAACCCATAATTCCGGAAAGAGGTGTGCGCAAATCATGAGAAATTGCTCTGAGAAGATTTGCTCTCTCCCTTTCTCGTTCCATCCGTTGTCTGTCTCTTACTCTTTCAATGGTAATCTCAATACGTTCCAATGCAAGAGAAATATTTTCAATCATGGAATGAATCAGTTTCCTATTCGAGGAAAGTTCTTCTTCTGATACTTTTCTGTCAATCATGATAACTGCCAAAAGTCTGTTCTGTCCGTTGACCGGAAAAGTCCAATTTTCCTCATTCTCGAGATATTCTGTTCGTAGATTTGTAAATTTTCTACGGATTTCATCAACATCTGTAACACTTCTGTGGAGCTGCTCTTTTTCAAGCTGCTGAATATAGATTGGTTCTGCCTGCTCTCCTACATAGATACATCCTACATTTACCTGTAACAATCTGCTCATACTCTCCGCCGCTATCTTTATCACAGCTTCGATATCTGCTGCATCAGAAAGTTTGCTGGAAAGCATATAGAGTGTCTGACTCTCCATACCTTTTCTGGTAGCTTCCATAGTCATCAACTTTTCCTTTGTTGTAAGTGCACTGGTAATCAGTGCTGTAATCAACATGATACAAAAGGTTATCATGTAGCTCGGATCATTGACTGCCAGAGTATGGTAAGGTGCCGTAAAAAAATAATTAAAACATAAAAGACACACGACTGAGGACAGAATCCCATAAAAATATCCTGTTGTAAAACGTGCCACTAAAAGTACCGCAAAGATATAGATTACAACAATATTTGTTTCGGGAAATCCTGACTTTACAAACAATATTCCAAGCAGAGTTGCACCGCAAACAACTGCCAATAATTTTGTTATATCAATAATCCACAGCTCATATTTCTTATGATTATCCAAAAAAACACCTCGTTTCATTTACAATTAACTTTTAATAGTATACCATATTTTCCGCTTTTTCATCTATGTTCCCTGCTAAAAATGCCTCGATCTTTGACTTTGCAGTATCTGATTTTTTGTCAGAACGATATTCGGATTCTGCATAAAAAGACAGAGCAGTTTGTACTCTCCCACCGTAAGTTCAATCTGCTCTCCATTTTTGTAGACCTGAGTCTGGAGCATATTTATTTTGATTTCATTTGAAACGAGTTCTGTACCATTTTTCTTGATACACTTATGAAGTTAACGAATGGAGCTGCACACCCAATTATCAAGGACTTTCATCTGTTCCTCTGTATGGAACCAGTGTTCTCCATTCTCCATTACGGTAAGATTTGCGCCAATTCGATCCGCAAACTCGGATATAGTTTCTCTGGATGTCAGGTGATCCTTTCCACCATACAGAATGCAGGTGGGGATACTCCACTTGATCGGATGTTTTCGCACATAGCACAGATACTCCCAAGATAAGTTTTCTCCAAACTCTGTAGAAATCTCTTTTTTACTTTGCAACTCTTCCTCTATTACATTTGACCACTTCATCATATTCGTAATTAATCTCTCCATATTTACGATGGGCGAAATAAACATGGCTTGGGAAATGTTCTTCTCAGCTAAGGTATTCATCGACAAAAAAGCCCCGATACTGTTTGCAACCAAAATGACAGAATCGTATCCTTTGCTTCTTCCGCCGCGAAGTGCTTCTTTTCTTTGATCTTCAGCACTTTCGGCAATTTCCTCCGGTGTTGCAGAAAATTTGCGCACATAGTGGCAATCGCAGACTGTTCCGCCGGTCGCAATTATTTGTTTTCGCAGGAAAATATGATTTTCTTCTTCTCCGAATGTATAGTCAAGGGCACACATAGCCGGCACGATTTCTGCCATTCCGCGGCTTTTCAGATATTCATAGATGCCACATCTGGTGAAAGTTGCAGTGAATCGGTCTTTATCCTCAACAGTAACAGTATATTGCCAGGTATAAGGATGGGTTGCCTTTTGACTTTTGCATCCTTGCTTCACCTCATGCTACCCTGACTTTTCTATAAAACGCCTTCGATTCTCCCAGCAGATACAGATTATCAAGAATTGGCTTTTTGAACATGATCCAGTTTGCCTTGATAATGAATCCTTCGTTCATACCTAATCCTCCATAATAGCATGGTAGAGTCAAAAACCACCCGCTTTTGAACAAATAGAATACATCTCATTTCTTTGCAACAATTACTGAAAACTTATGGTAGAAATAAATACATTGAACTTCCGTAAATTGGCAGGCTCTGAGCATAGCCATCTCTGTTTCAACCGAACACTCTTTATCGAGTTTTCTTCTTTCCTTCCAAAGTTCAATATCTCTATCAGCAAGTCCGCTATGATATAATTGCAATTCCCAATAGGAATCCATCCAGTTACTCATTTCGGATGTATCTGCGCAAAACTGGTCATAATTTGCAAACACCCCACCGGTCGGTAACTTATCATATATTTCACGGAACAATTCCTTTTTCTGAATATCGGATAAATGAT